>NZ_CP135076.1:0-717500 GCF_032229225.1 Stakelama saccharophila
CGAAGCACCCAGGCCGGCGCGCACCGTGGCGACCTTGTCGATAGCCGTATCAAACTTAGCGAGGTCGGCATTACTGGTCGCCAGGCCAGAGGCCGTGACAGCCAAGGCGTCGGTAATCGCGGTATCCGTGCTCAGCTGAGTGAAGGTCAAAGACACGGTGTCGCTGGCATTGGCGCCGGCCTGGATTTTTACGGTGTTGGACGCGGTGGCGAAGAGATTCTTGCCGTTAAATTCGGTGTTCGCCAGAATGCTGGTGATCTGGGTCTTCAGCGCGGTCATCTCCGACTGAATATTGCTCACGTCACCGCTGCTATAGGTACCGTTGGACGCCTGCACGCCCAGTTCGCGGACACGCTGGAGCATGTTGGTGACTTCGTTGAGCGCGCCTTCGGCGGTCTGCGCCATCGAGATGCCGTCGTTCGCGTTGCGGATGCCCTGGTTCATGCCGCGGATCTGCGCGGTCATCGAATTGGCGATGGCGAGGCCGGCGGCATCGTCCTTCGCCGAGTTGATGCGCTTGCCGGTCGACAGGCGCTCCATCGCCGTCGACAATGCCATGTCGGAGTTGGCCGAAGCCGTCGTCGCGCGAAGCGCCGCAGTGTTGGTTCCGATAACAGTCATGATTCGTCTCCGTTCGTCGCAAGCTCTCAGCGCATCCCCCCGAACCTTGCGGGAGCTGGAGCAGCCACACCGGGAAACGACCGTCGGCGAAGCGGATTAAGCAAAAAGTTCGGCTCCGCCGCGCCGCTCGCGGGCGCCCTCGCGCGCGCGGAAAGCTTCGGCAAAAATTTTCCGCTCCGCCGGCAAAGTTTACCGCGCGTTTACCACAGCGGGCGCAATACCGTCCTCGTAAGGGGGACTTTTCCGAATGCCTGTGATCTTTCCGTCAGCCGCCGTCATGCAGGGCCACTTCGCGCTGGTGTCAGCACTGCGCGCCCAGGGCTTCACCACGGCGCCGCTCGAATCGCGCAAGCCCGCACCCGGCGACCTGTTCCTGGTCGCCGACGGCGAAGCCTCGCCGGTGCCGGCGCGCACGCTCATCCTCGCCCAGGCGGACGCGATGGCGGTGACGCCGTTTCACGACGGCGCGCCGGCCCGGCTGTCCTATCCGATGGAAGAAGCCGCCGTCGCCCACGGCATGGCGAGCGCGCTGCTGCGCGGTCCCGGCGCGCCCGTCGCCGCCGATCCGGAGAGCCTGGCGCTGATGGCGCTCGCCGAGCGCGTGGCCGCGGCCGACATCACCGTGCTGATCAACGGACCGACCGGCACCGGCAAGGAGGTGATGGCGCGCACGATCCATAACGGTTCGAAGCGCGCCGACGGACCGTTCATCGCGGTCAATTGCGCCGCGCTGCCGGAAACGATGCTGGAAGCCATGCTGTTCGGCCATCAGAAGGGCGCCTTCACTGGTGCTTCTTCGGGCGGAGAAGGCTTTTTCCGGGCCGCGCATGGCGGCACGCTGCTGCTCGACGAGATCGCGGAAATGCCTATCCAGCTTCAGGCGAAGCTGCTGCGGGCGCTGCAGGAGCGCGAGGTCGTGCCGATCGGCGGCACCCAGGCCATTCCCATCGACGTCCGGGTCATCGCCTGCGCCAACCGCGATCTGCAGACCGAAGTGGCCGAGGGCCGCTTCCGCGCCGATCTCTATTACAGGCTGAGCGTCTTTCCGCTCGCCACCCGCTCGCTCGCCGAGCGACCGGGCGATGTGGCGGCGCTTGCCGCGGCGATGATCGTGCGGCACGGCGCCGGGCGCACCGCCCTGCCCGCGTTGGCGCCCGAGGCGCTGGCGATGCTGCAGAACCACAACTGGCCCGGCAATGTCCGCGAGCTGGAAAACGTCATCCAGCGGGCCATGCTGCTCGCGGCACCGGAGCGGATCGAGGCCGGCGACATCGTCTTCGACCGCGTCGCCGAGCCCGCACCCACCACCGCGGCTCCGGAGACGCTCAGCAACATCGTTCAGATGTCGGAATTCCAGGCCATCCGCGAAACGCTCGCAGCCTGCGGCGGCAGCCGGATCAAGACCGCCAAGAAGCTGGGCATTTCCGAGCGCACCCTGCGCTATCGGCTGGCCAAGGCGCGCGAACAGGGCGATGACATCGTCCGGGCGGTGTCGGCATGACGAGCCCCGTGAACGGCGCCGGCGGCGCGATGGGCGTGGACCGCGTGATGGCGCTGCGCTCGCAGATCCTGGAGCGCAACGCAGCGCTGCAGCGCGCCAACAACGCCGCGGGCGCCGCCGCTCCGGCCGCACCTGCGCAGACCCAGGACGCCAAGGCGACGGACTTCGCCGACACGCTGGCCGACGCGCTGAAGAGCGTGAACGAGAGCCAGGCGAAAGCGGGCGACCTTTCCGCTGCCTATGAGCGCGGCGAGACGACCGACATCGCCAAGGTGATGCTGGCCCGCCAGCAGGCCTCGGTCGGCTTCGAAGCGACGCTGCAGGTCAGGAACAAGCTGCTGTCGGCGTACAAAGACATCATGAACATGCCGGTATAATACATGGACCAGCAACTCGCACCCGCATCGGGGCCCGCCCCCGACGGCCCGCCGACCGGCAAGCCCGGCACCGCGCTGGGCCTCGCCAATCCGCTCAAGCAGGTAAGCGGCTTCATCGCCCAGCCGGCGGTGAAGCGCAGTCTGCCGCTCGTCTTCATGGTCGGGCTGATCGCCGCGGCGTTCCTCGCCTGGGCGATGGTCCGCACCCCGCCGCAGCGCATCCTGTTCGCCAGCCTGAGCGATGCCGACAAGGCGGCGGTGACGCAGGCGCTCGATACCGCCGGCATCGAGAACAGCTTCGACGGCGCCGGCTCGATCACCGTCGCCGAAGAGGAATATCACAAGGCGCGCATGCTGCTCGCCAGCCAAGACCTGCCGAAATCGACACCCGGCGGCTACGCCATTCTCGACGACCTGCCGATGGGCATCAGCCGCGCGGTGGAAGGCGAGCGCCTCCGCCAGGCGCGCGAGACCGAGCTTGCCAAGTCGATCGAGGAAATCGATTCGGTCGCCGAGGCGCGCGTCCACCTCGCCCAGCCGGAGAGTTCGGTCTTCGTGCGCGACCAGGAATCGCCCTCGGCCTCCGTGATCGTGCGGCTGGAGCCGGGCCGTGCCCTGTCCGATTCCCAGGTACGATCGATCATCAATCTCGTCGCCTCGTCGGTGCCGGGCATGAAGCCCGACGCCGTCACGATCGTGGACCAGATGGGGTCGCTCCTCAGCGCATCGAGCGGCCTCGACGAATCGATCGGCGACCAGCGGATCGATTATCAGCGCCGCATCGAGGAGAAGTACCGCACGCAGCTCTACAAGCTGCTGACGCCGATGGTGGGCGCCAACAACTTCTCCGCCGAAATCCAGGCCGAGGTCAATCTCGATCAGAGCCAGGCGACCAGCGAAAGTTACGACAAGGACGGCCTGATCCGCAACGAACAGGGCAACTGGACGAGCAAGGACAGCGGCGCGGCGGCGGGCGGCATTCCCGGCGCCCTGTCGAACACGCCGCCGACCACGGCGCAGGTGAAGGAAGGCACGCAGCAGCCCGCCAATGACGGCGCTGCCGCCGGTGGCGACGCCGGGCAGCCGGCCAAGACCAGCGAAGAATATGCCCGTACCTATGCGCACGGCAAGCAGGTGTCGGTCACGCAGTCCATGCCGGGCGACGTCACCCGGCTGTCGGTGGCGGTGCTGCTGCGCGATCCGGCAACGGGCAAGCCGCGCAGCAAGGCGGAGATCCAGAAGATCACCGATCTGGTTCGCGCAGCGGTTGGGTACGACAAGGCGCGCGGCGATCAGGTGACCGTCATCAGCGAAGCGTTTTCTCCGTCCGCCACCGATGTCAGCGAGCCCGCATGGTATCAGGCGGACTGGGTGCCGATGGCGGCGCGCAACGGGACGGCGGTGCTCATCGCGCTCCTGGTGCTGATGCTGGGCGTCCGTCCGCTGTCCAAGGCGCTGCTGAAGAAGCGTGAGGAAAACGAACCGGCCAAGCTTGTGGAAGCCACGGCTGGAGAGAACGGGCAGGAAACCGCCGGCGAACCGCCGGTCAGCATCGACATGCTCGCCTCGGCGCGGAACTATGACGAGCGCGTGAACCTCGTGCGGGGCTTCACGCGCGACAACCCCGCTCGCGCCGCGCTCGCCGTGCGTGACATGATCCAGGCGGATGCCAAGGGATGAACGCGCCCACCAAAACCTTCAACGGCATCGAACGGGCCGCGGTCCTGATGATGCTGGTCGGCGAAGAGGAAGCCGCCGCCATTCTGCAGAAGCTCGATCCCGACGAGGTCCGCGAACTCGGCCGGGCGATGTTCGCCGTCGCCGATGTCAGCGAGGAGGACGTGGCAGGCGTGCTCGACATCTTCGTCGCGTGCGCGGTGGAGCGCACCGCCATCGGCTTCGACCCCAAACCGAAGATCCAGACGATGATGACCCGCGCGCTGGGCGAGGAAAAGGCGGGCAATGTGCTCGCCCGCATCACGCCGCCCGAAGCGGCCTGCGCCATCGAACTGCTCGAATGGCTCGAACCATCCGAAATCGCGGCGCTGATCGAGGACGAGCATCCGCAGATCGCCGCCGTGCTGATCGCCAACCTGGACCCGGACGTCGCGGCCAAGGTATTCGAATTGCTGCCGGAAGCGTCTCAGCCGCAGATCCTGCACCGCATCGCCCGGCTGGGGCCGATCACGCCGGAGGCGATCGAGACGCTGAAGGACATGCTGTCGCGCCGCATGGGCGCGTCGCGGACGCCGGCGGGCCTACAGCTCGGCGGCACGCGCGACGCCGCCAAGATCCTGTCGGGCGCGCGCAAGGCGACCGAGACGCGCGTCATGCCCAAGCTCGCCAAGCTCGATCGGGCAATGGCAAAGGAGATCGAGGAGGCGATGTTCGTCTTCGACAATCTGCTGGAACTCGACGACAAGAATCTGGGCGTACTCATCCGCAATATCGAGACGGATACGCTGGTGCGGGCGCTGAAGGGCGTCGAAGAAGAGGCGCGCGAGCGCTTCCTGGGCTGCATGTCGAGCCGGGCGGCCGACGGCATTCGCGACGAAATGGAAGCGCGCGGCCCGATGCGCCTGACCGAGGTGCTCGACGCGCAGAAGATCGTCATCGCCACCGCGCGCAGCCTGGGCAAGGAGGGTACCATCATCATGGGCGGCGGAGACGACGATTATGTCTGATTTCCTTCCCGGATTCGCCGGCCGGCACGACGATGCCGCCACCGCGCTCGACGAAGCCTTTTCCAGCGGCGGCGCCTTCGCCCCCAGCGACATCGGAAGCTGGGTCCGCGACAGCGCCCCTCCGTCGAAGCAGGCGGCGCCGCAACATTTCGAGCCGCAGAATCCTGAACCCAGGCACTTTTCCCCGGCCAATCCGGAATGCGATCCGACCGAGGGATGGGATCCGTTCGATCCCGAGTTGAAGCAGGATGGCGAGGAAGCGGCCGAGTTCGTCGATCCCGTCGCCGCCGCGCATGACGCGGGCTTTGCCGAGGGGCGTGCCGCCGCGATGGCCGACTTGACGCAAAGCGGCGCACGCGACCGGGAATTGCTGAGCCAGCTCCAGGTCGCGCTGGCGCAAGGGCCCACCTTCGACCAGGAACGCATCGCCCGGCGCATCCGGGAAACGGTGCTGTTGCTCGTCAGGCGCATCGTCGGCGATGTCGGCGTGGCCGGCGATCTGCTTCTCCGCCGCATCGAGGCCGCGGCCGAACTGCTCGCCGACGGCGCGGAATCCGCGATGCTGCGGCTGCATCCCGACGACGTCCCGCTGGTCGAGGGCACGTTGCCCAAGAACGTCTTTCCCGTGGGCGATTCGAACATCGAGCGCGGCAGCTTCCTGCTCGAATCGGTCTCGACCGTTGTCGAGGACGGCCCCGAACTCTGGCTCGAGCAACTCGCGGCGGCGCTGGAACAGGTGGCGGTGCCGCCCAAATGCTGAACCGCTTCACCGACGATTATCTGACCGCGCTGGCCGAGCAGGATTTCATCCCCCGGCCGAAGGTTTCCGGGCGGCTCGCCTCCTATGACGGCCTGTTGATGGAAGCGGTCGGCCTGTCGCTGCCGGTCGGCACGGTGTGCGCCATCGATACCGCCGGTGGGAACAGGGTCGAGGCGGAGGTCATCGGCTTTCGTTCCGGCCGTACGCTGTTGATGAATCTCGGCGGTCCGGCGGCGCTGCTGCCGAATTCGCCGGTGCGGCCCATCGGCCCGCCGGGCGAGGCGGAGGTCGGGCAGGCCCTCTTGGGCCGCGTGGTCGACGGATCGGGCAAGCCGATCGACGGGAACGGCCCCATCCGCGGCGCCGGACGCTGGCCGCTTGCCGGACACATCCAGAACCCGCTCGACCGCGGCCGCGTGCGGGAGCCGATGGACGTCGGTGTCCGTGCGATCAACGGCCTGCTGACGCTCGGCCAAGGCCAGCGCATCGGCATCATGGCCGGCTCCGGCGTCGGCAAGTCGGTGCTGCTGGGCATGATGGTCCGCGCGGCCGAGGCGGACGTGGTGGTCGTGGGCCTGATCGGCGAACGCAGTCGCGAAGTCGCCGACTTTCTGGAGACGAAGATTTCCGGTGATGCGCGCAAGCGCTCGGTCGTCGTCGCCGTCCCGGCCAACCATTCGCCGGTGCTGCGCATCCGGGGCGCGCTTCGCGCCACGGCAATCGCCGAATCGTTCCGGGCCGAGGGCAAGAAGGTCCTGCTGATCATGGACAGCCTGACGCGCGTCGCCCATGCCGGGCGCGAAATCGGTCTGGCGCTGGGCGAGCCGGCATCGGCGCGCGGCTATCCGCCGTCGGCCATCGCCATGCTGCCGAGCCTGATCGAGCGCGCCGGCACCTGCGTGTCCTCCGGCGGGTCCATCACCGCGATCTACACCGTGCTCGCGGATGGCGACGACGGCAACGATCCCGTGGTCGATTCGGCCCGCTCGATCCTCGACGGGCACATCGTGCTGTCGCGCCAGCTCGCCGAGCAGGGCGTGTATCCGGCAATCGACCTGGGACCTTCGGTCAGCCGCGTGATGACGGATATTGCCGAAAAGCCGCACATCGCCGCCGCCCGCATCCTGCGCCGGCATCTCGCGACCTATGAGGAGAATCGCGATCTGATCCTGATGGGCGCCTATCGCAGCGGTGCCGATCCGGCGATCGATGCGGCGCTCGCCTGCCATCCGGCGGTCATGGAATATATCAAGCAGGATGCCGATGCGGTCGTGACGCTGTCCGACGCGGTGGCGGAGCT
This sequence comes from Stakelama saccharophila, assembly GCF_032229225.1. Taxonomy (NCBI): domain Bacteria; kingdom Pseudomonadati; phylum Pseudomonadota; class Alphaproteobacteria; order Sphingomonadales; family Sphingomonadaceae; genus Stakelama; species Stakelama saccharophila. The sequence continues at coordinate 7,244 of NZ_CP135076.1, forward strand.
GACCGGCGTATTCGGCGATGGCTGACCGTTCGGCCAAGCGGCTCGCGCGGCTCCACCGGGTGCGGTCACTGCAGCTCGATCTCGTCCGGGCCGACGAAGCGAAGGCGGTCGAGCGCGTTGCCGGCGAAACCGCGCTCCGCGATCGCATCGACCAGTTGCACGCCGCCGTCGCGCCGGCCGCCACGCCGACGCCCACCGACGCGACGCACTTCATCGCCGCCGCCCATTATCGCGACCGGCTGCAGCAATCGGCGGATACGGCCAAGCGCCGGCTGGCGGCGGCCGAACGGGGGCTGGACGATGCCCGCGAACGTACACAGGCGGCATGGCGCGACCAGAGCGCGGTCGAAAAATTGATGGAGCGCGCGGAAGAAGCGGCCGCGGCGAAAGCGCGCCGGACGCTGGAAGCGATGCCCGCGACAGCACGGCCGAAACGGCACGATCCTTGCTGATATCGGTTCGAACGACGGATGCCGCCCATTCATGAAACCCATCGCTGCCCCCCTCCTGAGCCTGCCATCCGGTAAGGCCGCACTACCGCGCGAAAGCAGCGGCGGTCCAGGCTTCGCGCTAGCGCTGGCCGCGGTCTCGGTCAGCCCGTCGGACGCGGCAGAATCGGAAAAGCCGGACGGCTCGGTACGGCAACTGCTTGCCGGAACCGGCATCCTGTTGCCGCCGGAGCTCGGCAAGGCCGACGCGCACGATCCGAAGGGGCAGGCTCTCCCGGCAGCCCCCGGCACGCGCGATGTGCCGATGCCGCCGACCAACGCGCATGTCGCGGCAAAAGGCGGAGAGGCGAAATCACACCCGGCGTCCGACGAGCAGGAGCCCGAAACCAGCAAGCACCGCGCGCATTCGGAGGCGTCCATGGCCGCGTCCCTCCCCTTCGCGGCACAGTCCCCGGCTGAAATCGGAACGCCCGAGAGCGCTCCGACCGAGGTCGCCGGCACCGCGACGGGAGCGGAGCGTCCCGTCGCGCCCGCCAGCACCCATGCCGCCGAGCGGAACACAGCGATGAAGGACCTTGCTACCGAGGCAGCGTCCCCGCCGTCCGATGCTTCGCCCGAAACACCGACGAACGCACGTCCCTCACCGAAGCCGGTGTCGGCCGTGACGAATGGCCGACCCGAAATCCATTCCGATAGCGGTGCGATTCTTCAGGACCGCACGGCGGACGGCACCGCGATCCGCAGCCGTCGGGACCAGCCTCGACCAGCCGCCCCGGACGGCGGGGCGCCTGTCATCCGGGTGGTCGAAACCGAGAACGGCAGGCGAGCGGTTCACAGCGACACCGACGCCAGCCCCGCTCCCGCAACAGCGCGCAATCAGCTAGCGCAGGACGGCGGCAAGCGGCTTCCTCCGCCCGCTGCCGATAGGGCGGCCGTCGCAGCGCCGCACATGCACGACACGCCGGTCCCGGCGAAATCCGACGGGAAGCCCGCCGTGCGGCAGTCCGCCGAGCGGCTGTCCGTAGCGCAGCGGATCGACGCGCGACTGGAAACCGCTCCCGGACGCACGCGAATGGCAGCGAACGAGGCGCAGCAGCCGGTCACTGCGGACCGGCCGGTCGCTACCGAAACAGGCAGTCGCGATTCCGGTGCGGTGCACGGTGCGAGCCAGAAAGCCCCGGTCGCAACATCCTCGACGCACAAGGTGGACGCCGGTCATCCTCCTGCTCCCCAGCGCCCGCAGCCGGCGCCGATGCCGCCGCAGCACGCGTTCCCTGCTAGTGCCCCTGTGGCGGCGCCGATGGATACTACCAGCGCCGGCGCTTCCCTCGCCGGCTTCGTGCGCACGGAGGCCGAGCCGGCGATGACCCGCATCGCCTCCCGCAGCGATGGCGACGACGATGCCGCCATTCTCGCCGGGCAGGCTCTTCACGGCCGCACCATCGCCGCGCCGTCCGCGATGACCGACGGCGCAAGCCAGCAGCCGATGGACCTGCGCCAGGACGCCGGCATCGAAAAGATGATCGACCGCATCGAATCGCTGCGCATGAGCAACGACGGCAAGCACGGCCAGATTCGACTTGCGCCCGATGCGCTCGGCAAGGTCGGCGTTTCGGTGCGTCAGGACGGCGACCATGTGCATGTCCATTTCACCGCCGACAATCCGGCGGCACGTGCCGCGTTGAGCGATGCGGCACCGCGGCTGGCGGAGCTTGCCGATGCCCGCGGCGTGCGGCTCGGCCAGACGACGGTCGACAGCGGCACCGGCGGCGATGCCGGCCAGGGCCGCCACCCCGATCGGGATGCGCCCGCACTCCCCAACCGACTGGCGCGCGCGGAGGAATCCGATGCCCGCACCACTTCCGATTACCGAATCGCCTAACGAAAGGAATCTCGCATGGCGGAAACTGACGGCAAGGCTGCCGAAGCTCCGAAGAAATCCGGAAAGATGAAGACATTGGTGCTTGTGATCGGCGGCATCGTGCTGCTGCTCGGCGGCGGCCTGGGCGCGGGCCTGTACGCGGCGCAGTCCGGCCTGATCGGCGGCGGCGCAGCGACGACCGCTCACGCCCCCGACGTACCGCAACTGGTCCCGAAGTCTGAGGAAAAGCGCGTCGCCATCGGCGGTGACGGCGAAGGTGGGCACGGCGAAGGCGGCGGCGAGACGCATGGCGCTCCCACCGGCGTGGGCGGCGATAAATATGCGTCCAATTACTACGCCATGGACAAGGAGTTCACTTCCAACCTGCGCGACAGCGTGCATTTCATCCAGGTCGGCCTGGCGGTTTCCACACCTTATGACGACCGCGTGCTGGAGAGCCTGAAAACGCACGAAATCGCCGTGCGTTCGGCCGTCCTGATGGCGCTCGGGGATACGCCGGAGGACGAGGTCTTCTCCATGCAGGGCAAGCGCAAGCTGCAGAAGCGGCTGCGCGATTCGATCAACCACACGCTCGAGCAGAAGGAAGGCTTCGGCGGGATTGGTAACGTCTATTTTACCAATTTTGTTGTTCAGTGACCGTGCATGGTTAACACCGATTCACCCGAAGCGCCGACGGAACGGCGGCAGCAGCCCAGGGCCGATGCGGAGCACGCACCGGTCTTTGCGGGCTCCAGTCTGAATCCGTTCGGCGATCTGCACACGCTCCAGCACCTGTCGGCGCGGCTCGCGCGCGGGATGCGGCGCGTGTTCGAGCCCATGCTCGGCCGTGCGGTGCGGAGCTGGGCGGAACCGGTGAGCGTGCAACGATTTGCCGATTACTGCGCGGAACGCGAGCAGGGGCTGACGGCGTGGCTGCCGCTGGCGATGTCGCCGGGCGGCGGCCAGGCGCTGCTGGTCCTGGACGGCCGCTTCGTCCTCGAACTGCTCGATCGCTTCTTCGGCGGCAATGGCGACGGGCCGAGCACAATGCCCGCCGAGTTCTCCGCCGCCGCCGAATCCATGGTCCACCGCCTGGCCCGGATGATGGACGGGCCGATCACCAGCGCCTGGGAACCGGTGGCGCGGATCGGTTTCGAAGCGACCAGCCTGGAAACCAATCCGGTGATGCTGTCCACGATCGACAGCGACGATCCGATGGTGATCACGCGCTTCGGCATCGCCGCCGACGGCGCGAAGCCGGAATTCGTCGATCTGCTCTATCCCGTGTCGGCGCTGAAGCCGTTCGGTGCGGAACTGACGGCGAAGGTCCACGGCCGCTCGGCCGAGCCCGACCCGCGCTGGAACAACGGCCTGACGCGCGCGGCGATGAAAGTGCGCTTCAAGGTCCGCTCCGTGCTCGCCGAGCCGACGATCACCATCGGACAACTGATGGAGCTTCGCGAAGGCGACGTCATCCCCATCCGCGTCGATCGCGACGTGCCGGTCATGGTCGCCAACAACCGCATCGGCGCGGGCACCGTGGGCACGGCGAACGGACGCGCGGCGATCCGCATCAATTCGCTCGACCATTTCGATGAAGAGGACTTCCAATGAACGACATGACGGGAAGCTTCCCGACCGACGGCGCGGTGGCCGCCAATTTCCGGCTGCTGCAGGATGTCGAGGTCAAGCTGACGGTCGAGATCGGTTCGACCCATCTGACGCTGCGCGAATTGCTGGCGCTGGGCGAATCGAGCGTGATCGAGCTCGACCGCCAGTCGAACGAGCTGCTCGACCTGTTCGTCAACGGCACGCTGATCGGCCGCGGCGAAGTGGTGACGGTGGGTGACCGCTTCGGCATCCGCATGACCGAGCTCGTCAGCCCCGAGCGGCGGGTCGCCAAGCTGTGATCTGGGCCTATGTCCTGAAGCTGGTCATCCTGCTGCCGCTGGTCTGCGGCCTCCTGATCGCGTGCCTGTGGGCATGGCGCAAGCTGGAGGCGCGGCTGCCGGGACAGCAGGGAGACAAGCTCCTCCAGGTCAGGGAAACCATGATGATCTCCCCCGGCACCCGGCTTGCGGTGATCGAGTTCGAGGGGAGGCGCCTGCTCGTCTCCGTCGCCCGCGGCAACGTCGCGTTGATCGACAAGGCCGATCGATGACGTCCAGCCTATTTCCGCGACGAGGGTCGCTCGCCGCGCGCAGCCTGGGGCTGCTCGTCGCGCTGCTGATCGCGATTCTGCTGGCGCATCCCGCGCTGGCCCAGACGCCCGCGCCCGCTGCGCCGGCCGCACCCGGCGTCGGCGACGCGCTCGACCGCGCGCTCGGCGATCTGGGCGGTGGCCAGGATGCGCCGCTCGCACTGTCGCTTCAGATACTCATCATCATGGGGCTTCTGTCGGTTCTGCCCGGCATCCTCCTGATGATGACCAGCTTCACCCGCATCGTCATCGTGCTCGCGGTGCTCCGTCAGGCGCTTGGCCTGCAGCAGACGCCGCCGAACCAGGTGCTGGTCGGGCTGGCGCTGTTCCTATCTCTGTTCGTGATGGCGCCGACCATTTCGCAGATCAACGAGGCCGCGATCCAGCCCTATGCCGATGGACAGATCAGTGCGACCCAGATGATCGAGAGCGGCGGCAGGCCGCTGCACGCCTTCATGATGAAGCAGACGCGCAAGCGCGACCTCACCATGTTCGCCGACATGGCGAACAGCGGTCCGTACAGCTCGGCCACCGACGTGCCCTATTCGGTATTGCTGCCGGCCTATGTGACGAGCGAGCTGAAGACCGCGTTCCAGATCGGATTCCTCATTTTCCTGCCCTTCATCATCATCGATCTCGTCGTCGCGACCGTGCTGATGTCGCTGGGCATGATGATGCTGTCGCCGACCATCATCTCGCTGCCGTTCAAGCTCCTGCTCTTCGTCCTCGTCGACGGCTGGGCGCTGACGATGGGCAGCCTCGCCAACAGCTTCGTGCGATAGCCTCATGGACGCCGATTACTTCCTCTCGGTCGGGCGTCAGGCGCTCTGGATCCTCGCTCTGGTCTCCGCGCCGGTGCTGCTTCCCGCGCTTATCACCGGCCTGATCATCGGCATGGTGCAGGCGGCGACGTCGATCAACGAGCAGACCCTGTCCTTCATCCCCAAGCTCGCCATCGTCGCCATTTCGCTGGCGATCTTCGGCGGCATGATGCTGGGGCTGCTCAGCGACTTCACCGTTTCGATCTTCGAACGCATCCCCGATCTCGTCCGATAGATGCTCGGCTTCGGCCTCTCGATCGAGCCGCAGCTCTGGGCGCTCCTCTTCACGATGGTGCGCGTCGGCGCCGCGTTCGTCGCCGCGCCCGTGTTCGGCGCGGTGTCGATCCCGTTGCCGGTGCGCATCACGCTATCGGGCGCCATCGCCGTCCTCGCGCTGACTGCCGCGCACGTGCCGGTACCGGAGGAGATCTTTGCCCTGTCGACCTTCCTGTCGGTCGCGGGCGAGGCGCTGATCGGCCTCGCGCTCGGCTTCATCCTCCAGATCGCCTTTGCAGCGCCCATGGTGGCGAGCGAGGCGATCGGCATTTCCATGGGCATCGGCTTTGCCACCACGATCGATGCGCAGCACGGCGCCTCGACGCCCGCGCTCGGCAACTTCCTGTCGATCCTGCTGACGCTGCTGTTCCTGTCCGTTGACGGGCATCTCGTGCTCGTCGAACTGATCGTGCGAAGCTACACCATGCTGCCGCCCGGAGCGTGGCTGGCGCCTGCGCAGCTCATGAACATCGCGCTGTTCGGCGGTTACGCCTTCCTCGCCGGGCTGTTGCTGGCGCTGCCGGTCGGTTTCCTGCTTCTGTGCCTAAACGTCGTCGTCGGCATGCTGTCGCGCTCGGCGCCGGCGCTCAACCTGTTCGCGGTGGGCCTGCCCGCCAGCCTGTTCGTCGGCGTGATCGCGCTGCTCGTCGCGATGCCGGCGATGGGCGATTACATGCTGGTCATCATTCGTGAGGGGCTGGAAGCGACGCAGCGGCTGGTGCTCGGCTGATGGCGGAGAGCAACGGCGGCGGCGAAAAGACCGAAAGCCCGACACCCAAGCGCAAACAGAAAGCGTTCGAGGACGGCCAGATCCTGCGGTCGCGCGACTTCGCAACCGCAATCGTGGTGCTGACGGGCTGTGCCTGGATGGCGCTGCTCGGCCCGTCGCTGATGGCGGCGTGCAAGGCCGTGCTGGTCGCATGCTTCACCTTCGGACCCGCCGATGTCGCCGACTTCGACCCGCTGCGCCCGCTCGCGGATTCCGGCTGGCGGCTGCTGCCCTCGCTCGGCGGACTGTTCGCGCTGACCATCCTCGTCGCGGTGGCGGGGCAAGCGGTGCTGAGCGGGGTGAAGTTCAACGGCAAGCTGCTGGCCCCCAAGCCGTCGCGCCTCAACCCCGCCTCGGGCGTCAAGCGCATGTTCGGACCGCAAGGCATGATCGAACTGGGCAAGTCGCTCATGAAGGTGATCCTGCTCGGCGCGATCGGCTTCACCATGCTGTGGTCGACCGCGCACCGGGCGATGGGGCTGGTGTCCTCCGACCTGGAAGGCGCTGTCGGCGCGCTCGGCCAGGACTTCATCATGCTGCTGTTCGCCATGGCCGCGGGACTGGCCATGATCGCCGCCGTCGATCTGCCGATCGCCCTCTTTCGACATCTGAACCAGCTCAAGATGACCAAGCAGGAGGTGAAGGACGAGCACAAGGAAACGGAAGGCTCGCCGGAAGCCAAGCAGGCGCTGCGCGGCAAGCAGCGCGAGGTGATGAAGCGCTCCTTTCGCAAGGCCGTCGCCGAGGCGCATGTCGTGCTCACCAACCCGACGCATTTCTCCGTCGCCTTGCGCTATGACGCCGGCCGCGACCAGGTGCCCGTCGTCGTCGCCAAGGGCCGGGGCGAGACCGCGCTCGCCCTGCGCGAACTCGCGCGTGAATTCGAGGTGCCGACGCTCGAATCGCCGGCGCTGGCGCGCGCGGTCTATTTCACCAGCCGCGAGGGGCAGGAGGTTCGCGACGACCTGTATCAGGCGATCGCCGTGGCGCTGGCTTTCATCTTCAACGTGAACGCCCGGGCCGGCGGGTCGCCGCCGGCGATCGACGTGCCCGAAACCGCGCGGTTCGACGAACATGGGCAGCGGGATGGCAGCACTTCCTAAAGCCGGCGGGCCGCCGGTCGTTATCCGGTGGGTAGGGGACAAACGCGCATGACCGACTCGATCCTGAACGCACTCGGCACCGGCTCGGGCATCGACACCAAGTCGATGATCGAAAGCCTGGTCGATGCGCAGTTCGCCGCCAAGGACCAGCAGCTTTCCACCCGCATCGACACGCTCAACACCCGGATTTCCGGCGTGTCCGAACTCAAGAGCGGTATCCGCGGCTTCGCCGACGCGCTCAACGCCCTCGCCGAGGGCGGCTCGCTCACCAGCCAGCCGAGCAGCAGCGACAGCGCGATCGTGCAGGTCAGCACGCTGCCGGGCGCGAAATTGTCCGGCCTCGACACCTCTCTCGAGGTGCAACAGCTCGCCAAGGCACAGGTCGTCAATTCCGGCGCGTTCGCCGACAGCAGCGCGACGGTCGGCAAGGGTACGCTGACCCTGACCTTCGGCACGGCGACGGTGGATGCAGGCGGCGCGATGACCGGCTTCACCGCCGGCGGCGCAAGCGCCGTCGACATCACCATCGACGACAGCAATTCCAGCCTCGACGGCATCGCCGCCGCGATCAACGCGAAGAATGCCGGGGTCACGGCGAGTATCGTCAGCGATGCCGACGGCGCCCGGCTGATCCTGAAGGGACAGACCGGCGCCGAACAGGCCTTCACCCTGACCGCAACCGAGGATGCGACGGCGCCGGGCCTGTCGGCGCTGAATGTCGGCACCGGCGCAAGCGGCACCACCGTCAGCACCGCGGCGCAGGATGCGCTCGTCACGGTCGATGGCGTGTCGCTCAAGCGCTCCACCAACCAGGTGAAGGACCTCATCGCGGGCGTCCAACTCGACCTGCGATCGGCCAGTCCGGGGACGACGGTAACGATCGGCAGCAGCCTGCCGACCGCGAACCTGCGCCAGGCGGTCGTCAACTTCGTCGACACCTACAACAGCCTGATGGCGTCGGTGCAAAGTCATCTCGATCCCAAGACAGGCGACCTGACGAGCGACACGGCGACGAAATCGCTGCGCCAGTCGCTGTCGCAACTCACCGTCGTCAACCTGGTCAATGACGGGGTGGCGGGCGAACCGTCCACCTTGGCCGAGATCGGCGTCGGCACCAACCGGGACGGTACGCTCAGCGTCAACACGGACGTGCTCGACAAGATGCTGACCAGCCATGCGGATACGGTCGAAAAGATGTTTTCGCCCGGGCTGCTGTCGACCGGCGACGGCCTTCCCGCGGCGCTGGAGGCGATCGCGACGCGCGCCACGAGTTCCTTCTTCGGCCTGGGCGCCAGCGAGAAGCTCTACAATTCGCAGATCGACGATGCGACCGAGGCGCAGGAAGAGGCTGCCGCCGACGCCACGCAGATGCGCGAGCGGCTGACCCAGCAATTCGCGAGTATGGACGCGAAGGTCGCGGCCTATAAATCGACGCAGACGTTTCTGGAGAACCAGATCGAGGCGTGGAACGCGGATAGCTGAGGCCGGCCATGTATCGCTATGCCACCGCGCTTGCCGGCAATCCGGCCGAGACCTATCGCCAGATCGACCTGGTGTCGCGCGCCGGTGGCGCCGATCCGCACCAGCTTGTCGGCCTCTTGTACGAAGAAGGCGTTCGCGCGCTGGAGACCGCGGCCTGGGCGGTCGAGAACAAGCAATACCAGATCAAGTCGGAGCGCATCACCCGCGCGACCGCCATCCTGTTCGCCCTAGAATCCGGTCTCGACTTCACTCGCGGCGGGGACGTCTCGCGAACGCTCGCCACGCTCTATCGCGGCTTGCGCGAAAGCGTGGTCGCCGCGAGCATCGGACAGGATCCCGCGCCCTTTCGCACCGCCGCGCAGAGCCTGCGCGAAATCGCGGAAGCCTGGGCCAGCGTTCGCGCCTGATCCCGCGGCACGGGTGGCATCGCGCCGCGCTTTCGTCTAGCGCGGGCGCATGAAGCAACCGCATATCGTCGCCCTGGGCGGCACGCTGCGCCCGCAATCCGCCACCGGCGCGCTGCTCGACGCAGCGCTGTCGATCGCCGCCGAATCGGGCGCACGCACGACGCTGCTCACCGGTGACGTCATCGCCTTTCCCAATTTCGAGCCCGAGGAAGCGCTGGCCAGCGATGCGATCACCCGGTTTCTCGACGTGCTGCGCAGCGCCGACGGGCTGATTATCGGCTCGCCCGGCTATCATGGGTCGCTGTCGGGCATGGTCAAGAATGCACTCGATCACGTCGAATTGCTCCGCGGGGACGAGCGGGTCTATTTCGATGGCATGCCGGTGGGGCTGATCGCGACCGCCGGTGGTTGGCAGGCGGCGGTATCGACGCTGGAAGCGCTGCGCACCATCGTCCACGCGCTGCGCGGATGGCCGACGCCGCTGGGCGTCGCCGTGAATACCGGCGAGCGGGGCGACTGCGTGGCCGCGGCCGAGCCGCAATTGCGGCTGATGCTCAATCAGATGCGCTGGTTCCTCGACCGCTGACCGGCGGGCTCAACGGCGGAACCAGTGCCGCCTGGCGAAATACGCGGTGATGGCCAGCGCGAGCACGGCACAGACGAGAACGACGCCGGCGAACGCCCAGGACCGATGCGCGAACGGGATGCCGCTTACATTCATGCCCAGCAGCCCCGTAAGAAAGGTCAACGGCAGGAAGACCATGGCGACGACCGCGATGATCAGCGAGCGCTGATCGATCTGTTCGGCGCGCAGGTCGGTCAGCGTTTCGTGTATGAGCGCCGCCCGCTCGCGAATGCTTTCCAGTTCCTCCGCCATGCGCGCGGCCCGGTCCGCCGCCGCGCCCAGGTGCAGCCGGTCATCCTCGGCCAGCCAGGGAACCTCGATGGTAGCCAGCTTTTCCAGCGCTGAACGCTGCGGATAGAGGAAGCGGCGATAGCCGATCGCCTCGATCCGGACGTGGTTGACGCGGCGGCGCAGGGCGAAGGCATTGTCGGCTTCGAGGCGTTCCTCGCAATCGTCCAGCGAATCGCCCAGATCGGCAACGGCGGGGTCCAGCTCGTTCGTGATCGCCGTGGCGATGGCGGCGATCAGATCGCCGGGATCGTCGATTCCGCCGCCGGCAATGGCATCGCAGACGACCGCGACGCCGTTGAGACGCTTTCGCGAAACGCTCACCACCCGGCCCTCGCGCGCATAGATTCGCACCGACGCCAGCGGATCGGAAAGCTCCCGTGCTTCGTCCGACAGGCCGCGCAGGTTGATGAAAACGCCGTCGCCGGGCGCCGGATCGCACCGCGGGCGCGTTTCGCTGGCGGTCAGCGTGTCGGCGATATGGTCGCCGAGCCCCGCCCGCTCGCACAGCCAGCGATGCGCTTCCCGGTCGTTGGCGGCGAGGTGTACCCAGACGAGATCGCCGGTCGCCCCCGGCGCGTCGTCCACCGCGACGGCATGGACGGCACCGTCCGCCACCCGGAAGGCGAAGCCGCTCATCGCGCCCGGTCCAGGTCGACCGACAAGCCCGCTCCGGGATCGGCAGGCGCAGCGGCGCAGACAATCCGTTCGGCATCGGCCCGCGCCCGCTCGAGAATGCCAGCAGGCGCATCGGCGCGGTGAAAGACCCGGTCCGCGTCCGCAAGCCAGCGCGCTTCCCGCAGCGTGAGGTCATCGGGATCGGCCGAACGCAGGCGGATGGTCACCAGCCCGGCGGCCGGATCGGCCTCGGGCGCGGCAAGCCAGTCGGAAACCGCACCGGGGCCGTGCTCCGCCAGGGGGTCGAGCGGTCCGCCATCCGCCAGCGCCGCCGCGATCCGCCGCCGCCTGGCCTCGTTATCGGGCCATTGCGCCCGCATCGCGTCTCGCGCGCCGCCCATCTCCCTCGCCAATGCGCCGAGGCTCGCCGGCAGCAACGCCTCCAGCCGCTGGCGAAGCGCCGCGGCCAGTCCCGCCGATACCCCGCCGGTGGAGACCGCCACCAGCACGGGATCGCGCTCGACGATCGCCGGCAGGGTGAAATCGCAAAGCGCCGGTCGGTCGACCGCGTTCACCAGCACGCCGCGCACGCGCAACCGCGCGATCGCGGCCTGCGCTTCGGCATCGTCCGCGATCGCCACCACGGCGAGCGCCGCGCCTGCATCAACGTCGGTCACGACATCCGCGCCGGCGCGTTCCAGCAGCCGCCGCTTCGCCTCCGCCGCCGGGCCGTCGCCGAGAAGGATCACCGGCCGCCCCGCCAGCCTGAGCAGCACGGGCAGGCCGGTCATGCTCATGTCAGCCAGTCCGGCACGCGTTCGGCCGCCATGATGGTTTCGGGGCGGATGCGATCGGCGACGACCGCGTAACGGTCGCCATCGACCATGACCTCCGGCACCAGGGCGCGACTGTTATAGGTGCTGGCCATGGTCGCGCCATAGGCGCCGGCGGTGCGGAACACCGCCAGGTCGCCGGGTCCGACACGGTCGATTTCGCGCCCCATGGCGAAGGTGTCGCCGGTTTCGCATACCGGCCCGGCGATATTGGCCGTCATCCGGTCGCCGCTCGGGCGCACCGCCTCGAAGGCGTGATAGGCGTCGTAGAGCGACGGCCTCGCAAGGTCGTTCATCGCCGCATCGACGATGACATAAGGATGCGTGATGCCCGGCTTTACCCAGATCACGCGGGTCAGCAGTACCCCGGCATTGCCCGCGATCACGCGGCCGGGCTCGAACATCAGGTCGACATCCCACCCCTGGGTCACGCGCGCCGCCATCGCGCCGAATTCGGCCGGGCTCGGCATCACGTCGCCGGGGCGATAGGGCACGCCCAGTCCGCCGCCGAGATCGACATGGGTGACGGCATGGCCGTCGCCGCGCAGCATCGCGATCAGTTCCCCGACCCGACGATAGGCGCGTTCCAGCGGCGCCAGATCACCGAGCTGGCTGCCGATATGGATCGCCACGCCGCGCAGGGCGAGGCCCGGTTCCGCCGCGAGCCGGCCGAACATCGCCCGCGCCTCGTCTATCGGCACGCCGAACTTGTTTTCCGCGCGCCCGGTCGAAATCTTTTCGTGGGTGCCGGCATCCACATCGGGGTTGACGCGCAGCACCGCCGGCGCGGATTGCCCCCGCGCCGCCGCCAGTCCGGCGAGCGCCCGGCCCTCCGGCTCGTGCTCCAGGTTGAACTGCCCGATCCCGACATCGAGAGCCCTTTCCAGCTCTCCGATCGTCTTGCCCACGCCGGAAAACACGATGTCCCTGGCCGGCACGCCGGCCGCCAGCGCGCGCGCCATCTCGCCACCGGAGACCACGTCGGCGCCGTAGCCGCGATCCGCCAGGACGCGCAGTACGGCGAGGTTCGGGTTGGCCTTGATGGCAAAGGCGAGGTGCAGCCGCTCGATCTGCTTCAGCCCGTCGCGGAAGACCCGGGCATGCCGTTCCAGCGTGGCGCGCGAATAGACATAGGCCGGTGTCCCCACCGCCTCGGCGATGCGGTCCAGCGGGACATCCTCGGCATGCAGGCTGCCGGCCCGTTGGGAAAAGAAATCCATGAAATCAGCCTTCGGGCGGGAGGTCGAACGGATCGGGTTCGCGTTCGCGCGAATCCTTCAGCAATTCGTCGCTGCGCTGCGGCCGCATCTCCGGGGCAGGCGACAGCAGATTCGACGCAGTCGGCGCTTCTTCCGCGCCATAAGGCGGCGGCGGCAGCGGCTGCCCCTCGGGCGGCTCCAGCGCATTCTTCGCGCCGCAAGCGGACAGGGCCAGCGCACCAGCGGCGAAGCAAAGACGGGGGAAGGTCATCGGCCTCATGCACGCTCTCCGCGATTCTTGCGCGCCGTCGATACGGCCTCGCGCACCCGCTCGGGCGCCGTACCGCCGAAACTGGTCCGGCTGGCCACCGACGCGTCGACGCTCAGTACATCGAACACCCGCGCATCGATGCGCTCGTCCACCGCGCGGAGCTGCTCCAGCGTCAGGCCGTCGAGCGCGACGCCGCGCTTCTCCGCCTCGGCCACGACGCGCCCGGTCACATGATGCGCCTCGCGGAAGGGCAGCCCTGCCTCGCGCACCAGCCAGTCGGCCAGATCGGTCGCCGTGGCGAAACCCGCCTCCGCCAATGCACGCATGCGATCGGCACGGAACCGGGCGCTTTCGACCATTCCCGTCATCGCCGCGACGGCGAGCGCGATCAGATCGTGCGCCTCGAACACCGGCGGCTTGTCGTCCTGCATGTCCTTGGAATAAGCGAGCGGCAGGCCCTTCATCGTCATCATCAGTGCGGTGCAGCAGCCCGCGATCCGCCCGGCATGGCCGCGCACCAGCTCGGCCGCGTCGGGATTGCGCTTCTGCGGCATAATCGAGCTACCGGTCGACCATTGGTCGGACAGGGCGACGAAGCCGAAGGGCTGCGATGCCCAGATGACGAACTCCTCGGCCAGTCGCGACAGGTGCAGGCTCGCTTGCGTCACCGCGGTAAGATATTCGAGCGCGAAGTCGCGGTCGGAGACCGAATCGAGCGAATTGCGCGTCGGCCGGTCGAAGCCGAGCGCCGCCGCCGTCGCCTCGCGGTCGATGGCAAAGCCGGTGCCGGCGAGCGCCGCGGCACCCAGCGGGCATTCGTTCAACCGCCGCCGCGCATCGGCAAGGCGACCGCGGTCGCGCGCGATCATCTCGTAATAGGCCATGAGGTGATGGCCCAGCGTCACCGGCTGCGCCGACTGGAGATGGGTGAAGCCGGGCATCACGCTCGCGGCATGTTCTTCGGCACGGGCGAGCAGCGTGTCCTGAAGCGCCGAGAGGCCTGCATCAAGCTCGTCGATCGCATCGCGGGTCCACAGCTTGAAGTCGGTCGCCACCTGGTCGTTGCGCGAACGCGCGGTGTGCAGCCGTCCCGCCGCCGGGCCGATCTTTTCGGCCAGGGTCTTTTCGGTGACCATGTGGATGTCTTCGAGCGCCAGATCCTCCGGCACGCCCCTCGCTTCATAATCGGCGGCGACGGCGTCCAGGCCCCGTGTGATGGCCTCGGCATCGGTGGCCGAGACGATGCCTTGCTGCGCCAGCATCGCGACATGCGCCTTCGACCCCGCAATGTCGTGGCGCCACAGCCGCTTGTCGAAGGGGATGGAGGCATTTATCTCACGCATGACCGCGGACGGCCCTTCGGCGAAGCGTCCGCCCCACATCGCATTGGACCCTGACATGCGCTCCGGAATCGCTTTTCTCCTCATCGGCCTGTTGGGAGCCGCCGGTTGCGATAGGCAATCGCCCGGTGGGGAGCAAGCGCCGGGGAAAGGCGAACCGATGGCGACCGATAGCGCAGCTTCGGACACGGTGGGCGAAGCCGGCGGGATCGACCGCAGCCATGCCGGCGAAGCCGCCCCCGACATCGGCTTTACCGATCTTTCCGGCGCGAAGCACACGCTCGACGATTTTCGCGGATCCCCGGTACTGGTGAACCTGTGGGCGACATGGTGCGCACCGTGCATCAAGGAAATGCCGACGCTCGACGCATTGGCAAGCGACATGGGCGACCGCCTGAAAGTCGTGCCGATCAGCCAGGATCTAGGCGGCGCGGAAGCGGTCCGTCCCTGGTTCGCGAAGCGCGACTATGCAGCGTTGCAGCCCTATGTCGATCCCGACATGGGCTGGAGCACCACGCTTGGCGGCAACCTGCCGACAACGGTGCTGTACGACGCGACCGGCAAGGAGGTCTGGCGCTATACCGGCGACCGCGACTGGTCCGATACCGAATCGCGCAAGCTGATCGCCGAGGCGCTACGGTGATCGCGGCGCAGCCGCGACATCGTTCAGCGGGAGGGAGCAGAAGAAGCTGGATGCCCCGCGTGGATTCGAACCACGATTGACGGAGTCAGAGTCCGTAGTCTTACCATTAGACGACGGGGCAACGAGGCGCGCGAGATAGGCGGCGCGCCGCGGGCTGTCAACACTGCGGCATCAGCCCTCCGGACCCCGCTTGCCGAGGCCGCGGGCCTGCGCTACCTTCGCGGTCAAGCACCGAGCGGCCATTTCGGCCGTGACGGAACATGGAAATAAGTGAGTGACGGCATGGGGGAATATCCCACCCGGTTGCCGCACCGCCGGAATCGCGCTTCCGGCAACGAGGCAACCACATCGCCGGCGCGCGAACGCTGGCCGGGCGCACGGAACTATGCGGCGCTGGATTTGGGAACGAACAACTGCAGATTGCTGATCGCGCGTCCGGCGAACGACGGCTTCACCGTGGTGGATGCCTTTTCGCGCATCGTCCGGCTCGGCGAAGGACTGGCGTCGAGCGGCCATCTGAGCGAAGCGGCCATCGACCGCACCATCGCCGCGCTGCGCGTCTGCTCCGACAAGCTGCGGCGCCGCCGTGTCAGCCTCGCCCGATCGGTGGCGACCGAAGCCTGCCGCCGAGCGAGCAACGGTCGGGCCTTCATCGAACGCGTCCAGCGCGAAACCGGAATCCGACTCGACATCATCACCGCCGAAGAGGAAGCGCGGCTGGCCGTATTGGGGTGTCACGCGCTGCTCGAGGCCGGCAAGGGCCCGGCCCTGGTCTTCGACATCGGCGGCGGATCGACCGAACTCGTCCTGATCGATGCCGGCGATCCCGTGCCCGGCGTGCTGGACTGGCACAGTGCGCCCTGGGGCGTGGTATCCCTCACCGAGGCGACGCGCGCGGCCGGCGGCATGGACGGCACTGCGGAATGCTACCGGTGGATGAAGGATCAGGTGGCGGATGCGATGCGCCCCTTTGCCGCCCGCCTGCCCGAGGTCGCGGCCGGACGGCGGCTGCTCGGGACGAGCGGAACGGTCACCACGCTGGCGAGCGTACATCTGGGCCTGTCGGTTTACGACCGATCGCGCATCGACGGCCTGATCATCCCAGCGCCGGCCATGCGCCAGGTGAGCAACGATCTCGCCAGAATGGATTTGGCGACTCGCTCCGCCGTGCCCTGTGTCGGGCGTGAGCGGGCCGATCTCGTCGTCGCCGGCTGCGCGATCCTGGAAACCATTCTCGACCTGTGGCCCGCGGAACGGATCGGCGTCGCCGATCGCGGCATCCGCGAAGGCATCCTGCGACGGCTGATGCACGGAGTGGGGCTGTGAGTCGCGGCGGCAGAAGCGGCGGCCGCCAACGGGTCCGCACCGCGCGCGGGCGCAGCGCGCAATCGACGCGCTGGCTGGAGCGCCAGTTGAACGATCCCTATGTCAAGCGGGCCAGAGCGGAGGGCTATCGCAGTAGAGCGGCGTACAAACTGCTCGAACTCGACGAAAAATTCGGGCTGCTGAAAAAGGCGAAGCGGGTTGTCGACCTCGGCATCGCACCGGGAAGCTGGACGCAGGTCGTGCGAAAGCGCACGCCCGACGCCGCGATCGTCGGCATCGACCTGTTGCCGGTCGACCCCATAGAGGGCGTCACCATCTTCCAGATGGACTTTCTGGATGACGACGCACCCGACCGGTTGAAGGATGCGCTGGACGGCCCGGCCGACCTTGTACTGTCGGACATGGCGGCGAATACGGTCGGCCACCCGCAGACCGACCATTTGCGCACGATGGGGCTGGTCGAAGCAGGCGCGGCATTCGCCACCGAAATCCTGGCCCCCGGCGGCGCCTTCGTGGCGAAGGTGCTCGCCGGCGGCGCCGACAGCGCATTGGTGGCCGAACTGAAGCGCAATTTCACGACGGTAAAGCACGCCAAGCCACCGGCCAGTCGCAAGGACTCTTCCGAATGGTATGTCGTCGCGCAGGGGTTCAAGGGGCTCGATCAGCCCCGATAGGATAAGGAACGCTTCACCTGCCCGGCCCGGCGCGACGAACGGCAAAGAAAACGGGCGCGCCGATCGGTATCGGCGCGCCCGTTCTGCTCGACAGGTGATTGTCGCCGGCGGCGATCAGCTTTCGTATTCGCCGCCGATATTGGTGTTGCGCGGCGGCGCGGCGGCGGTGAGGCGCAACGCCTCGGCCGAATCCGACAGCGAGCCGATCTCGTCCGGCGCTTCCTCATCGTCGATCTGCACGCGCTGCAGACTGGAGACGAGCGATTCCTCGAGATGCTTGGGCTTGACCGTTTCCTCGGCAACCTCGCGCAGCGCGACGACCGGATTCTTGTCCCGGTCGCGGTCCAGCGTCAGTTCGGCGCCGCCGGAAATCTGGCGCGCCCGCTCGGCAGCAAACAAAACGAGATCGAACCGATTGGGAACCTTGTCGACGCAATCCTCGACAGTGACGCGCGCCATGAAACGCTTCCTTCGCAACTACGGTGTCTGGAAAGGGCGCAGACCTAGGGCCATACTGCGACGATGTCAAGCCGAGCGACGTCGGGACCGCACCCTTGCCAGCCGGTGGCGCGCCCTGCAAGAGCGCGGTGATGACGGAAGCGCCGCCCCAACCGACATTCAGCATCGATGGCGATCGGCTGACGCTGCTCGACACCGGCCCGCGCCGGATCGACGCCCTGATCAGCCTTATCCGCCGCGCCGAACGCAGCCTGCGCATTCTGTATTACATCTTCGTCGACGACGATGCCGGCGCGCGCGTGCGCCAGGCATTGCTCGAGGCGCGGGCGCGCGGCGTGTCGTGCTGGCTGCTGGTCGACGGCCTCGGCAGCGAGCGCGCGCAGGACCACGCCTTCTTCAAACCCCTTCACGATGCCGGGGTCGAGTTCTGTCGCTTCGTGCCGCGCTGGGGCAAACGCTATCTGCTGCGCAATCACCAGAAGCTCGCCATCGCCGACGAACGGCGCGCGATCATCGGCGGCTTCAATATCCAGCAATCCTATTTCGGCACGCCCGATGAAGACGCCTGGCGCGATCTCGGCCTGTTGGTCGAAGGCGAGGCCGTGTCCCGTCTCGCAGCCTATTACGATGCGCTATGGCAATGGACGAAGCGGCCCTATGCGCCCTTGCGGTCCCTGGCGCGCATCCTCGCGACCTGGTCGGAAACCGAAGGCGACACCCGCTGGCTGCTGGGCGGGCCGACACGGCGGCTGTCGCCCTGGGCGCGCGTCATCAAGCGGGAGATGGAAAGCGCGAAGCGGATCGACCTGGTTTCGGCCTATTTTGCGCCGGGACCGGCGATGCTGCGGCGGCTGGATCGTGCCGGGCAGCGCGGGCGGGTGCGTCTCGTCCTGCCGGCCAGAACCGATCACGGCGCCGCCATCTGGGCATCGCGCTTCACCTATGCCGGGCTGCTGCGCAAGCAGGTGGAAATATACGAATACCAGCCGCTGAAGCTGCATACCAAGCTGTTCGTGATCGACGACGTCGTCCATATCGGATCGGCGAATTTCGATGTCCGGTCGATGTTCCTCAATCTGGAATTGATGCTGCGCGTCGAGGACGCCCGCTTCGCCGCGCATGTCCGCGACTATATCGACGGAGAGGTCGAACGATCGGAGCGCATCACGCGCGAGGCGCACCGCGCCTTCACCTCGCCGTGGCGGCGGCTCAAACAGGCCGCCGCCTATTTTGTGATGGCGGTACTGGACTATAACATCACCCGCCGCCTGAACTTCGGCGAAGAGGACGGAACGCGCTCCCGGCCGAATGCGTGACTGCAAGACCGCGTCGGCGGAATGGCGGCGCACGTCAGTGTGAGGCGCAACACCCCCGGCACGGCAGCGACGCCGTCATTGGCTAGCCCGGCCACCACCCGGCGGCGCCGCCACGTTCGAATGCCCCAGATGAAAGCGGGACAGGCGCGATATCCGATCCATAGCGGGGCAGCGCATGCTTTTTGCGATAGCGGACCTGCGAAGAATCGTCCTGCCATTCCCTCCGCAGCGGAACGTGAGGAATCGTGTCGCGCACGAAGTCCGGCGTGCCGGTTCCGGCAGGTTCGGAGTTTCGAGCATCACGCGGAATCCTGTGCGCCTGCCATATTGCCGCGCGAGATCGAAGGTGGTGCGCCCCCAGTGGGTAGGTCGAGACGCCCGGGCCGCCCCTGAATCCCGCCCTGAACCAGATAGCGGTCGCGCAATTCATCATTTTCGACCGATCCGTCATGTCCGGGTGGGTGGCGTAATAGGTTTTCTCGAACGCCGAAAATCCTTGCCAACCGGGAGCGGGTCGACGCTACTTGGCGCGCCGGGCGAGTTGATAATCGTAGAGCGAGGGAACCGCGGCCATCGTTTGGTTCACCCGCGCAAGATAGGGCTCGGGCGTGTAGTCGACCGCGAATAGACGGTTGCCGTTGACGCCAACGATGCGCTCGCCCGGCCCCATCGGTTTGCCGGTCAGCGTCACCGTCTCACCCGGCGTCGCGCCGCTCTCTACTACGACGTTGACGTTCCAGTTGGTGTTGTAGCGACCGTGCGGGGGCAGCCAGTAACGCGCGCCGCCATGGTGCCACAGCTCATACGTCCATTTGCCGTCCTTCTTTTCAGGCGCGATCGAGAGGGTGACATCATCGAACAGGTTCTGGTGGTTCGCGCCGGCGTGCTGGTCGAGCGTCGCGTCGCTGGTGACCCTCGCATGCGTAAAGACCGCGCGTGTCGACAGTGTATTGAGGCTCAGGGAATGGACCACCGGATTGGTGACCAGCAGGTCGCGGACCAGGACGTTGTGGGCGTTGCCGACATGCACCGCGTAATGGGCGGTGCGGTCGCCGCTGGTCGCGACGTTACGAATGGTGAGGTTGCCGCTATCATAGGTCAGGATGCCGCTGTCGGCATTGTGGATCGCGACATCGCGTACCCAGCCGTCGAACATTCCGGTCAGATAGATGCCGTTATTGCCCTGTTCGAGATGGTGGCCATAAGTCGGCCCGTCGGGAAATTGCAGGCGCAGGCCCTGGATACCGACATTTTCCAGCAACTCGTGATGGGCGATTACGGCCGGCTGTCGATCGCTGATGTCGTGCATCAGTGGGTCGCCGATCATCACCCGCCTGCCATCGATCGCCTCGATCCGTGTCGGCTGAACGACCAGTGGGCGATCCTTGTAGCTCCAGTGATGCGAACCGATCTTGCCGTCATAGTCGCCGTATATCGACCTGATGATCGGGCTGTTCTCGCCATCGGTCGAGAACCATTGCAGCTCGACCACCTGCCCGACGCGGAGCTTCGACGGGTCGGAGACGGTCAGCGTTCTGGTGAAATGCTCGCCTGAAACGCCATCGGTCAGGACGGGGTCGCGCTTATCATATTGCGGCAGATAGGCCGCGGCGCGCTCGTTCTCCGGCCCGACCTGGATGAAGCCGCCGGTCCAGCTATATTCGGTGAACAGCGTGTCGATGTTGTTCTTCGGCTCGCGCTGGAACTTGTGCTCCTTCACCAGATATTCGCGCAGCTCATCGAGGTCGTGGGAGGTGTCGACGATCTTCAGGGGCCGCGGAAAGAACAGCGTCGTGCCCTCGCCGCCGCGGCCCGCGCCTTCGAGGACGAAGTCGCCGCGTTGGATGCGCAGGATGCTGCTGATGATAAAACGGCCCTTGGGAAAGCGTACGGTGACCTTGCCCTCGACTGCGTCCGCCGCCTCGATCGCCTTCAGCACCGCCTTGCTGTCGTCGAGCCCGTCATCGGGTCTGGCGCCGTATTCGGTGACGTCGATCACCGCGCCGCTGTCGGTCGGCAGCGGCGCCACCCCGAAACCATATCCGGCATAGCTGTAATCGGGCAGCGGCACCTTCGCCGCAACCGCCGGGTCGGACAGGATCGCCGGAACCGCCGCATCATCCTGCGCGACGACGGACCCCGACCAGCCGCCGAGACAAAGCGCAGCGCCGAGCAAGGCGGCGCGACATGTCCGATACGGTGTGCGGCGACCGGGCCTGCTGGCCATACTTTCTCTCCGGCGTGGTGTTCGTTTCATTCCTCGGCCTCAAACGGCGGCAGCCAATAATCATCGTTGACGCTGATCGCGACCGGCTCCTTGTCGGCAAGCGCTTCCCACCGGGCATCGCGATAGCCCCAGGCCGCCAGGCGGAACGGCTCCCGTCCCTCGCGTGCCACGCGGCCGGCGCGAGCCGGGTCGGCTATATCGATATCCTTGTAGGGCCAATCGGCGACGTTGCCCTGATAGGGGGCGAGCCATTCGAGCGCGTCGGCAAGCCCGCGCCCGTCCTTCGCCCGCCAGCTCCACAGGTCCACGCCGACGCATTCCGCCAGCGTCGCTTCTTCCAGTGCCGCGGTCAGTGCCCAGTGGGCATAGTGCCAGCTTCGCGTCCGCGTCAGTTCCTCGGGCATCTTGCCCTCGGTATCGATCTGCGTCGCCAGCCGGCGCCGGGGAAAATCCGCCGCGACATGCCTGGCCACCGCGTCCATGTCGGCGAACAGCGCGAATTGCGTGAGCAACATGTCGTAATAGATGGCGTGATTGTTCTTTTTGTTGCGCTCCGTCCTTCCGCTGGCGCTGGTCGCCATCCAGGTGACGAATTGCCGGAACCAGCCTTCGATTGCGGCATGGTCGTGCTTGCTCAACACATTGGCCGGACCGATCAGGCCGATACCCTCCACCACGGGGACATAGCGAGAAGCGTCGATCACTCCCTCGGCGCGTCCGGCAGTGCGACCGGGAATCGCCTGCGCATAATCATAATTGGGATTCATCCGCGTTTCGGGATCGACGAACCAGACCCGCAACAGCTTTGCGGCATGGTCCGCATATTTGCGGTCGCCGAGATAATGATAGGCCAGCGCCAGCACCCGCACATCGTCGCTCAGCGCTTGAAACCGGGTGAGGTCGAACGCCTCGGTGCCGCGTTCCGGATTGATGCGCCCGTCGCGCCGGATATAGGGCTCGCCGCCGGGCCTTGTCTTGTCGGGCCACCAATAGGGGCCGATCGAGTAATAATCATGTGTGTCGCCGCTTGCGGGCGTCTTCGTCTTGTCGGTCACCGAATAAGGGCCGCGCCTGAGCGCGGCATCCGCCGCCCTGCGCAGCGCCGCCGCCTTGGCCGGATCGGCCGCGACCGAAGCCTTCTCCGCAGCCAGCCATTCGGGCCGCCACAGGAAGGTTCGCGCCCGGCCCCCGGCCGTGCCGTAGCCGTCCGAACCGTGGCAGACAGCCTGGCCGTCATGCGGCATGAACGCGGCCGTCGGCGGCAGTGAGGGCCCGGACATTTCCGTTCGGGCCCGTCCCGCACCGGGCAGGAGGAGTGCGCCGGCAAGACCCAACGTCGTTATCGCGCGACGTGGTAACATCAACAGCCCTCCATCACAGGCGCAGTTTCAGCCCGAGATTGTAGCGGCGACCGTAATAGCTCACCTCGCTGACCGCACCCGGCACCGGCCGCGACAGGATTTGCGGCTCGTTGAGCAGGTTGCTGGCGTCGAAGCGAAGCCGCAGATTGTCGGTCAGCTTGAATTGGGCGCTGAAATCCAGCGAGTTGTACGGAGTCGCATAGCGGTTCGCCGTAAGCTGATAAGGCTTCAGATAGTCCGAGCGATACTTGTAGAGCAGCCGCAGCGAAGCCGGCCCCTTCTCGTAATAGAGCTGACCGCTGAACGTGTGGTGCGACAACCCGATGATCGAAGCCGGGTCGGTGAACAGGCGCAGCGGATAATCGGGATCGACCGCGCTGGGGTCCTCATATTCGAAATCGGTGTCGGCATAGGTATAGCCGGCCGTCACCCCGAACCCGTCGAACGGAGAGGGCAGGAAGGTGAATTCCTGGCTGACGTTGATCTCGAGACCCCACAGATCGCTCTTGCTGTCGTCATTGGTTTGCTGCGCGACCGGAACCGTCACCGGCTGACCGTTGATGGTGAAGGTTTCCATGTTGGAATAGGCGTCGGCCGAAATGACGCCCGCCTGGAGCTGCTTGTAGAACAGCGCAAGCGAGATCAGATTGGTCTGGTTCGGATAATATTCGAACGAAAGGTCGCCGTTCCACGATTTGAGTGGTTCGAGCTGCGGATTGCCGCCCTGAACGCCGGCTACTGCATCGGCGATCGTCTCGTTGGTGTCGGAATTCTCCAAGCTGAAATCGCGACCCGCGCCCATGTCCTCGATATTCGGACGCGAAATTGCCCGATAGATCGCGCCGCGAACCAGGAAGTTCTGCGCGGCAAGATATTTGACGTTCAGGCTGGGCAAGACGTTGGTGAAATTGTTCTTGCGGATCACCGTGTCGAAGCCGCCCGTCGGCGTCAGCATGTAACTGCCGTTGACGAGCGTAGCATCGAAGGCGCCGCGATAGCCGACCGAGCGCACCGTCGTGTTCACGATCCGGACGCCGACATTGCCGCCCAGCCGGTCGTCGCTGGTGCCGAAATTGGCCATGGCATAGCCCGCCATGATCTTTTCGGTGACATTGATGTCGCTGGTGCTGCGCGGATCGGTCGCCGGCCCCAGATCCTCACTGCCGGCGAAAGTGGTGTAGGTGCACAGCGGGTCGAACTCCGCCCAGCTATGAATATTGCTGGACGAGTCGCCCATGAAATCCTTTTCGCGGAAATTGATGCGGCACTGGGAATTGCCCTCGGCAATCAGCGCGTCGTCGACGGATGACACGTCGTTGGCATTGTCGAGATCAGCCACCCGGCGATGATCGGAATAACGTAGCCCACCCTGGAACGAACGGATGAAACTGTCCGCCACAAAGGCGGTACCGTCGAGCCGTACCGCGAAGATTTTGTCATTGCGATATTCCGCCCGACGACGGGCATAGCTGGCGTCGTCGTACAGATCGTGATCGTTGACGTCGAAGCCCGGATCGAGCGTCAGCACCGGCTCGCCTGAGCGCTTGTCGAGCGTATAGGGAATGCGCCCGTGATCATAACCACTCGTTTCCGAGGTGCGCAGACGCGTCTGCCGGTCGACCTGGTCGCGCTTGGTTTGCGAATAGGAAACATCGACCCCGATCTTTGCGGCATCGTCCGTCCATTCCACCGACGCACCGCCACCGTAATAATCCTCGTCGCGGTCGCGGATACGGGTCTGGGATTCAAGGCGGCTCTGACCGCTGAAGGCGTTGAGCGCTCCATTATCGGCACGGTCGATCGGCGTGATGCCGCGCCGCCCCTCTGCTACGACGAGATCGGACCGGTTTTCCGTCCATCCGCGACGCGAGAATTGCGCGTCCAGGTTGATGTCCAGTTCGGGGCGCGGCATGTACTGCACCGATCCGATCACGGCATCGCGGGTCAGGTTGTTGTTCATCTGGCGGAACAGATAGCTGTTCTGCACGAAATAATAGGGATTGCCCGATTCGGGATCATAGCTGCACCGGTCGGTGCCGCCACCGATGGTGTTGCACGGCCGTGAGGTGGAGCTTTCAGTGTAGAAGTCCTCCGGCGCGGACTCGTCGGCGCGTTCATAGCCGATGCTGATGCCGAAATCGCCGTCACCCAGCTTGAACTGGTCGGTATAGCTAACCGAGCCACGATAGCCGAGACCGTTGCGACCCTTGATCTTGTCGTCATAGGCTTCGTACGTGCCGCGGATTTCCGCCTGAAGCCGACGGTGCCCGTAATCAAGCGGGCGCAAGGTGCGCAGGTCAATGATACCCGAGGTACCACCCTCGACGAGGGACGCGTTCTGCGACTTATAGACGAGCACACCGTTGACGAGTTCGGACGGGAATTGCTGGAACGAAACCGACCGGTCGCCGGAGCCGCTGGTGACCTCACGGCCGTTTAGCGTGGAAAAGCCGAGGAATGGCCCCAGACCGCGAATCGAGATCTCGCTGGCGCTGCCCTTGAACCGGTCGGCGGTTACGCCGACGATCCGCTCGAGCGTTTCACCTACGGACTGATCGGGCGTGGCGCCGATCTCGTCGCTGACAATCGCATCAACAATGACGTTGGCGTTGCGCTTTACCTCGATCGAGTTGCGTTGCGTGGCGCGAATGCCGGTAACAACAATGTCGCCGGCGCCCTGCCCGGCCGCGGACGAGACGCCTTGCTGTTCACCATTGTCGCTTGCCGGCGGCCGGTCGTCGTCACTCCGCGCATCTTGAGCCTGCGCAAAATGCGGCAGCAACAGCAGAGCGGCGGCCGAAGCCATAAGCCCGGCGCACAGCCGCCGCTGACGCGAGAATGCCGTAGTTTGACGAGATTTGCTCATATTTTCCCCTCTCCTGTGCGACCGCCAAACCGCCTGGCGCGCAAGATCCGGTTCATGCTCTTTGCAGCAGATACCGGTGTCACAACGGTCTGGCTCAATTCTTTGTGTTTTGCATTTCCGAACCCCGAAACGTGCCGGGTTTTACGTTCAGAAGCGCATATCGACGGCTTTCACCTCGTCGGCGGTTCGCATCTCGTCGATAACGGTAACCGGTGTCAATGATTTTTTGGCCGGGAGCCGAATGTTAAAAATCGCCGCACTGACCAGCATCGACGCGCCGACACAGACCTGGCCCGGCTCGCCGTGCGCCCGACGAAAACAGCCTCTGCCTTCGGCTTAGGACGGGCTGGCATGGAGGACCTAGCGGCCGAACACCTGATAGCCGATAGTCGCCGTCATTCAGAATCGCTTATAAGAACTGACACCGGTTACCATAGCGATTTACGACAATGTTCTGGCGGCGCTAGCCGGACTTTCTGCGGAACGGACTGGGCTCACGACGGTTCGCCCAGGTGCCGAAGGCGTTCGGGACGTAGGAGACCACATGTCGAAGACGAGCGGGATCCAAGGCCGATATGTCCCCGCGCTGATTGCGGCGCTGGCCGCCCTTGTTCCTTATATCCTGACGACCAGCGGCTATCCTCTGTACGGCAAGGATCTTACCGCCGACCTCGGCATCTCCGGGCAGATGCAGAGCCTGGTGGCAGCGCTTGCCACCGCCGGCTACGCCTACGGGGCACTCGTTGCCGGCGACCTCGTCAATCGCTTCACCCAGCGCCGTCTGTTTCTCATCTGCGAGGCGACGCAGACAGCGGGATGGTTGATAGCTGCCTCAGCTCCCGGGCCTTGGCCCTACGCATTGGGTCAGATCCTTGCCGGATCGGGAACGGGCATGCTGTTGGTGATCGCGCTGCCGCCAACAATCCGTCGCTTTTCGGCAGCGCGTATTCCGGTGACAGCGATCTTCATCAATGTCGGTCTGTTCGGCGGGGTCGCGGCGGGGCCGCTGCTGGGCGGTATCGTCGCTGCGACGCACGGATGGCGCTGGCTGTTCGGCGCCTATGCGGCGCTGGGCGTGGCGACCTGGAGCCTCGGCTGGTTCACCCTGGTTGAGGAAGATCCGTTCAATCCGGAGCTTCCCGTCGATCGTTCGGCGTTACTGCTCGCGGCCGCAGCCACGGTGCTTCCCTTCATTGGTGCCGGCTTGCTGGCGCGGGTGGGATTTTCATCACTGCTGTTCTGGGTGCCGGTGACGATCGGCCTCGGCTGCCTGGCAGCGCTGCTGGTTACCGAGTTCCACAAGAAGGACCCGCTCGCGCCGGTCAAGCGGATGTGGACGACCTTTCCGGTGGTCGGCACCATCGCCGCAACGATAGGCGGCGCGGCGTTCGTCACCTTCTTGCAACTTGCGACGAATGACGCTCTACAGGTCCGCCACGTCGCCCCGATCCACGTCGGGATCAGCTATTGGCCGATGTTGCTGGGCGCAATGGTCGCCGCCGCACTGCTGGGCCTGGTGCTGAAGACGCGGTTTGTGACCTTTTTGATCAGCGGTTCGATGCTGTTGCTGCTCCTTGGCGGAGTGCTGTTGCTCGATCGCGCGGAGGTCGGTTCTCTCCACCATTTCGCGGCGGTGCTACTGCTGGGACTGGGCGCAGGCGGCACGGTGGGACCCGGTCTCTTCCTGGCGGGCCTTTCTTTGCCGTCCTCGGTGCTCGGTCGAATCGTGGCGCTCATCGAACTCGTGCGTTCCGTGGGCGACTTCATTCTTGCACCAGTTCTGCTCGAAGTTGCCCATGTGGCGTCCGGACCGGCATTGACGCCGCACGGCATCAGGTTCGCCACCACAGCTACCCTCTGGTGTGCTGTCGTCATCACTCTGCCGACCGTGATGATCTTTCTCGCCGGGAAGCGCTACCTTCAGCGTCCCGATCTCCACTCCTGGCAGGAAAGCGAGGAACAACCTGCGCTCAAGTCGCCGGCCTTGTTCGCGCGGTTTCGGGCGTAACGCCGAATTGTCATCCTGGAAACGTAGGCCGATGGTCAGCGGCTCGTTCGCGGCAGGTCATGTGCGTCTGGAACGGGTCCATGCGTCGTGTCGACCGGGCGCTCCCAGACGATCTTGCGGCCGCCGAATGGATACATATGCCAGCCTCGGAGGCCCTGCCGAGCCGTCATAGCAGGTCCTCGATACGGATCGGCAACTGGCGGATCCGGCGGCCAGTGGCGTGATAGACCGCATTGGCGATCGCCGCATTCATCCCGACGATGCCGATCTCGCCGATCCCCTTGATGCCGAGCGGGTTCACGATGCTGTCCTCCTCGGGCACCATGATCGCCTCGACCGATCGGACGTCGGCGTTCACAGGGATGTGGTATTCGGCGATATTGTCGTTGACGTAGCGCGCGGCATCGAGGTCGATCTCGGTCTCCTCTTCGAGCGCGCAGCCCAACCCCCAGATCATGCCGCCGACATACTGGCTGTGCGCGGTCAGCGGATTGACGATGGTGCCCGCGGCGAAAGCACCGACCATGCGCGGCACGCGAATCTCGCAGGTCAGGCGATGGATGCGCACCTCGGCGAACTGGGCGCCGAAGGCGTAGGCGGTCGCGTCCTTCCGGCCGCCGCCGCGCGAGATCGGCAACTGCCCCTGATAGAGCTTGCCCATCGCGTCTTTGCCGAGTTCTGCGGGAATGTGCTCGGCATAGGCCTCTGCGGCGCCGCTCGTCAGACGGGCGATCGCGTCGGTGAGCGGCTCACAGGTCCCGTCGTCGGCGCGCAAATGGCCTCCCGCCAACCGAATACCGGCCGGATCGCGGCCGCCGAGCGGGCTCTCGTTGCTGCCCACGGCCGCCTCGAAGATACGGTCGCGCAGCGCCTCGCATGCCTTGACAACCGCATGCGTGATGCTCGCGGTATGGGAAGACCCAGCGGCGAGCGGCGCGGCGGGGAGCGTGGTGTCGCCCATCTCGACGGTTACGTCGTCGACGGCGAGGCCGAGGCGATCGGCCGCGGTGATCGCGACCGCCGTATAGGCGCCGGTGCCGATATCATGCCCGGCGAGCGCGACCCTGGCCTTGCCCTCCGGGCGCAGCGTGACGCGCGCGGATGTCGCCGCGATGTTCGACGGATAGGCAGCACTCGCGCAGCCCCATCCGACCAGCCAGTCGCCGTCGCGCATTGTGCCGGGCCGGTGCTCACGCGTCGACCAGCCGAACCGCTCGGCCGCCTGGTCGAAGCAGTCCATCAGCTTGCGGCTGGAGAAGGGGCGGCCGCTCACCGGATCGGTCATCGTGTCGTTGCGGCGCCTGAGTTCGATCGGATCGAGCTCCAGCTTCGCCGCCAGCTCGTCCATCGCGCACTCGAGCGGGAACATGTACGGCGTATCGGGCGGGGCACGCATGAAGCCGGGCGTGTTGCGATCGGCATGGACGACGTTCACGCGCGTCTTGATATTGGGGCACGCGTACATCCGTGCGGTCGTCTCGGTGCCCGAGACGTTGTAGTCGCTGGGCCGGCTGGTCAGCTCCCAGCCTTCGTGGCGCAACGCGGTAAGTTTGCCCTCACGGGTTGCCCCGAGCTGGATGTGATGCCGTGTCTCGGCGCGATAGGTGACGATGGTGAAGCCCTGGTCGCGCGTCGGCACCAGCTTGACCGGCCGGCCGAGACGGCGCGCTGCCACTGCGATCCAGGCGGTGCGCGCAGTGGCGCCGCCCTTCGATCCGAACGCGCCGCCGACAAAGCGCGAGATGACCCGGATCTGGTCGGGATCGACGCCGATCTGCTGCGCGACATTGCCGCGCAGACCGTAGACGAACTGGCTCGGCTCCCAGATGGTCAATCGGTCGCCGTTCCAGGCGCAGGTGGTGGTGAACAGTTCAATCGCATTGTGGTGCTGGGTCGGCGTGCCGTAGCGTTCGTCGATCGTGACTTCGGCGTCGGCAGAGGCCTTTTCGGCGTCGCCGATATCGTAATCCTCGTGCTCGCCGGGCTCGCGATATGCCACCTCGACGCCCGCACAGTCGAAAGTCGCCGCCGGCATTTCCTTCTCGTAATGGACGCGGATGCGATAGGCAGCGTCGCGTGCGATCTCGTAGCTTTCGGCGAGCACGATGCCGATGATCTGTCCGTCATGCCACACGCGGTCGCTCTCCAGCGTCGTGGTGGTGCCGCCGCCACCACTCATCATCTTGGGCGGCTTGGCCTCCCCGCCGACATTTTCGTGGGTCAGCACATCGTAGACGCCGGGAATGGCCAGCGCCGCGTCGAGATCGAACCCGGTGATCCGCCCGCGCGCGATCGCGCTGGTCAGGAGGAACGCCCAGGCGGCACCCGGCACCGGTTCGTCAGACGGATAGCGTGCGTGACCGGTCACCTTGGCGCGGCCGTCGATCCGCGGGTGCGGCTGGCCGATCAGGCCAGTGAACTCGGTCATGCCCGCACCTCCTTCGCCTGCGCCTCCAACAGCGCGCGGACCAGGGTGCGACGGCCGAGCTCGGGCTTGAAATCGTTGCCGCCGTGGGTTTCCGCGTCGGCGAACGCCGCCTCGGCCGCGCGGCGGGCACTCGCTTCGTCGAGCGCGCTTCCGCTGAGCGTGACCTCGGCTTCGTGCGCGCGCCACGGCTTGGCGGCGAGCCCGCCGAGGCCGATCCGCGCCGTCCGCACAATGCCGCCCTCGGCGAGATCGAGCGCCACCGCGGCGGACGCGAGCGCGAAATCGTACGAGGCGCGATCGCGAACCTTGAGGTACAGCGATCGCCGCGTCCACGCGCCCGCCGGCACCCGGAACCCGGTGATCAGGTCGCCGACCGCGAGATTCGTCTCGATGTGCGGCGTGTCGCCCGGAAGGCGATGCAGGTCTTCGAAGGCGATCGTCCGGGAGGTGCCGTCTGCGCCCAGGATCGATACCTCGGCACCCAGCGACACCAGCGCGACGGCGAAATCGCCGGGATAATGCGCGATGCAGTGATCGCTGGTGCCGAGCACGGCGAGGCGGCGGTTGACCCCGTTCATGGCCGCGCACCCGCTGCCGGGCGCGCGCTTGTTGCACGCGCCCCAGTTCAGCGAGCGAAAATAATTGCAGCGCGTCCGCTGCAGTACGTTGCCGCCGAGGCGCGCCATGTTGCGCAGTTGCGGACTCGCGGCCTGCCACAAGGCGTCGGCGATCACTGGATAGTCCTCGCGGACCAGCGGATCGTCGGCGGCGTCGGCCATCGGCACCATCGCGCCGAGCCACAGGCCGTCCTCCAGCTTCTCGATACGGCCGTGCTCCTCCTCCAGCGCGGCGATATCGATCAGCCGCGCCGGCGTCATGACCTGCAGCTTCATCAGGTCGAGCAGCGTCGTGCCGCCGGCGAGATATTGAGCGTCGGCGCGAACCGGCGCATCGGCCGCCGGCTGATCGCCGCCGAGGCGAAGCGCTTCCACCGTATCGGCCGGGCGATCGAGGGTGAAGGGCCGCATCAGCGCGCCTCCATCTGCTCGCGCGCCCGGGCGACGGCGGCGACGATCTTGGGATAGGCGGCGCAGCGGCAGAGATTGCCGCTCATATATTCGCGGATGCTGTCGTCGCTTTCGGCATGGCCTTCGTCGACGCAGGCGATCGCCGACAGGATTTGGCCGGGGGTGCAATAGCCGCATTGATAGGCATCCTGCTCGACAAACGCCTGCTGCATCGGATGGAGCGGCTCGCCCTCGCCCGACAGACCCTCGATCGTGGTGATCTCGCCATCCGCTCGCGCGGCCAGCACGAAGCAGGACAGAACGCGCCGGCCGTCGACGAGCACGGTACAGGCGCCGCACTGCCCCTGATCGCAGCCTTTCTTGACGCCGGTAAGCCCGAGTTGCTCCCGCAGTGCATCGAGCAGCGTCACCCGCGGGTCGACCGACAGGTGATGCTCGCGGCCGTTGACGGTAAGGCTGATATCCATGACGTCTCCGGTGAAGGTGGTGCGGTTAACTGCTCTTGTGGCCGGGTTCGTGCCCCTGCCCGATGCAGATCGGCAGCGCGGCATGGGCGTCATTCATATGGCCGATAAGGTTCGAGCGGATGATGTGATCGTGGGTCGTCATCAGCACGTCGGGGGACGTGCCGACCGCGCCCGACATCGCCTTTTCTCAGCGCTCAACCGTTGGTACGGCCGAGTCGATCGGGATCGACGCTGCCATCCGCTTGCGGATCGTTCCCCACATCGCCTTCGACCGTGTTGTCGCCCTCGGCGTCGTCGAGTTCCTCGCCGGAAGCATAGGCGCCCTTCGATTGGCCAATGCCGGGATTGTCCTTGAGATCCTCATCCTGCTTCGGGCCCGCAATGCCCTGCTTGTTCTCCGCCATGATTGTCGCGTCCCTTCTCGCTCCGGCGATCTGCGGGAGCATCGTTCGGGTAACCGCGCCGACAAGGTTTGAGTTCCCCGCGAAACGGGCGACGGGTCCCCGCTCGCGTTCAGGCGAGCCAGACCTGCAGTCTATGTAATTCGGTGGTGAGCGCATCCGTGGCACTTCGGCACCTTCACTGCTCGGCTCGCCATCGCGGCGGGAACTCTCCGGCATCTGGGGCGCTTCGCTCCCATGTATCGAGGAGTATCGGTCCGATGACCGAAGAAGCCCCAGGAGCGGTCGAACGGCTCCTGCCGACCGAAGCGAACTACGTCCTGAGCGCCACAATCGCCGTCGTCGGCGGCCCCCTCGTCGCAAGAGATTCCCATGTCCATTCATAAGATGATCGCCCTTCATCCGAATGTGGGAGAGGATTTCAACGAGGCCCTCGCGACCGCGGCTCGCCACGCGATGTTCTGCGCGGAAATGTGCAGCTCCTGCGCCGACGTCTGCGTCGCCGAGAAGATGGACATGGCGCAGTGCATCCGCTCGTGCCTCGATTGTGCCGACGTTTGTGCCGCCACGGCCCGCCTGGCTGTGCGCCGGACCGCGCAGAACATCGAGACGCTGCGTCTGATGCTCGAGACCTGTGCGAGGATCTGCGAACTCTGCGCCGAGGAATGCGCGCGGCATGACCATGACCACTGCCAACTCTGCGCAGAGATGTGCCGGGAGTGCGCGGGCGACTGCCGGAAGGCGATCCCGACTGTTCAGTAAGGACCAGAGCGAAGGAGAGAAGGATGCGCGAGAATAGCGGACAAGGTGACGCGAAGAACAATCTGCGCGATCCGACCTTGAAGGAGCACGAGGCTGAGGGCGGCCATCGCCCGCCTGCTCCCAAGCCCGGCGATGAAGCGGAGATCGGCGGCAACGCCCGTGCGGCCGGTGAAGACCCGTCGCCGGACGATCGCGAGCGCGGCGAAACCTCCCGCGCGGACAATGCGCCGCCGGCGGACCCTTATCCGAGATCGTGAGCGATGTCGGCGATCGGCTGGAAGCTGGATGCCGGGGAGCGCACGGAATTGCTCGACCGGTTTCCGCCGGTCTGGCCTGATGTCGTAG
This sequence comes from Stakelama saccharophila, assembly GCF_032229225.1. Classification (NCBI taxonomy): domain Bacteria; kingdom Pseudomonadati; phylum Pseudomonadota; class Alphaproteobacteria; order Sphingomonadales; family Sphingomonadaceae; genus Stakelama; species Stakelama saccharophila. The sequence continues at coordinate 40,097 of NZ_CP135076.1, forward strand.
CCGACCATGTCACGCTGAAGGCGGATGCCAGCGCTGACGAGCCGCTGCCGACCCGGAAGACTGCCGAAATCGTCGGGAGCATCGACGATGGTGAAGGCCTGCAGGCGTTCGTTGTCTCGATCGGCGGGACCACGGACCGGCCGGACGGCAGCACCTATCACATTACCTGGTCGCTTGACCGCCGCCGGGGCCGGACGGCCGCCCAGAGCAACGAGGTGATCGCCGCACTGGGATGGAAGCAGCTTCCGACGCCGGTACCGATCCATATCGAGCCGGCAAGGTTCGGCTGATGCAGCTTCATCTGGACTGCGACGGCGTGCAGTGAGGTGTTAGGTCGGCTACGAGATTGTCTGCTCAAGTGCCTGTTTCTTGCTTTAGCACCATCGGGCCCGTAGAGTACGGCGTTCTCAATCAGGTTGCGGAGCATCAGCGACAGCATGTCGCCCGCGATCGGCAGTTCGGCATCCCATACCGCGTCATCGTACCGCAGCGTCACCGCACGTTCGGCCAGCAATGCTCAGATCGTGCTGCACAGTATCGAGAACATCGCCGCTCGAACCGAGCGCCGGCCCTTGTCGTCCGCTCCGCGCCCATTCGGAAATGGGCGGGGAGACAAGGAGTTGGTGCGGTCGAGAAGACTCGAACTTCCACGGCCTTTCGGCCACAACGACCTCAACGTTGCGCGTCTACCAGTTCCGCCACGACCGCACGTGAAACTCCGCCGGGCGACGCCGACGGCTGGCAGGCGCGTGCCCCTAGCAAAGCGTTCGCAAGCTGGCAATCCGCTTTTCGATTCCGCAAACCCTATCGGGCCGCCGATCCGGCGAAGCTCAGCTCCAGCGTCTTGGAATTGGCCGGCACGTCCAGCTTCGCGCTGTTGAATTCCAGCGATCCATTGGGGCCGATCAGGCGCTGCGGCGGATTGATCATCCAGCTATAGACCACCCGCCCCTGCGCATCGTGCAGCTCGGCGCGGATGTCGGGTACCTGCTGACGATCGCCGCTCGGATTCTCGATCCGGCCCGACACGGCGAACAGTTCGCTTCCGCTCGCCAATCGGCCGCGATCGATCTTGTTGTCGACGAAGCGCAGCGGCGTCTGCGTATCGCTTACGGGGAGGCCAAGCTGCGACGCGATGCCCGGTGCGCCGGAATAGAGGATGGCGCCGCTCCCGGCCAGCATCGAAAGGCCGACGATCACCGCCGCGGCGGTACGACGGCGCGCCGGGTTGCGCCGCGGCTTCAGCAGCGGTTCCTGCGCGAAGGGATCATAGTCGCGCGCCGGCGCCGGCGCGGCGGCAGGACGCTCCAGCCCCGCATCCACGAAGGTGCGGCGCGGTTTGGCGGCGGCAGGCGCCGGCGCGGCTGTCGAAGCGCCGGCAGCGTTGGACCTCGGCCGGGACGCGGCACGCTTCGGGGCAGCCGACCGCCCAGCCGCAACGGGGTTCGGCCGATGCGCCGCGGCATCACCTTTCGCCTCGACCGGGGCCATGGCGGCGGCGCGTTCCGGGCCTTCCACCGCTTCCGGCGGCGCGGCGGCGGATTTCGGCTCCGCCACGGTCGATCTGGCGCTTGCGATGGTTGCGGCCGCCCGTGTGCCGTCGCCGACATCCGCCGCCGGCGCGGGCCTGGTGTCGCCTGTCGGCCGGGCGCGGGCAGGAGCGCGGGCCGCTTCCGCCTTCGCCGCGGGATCGGCCATCATCGGCGGCGCCTGATGCCAGCTATGCTTGCAGTTCGCGCACCGCACGGTGCGACCGGACGGCCCGATCGCGGTATCGGGTACCAGATAGCGGGTGTGGCACTCAGTGCATTCGAGGATCATCGCAAGCGGTCTTTTCTAAACGACGGGACATGGACAGCAAGGCGAGGCCGAATCTAAGCATGTCCCGAGTCGCACCGCAAGAGTCCTTGTGTTCTTCGGGGCGCTTGAGCACGGTGAACGGACGTGCGATGGCGCGTTGAACGGGTGTTAGGAAAGCGGGCACGCGCCTGAAATGGCCAATATCGTCCAATTCGAAAATGTCGGCCTGCGCTATGGTACGGGCGCCGAGACCCTGTCCGACATCAGCTTCACCCTCGTGACCGGCGCTTTCTACTTTCTTACCGGTCCGTCCGGCGCCGGCAAGACGTCACTGCTCAAGCTGTTATACCTGGCACAACGGCCCAGCCGCGGCATCATCCGCCTGTTCGGCGAGGACGCCGTCATGTTGCCGCGCAAGCGCCTGCCCGGCTTTCGCCGGCGGATCGGCGTGGTGTTCCAGGATTTCCGGCTGGTGCCGCACCTGTCGGCCTATGACAATGTCGCGCTGCCGCTGCGCGTTTCCGGCATGCGCGAGGACGTGATCGACGAGCCGGTGCGCGAGATGCTCGCCTGGGTCGGGCTGGAGGACAAGGCCGCCGCCCGTCCATCCACGCTGTCGGGCGGCGAACAGCAACGCATCGCCATCGCCCGCGCGGTGATCACGCGGCCCGAAATCCTGGTCGCGGACGAACCCACCGGCAATGTCGATCCGGATATGGCGGATCGCCTGCTCCATCTGTTCGGCACGCTCAATCGGCTTGGCACGACGGTGGTCGTGGCGACGCATGATTTCCACTTGCTCAACCGCATTCCCGAGGCCCAGATGATGCGCCTCGATCGCGGCCGCATCCACGATCCGACGGGGTCGCTGCGCTTTCCCCCGCGCCGGCCGGAGGCCTGAACCGTGGCGAAGCGCACCGCACCGGCCCGCCGCCGCCTGCTGCACGACGCCCGCCGCGGCCGGGTGATGGGCGCGATCATGGCGATCATGGTCTTCCTCACGGTTCTGGCCGCCGCATTCGGCATCGGCGCCCAGCATGCGGCGAGCGCGATCGATCGCGACCTGGCCGGGCGGCTGACCGTCCAGGTGGTCGAGGCAGACACCGCGACGCGCGATCGCGCCGCCGACGCGATCGTGACAGCGTTACGGCGGACGCCGGGCGTTGCGCGCGTACAAATCGTCGACCGCGAACGTCTGGCGGCGCTGCTCGAGCCCTGGCTGGGCGATGCGGGGCTCGATCCCGAACTGCCCATGCCGGCGATGATCGACGTCGACCTGACGCGCGCCGACGCGGCCGCGATCGATCGCGTCGAACGGATCACCGCCGCGATCCGGGCCGATGTCCGGGTCAACCGCGATGCCGCCTGGCTCTCGCCGGTCCGCGCTTTCATCACCAACCTGGCATGGCTGGCGCTGGGCCTGGTCGTCCTGATGGTGCTGGCGACGGGCGCGGTGGCGCTGCTCGCGGCACGGGCGGGTCTGGACAGCCATCAGCGAACGATCGATGTGCTCCACATGCTCGGCTCCACCGATGTCCAGATCGCGCGCCTGTTCCAGCGCCGGATCGCCCTCGACACCCTGGTCGGCGGGGTCATCGGCACGGCGCTGGCGCTGGGCGTGGTCTGGACCCTGCAGGCGCAGATCGGACGGCTCGGCGCCGCGACGCTGGCAGGCGGGCGGCTGGTGCCGCTGGACTGGGCTGTCCTGGCCGTCCTGCCCTTCGCCTTTGCCGCATTGTCGATGCTGGCGGCACGGTTCGCCGTGCTCGGCACGTTGAGGAAGCGCCTGTGATCAAGCGCGCCGTCGCCTTTCTCCTTCTCGCCTGGCTGCTCGGCTTCGCGATCTTCACCATCTCCCCCGGCGCGGCGCCGGACGATGTCCGCACCGACGGCATCGTCGTGCCGACGGGCGCCGCCGGGCGGATCGACCGCGGCCTTGCGCTCATCGGCCGCCACGCCGCGGACCGCCTGCTGATCACCGGCGTCGGGCGAGAGGTCCGGCCGGTCGAACTCGCAGTCCAGTACGGCGTTTCCCCGTCGCTGTTCGCCTTGCGCGTCGATCTCGGCCATGAGGCGGTCGACACCCGGTCCAACGGGGCGGAAACCGCGCACTGGGTGCAGGCGAACGGCTATCGTTCGATCCGGCTGGTGACGTCGAGCTGGCACATACCCCGTGCGCGTATGGAATTGCGCCACGCCCTCGGCCCCGATGTCACGATCGTCAGCGACCCGGTCCCGTCGAGCCCGGGCCTCGCGATGCTGTTCAGCGAATATAACAAATATCTGATCCGCCGCGTGGCGCTCTGGCTCGGTCTCGACGACTGATGGCCCGCCTGCGCACCCTGCTGTTCATGCTGGTCTTCTATGGCCTGTCGGTGCTGGTCGTCGTCGCCACGCCCGTGGTCGCCTTGTTCGGACGGCCGGCGATGCGCGGCTATGCGCATTGGTGGGCGGGGCTGCAGCGGCGCTGTGCGGCCGGTCTGCTCGGCATCCGCGTCCGGGTGGAAGGCGAGCGGCCCCAGGGGCCTGCGCTGTTCGCAGCCAAGCATCAGGCGATGTTCGAGACGCTGGAACTCGCGCGGCTGCTCGGTGCGCCCGCAATCGTGCTGAAGCGCGAGCTGATGCGCATCCCGTTCTGGGGCTGGGCGGCAGGCCGCTACGGCGTGATTCCGGTCGATCGTGCGGCGTCGGCGGCAGCGCTGCGCCGGATGATGCGCGACGCCCGTGCCGCGCGCGGCGCGGGCCGTTCGGTGATGATCTTTCCCGAAGGAACCCGCGTGAAGCCGGGAGAGACGCCGCCGCTGCGCCCCGGTTTCGCCGGCCTTTACAAGGCGCTCGGCCTGCCGGTGGTGCCGATCGCGGTGGACAGCGGCCTGGTCTGGCCGAAACGCGGCCCCAAGCGCGCCGGTACGATCACACTGCGCTTCGGTGAGCCGATCCCGCCGGGCCTGCCGCGCAAGGAGATCGAGGCACGGGTGCACGCCGCCATCAACGCGCTGGAGACCGACCCCGCGCGTTAGTCGTGGGTGCGACCGAAATCCTCGCGCGCATCGTCCTGTCCCTGCTCGACGATCGAGCGGCGGATCGCGCGGGTGCGGCTGAACAGCTCGAACAGCGCGTCGCCCTTGCCCCAGCGGATCGCGCGCTGCAGCGCGGTCAGATCCTCGGAGAAGCGTTGCAGCATCTCCAGCACCGCCTCCCGGTTGGTCAGGAACACGTCGCGCCACATCGTCGGATCGGACGCGGCGATGCGGGTGAAGTCGCGGAAACCGCCGGCGGAATATTTGATCACCTCGGTCTCTGTCACTTCCTCGAGATCGGAGGCGGTGCCGACGATGGTATAGGCGATCAGGTGCGGCAGATGGCTGGTGACGGCGAGGACGCGGTCGTGATGTGCCGGCGCCATGCGCTCCACATCGGCGCCCAGCCGCCGCCAGAATTCGGCGACGCGCTCGACCGCGAGTTCCGGCGTGCCTTCGTCCGGCGTCAGAATGCACCAGCGGCCGTGGAACAGCGTGGCGAAGCCGGCATCCGGTCCGCTGCGCTCTGTGCCCGCCACCGGGTGGGCGGGAACGATGATAGCGCCCGGCAACGCCTCGGCAAGCGCTGCCGCGACGCTTTCCTTGCATGACCCGACATCGCTGACGATCGCGTCGGCGGGAAGGTCCTCGGCAAATTCGGCCGCCGCTGCGCCCATTGCGCCGACCGGCACGCACAGGATGACGAGATCGGCGTCGATCACCGCCGCGCCGGCGCTGTCGGCGATGTCGTCGCACAAGCCGATTTCGACCGCGCGCTCGCGCACGTCCGGATCGGCATCATGGCCCGTGACCTCGACGCTCGGCATTTCCGCCCGGATGCCGCGCGCGATCGACGAGCCGATCAGCCCCAGCCCGATGATCGTGACACGCGCAAAGGGCAGCATCAGCCGGTCACGATCTCACGCAGCGCCGCCGCCACGCCGCGCACCTCATCCTCGGTGCCGATCGAGATACGCAGCCCGTTGCCGAGGCCCTGCCCCGGCAGCCAGCGGGTGATATAGCCTTTGTCCATCAGCGCCTTGTACGCGGTTTCGGCGCTCACTTCGCCCTCGAACAGGACGAGCAGGAAATTGGCTTTGGACGGTACGGCGCGCAGACCGGCATTGCCGAGGCTTTCGACCTGTTCGGTGAACCAGCCGAGCCATTTGCGGTTGTGCTCGCGGCTGGCGTCGGTGAAATCATCGTCGCCCAGCGCCGCGATCGCCGCCTGCTGACCGGCGGTGGTGACGTTGAACGGCGCGCGGATGCGGTGCATCGCGCCGATGATATCGGCACTGGCATAACCCCAGCCGATCCGCTCGGCGGCCAGACCGTAGATCTTTGAAAAGGTGCGCGTAACGAGCACGTTGGGCTGATCACAAGCCAGCTTCAGCCCGTGATCGTCCTCTTGCCGGGTCAGATATTCCGAATAGGCATGATCGAGGACGAGCAGCACCGACTTCGGCAGGTTCGCGTGCAGCCGGGCGATTTCCTCGCGCGGGGTGAAGGTGCCCGTGGGATTGTTCGGATTGGCGACGAAGACGACGCGCGTGCGATCGGTGACGGCGGCGAGGATCGCGTCGACATCGGTGGCATAGTCGGTGTCGGGCGCGACCACCGGCGTCGCGCCGACGCGCCGCGCGGCGATCTCGTACACCGCAAAGCCGTAGCGCACGAAGATGATCTCGTCCCCCGGCCCTGCGAACGCGCCGGCCGCGAGGTGGAGCACCTCGTCCGATCCGGTGCCGTAGATGATCCGCGCGGGGTCCAGCCCGTGTTTCGCCGCCAGCGCCTCGCGCAGTTCGGCGGCGCCCGCATCGGGATAGCGTTCGAGGCTGCGATCGGCGCCATCGAACGCCGCGCGCGCCTTTGCCGAGGTGCCGAGCGGGTTTTCGTTGGACGACAGCTTGGCGACCTTGCGGCCGTCATCGGTGGTCGAACGCCCCGGCACATAGGGGGCAATTTCCATGATCCAGGGCTTGGGCTGTGGTGCGGTCATGCGCGGCGGGATGGCGCAAGCGGGCGACGATGGCAAGGCTGCGCGGCGTCGTCACGCACCTCGCCTCCGTCATCCCGGACTTGATCCGGGATCCATTGGCGCTCGCGCGACAATTTGGGCGAAGCGTCGAATGGATCCCTGAATCCAGTTCAGGGCAGGCTCTGACTTTCGTCAGGATGACGGAAGGGTGAGCATGCTTGAACCCGGCACCGACCCCGCCTAACGCATCGCCATGTCGTCCGACCCGCGTTTCGGCCTCCGCCGCCATGTCACCTTGCCGGGGCCGCTCGCCCTCGACAGTGGCGCGACGCTGGCGCCGGTCGAGATCGGCTACGAGACCTATGGCGCGCTCAACGAGGATGCGAGCAACGCCGTCCTGATCTGTCACGCGCTGACCGGCGACCAGCATGTCGCCTCCGACCATCCGATTACGGGCAAGCCCGGCTGGTGGACGCGCATGATCGGGCCGGGCAAGCCGATCGATCCGATACGGCATTTCATCGTCTGCGCGAACGTCATCGGCAGTTGCATGGGCTCCTCCGGCCCGGCAACGATCGATCCGGCGACGGGCGCGCCGTTCGGCATGGCGTTTCCCGTCATCACCATCCGCGACATGGTGCGCGCGCAAGGCGCGTTGCTCGATCATCTCGGCGTTCAGCGGCTGAAGGCGGTGGTCGGCGGGTCGATGGGCGGGATGCAGGCGCTGAGCTGGCCGGCAACCTTCCCTGCCCGTGTCGGCGCGGTGGTGGTGATCGCCTCGACCTCGCGCCACTCGGCCCAGAATATCGCCTATCACGAGGTCGGGCGGCAGGCGATCATGGCCGATCCGAAATGGCGCGGCGGAGACTATTACACCGCGAACGATCCGCCGAGCGCGGGCCTCGCCGTCGCACGGATGGCGGCGCACATCACCTATCTGTCCGAAGCCGGGCTGACCGAGAAGTTCGGACGCCGCTTCCAGGCCCGTAAAAACGGCGAGGCGGGGGCGAAGTCGTTCGGCTTCGACGCCGATTTCCAGGTCGAGAGCTATCTGCGCCACCAGGGCCTGTCGTTCAGCGACCGCTTCGACGCCAATTCCTATCTCTATATCACCCGCGCGCTCGATTATTTCGACCTGGCCGAGGAACATGGCGGCATGCTGGCGAATGCGTTTCGAGAGACGCAGGCGCGGTTCTGCGTCGTCAGTTTCGACAGCGACTGGCTCTATCCCACCCGCGAATCACGCACGATCGTGAAGGCGCTCAACGCGGCGGGACGCCATGTCAGCTTCGTCGAATTGTCGAGTCCGTTCGGCCATGACGCCTTCCTGCTCGATTCGCCCGAACTCAACCGCGTGGTCGACGGCTTTCTGAGGACGGGAGAATGATCGAACTTTCCGACGACCGCGACCGGCTCGATATCGAGCGCATCCACGGCTGGCTCGCATCGAGCTACTGGTCGCCCGGCATCGGGCGCGAGCGCGTCGAACGGGCGATCGCCGGCTCGCATTGCCTCGGCGCCTACCACGAGGGAACGCAGGTCGGCTTTTCGCGGATGATCACCGATCATGCGACCTTCGGCTGGCTCAGCGATGTTTGGGTCGATGCGGACGTGCGCGGGCAGGGGATCGGCCGGCGCATGGTGCGCTGGTTCCTCGACCATCCGGACTTTCAGGACATCCGACGGATGGCGCTCGTAACGCGCGACGCGCACGGCGTCTATGCAACACTTGGCTTCGGTCCGCCGGCGCGGCCGGAGCTGTTCATGGAGCGCCTGTCGGAAGAGGCGAAGGCATGGCTGGCATCGGGGCGATGACCGGTCTTCGCCCCGATCTGGCGGTGATCGCCCGCAATGTCGCCGAGGGCACGCGCGTGCTCGATATCGGCTGCGGCGACGGCGCGCTGATGGCGGCGCTGCGCGACACGCGGGGGGTGGATGCGCGCGGGCTGGAGATCGATCCGGTCAATGTCGCAGCCGCGGTCGCGCGCGGCCTGTCGGTGGTGCAGGGCGATGCCGATACCGACCTCGCCGACTATCCCGACCAGAGCTTCGATTACGCGATCCTCAGCCAGACGCTGCAGACATCGACGCGGCCGGGAGCCGTCCTGAACGACCTGTTGCGGATCGGGCGGCGGGCCTTCGTGTCCTTTCCCAATTTCGCGCACTGGCGGGTGCGGCTGTCGCTCCTTTGGGGCGGACGCATGCCGGTGACGCGGCTGCTGCCCGAACGCTGGTACGAGACGCCGAATATCCATCACGTCACCATTGATGACTTTCGCGCCATGGTGGCCGAACGCGGCGTCGTGGTTGAGCGGTCCTGGTTCCTGTCGGGCGACAAGCGCACCGGTTCAGCCGCGGCCAATCTGTTCGCCGAACACGCGGTATTCCTGCTCAGCCGCAACTCGCGACCGCGTTAGATCGGCCGGGCAGTGCCACCGGTGATGCGGTCGATGACGTTCTGATCGCGAATCTTGCGATAGCGCGCCATCACCAGGCTGAAGATGCCGAAGACGAGCAGGCCGGCGGCGACGGCCTGATAGAGCCAGGTCATGCTTTGCAGCGATTCCAGCGCTGCCTGGAATCCGATCTGCTGCGCATCGGTGCTCCACGCCGATTCGAGGATGTGCCATCCTAACACCAGGAACACCACCGCGCGCGCGGCATAGCCGATCCGGCCCACCGCTTCCGCCCAGCGCGGCGCGTCGATGTCGAGCAGATACATGAAATTGGCGGTCGCGGCCTTCACCGCCTGGTTGAAGGCCGCCCCGACGAAGCCGATGCCGATCAGGCCGAGCACGATCCAGCCGCCGGGGAAATCCATGATGGTTTCCGCCGCCTGCGTCCCGCCGCTGGAGCCTCCGGCGCCGCCGCCGCTATCCAGTGCAAGCCTGACCGCCAGATAGGCCAGGACGAGATGTGCGATGCCGCTGCCGACATGGCCGACCCGCTTCGCCATGCCCGTCCAGCCGGCGCCGGCGCCCTGAATGTCGAGCGCCGCGCCATAGATGCGGAAGATGCCGTAGCCGATCAGGCCGACAGCGGTGGCGATCAGGACGACCCTCCCCGCGGGCAGGTTGCGGATGTCGTCGAGCACGCTTGCCGTTCCCTCGGCATGCGCGGTCGCGAGCGTCAGATAGCCTAGCAGGAAATAGACGAGCGCCCGGGCGAGATATCCGGCCCGGGCGAAGTGCTCCAATCGTGCGATTCGCTTCACGGCTCGTACCTTCTCCCATTTTGAAGAAGGGGAGCGCGCGAGCCGGCGCCAAGTTCCCGTTACGCGATCAGAACGGCACGTCGTCGTCGAGATCGTCCGGGAAGCCGCCGCCGAAATCGGTGCCGCCCATGCCGCCCGACTTGTCCCCGCCCGAATTGAACGAGCCGCCGCGGCCCGAGGACTGGCCGCCGAAATCACTGCCGCCGCCCCAGTCGGAGCCACCGCCGCCGCCCTGGCCGCCGGGGCTGTCGAGCATGGTCATCGCGCCGTTGAACCCTTGCAGCACGACCTCGGTCGAATAGCGGTCATTGCCCGACTGGTCCTGCCACTTCCGCGTCTGGAGCTGGCCTTCGATATAGACCTTCGATCCCTTGCGCAGATAGCGCTCGGCGATGTTGGCGAGGCCTTCGTTGAAGATCGCGACCGAATGCCACTCGGTCTTTTCGCGGCGCTCGCCGGTATTGCGGTCCTTCCACTGCTCCGAGGTGGCGATGCGCAGGTTCACCACCTTGCCGCCATTCTGGAAGGTGCGGCTTTCGGGATCGCGGCCGAGATTGCCGATCAGGATCACCTTGTTCACGCTGCCGGCCATTTCGCTTCTCTCCCTACAATCCGAGTGCCACGGCGAGCCAGTATGTCGCCCCTGCCGCGATGTAGGCGAGCACGAACAAATAGCCAACCATGAAGGCGGGCCATTTCCATCCATTCGTCTCCCGCCTGGTAATCGCGATGGTCGAAATGCACTGCGGCGCGAAGACGAACCACATCAGGAAGGCGAGCGCGGTTGGCAGGGTCCAGCGCTTGCGCAGGTTCGACACGATCTCGCGCTCGCCGGCACTGGCATCCGGATTGTCGACGGCATAGACCGTGCCGATCGCCGACACCGCCACCTCGCGCGCCGACATGGCGGGGAGAAGCGCGAGCGCGATGTCCCGGTTGAAGCCGATCGGCGAGACCACCTTTTCGATCTGGTGGCCGATGCGCCCGGCGATCGAATAATCAACCGGCGAGACGTCCGATCCGGCAGGCGGCTTGGGAAAGCTCAGCAACAGCCAGAGGATGATCGTGGTGAAGGCGATGATGGTGCCGGCGCGCTTCAGGAAGATGCGCGCGCGTTGCCACAGGCCCAGCGCGAGATCATCGAGCCGCGGCCACTGATATTTGGGCATCTCCATCATGAAGCCCGACGATTCGCCCCTGGTGACCGTCCGCCTGAGCACGAGCGCGGCGACGAAGGCGCCGACGATGCCCATGACGTAAAGGCCGAACAGCACCAGCCCCTGCAGCCCGATGCCCGGCAGGACCTGGCGCGCCGGGATCATCGCGCCGATGATGATGGCATAGACCGGAAGGCGCGCGGAGCACGTCATCAGCGGTGCGATCAGAATGGTGGTCAGCCGGTCCTTCTCGTCGTCGATGGTACGCGTCGCCATGATGCCGGGCACGGCGCAGGCGAAGGAGGACAGAAGCGGAATGAAGGCGCGTCCCGACAGCCCTGCCGCCGCCATCAGCCGGTCCATCAGGAAGGCGGCGCGGACCATGTATCCGCTCGCTTCCAGCACGAGGATGAAGGCGAACAATATCAGGATCTGCGGCAGGAACACGACCACCGCCCCCACCCCGGCGATCAGTCCGTCGACGATCAACGAGCGAACGAATCCCTGCGGCAGCGCGTCGCCGACCGCACCGCCGAGCCACGCCATGCCGTCCTCGATCCAGGCGATCGGCGCTTCCGACCAGGCGAACACCGCCTGGAACATGACGAACAGCAGCGCGAACAGCAGGACCGATCCGAACACCGGATGGAGCGCGACCGCGTCGATGCGGTGTGTCCAGCGCCGGGTGGCGGTTTCGGAAACGGTGGCCGCTTCGGACAGTGCGCGCGCGCGGCGTTGCAGCGTCACAATGTCGTCGTCGATATGGCCGTCGCTGGGGCGCACCCGTTTCGCGCCGGGATGCACCGCCGCCGCCATCGCCGCCTTCAATTCCTCCAGGCCGCGCCGGCGCACCGCCACGGTGGGAATCACAGGGACACCGAGTTCGGCCTCCAGCACCCCGGGATCGAGCGTCAGCCCGTCGCGCTCGGCAAGGTCGATCATGTTGAGCGCCACCACCACCGGCAGGCCGAGCGACACCAGTTGCAGCGTGAAGCGCAGATGGTTGTCGAGATTGGCGGCATCGACCACCACGACGATGGCATCGGGCAGCCGCTCGCCCTCCTGCGCGCCGATGACGACGTCGCGCGTGACCTGCTCGTCGGGGCTGGACGGTTCGAGGCTGTAGGCGCCGGGAAGGTCGACCAGCTCGACCGGACGGCCGTCGGCCAGCGCCATGCGTCCGGCGTGGCGTTCGACGGTGACGCCGGGATAGTTGCCCACCTTCTGCCGCGCGCCGGTCAGCGCGTTGAACAGGGCGCTCTTGCCGGCATTGGGATTACCGACCAGCGCGACGAGAGGCGCAGGCGTCATCAGTCAGGTCGATCGGGCAAAAGGATCAGGGAAGGACGTGGATCGCCCCCGCGACATGGCGCCGGAGTGCGATCGTCATGCGGCCGATCCGGCAGGCGACGGGGCCACGCCCGAACGCTGCCTGGTGCATCATCTCCACGCCGACGCCTTCGTCGAGCCCCAGTTCGCGCAGGCGGCGCGCCTCCGGCCTGGCCAGCATTTCCCAGTCGATCGCTGCCACTTTCGCCGCCGTACGGCGCGGAAGCTGCGACAGGCGAATCGGCGGAGCGATGGTGGTGGCTACGTTCATAATGAGAGTGAGTATCAATAACTCCCCTCAAAGGAAAGGCCTAAATGGGCGATCCGCTGCAAACGCCCGCTTCAGATGGCCGGATAGCGCAGCCGACCGACGAAGCGCGACAGGCTGATCCGCCGGTCCCGGCCGCGACCGAGCCACTTCGCCTTCGCCTTTTCGAACCGCATGATGCCCTCGATCCGCCGCGCGAGGAAGGCCCGCGTCTGGGCCCACCTTTCCGATTCGTCGTCGAGGAAGACGGTGATGGTCGCGGCATAGACGCCGGCCAGGATGCCGCGCTTGGTATAATGGTTGTAGTCGGTGGCCACATCGCCCGCGAGGCGCCACATCCGATCGGCCGAGCGCCAGCCCAGCTTCGCCGCCCGCGCCACATTCTGCGGCATGGCGAGTACCGCGACGGCGCGGCGCAACGCCTCGCGCTCACCCGCCAGCAGTTCGAGCCGCTTTTCGACAAGCGCCGCGATCCGCTCGCGAATCTTCATCTCGGCCAACGCCTCGGCGGGCAAGGCCTCTGCCATGCGCGCATCGATATACGCGAACCAGGCGTCGATCAGGTCGACAGCGCCGCCGGGGAAGGCCAGCCGCGCGACATCGGCGTCGACACCCACCGTCCGCGCCGCGGCGTCGACCGCCTTGGGCGACCAGCCGTCGAACGCGGCGTTGACCGGAAGCTCCGGCGCCAGGGCGGCGCGGATCTCGTCGAGCGTGGCATCGGCGGAAAGGGTCGTGGCGGCCATCATCATCTCCTCGCGGCACCGATATAAGCGGTGGCGTCGGCTGCGTCACGCCGTGTCATTCGTCGTCGGGCGCCAGCCACCGCAGCGTCACCGCACCGTCGCTGCCGCCGGGCCCGTCGACGCGGTGCGCCGACACCCCCGCGCGGGTCAGCGTCGTCACCACCGTTCCGACATGCGCATCCGGCCCCGAAACGCCGATCGGCGCCTTCACGCGCCTGCCGGCCCAGATGACGAGTTGCAGGGCCTGCTCGCCGGCATCGCTCAGCACGTTCGCGCTCTCCTGCTCCGATTGCGCCTCCTGCTTCGGCGGTTCCGTAAACCCGATTTCCGGCAGCGGCGCGGCGGGCGGCACGACCTCGACCGACCAGTCGCTGGCAACCTTCGCGACGCGGGCCTCGAGCGCCCGGTACGCGGCGAGTCCGGTATCGGGCAACGGCTGGGCATTCACGACCGCGCGGCGATGATCGCGATCGAGCAACACGGAGCCGGGCTCGACACCCGCGACGAGCGCCAGTTGCCGGACAAGCTGCGCCGCCGCCTGGTCCGCGGCCTGCCGGCGTGCATTCGCCTGCGCGGCAGCAATCTGCTGCGCCTCCGCGGCCGCGCCGGTGGACACCCGATATTGTTCCAGCGTCACGGTCACCGGCTCGCCGAACAGCCGCGTCAATGTCGTCTGCGCATCGCGTTCGGCGTCGGATTCGAATTGCGGCGTCAGCACCGTCGCATCGACCCGGATGGGATCGTATTTCACGTCGATCTGGCTGATGCGCGAATCGTCGCCGAACTGGCTGGCGACGACATCGCGCACGTCGCGCTGCGCCGTCGCTTCCCAGGCGATCTGCCGCAGCGACAGGCCCAGCGGCACGGCAAACGCGATCAGCGTCGCGACCATCAGCACGGTCTGCAAGATGGTATGCTGCGGCGACAGGTCGGAGCCGAAGCCGTAGAGCCGCGCCATCCCGGCCGCCGCCAGGGCGATCGTCATCAGGTTGGTGAAGAACAGGATGGTGGAGCCGGTAAACACCGTCCAGTTGAGCGTCGCGAGACCATAGCCCATCACCGCGAGCGGCGGCATCAACGCAGTGGCGATGGCGACGCCCACGATCGTGCCCTCGCGTCCGCGAACCATTGCATAGGATCCGGCGAGCGCGGAAAACAACGCCACCAGCAGGTCGAACAGATTGGGCTGGGTGCGCGCCGCGATCTCTTCGGTCACGTTCTGCAGCGGCGACATCAGCACGATCAGCGCGCAGAATATGACCGCCAGCACGACGCCCAGCGCCAGCGCGACAGCGGATTCCCTGATCTCTGCGGAATCGAAGGTGGCGAGACCGAAGCCCAGCCCGATGATCGGTCCCATCAGCGGCGAGATCAGCATCGCGCCGATCACCACCGCCGGCGATGAGAGCAAGAGACCCAGAACGGCGATGCCCGCGGACATCAGCGTCATGAAGGCGTAGCGTCCGCTCCAGCCGGATTCGCCGCGCACCCGGTCGAGCACGCGGACGTGATCGACGGTCGCCACGATATGGTCGTGCCACCAGACGACGATCGGATTTTGCTGCAAAAGCGCGGGCGCGGTCATGGTCGCGCGGGCTTAGGGGCTTTGCCTCGGCTTTTCCAGTCGGTAGGGACGACCGGGCAGATCAGCAAAGGGGAATACATATGGCGGAAGCGGGCACCGTGCCGGAAAAGGCTGCATCCGCGCTCCGGGGATTTCTGCGCAGCGAGGCGTCGGGCGGAATTGTCCTGATCGCCGCCGCGCTGGCGGCGATGATCGTGGCGAACGTGCCGGCGACCTCGGAAGGCTATTTCCATTTCCTGCACGCCGAAACGGGGCCGCTGATCAACCCGAAATACGGTCCGATGACAATGCACATCTGGATCAACGACGGCCTGATGGCGATCTTCTTCTTTCTCGTCGGGCTGGAGATCAAGCGCGAGTTCGTCGATGGCCGGCTCGCCACGTGGGAGCGCCGCCGCCTGCCGGTGGTCGCCGCCGCCGCCGGCATGATCGCGCCGGCCGTCATCTACCTCGCCGTCACCCACGGCCGGCCCGACCTGCAATCGGGCTGGGCGATCCCGGCGGCGACCGACATCGCCTTCGCCATCGGCGTGCTCGCCCTGCTCGGCAGCCGCGCGCCGGCCTCGCTGAAACTGTTCCTGACCACCGTCGCGATCGTCGACGACATGGGCGCGGTCGCGATCATCGCGCTTGCCTATACCAGCGAGCTGTCGTCGCTCGCACTCGGCCTGGCCGCGCTCACCATGGGGGCGATGTACGTCCTCAACAAATCGAACGTGCAGCGGCTGACCCCCTATGCCGTGCTGGCGGTACTGCTGTGGTATTTCGTCTTCCTGTCGGGCGTGCATGCGACGATCGCCGGCGTGCTCGCCGCGTTCATGATCCCCATCACCAAGTCGCCCGGCGCGCCCGACGATGCAGCCTCGCCCTTGCACCGGCTGGAACACGGGCTGGAATATTGGGTCGCCTTCCTGATCGTACCGCTGTTCGGCTTCGCCAATGCGGGGGTATCCTTTCAGGGCATGTCGCCCGGCATCCTGCTCAACACGCTGCCGCTCGCCATCGCGCTCGGCCTGTTCATCGGCAAGCAGGTCGGCATTTTCGGCATCATCTTCCTGGCCTTCCACACCAAGTTCGCCAAGACGCCGGGCGGATCGACCTGGACCCAGGTGTACGGCGTCTCGCTGCTCGCCGGGATCGGCTTCACCATGAGCCTGTTCATCGGCGGGCTCGCCTTTCCCGGCAACGAACTTCTGGTCGACGAGGTGAAGATCGGCGTGCTCGCCGGGTCCGTATTGTCGGCGGCGGCGGGGTATCTGGTGCTGCGCTTCGCGCCCAGCGTGCCGGTCGAGCAGCAGTGAAACGCGACTGAAAACGCCGTCGTTCACGCCAGGCTGGTTCGCAGAGGAACCGATGTCCGGGTACATGGTGCCTTCGGCGCCGCGGCCGGGCGCTAGATACCGACGGCGGTGCGGATGAAGGCGACCCGTTCGGCCACCGTCGTGCGCGGCAGGTCGACAGGCGTGTAGCCATAATCGCGATAGGTCGCGACCATGACCGCATAGCTGTCGCGCGCTTCCTGCGGTGTCTGCTTGCGTTCGGGATCGGTCGTGAAGATCTCCTCCCACCAGGGAGCGATGAAGACGCGGGAATTGTAGCGATGGGAGCGTGCCGCACGGTCGATATGTTCCGGCACCGCGAGCCCGGAAATGCGGAGGAAGCCGATCACGTCCGGTATCCCCCGGTCGAGGACGACCGTCCGGCCCGATGCCGCCGCGCTTTGGTGCGCCGCGACTTCGCGAACGACCATCTTCTCGGCAAAGGCAAGGTGGTCGGACCAGGGCAGCGCGCTGCCGCCACGCGCCAGCTCCTCCTTGATGATGGCGCGGCCGACCTCCGGACTGGTGGCGATGCCCTGCGCCGCCAGGGCATCGATCAGCGTCGATTTTCCCGACCCAGGGCCGCCGGTGATGACGTGCAGCCGATCGACCGGGTCGCTCACGGCCGGCCCATGCGGGCAGGGCGACCCGATCGCCCGGGCCGCCCTGCTGGAAAAGTCGTCTCGGACAATGCTCAGAGCTTTTCGGTCAGCTCCGGCACCGCCTTGTAGAGGTCGGCGACCAGCCCGTAATCGGCGATCTGAAAGATCGGGGCATCCTCGTCCTTGTTGATGGCGATGATGGTCTTCGAATCCTTCATGCCGGCAAGGTGCTGGATGGCCCCGGAAATACCGATGGCGATATAGACTTCCGGCGCCACGATCTTGCCCGTCTGGCCGACCTGATAGTCGTTGGGGACATAGCCGGCGTCGACCGCCGCGCGGCTCGCACCGACCGCGGCGCCCAGCTTGTCGGCGAGCGGTTCGATGATCGAATGGAAATTCTCCGAATTCTGCAGCGCGCGACCGCCGGAGACGACGATCGAGGCGCTGGTGAGTTCGGGACGGTCACTTGTCGCGATGTCGGCCTTGACGAACGTCGACAGCCTCTTGTCCCCCGTGGCGGAAACCTGCTCGATCTCGGCCGAGCCGCCCTCCGCGCTCGCCTTGTCGAAAGCGGTGCCGCGCGCGGTGATGACCAGCTTTGTATCGCTCGTCTTCACCGTCGCGATGGCGTTGCCGGCATAGATCGGCCGGGTGAAGCTGTTCTCGCCCTCGACCGAGAGGATGTCGGAAATCTGCATCACGTCCATGAGCGCGGCGACGCGCGGGGCGATGTTCTTGCCGGTGGTCGTGGCGGGCGCGACGAAGGCATCGTGATGCTCCATCAGATCGACGATCAGCGGCGCCACATTTTCCGCGAGCGCATGTTCATAGGCCGCATCGTCGGCGACATGGACCTTGCCCACGCCTTCGATCTTCGCCGCAGCCTGCGCCACGGCATCGCATCCCGCCCCGGCGACGAGCAGATGCACCTCGCCCAGCTTCGACGCCGCCGTCACGGCGGCCAGCGTGGCGTCCTTCAATTCCGTGTTGTCGTGTTCGACCCAAACCAGAGTCTTCATCATTTCGTCCTCTCGATCCCGTCCCGCTTTCGATCCCGTCCGGGCTGGGCCTGTCGAAGGCCTGTCCTGTCTTCACCCGAAGTAGAAGTACCGCCCTTCGACAAGCTCAGGGCGAACGGAGGGTCACTTCGGAAGGCCCAGCGCCTTCAGCTTGGCAACCAGTTCGTCCACGCCGGCGACCTTTTCGCCCGCCTGCCGCTTGGGCGGCTCGGAGACGTTGGTCACGGTCAGGCGCGGCGACACGTCGACACCATAGTCCTCAACCGATTTGGTATCCATCGGCTTGGACTTCGCCTTCATGATGTTGGGCAGCGACGCATAGCGCGGCTCGTTGAGGCGCAGGTCGGTGGTGACGATCGCCGGCAGCGTCAGCTCGTCGGTCTCCAGCCCGCCGTCGACCTCGCGGGTGACGGTGACCTTGCCGCCTGTCCCGGACCCCGATCCGGGGTCGCCCAGCTCGACCTTGGAGGCGAAGGTGCCCTGCGCCCAGCCGAGCAGGGCGGCGAGCATCTGGCCGGTCTGGTTGTTGTCGTCGTCGATCGCCTGCTTGCCGAGGATGACGAGTTCGGGCGACTCGGCCTCGACCACCTTGGCGAGCAGCTTGGCGACGCCCAGCGGTTCGATGCGCTCGTCGGCGGTGATCAGGATCGCGCGGTCGGCGCCCATGGCAAGCGCGGTCCTGAGCGTCTCCTGGCACTTCTGCTCACCGATGGAAACGGCGACGATCTCTTCGACCGGGCCCTTTTCCTTCAGCCGGATCGCTTCCTCGACCGCGATTTCGTCGAACGGGTTCATGCTCATCTTGACATTGGCAAGATCGACGCCCGATCCGTCCGCCTTCACGCGGGGTTTGACGTTATAGTCAAGCACGCGCTTGACCGGCACCAGCACTTTCATCTGCGTCCTTTCCGTTTGTCCGCGCATTACGGCTCTCGGTTAGGCCGAACATGGCGGTTTCCCGCATTTTTCGCAAGACCGGTATGGCGAACCGCCCATGCCGTAACGGCATCGGGAAGGCGCGCCGCCGGTCCTGTCGTCCAACCAACGAAAACGGGGCCGCGACGTATCCGCCCGGCCCCGCAACGCTTTGTCAGCCTGGGGCCGGCAGCATCAGGCCGCCTGCTTCACCTCGCCGACAATCTTCCTCGCGGCGTCGCCCAGGTCGTCGGCGGACACGATCGGCAGGCCGGAATTTTCGAGGATTTCCTTGCCCTTCTCGACGTTCGTGCCTTCGAGGCGAACGACCAGCGGCACCGACAGGTTCACTTCCTTGGCGGCCGCGACGATCCCCTCGGCGATGATGTCGCAGCGCATGATGCCGCCGAAGATGTTGACGAGGATGCCCTTCACCGCCGGATCGCTCAGGATGATCTTGAACGCCGCGGTGACCTTTTCCTTCGATGCGCCGCCGCCGACATCGAGGAAGTTGGCCGGGAACCGGCCGTTCAGCTTGATGATGTCCATCGTCGCCATGGCGAGGCCGGCGCCGTTGACCATGCAGCCGATGTCGCCGTCGAGCTTGATATAGGCGAGATCGTGTTTCGACGCCTCGAGTTCCATCGGGTCCTCTTCGGTTTCGTCGCGCAGCTCGGCGAGATCCTTGTGGCGGAACATCGCGTTCGAATCGAAGCCGACCTTGGCGTCCAGGACCATCAGCTTGTCGTCCTCGGTGACGGCGAGCGGGTTGATCTCGATCTGCGAAGCATCGGTGCCGAGGAACGCCTCGTACAGCTTGGCGGCGGTCTTCTGCGCCTGCTTGGCGAGGTCGCCTTTCAGGCCGAGCGCGGCGGCCACCGCGCGGCCGTGATGCGGCATGAAGCCGGTCGCCGGATCGATGTCCATCGTGTGGATCTTTTCCGGGCTGTTATGCGCGACGTCCTCGATGTCCATGCCGCCCTCGGTCGAAGCGACCATGGCGATGCGGCCGCTCGCGCGGTCGACGAGCACGGCCAGATAGAATTCCTTGGCGATGTCGACGCCGTCGGTGACATAGAGGCGGTTGACCTGCTTGCCATGCTCGCCCGTCTGCACGGTCACGAGCGTATTGCCGAGCATGTCCTCGGCCGCCGCGCGAACCTCTTCCTCGGTCTTCGCCAGGCGGACGCCGCCCTTCGCGTCGGGCCCCAGTTCCTTGAACTTGCCCTTGCCGCGGCCGCCGGCATGGATCTGCGCCTTCACGACGTAAAGCGGCCCAGGCAGCTTCTTCGACACTTCCACGGCCTCATCCACGCTCATCGCGGCATAGCCGGCGGGGACAGGGACACCGAATTTCGCGAGGAGTTCCTTGGCCTGATATTCGTGAATGTTCATGGGGCGGACCTAGCCTTTTGGAGTCGGAGAATTGTGCAGTGCGCTAAAGCACAGTGCGCCGCTCAAATCCACCCCCGGCTCAGCGCACAAGGCCCGTGGCGCAAAGGCCGGCGGAGGCGGATGCGACGCCCCGGATCTCCGGATCGCCCAGCGCGTATTCGGTGGAGAAACCGATCCAGCGACGCAGGGTTCCGCGCCTTCGTCAGGCCGGACAGGCCGCGACCAGCACGATCGAAATCCTCGCGATCCGCATGCGTCCTCGCTATATCAGGACCATGAATCCGGCAATCGGCCTTCTGCTGTTCTTCGCGACCATATTGGGCATGGAAGGGTTCGCCTATGTCACGCACCGCTGGGTGATGCACGGGCCGGGCTGGTTCCTGCACGCGAGCCACCACCGGCCGCGCCGGGGCAGATGGGAGCGCAACGATCTCTACGGCGTGATCTTCGCCATCCCCTCGATCGTCCTCCTGCTCGGCGGGGTGCAGCTCGGCTGGTGGCCGGGCTGGGCATGGATCGGCGCCGGGATCGCGGGCTACGGCGCCATCTATTTCGGGTTCCACGACGTGATCGTGCACCAGCGGCTGCAGCACCGCTATCTGCCGAGATCGGCCTATATGCGCCGCATCGTCCAGGCGCACCGGCTCCATCACGCCGTCGAGACGAAGCACGGGGCGGTCAGCTACGGCTTTCTATGGGCGCCAAGGCCGGAGAAACTGAAGGCCGAATTGCGTCGGCGCGGCCGCGCCTGCGTCCGCGCCCCCGCGCCGCGATGTCGGACGACCCGGTGAGAAAGACTCAGGTGGCTCGGCCGTCTCGGCCATTGTTCTGAGCGATCTGTCGACCGAGGCGGCGTTGCTTTCGCTGCAGACGGCATCGACCGGTTTCCCGATCAAGCGGCTGTGACCGAACTGCACCCGCCCGCACCATCCACACGGAAAAGCGATATCCGCGGATCCCTACGAACGACCTCGCCGCCCGTTCGGACTGAAGGCTGTGGATCGGCGATGAACGCTAGCGGTCGACGAACACGCATGCCCTTTTCCGCGCTTTCACTGGTGGTCGGCAGCCGACTAGTGCCGAATACAGCCGCGGCGAACAATCTGGACATTAGCCGAAGATCCCGGCAGGTGCTGTGGCCGCAACGTCGCCTTTCGATGCGATAAAGGTCAGCATGGGCCCAACCCTTGGCAGCTCCCATTCGAAAAAGAATCGGCACGCATGATGCTTGCCTTTAGCCAATTTGGTGTTCGCCGGCGCGGTTCTGCGCAGCGTATACGCAGCGACCACCTGGTCCAGCCATAGCCAAGCGGTCACGACGTGCCCAAACGCCCGAAGGAACGGCGTCGCATTGTCGAGTGCTGCGTTTGCCTCGCGCCTGCGCAAGACCTGAATCGTTTCCGTCGCCGTTCGCCATGTCGCCGACAGGGTATTAGCAAATTCTGCGAGGCCGGGAATGTCCCGCGCCATCTCGGCCGTCTCGAGTATCTTAACTTCAAGAACCAGCAGACCAGCCCCGTCGCGCAGGATCTTCCGCCCGACCAAGTCGATCGCCTGAATGCCGGTGGTGCCCTCGTGGATGGGGTTCAGCCGGTTATCGCGCCATAGCTGCTCAACATCGAAGTCCCGCGTATATCCATAGCCGCCATGGATCTGGATCGCGATGTCGTTTGCCGCAAGGCCATGTTCCGATGACCAGGTCTTCGCGACCGGCGTCAACAGGCCGAGCAAGGCGGCGTCCTCTGCACAATCCTCGGCGGTGTCCACCAGCCGCGCGCAATAAAGGCACAGCGCCAGCGCACCTTCGACATAGCATTTCTGCTGAAGCAGCATCCGCCGTACATCGGGATGCTCGATGATCGCCACGGCGTTGCCCGAGCGCCGCCCCGCCGGTCGGCCCTGCAGCCGCTCGCGCGCATAGGTGGCGGACAGCAGATAGCTGCGATAGCCCATCGCTGCCGCGCCCGTGCCGACGCCGATCCGCGCCTCGTTCATCATCTGGAACATCTGGCGCAGGCCGTCGCCCGGTTTGCCGACGATCCAGCCGAGTGCGCCGCCATTCTCGCCGAAATTGAGCAGGCAGTTGGTCGTGCCCCGATAGCCCATCTTGTGGTTGATGCCCGCCACGGTCACATCGTTGCGCGCGCCGTCGGGAAAGATTTTCGGCACGATGAACAGCGAAATTCCGGCCGTCCCTTCGGGCAGCGTCCCATCCTCGCGCGGCACCTTGGCGAGCACGAGGTGGACGATATTCTCGCTCGCATCATGGTCGCCACCCGAAATCCACATCTTGTTGCCGGTCAGCCGGTATCGCTCCCCCAACGCGTCGCGGCCATCGAGCACGGCGCGCGTGCGAACGTCGGCGAGGCTCGACCCCGCCTGCGGCTCGGACAGGCACATGGTGCCGAACCAGCGCCCGTCGATCTCGGGCCGGGCGAAGGTATCGATCTGAGCCTCGGTGCCGAACGCGGCGATCAGCCGCGCATTGGCAACGGTGAGCATCGGATAGGCGGCCGTCGCCACATTCGCCGCGGCGAAATAGGCGAAGGACGCCATACAGACCAAATACGGTAGCCCGAGCCCGCCCTGCTCCTCGGGAAAGCCGGCGGAAAACAACCCCAACTCGGCATATTGTGCCAGCGCATCGCCGATCGCGGGGCAGATGCGCACCTCGCCATCTTCGAAGGCTGGCTCCTCGACGTCGCTGCGTTTATAGTGGGTCAGGAACGCTTCGCTTGCGAGCTTTTCCGACAGGTCGAGAATGGCATCGATCGTATCTCGATCGACCAATTTGTCCGCGCGCAGCCAGTCGTGGAGAAGAAAATCAATATCGTCGCGACGAATGAGCTGGGCGGTCATTATACCCTCTTCAGATGATCGTGGTGCCGCCGTCGACGACGATCGTCTGGCCGGTGATATGGCCGCCGGCGTCGGACGCGAGGAGCAGCGCCGGACCCATGAGGTCGGTTTCCCCGCCCAACTTTCCAAGCGGCGTCTGGCGGCGCATCTCCTCGCCATGTTCGTCGACCGTCGCCATCGTCATTTTCGACGGGAAATAGCCGGGTGCGAGCGCGTTGACGCGGATGTTGCGCGGCCCCCATTCGGCGGCGAGCGCGCGCGTCATATTGATGACCGCGCCCTTGGCGGTGTTGTAGGCGATCGTCCCGGGGCGGTCGGGGTGATGGCCCTGCAGCCCCTCGATCGAGGCGACATTGACCACTGCGCCGCCGCCCTGTTTCAGGAATGCCCCCCGCGCGGCGGCCTGGGTCAGCAGGAACAGGCCGGTGATGTTGAGGTCGATGACCTTGTTCCAGCCCTCGAGCGAATGACTTTCCGCGGGTGCGCCCCACACCGTTCCGGCATTGTTAACGAGGATGTCGATCCGACCGAACCGGGCAATCACCCGATCGACAAGGGCCGAAGCCGCATCGCCGGTGCCGAGATCGGCGGCGAAGGCGGCCGCGTCGCATCCGGCGGCCGACAACCGTTCGACCGCGCTGTCGAGGTCGTTCTGCTTGCGCGCGACCAGCGCAAGCGACGCGCCATATTCGCCGAGTGCGCCGGCGATCTGAAGCCCGATTCCCCGCGATCCGCCGGTGACCACGGCCACCCGGCCCGTCAGATCGAACAGACCCTGCAACACGCTTGCCATCAGCTACGCTCGCGAATGATCTGCGCGAAATGCGTCGCGTTCATAAATCCTCTCCTCGAACCGCTTTCCCATAGTCGGCGCGCAGCCGCTGTCTGTCGATTTTTCCAGTCGTCGCGAGCGGCATCGTCAGCACCCGTACGATGGTGTCTGGCAACCACCACCGTGCGACCCGTGGCCGGAGCGCGTCGAGCAGCAGATCATCGCTGAACTCGGCCCCCTTGCGCGGCTCGACTATAAGGATCGGGCGCTCGCCCCATTTGGGATGGCCGCGGCCGATGACTGCCGCCTGCGCCACCTGGGGCAGCGCGCCGACGATCGTCTCGATCTCGCCGGGATTGATCCACTCGCCCCCCGACTTGATGAGGTCTTTCGCCCGCCCGGTGATGCTGACATTGCCCTGTTCGTCGATGACCGCCAGGTCGCCGGTATCGAACCAGCCGTCGGCGTTCACCGCCGGATCGGCATGCCCGAAATAGCGTTCGACCACGCTCGCGCCGCGAGCCTGCAGCCGTCCCTCCTGCCCACGTTGCTTGGGCAGTGGGTTGCCCTCGGCATCGGTAATCAACAGATCGACCCCGATCGGGGGCCGACCCGACTTGGCGGCATCCCGCCTTGGCGCAGAGACCGGCATGGTGGCGCCGAGCGGCGACAATTCGGTCATCCCCCAGCTCGTCTGGACGATGACGCCGAGGCGCTCCTCGAGCCGATCGAGCAGCGCCTGCGGCACCGCCGACCCGCCGAGCATCACCCGTTTCAGCGACGGCACGGCTTCGCCCGTCGCGTCGAGATGATCGGCAAGACCCAGCCAGACGGTCGGAACCCCCGCCGCAACGGTCACGCCTTCGGCATTGATCAACCGCGCAAGGCTGGCGCCATCCTGATGCCGCCCCGGCAGCACTAGCTTCGCCCCGACCGCCGGCGCAGAAAAGGGAAAGCCCCAGCCATTGGCGTGGAACATTGGCACCGCCATCAGCAACGCATCGTTGGCAGTGAGGCCGCTCGCGTCGGCCTGAAGCTGGTGCACGGTATGGAGGTAGTTGGAACGATGGGTATAGGTGATCCCCTTGGGCGCCCCTGTGGTGCCGGACGTAAAACACAGCCCCGCCGGTGCGTTTTCGTCCACCTGCCCCCAGGCCACCGCCTCGCCGCTGTCGGCAAGCAGGCGCTCGTACTGCCATATCGTTGCGCGGCCGCAGCGGGGCGCGCGAAACCCGCCCCCCGGTTCATCGAGCAGGATGACGTGCTCGATCGCAGGGCATGCGGTGACCAGTGCGTCGGTCAGGTCGACGAGATCGGGACTGACAACAAGCACCCGGTTGCCGGCCTGGCGGATCATCGCCGCAAGATGCTCTTTGGCGAGCCGCGGGTTCAGCGTATGGCACACGATACCGATGCCGACCGCGCCGTACCAGCATTCCATCTGCGCCTGGCTGTTCCAGCCCATGATGCCGAGATTGTCGCCCTCGCGCAGATCGAGCGACCACAAGGCTCCCGACAGGCGGCGGCTGCGCTCGCGCAGCGCCGCATAGCTGATGCGCGCCGATGCACCGGCGCCACCAGTCACCACCTCGGTGGCCCCATGCCATTTGGCGGCATGATCGATAAAACGGTCCAGCGTAAGTCCGTAAGGCTGGATAGCACCAGGTACGGTGGCGGTCATCGACTGGTCCGGTTTCCTCATTATGACGCCCTTGCCGCGCGGCGTGCGCGGCCCAGGTGGCGGGCGAGTGCGAGATGAAGTGCGATCGCGAGCAGATAGAAGGGCACGAGACTGTAAAAGGCGAGCTGGAGCGAATTGGCTGGATGCGCCGGCCGCAACCAGTCGCTCACCGCGCCTACCCAGGTGGGACCGAGGCCCAGTCCGACCAGATTCATGATCAAGAGCAGCACCGCCCCGGCCAGTGTTCGCTGCCGCGCCGAAACGCTGTTTTGGACCAGCGTCACCGCAGGCGTCAGATAGAAATAGTTGAAGAAGGTCGGCACCGCGAGAAAGCCCATCGCCACCGGCCAGCTCGGCGCATGCACGAAGCCGATGAAGCCCGGCACTGCGAGCGCGAGCGCAATGCCGGGAAGCAGACCATATATCTGCGGCGAGCGCTCGGCGAACCGGTCGGTGAGCCGCCCCGACAGGAAGATGCCGGCACTCACGAAGATGCCGAGCACGAGCGTGTACCAGATAGCGATCTCGTCGAGCGTCATCGCCTTTTCGCGCATCAGGAACAGCGTCGTAAAGCCGAGCGTGCCGTAGGTGACGAACTGCGTCGCCGCCGCCGCGAGCGAGACGAGCGCGAGGGTCGGGCGGATCGCGAACATTCTGACAGTCGCCCAGAAGCTAACCGTTGCGTGCTCCTGCGCGTGCTGATCGATCGCCAAATCGGTCGCGCCGCGCTTCGGCTCGCGGACGAACGTCCCAACGGCCATCGCAGCCATCAGCCCTGCGCCGCCCAGCACGATGAACGCCAGCCGCCAGTCATAGACTGCGGCAATCTTCGCGCCGAAGGCGACGCCCAGCGACTGTCCGATCGGCGGCCCCAGATTGAACAGCCCCAATGCGGTGCCGCGGCGATTGGCGCGAAAATAGTCGGAGATGATCGAATAGGAGGGCGGAACGCCGCCCGCCTCCCCGATCCCGACGCTCATCCGGGCGAGTACCAGCTGCGGATAGGTCTGCGCCATGCCGCATGCGATCGTCGCCGCGCTCCACAGCGCACAGGCCATCATCAGCACCCGGACGCGGTTGCCACGATCGGCGAGCCACGCGACCGGCACGCCGAGGACGCAGTAGAAAAGCGCGAAATACAGGCCGCCCAGCCGTCCGAGCTGCCCGTCGCTGAGGCCGAGATCGTCCTGGATCGGCTTGGCCAGGATCGACAGAAGCTGGCGGTCGAGAAAGTTCAGGACATAGACGAGGCACAGCAGCGCGAGCACGATCCAGGCATAGCCGCCGGTCCGCTCACCAGCATTTGCGTTCGACAGGGTTTCACTCGACATTCTCGTGCACCTCGCTGCGAGCATCGGGTACCGCCTTCCCATCGATACGCGCCGCCCTACCCGATTGACCCTATGTGTTTTCCTTGTCTTCGCCTTGGCAGATCGCCTTGACGCCGGCGGCCATGAAGGTCGTCATGTGCCGTTTGATCGCGACGAAATCATCGGACGAGCACAGGCCATGCGACAACTCGTCCAGCCGCCCGGTGCGCGCCATGTTGTGCGTCATCGCCCCCGACACGAAATGATAGGCCCAGAAGATCCGCTGCTCGTCGCAATCGGGCATGGCCTTCCTGAACAGGTCGAGCAGCGCGAGAACGACCGGGTTGAAATAGTTGGTCATCTTCTCGGCGCCCCAACCCGCCGCGCTGTTCGCCTGCGCCGCGATCTTGCCGAACGACGCCCAGGTTTCCGGATCTTCGATCTGGACGTCGAGATCGGCGTCGATCCAGGCGTGCAGCGCACCTTCGACAGTCACCGCATCGCCCGCGTTCTGGGCATAGCGCCGCATCGCGTCGAGGCGGTTGCGCGACGAAATTGGCGCTTTGCGCGCCCAGACGGCTTCGAAAATGCTTTCCTTGCCGCTGAAATGATAATGGAGCAGCGTTGAACTGACGCCGACGCGCTTGGCGACATCCTTCAGCGTGACACCGTGATAGCCGTATTCGGCGAACAGTTGCTCGGCAGCGTCGAGGATGCGTTCGATGGACTCTTTTCTCGCGCGCGCCTTGTGGTCGCGGCTGCGGGGAGACTTCCGGGTGGCGGCAACCGTACGCCGCGCTTTTTTTGTCGTGCTCATATGATTCACGTGGCGTGCACCGCTCCACCCGTCAACGCGGCCGCTCGGGCGACGGATAGGCGGAAAAACCAATATTGAGCCGCCAGCCGCGTCCCGCCTCGCGCCTCCGCGCGACCAGCCCATCGGCCCAGGCGAAAGCTGCCGGCTTCAGGTCGCTGGCAGGTGACAGCTTCTCGCCTATGTCGAGATAGCCGTGTTGCCGCAAAGTAAAGCGAGGCCAGCGCGGCGCGTCTGCGGCCCGCGGTTCGCCGTCGCGCACGAACGACGCCCAATATCCCATCATCGCATCGGACAGCTGCGCTTCCTGATCGGTCAGGGGCGGTCGCGGCCAGTTCGGCCCAAGCCTGGCCGCTGCGCCGACCTGACCGAAGACATAGGGCAGTTCGCTGGCGTGAAAGGCCGCCAGGTTCCGCTCGCGCTGCGCCGGCGTGCTGTGGCGAAAATAATAAAGATAGGCGGGCTCGCCTGCCGCCGTCTGCTGCCGTGCCAAATATTGCGCGGCCCAGCCGTACAAGCCGTCGCGAATCGACGCCATCACATCGGCCTTTGGATCGTTGCCGGGATAGACGGCAAGGAACGCCGAAGCCCTTTCGCCGAAGCGTCGGCGGACATCGCCGAGATATTCTTGGCGCGTTGCAGGGGCATCGGGCATCAGGAACGGCAGCGACCGGATTTCGCCCTCGTTGAAGCCGGCCAGCACTGGAACCTTCGCCTGCTCGCCGCGCGCGAAGGTTTCGGCGAGTTGGCGGTCGAGCACGAAGCCGTCGATGAGGGGTTCCGGCTGCCAGCCCGTGGCAAGTCCAGCCTTGAACAGCGCCTTGGGATCAGCGGCGCGTAGTTCCTCGGCCGTCGAAATTTCGGCAGCCTCTGCCAGTGCCGACCCTGCTGCTTCGCCCGAAGGCTGGCCCCGTACCGCTTCGTGCAGCGCGCGGTAGGACGGCATGTAGCCGCTTTCTATAATGGCGCCCTCGAACAGGCCGCGCGCGAGCGGGCTGGCTAGAAGTGCGATGGCGCTGAGCCCGCCCGCCGATTCGCCGGCGATCGTCACCCGATCCGGATCACCGCCGAAAGCCTGGATATTGTCATGCACCCAGTGCAGCGCTGCGATCTGGTCGAGCAGCCCGTAATTGCCGGACAGATGTCGCGGCGATTCGGCGCTGAGCGCGGGATGGGCGAGAAACCCCAGCAGGCCGAGCCGATAGTTGATCGACACGACCAGGATTTCGCGCTGCGCGAGCTTGGTGCCGTCATACATCGGCTCCGAACTGCTGCCGCCGACGAGCGCACCGCCATGGATCCAGACCATGACGGGCAGACCCCGAGCATTTTTCGGTGCCCATATATTGAGCGTCAGGCAATCCTCGCTCGGCGTTGCCATCCCGCCCGAATACAGGCCGATCGGCGATTGCGGCGGCTGCAGGCAGGCATGACCGAACCGGGCGCCATCGCGGACACCCTGCCAGGCGGGCGCCGGTTCGGGCGCACGCCAGCGCAGCTCGCCCACGGGCGGCGCGGCATAGGGAATGCCCTTGAAGGCGGCGACCCCGCTATCGGCCTCGACTACGCCCGCGACGGACCCGGCCTCGGTGCGGACCACCGGGCGCACGTCGTTCCCCGGAGCAGCGACCGCGGGCGCGGCGACGAGACAAAGACCGGCAAGCATCGCCCATGTCCCACGCCGCGCGCGTGCGGAAGGACCCATCGCCCGCGCCACGCTCACAGGTCGAACCCGACGCGCACACCAAAGGTGCGCGGCCGCAGGATGGAGTAGCGGCTATAGGTGAACGCCTCGGGATGGACATAGGTCACCGCCCGGCTGTTGGTGACATTCTCCACATAGAAGGTCGTTCTCATCCTGCCGATCCGGACGCCGGTCTGCAGGTTGATGTTGGTATAGGCGTCGCTGTCGTCGATCAGCGGATTGGGCGTGGTCGGATCGCCCGGCGTGTTGGGAAAGCCGTTGGGGAACGATCCGACATGCTGCACCTGAAAACTGCTGAATCCCGTCGCGCCGCCCGGCAGATCATAACTGTAGGTGCCGTAGAACGACCCCTGCAGGCGCGGCGAGGCCAGGCGCGCGCCGTCGACCGCGCCCGATATCGCGGCTTCCGATTCAGTCAGGTCCGTCACTTGCGCATCGTTGAGCGAGCCGTTCAGTCCGAGCGAAAGCCCGCGTGCCGGCGCGAGGACGATCTCCGCCTCCAGCCCCTTGCTCACAGCGCCGCCAATATTGGTGGCGAACTGGATCGAGTCCGACTGGCGGTTGGCCTGGACCTGAATGTTGCGCCAGTCGATGTAATAAGCGGCCAGATTCGCGGTCAGCAGGCCATCGAAGAACCGCCCCTTCAGCCCGATCTCGTAATTCGTGAGGTTGTCGGAGCCTGCGCCTTCCGGGATCACGAGGTCGTTTGGGTCGACGGTGCTGACGCTGCCGGCGCGCGCATTGTACACCGGTGTCCGATATCCTGTGGATACGGTCACATAGGCTGTCAGATCCGGCGACGGCTTATAGGTCAGGCTCGCCTTCCAGGAGGCCTTTTCGGCGGATGGATATTCGGTCGTGGACGCCGCGTTCGGGGTCAACGCCAGTGGGCCGGAGATGCCGCCGAGCGCATAGGCGAAGTAGAGCGAGTTGAACCCCGCATGGGTGTCGACGGTCGCGCCGTATTTGCCATAGCGCAGACCACCCGTCACCGACAGCGTATCGCTAAGGTGATAGGTCAGTTCGCCGAACCCGGCCAGCTCGTACGAGCTGGTATCGCTGCCAAACTGATTGAAGGTCGCATCCGCCGGAAGGCCGGTAATGCCGTGCGCGGCGAGATATTCGGGCGTTGAGGTTTGGCGCCCCTCGAGAAACTGGTCGCGGCGGAGATAATATCCGCCAACGGTCCAGTCGAACGTTCCGCCGGGATCGGAGACGAGCCGCGTCTCCTGAACGAACGTCTTCCAGGTCCCGTGATCGAACAGATAGAAGGGCAGCGCGAGCGCGAAGGTACCGCTCAGATCAACCTCGAAAAGACCATCCTGATATCCGTAGCTGGTCGAACTGGTCAGGTGCGCGAAGTCGAAGTCGTAATCGAGCGTTCCGTTATAAAGCTGCGTCTTCGACGTATAGTGATCGGGAATCGTGCTGTAGCGCTTGCGGTCGCCCAGCGACGGCGTGACCAACGAGGCGTCCTCGGGAAAGCTGTCCTCGTACAGCGCCATAAGCCGAACGCCGAGCCGGTCACTCGGCTTCCACAAGGCGATGACGCGGCCACCCCAGTCTTTCAGCGTATTCGAATTCTTGATGCCCAGGCCGACATTGTCGACATATCCTTCCTCATGCCGGAAGAAACCGACCGCGCGCACGCCCAGCGTGTCCTCCACCAGCGGGACGTTGACCATGGCATTGTAGCGCTGGCGAACGCCGCCACCGTCGGGTGTCAGGCCGATATCGGCGAGCGCTGACATGTCGAAGTGGTCGAGCTCGGGACTCTTCGTCAGGATGCGCAGCGCGCCCGACAGTGACCCCGAACCGAACAGCGTTCCCTGTGGTCCGCGCAAGAATTCGACCCGCTCGACGTCGTAGAGATTGGGGTCGAGCGTTACCGAATTTCCGATCGTGGTGAGCGGCAATTCGTCCAGATAGACCGTCGTCGTGCTCTGCAGCCCCGCCTGATAGCCGTTCGTCGAAATGCCGCGCGTCGTAATGCTCACATTGTTGTCGCTGCGAGTGTCTAGGACGACACCCGGCGTTTCCCGCGCAATGCCTTCGTAGCTGACAATCCCCTTCTGCGTCAGTTCCTCCTGCGAGAAAGCGGTAATGCTGAGCGGCACGTCCTGGAGGCGTTCGCTGCGGCGCGTAGCGGTGACGACGATCTCGTCGACGGATGTTGCCGTCCGGCTCGCCGATGCGGCGGGAGAAATCGCCTCGACTGGAGCGGGCGAGGCTGCCGGTGGACGATCCTGGTCGGACTGCCTCTGCTTCGCCTGTGCGGTCGCCGACTGAGCCGCGACCACGAGCGCAAGCAGCGACGACGTATAGGCCAAATAGGTCATATCCCCTCCTCCTCGCCGCAGCGCTTTCGTCGTGCCGTCTAGCGATTGGTCGACAATCCGGCCTTTTAACGCCAGAGTCAATACTGACTGACTCCGCAGTCAATATTGACTCTGGCGAGGTGGCGCGACAGGCGGGATTGCTCCTTCATGTCCGTCGCCGCCGCACATTCCGCGCGACACCGGTCCAACTATGGCAGGGGCCGCCGATGCAACACGGGCCGGCAACGCTAACAAGCGCCAGGCAAGCAAATGGCTGTGCCATCGGCGTGCTGGTGAAGCTTCAGATCACGGCGCATCTCGGCCGGATCGCGCGCCGGGGCGATGCTCAGGCCTCGGACGACGCCACGATCCGGTCGAACACGGCCGGATAAAGCGGCCGGGCGAAGGCGAAGCCGTAGATATAGCCATCCCGCCACGCCACCGTCGCTTCCAGCCCCTGCATCCCCGGCATGGTCAGCCAGACGAGGTCGCCCTCTTTCAGATCGAAGGCCGCCTCGGCGCGAAATCCCGTGGTCGACAGGTCGGTCACGGCGACGGTGAAGCGCTGCCCGCCCCGCCCGCGAAGCTGCGCCCGCATCTCCACGCATTTGCGCAGCGCGCGGCGCTGGTCGCTGCCTGACGGGACGGACGGGTCAACCATGGTGGCTCACTCTACCGGCCGAGGTTTTACGAAAATCCGAACAAGGCTCTTGGAACGCGGCGGAAAACTCAGTCGAACAGGCTGGAAACCGAAGCCTCCTCGGCGATCCGGCGAATTGCTTCGGCCAGCAGCGGCGCGATGGTGAGATGCCGGACATGATCGGCCCTGGCGATGACATCGTGATTGCCGATCGAATCGGTGATGACCAGTTCTTCCAGCGCCGAGGCCTCGACGCGGGCGACCGCACCGCCGGACAGAACGCCGTGCGTGCAATAGGCGACGACGCCGGCGGCGCCCGCCTCCTTGAGCGCCGCGGCCGCGTTGCACAGCGTGCCGGCCGAATCGACGATGTCGTCGATCAGGATGCAGAACCGGCCAGATACGTCGCCGATGATGTTCATCACCTCCGACTCGCCCGGCCGTTCGCGGCGCTTGTCGACGATGGCGAGCGGCGCGTTGTCGAGCCGCTTGGCGAGCGCGCGGGCCCGCACCACGCCGCCGACATCGGGCGAGACCACCGTCAGGTTCTTGTCCTCGTAGCGCGCCTTGATGTCCTCGCCCATCACCGGCGCGGCATAGAGATTGTCGGTCGGGATATCGAAAAAGCCCTGGATCTGGCCGGCGTGCAGATCGACCGACAGCACGCGGTCGGCGCCCGCACCGGTAATCAGGTTCGCGACCAGCTTGGCCGAGATCGGCGTGCGCGGCCCGGGTTTCCGGTCCTGCCGGGCATAGCCGAAATACGGGAGCACCGCCGTGATCCGCCGTGCCGAGGCGCGTTTCAGCGCATCGACGCAGATCAGCAACTCCATCAGATTGTCGTTGGCGGGATAAGAAGTGGACTGGACGATGAAGACGTCTTCGCCGCGGACATTTTCCAGGATCTCGACGAAGATCTCCTCGTCCGCAAAGCGGCGCACGTTCGCGGATGTCAGCGGAATTTCCAGATATTCGGAAATCGCCCGCGACAGCGGAAGGTTCGAATTGCCGGCCATCAACTTCATGTGCGTGTCCCCGCGTCCTGATCCCCGAGCGCTCTTAGGCCGCAATGGCCGATACGAAAAGGGGCCGCGGCGGATTGCTCCGGCAGGTGCGCCTGACCTAAAGAACGCGGCCATGACGCTGACGACCCGCTTCGCGCCCAGCCCCACCGGCATGCTGCATATCGGCAACATCCGCACCGCGCTCCACAACTGGATGTGGGCACGGAAACATGGCGGCCGTTTCCTGCTGCGCATCGACGATACCGACGCGGCACGGTCGCAGTCGCAGTTCGTCGAGGCCATTCGCGAGGACCTCGCTTGGCTGGGCCTGGCGCCGGACGACGAACAGCGCCAGTCGGACCATGGCGACCGCTACGAGCGCGTGTTCGAGCGGCTGCGCGATGCCGGCCGCATCTATCCCTGCTACGAAACACCGCAGGAACTCGATTTGAAGCGCAAGGTCCTGCTCGGCCGCGGCCTGCCGCCGATCTACGACCGCGCCGCGCTCGATCTCGACGACGCCGCTAGGCGCGCCTACCGCGCGGAAGGCCGGCGACCGCATTGGCGCTTCCTTCTCGACCGGGACGAGGCGATCGGCTGGAGCGACCTGATCCGCGGCGAGCAGCATTTCAATCCAGCGGCCCTCAGCGATCCCGTGATCCGCCGCGAGGACGGATCCTGGCTCTATCTGCTGCCTTCCGTGATCGACGATGTGGACATGGGCATCACCGACGTGATGCGCGGCGAGGATCACGTCTCGAACACCGCGGTCCAGATCCAGATGTTCACCGCGCTCGGCGCACGACCGCCGCGGTTCGCGCACGAGGCCCTGCTGGTGGGAACCGAGGGAAAGCTGTCCAAGCGGCTCGGCTCGCTCGGCATCGCGCATTTCCGCGAGGCGGGGATCGAGCCGCAGGCGCTGGTGGCGCTGCTCGCGCGGATCGGCACCAGCGATCCGGTGGAACCCGTCGCCGATCCCGCACCGCTGATCGAAGCGTTCGATTTCGCCCGGTTCGGCCGCGCGCCCGCGCGCTTCGATGAAGAGGAGTTGCGCACGCTCAACGCCAGGATCGTGCATCTGCTCGATTACGGAGCGGTCGCATCGCGCCTGCCGGCGGAAATGGACCGGCCGGCCTGGAACGCGGTCCGCCCCAATCTCGCGCGCGTGGCCGATGCCGCCGACTGGTGGCAGGTGGTCGCCGGCCCCGTGGAGGCCGAAATCGCGGAGGAAGACCGCGACTTCCTCGCCACCGCCGCCGTCGTCGCCGGACGCATCGACTGGCAGGACGACCCCTGGCACGCGCTGACCAACGCCTTGAAAGCCGAGACGGGGCGCAAGGGCCGCGCGCTGTTCCTGCCGCTGCGCCTCGCACTCACCGGCCGCGACCACGGACCCGACATGGCCGCGCTGCTGCCGCTGATCGGGCGCGAGCGGGCGATTGCACGCCTGACGCCCTGACCCGCAAATCTTGAGCGGATCTTGCAAGCGCGTTCAGGAACGATCAACGCCCTATTGTTCAAGGAGATTTGGTTTAGTTCCTGGCGTGACACGGATAGCGTGCGTGACAGGATCCCGCTTCTTGTTGGACGGCCGTTCAATGGCTATTCGACGTGCAGGCAACAGGGTGGAGACTCCATTGATCGACCGTCGCAAGTTTCTCGAACGCCTCGCGGCCGCCAGCGCGTCCGGCGCGATCCCGCTGCCGATCGCGAAGGCGCTCGCGCAGCCGGCAAAGCCGGGCAGCGGCACGATCGACGATGTCGAGCATGTCGTCATCCTGATGCAGGAGAACCGCTCCTTCGATCATTATTACGGTACGCTTCCCGGCGTTCGCGGCTTCGCCGATCCGCGTCCCGTGCGCTTGCGCGGTGGAACGTCGGTGTTCCATCAGCCGAACCCGGCCGGTGGCGACGTGCTTCCGTTCCGCATGAACGCGCACACCACCAGCGGGCAGTTGCTCAAGAGTCTCGATCATAGCTGGAAGGGCGATGCGGCGCGCTGGGCCGACTATGACGTCTGGATCGCGGACAAGACGCCGATGACGATGGGCTATTTCAACCGCTCCGACGTGCCCTTCTACCATGCGCTCGCCGATGCCTTCACCGTGTGCGACGCCTATCACGCCTCGCTGCACGGGCCGACCAATCCCAACCGGATGTACCTGTTCACCGGCACCAGCGGGCTGGCCGTCGGCAATGCGGGGGCGCAGTCGGTGCACAATGCCGACGACGGCAACTGGACCGGCGATGCCAGCCGCGACAAGCCCGACTTCGCCGATGTCGCGCGCTGGACGACCTATGCCGAGCGGCTGCAGGAGGCGGGGGTCAGTTGGCGCGTCTATCAGGAATATGACAATTTCGGCTGCAATTCGCTTGCCTATTTCGAGCAGTTTCGCGGCCTCGATCCGCAGTCGGAACTGTATCGGCGCGGCCGGGCGATCGTGCCGGGATCGACCCGCGCGAATGCCGAGGCGACCGACGGCAGCCATCTCGTTTCCGCCCTCGCTGCGGACGTGGCGGCCGACACCCTGCCGCAGGTCTCGTGGATCGTCACGCCGACCAAGTTCACCGAACATCCCGAAGCACCGCCGGCGTTCGGCGAATCGCTGATCGCGCGCATCATCGAGGCGCTGGTCGCCAATCCGGAGGTGTGGGCGAAGACGGCACTGATCATCAACTATGACGAAAATGACGGCTTTTTCGATCATGTGCCCGCGCCACTGCCCGCGACCGACCGCGCAATGGGGTTGAGCACCGTCGATACCCGCGGCGAGATATATGACGGACAGGCCGTGGGACTGGGCGTGCGCGTCCCGCTGATCGTCGTCTCGCCCTGGTCGCGCGGCGGCTGGGTCAATTCGCAGGTGCACGACCACACGTCGGTCATCCGCTTCCTCGAACGACGCTTCGGCGTGCACGAGCCCAACATCACGCCGTGGCGCCGCGCGGTGACGGGCGACATGACCTCGATGTTCGATTTCGCCGACCCCGACGGTTCAGCCATGCGCGCCTTTCCGGAAACGGACGATTATGCCGCACGCATCGCCGCGGTGGCAAAGCTTCCCCCGCCGCACGTGCCCGAGCGCCAGCGCGTTCCGCAGCAGGAGCCCGGTCGCCGACCGACAAGGCCGCTGCCCTACCGGCTGGCGGTCGGCGACAGCATCGACCGAAGCGGCCTGACGCTGCGTTTCGCCAATCAGGGTTCTGCCGGCGCCGTGTTCACCGTCTATGCGCCCGGCAGCGGGGACGCAGGCCCGTGGTTCTACACGGTCGAGGCGGGCAAGACGGTCAGCGACCGGCTACCGAGTTTGCCGACGCGCGGTGACTATGACCTGGCGGTGCACGGGCCGAACGGGTTCCTGCGCGAATTTGCCGGCAACATGACGGCCGAGGCCGACGGCGCGCCCGTCGCCGCGGTGGAAGAGGTGCAGGACGGCACGCTCCTCGTCAAGCTCGCCAATCGCGGCCGGGCGCCCGCCACGCTGACGGTACGCGCACCGACCTACGGCGAACTTGCCGAGCGTGCGATCGCACTGCGTCCGGGCGACACCAGGACGCTCCGCATCGACCCGGCGCCGAGCGATCACTGGTACGACATCGTCGTTGCCGATGACGCCTCGGGCTTCCGCCGCCGCTTCGCCGGCCATGTCGAGACCGGACGAGCGAGCCTGTCCGATCCGGCGCTCGAACCGGGCACCCGCGCATGACCGCACGAATGCTGTCCGTCCTGCTGGCGATCATGGCCGGCCTGAGCGCCGCGCCCGCTTATGCGCAGCTCAGCCATTGGTCGCCCGAGGCGCGCGAAGATCGAGACGGCCATCAAGGACGCACCGGCGGATTCCTATGCCGTATTCGACGCCGATAACACGATCTGGGACAACGACCTGGAAGAGGCGCTTCTGCCCTTCCTCGAACAGCGCGGCGAATTGTCGCCGGCGACGCTGCCGCAATCGCTGCGTCCGGTGCCGCTGCATGACGGCGAAACGCTCTACGGCTATTATCGGCGGCTTTGCGCTATCCATGACAAGATCTGCTATCCCTGGATCGCGCAGGTATTCGCCGGCCGCTCGCTCAGCGAGCTGAAGCGGGACGTTGACGCGCTGCTCGCCCGGCGCAAGCCGATCCCCGTGCGGTATGAAGAGAACGGCAGAGCCGTTCGCGACACGGTATCGCCGCCGCGTATCCGCGCGGCGCAGAAGCAGCTCATCGCCGAACTGAAGGCGAAGGGCGTGCACGTCTATGTCGTCACCGCCGCGGCGGAGGAACTGGTGCGCATGGTGGTGTCCGACCCGAAATACGGCATCGGCATCGCACCGGAGGATGTGATCGGTGTCACGATGCTGCTGCGCGATCCGAAGGACAGCAGCGTCACCACCGCCCGGCGTCAGATCGCGATGGGCCATTTCCTCGATGATCGCTATCCCGCCGAAAAGCACGCGCGGATGATCCTCACGTCCTCGTTATGGTCGCCGCTGACCTGGTATGAAGGCAAGGTCGCGGGGATCCAGGCCTATATCGATCCCGTGCGCCGTCCGCTGCTGGTCGCCGGAGACAGCCGCAGCGACTGGTCGATGCTGTTCTATTCCGGCGGCCTTCGCCTGTGGGTGAACCGCAGCGACAGCACCACCGCCGAACTCGCGGTGGAGAAGAAGGCGCGCGCGGCGGCGCAACACGCGACAAAGACAGACAGTCCGCTGCCTGCGGATGCCGGCTGGCTGGAAGTGGCGGCCGACGCGCTCGACCGTTGATGCGGTCGCACGGCGCCGACCGTTAGCGCTCCGCGTCGCGCCGGTCGTGCACGGTTTGAGAGCCGATATCGGAGGGCGGCAGCATCGCTCCGCCCAGGATATGGTCCGCTGCCTTTTCCGCGAGCATGATCGTCGGCGCGTTGAGATTGCCGGTGGTGATCGACGGCATGGCCGAGCTGTCGACCACGCGCAGTCCTGCCACCCCGCGCACGCGCAGTTCGGGATCGACGACCGCCTGGGGATCGTCGTCCGCGCCGATCTTGCACGTGCAGGACGGATGATAGGCGCTTTCGACATTGTCGCGGACGAAGGCATCGATCTGCTCGTCGGTTACAACGCCGGCGCCGGGCTGCATTTCGCGCCCGGTGAACGGCTTTAGCGCGTCCTGCGCGAAGATCTCACGCGTGAGGCGGACACAGGCGCGCATCTCCGCCCAGTCGTCGGCATGGCTCATATAGTTGAACCGGATCACCGGCCTGTCGGTCGCAGCGGGACCGCTCAGCGTGACGCTGCCCCGGCTTTTCGAGCGCATCGGGCCGACATGCGCCTGATAGCCGTGGCGATCCGCCGCCACCGAGCCGTCATAGGAAACCGCGAGCGGCAGGAAATGGTATTGGATGTCGGGATAGGCGATATCCGGCCGCGACCGGATGAAGCCGCAGCTTTCGAAATGATTGGTGGCGCCCAGCCCCTTCTTGGTCAGCAACCACTGCGCGCCGATCCGCGCTTTGGCGACCGGGTTCATCGCCGAGTAAAGCGTGATCGGCTGGGTACATTCCATCTGATGATAGAATTCGAGATGGTCCTGTAGATTTTCCCCCACGCCGGGCAGATCGCGCACGACGTCGATCCCGAATTCGCGCAGCTCCGCTGCTGGACCTATTCCCGAGCGCTTGAGCAATTGCGGCGAGTTGATCGGGCCGCTGGCGACGATCACCTCGCGGCGCGCATGGACATCATGCGTGTCGCCGCCGCGGCGATAGCGCACGCCCACGGCGCGTACGCCGTCGAACAGGATGTGCTCGGCCAGCGCGTTCGTCACCAGTTCGAGATTGGGCCTTTTCAGCGCGGGCTTCAGATAAGCGTTGGCGGCGCTCCAGCGGCGGCCCTTGTGGACCGTCATGTCCATCCGGCCGAAGCCTTCCTGCTGGCCGCCATTGATATCGTCGGTGACGGGATGGCCCGCCTCCGCCGCCGCGGTGATGAAGGCGGTGTAGAGCGGGTTGCGCAGGCGGCCATATTGGTTGTGGAGCGGCCCTGCATCGCCGCGATAGTCCGTCGCGCCCTCGGCCCGGCTTTCGGCGCGTTTGAAATAGGGAAGGACATGCGCATAGTCCCACCCCGCCGCGCCCTGTTCGGCCCAGCGTTCGAAATCCATGGGATTGCCGCGCACATAGGCCATGCCGTTGATCGAGGACGATCCGCCGATCACCTTGCCGCGCGGGGTATGCATGCGCCGTCCGCCGAGGTTCGGTTCGGGCTCGCTATGATAGCCCCAGTCATATTTGGGCATGTTCATCGGAATCGACAGCGCGCTCGGCATCTGGATCAGGACCGAGCGATCCGACCCGCCATATTCCAGCACCAGCACCTGGTTGGCGCCGTCCGCGCTCAGCCGGTCGGCAAGCACGCAGCCGGCCGACCCCGCACCGACGATGATGTAATCGTACGCAACGCTCACGGAAAAAAGCTCTTCCTCAATAGGGTGCGTCGACATCGCCCCGGGCGACATAGACGCTCTTGATCTGCGTATAATGCTCGATCGCGGCGAGGCCGTTCTCGCGGCCGATGCCCGATTGCTTGTACCCGCCGAACGGCATTTCGATCGGCGTAACGTTATAGTCGTTGATCCAGCAGCTACCCGCCTGGAGCGCGTCGACCACGCGGTGCGCGCGGTTCAGATCGTTGGTGAAAATCCCGGCGGCGAGCCCGTATTCGGTCGCATTGGCGCGCGCGATCACCTCGTCCTCGTCGTCGAAGGGCAGGACGAGCATAACCGGTCCGAACACTTCGTCGCGCACGATCGCGGCCTTGTCGTCGGACGCCTGGAAAATGGTGGGCTCTACATAGAAACCATGGTCATAGACGCCGCCGCGCAACCGTTCGCCGCCCAGCACCAGCTTCACGCCCTGGCGCCGCGCACGCCCGATATGGTCCATCACCATATCGCCCTGGGTGTCGCTGATCAGCGGACCGATCTGCGTTTCGGGATCGGCGGGATCGCCGACGCGCAACCGCTTCGTGCGCGCAACCAGCCTGTCGAGGAAGGCGTCCAGCACGCCGCGCTGCACGAACACCCGCGTGCCGTTGGAACAGATTTGCCCGGTCGAATAGAAATTGCCCATCATCGCGCCGCCGACCGCATTGTCGAGGTTCGCGTCGTCGAACACCACGAGCGGCGACTTGCCGCCCAGTTCGAGCGTGACCGGCTTCAGCCCCTTGGCTGCCGTCGCCATGACCAGCTTGCCGGTCTCCACCGAGCCGGTCAGCGATGCCTTGGCGATGCCGGGATGGCCGATCAGCGCCTGACCGGTTTCGCCATAGCCCTGCGCGACCTGGAATAGGCCGTCGGGAAGCCCTGCCTCGGCGAAGATCCGCTCCAGTTCGATCGCCGTCATCGGCGTCTGCTCGGCCGGCTTGAAGATCACCGCATTGCCGCAGGCGAGCGCGGGCGCCGCCTTCCAGCAGGCGATCTGCATCGGATAGTTCCACGCCCCCAGTGCCGCGACGACGCCCAGCGGCTCGCGGCGCGTATAGCCGAACGCGCCGGGACCGAGGTCGAGATAACGCCCGGCGATCGTGGCCGCCACGCCGCCGAAATATTCCAGGCAGTCGGCGCCGGACACGATATCGACCGCCATCGTCTCCTGCACGGGCTTGCCGGTGTTGCGCGTCTCGATCGCGGCAAGCGCGTCGTTGCGCTCGCGCAGGATATCGCTCGTCCGGCGCAGGATGCGGCCGCGCTCGGTCGCGCTCATCGCCGCCCATTTTGCCTGCCCTGCCCGCGCCCGGTCGACCATCGCGTCGATTTCCGCCGGGGTGGTGATCGCGATATCGGCGATCATCTCCCCTGTCGCGGGATTGCACGGCCGGACGCGTTTCGGCGGAGGCGCCGACTGGGCCGGCGTGTGCAGCAGATAGTCGTCGACGAACAGGGTCAGCATCGCGCGCGCGCTTTCGGCATCGGTTTCGCGCCAGCCCGACAGCGCCCCGCGCAACCAGACCCCGTCGATCATCGCCGCGATCATCGGCGCAAGCTTCGTCGCGGCTTGCGTCGTGTCGAGTTCGCGCAGGGCGTGGACGAGGTTCGACAGCATGCGGCGCTGATAGATGCGCTGGATGCGGCCGAGCGCCGGGATCTGAAGCGCCTGCCCCCAGAAAGCGAGCCACACCGTGCTCGTGCGGGGATCCATCTCCTTGGTCGACAGATTCGCGTCGATCACCGCCTGCACCCGCGCCCGCGGTCCGTCCGCCGCGCGCAGACGCAGGCGCACGCTCGCACTCAGATCGAATACGAGACTGCGAAACGCCGCCTCCAAGAGGCCGTTCTTGTCGCGAAAGTAATGCGCGACCAGTCCCGACGAGACGCCAGCCCGGCCGGCGATCTCGGCCAGCGTCGTACCGGAAAACCCGACCTCGGCCAGACTGTCGATCGTCATCTCGATCAGTTGCTTTGCCCGGCCGTCCTGGCGATAAGCGATGTGCGGGGGGGCCGACCTGCTAGCCATCACGAACTCCTGAATGGTGATTCAACGCGCCTGGTCACCGGTACCCGCGATAATCGCCCTGGGGCAAGGGCAAATTGCGGCAGGGAAAACAAGCCTTGCAGTTTTCCTGAACATGCGTTCAATTACCGACTTCTTCCCGGAAAGGTCTCCTATGCGCCGTCTCACGGCATTTTGGACAATCGCTCTGCTCGCCCTGATGCTGATGCCCGCACGGCCGGTTCATGCGGCACCGGCGGCCGGCGCTCAGGCCTGCCGAACGGTTCGCCTCGCCGATGTCGGATGGACGGACGTGACCGCGACGACGGGGACGCTCGCACGGATATTGCGCGGGCTGGGATATCGGCCGAAAACGTCCGTATTGTCAGTACCGGTCACCTTCAACGGTCTGGCGCGCGGCGATATCGACGTCTTTCTCGGCAACTGGATGCCGATGCAGAAGGCCGATATCGCGCCCTATATCGAAAACGGTTCGATCGCGCGGGTGCGCACCAATCTTACCGACGCGCGCTACACGCTGGCGGTGCCCGATTATCTGTATAAACGCGGCCTTACCGATTTCGCGTCGATCGCCGAGTTCGGCGATGCGCTGAACCACCGCATCTACGGTATCGAGCCGGGCAATGACGGCAACCGCCTGGTGCTCGGCATGATTGCCCACGACCAGTTCGGGCTGGGCGATTTCGACCTGGTGGAAAGCAGCGAGCAGGGCATGCTCGCGCAGGTGGAACGTGCGGTGCGGCAGGAGAAGCCGATCGTGTTTCTCGGCTGGCAGCCGCACCCGATGAACGACCGGTTCGACATGCGCTATCTCTCTGGCGGCGACGCGGTGTTCGGCCCGAATTACGGCGGCGCGAAGGTCTATACCACGGTTCGCCGAGGATATCTCGACGCGTGCCCCAATGTCGCCCGGCTGCTGCGCAACCTGGCGTTCGACGTCGAGGACGAGAACGCACTGATGGCGGGCGTGATCGCAACGGGCGATGCCGAGGCGAGCGCCGGTGACTGGCTCGCCGATCATCCCGAACGGCTGGCGGCGTGGCTGGACGGCGTCACCACCATCGACGGCAAATCCGCCGATCCTTCGATGTTCGGCAGCGCCGACGCTGCGTCGGCCGGCAATTTCATCACCCGGCACAAGATCCCGGTCGGGGCGTGGATGACGACCGCGGTGAACTGGATCAAAGCGCACAGCGGCCTGCTCGACCTCGTATCCACCGCGGTCGGCACCAGTATCAAGGTGCTGACCGCCGCGCTCGCCGCGATACCGCCGCTCCTCTTCGTGCTGCTCGCAACGATCCTTACCTGGTTCCTCAGGCGCTCGGTGGCGATCACGGTCTTCGTTCCGCTCGCGCTCCTGTTCATCATCAATCAGGGATATTGGGACGCCACGATCCAGACGCTCGCGCTCGTCGTATTCGCCGCCGCGATCTCGACGGCGGTGGGCGTGCCGATCGGCATCTGGGCGGGGCACCGCCCGCGCGCCTATGAAGGACTGCGCTCGGTCCTCGATTTGATGCAGACCCTGCCGACCTTCGTCTATCTGATCCCCACGCTCGTCATCTTCGGCCTGGGTGTGGTGCCGGGGCTGATATCGACGATCATCTTCGCCCTGCCAGCGCCCATCCGGCTGACGCAACTGGGCATCATGTCGGTGCCCAAGCCGCTGATCGAGGCCGGGTGGTCGTTCGGTGCGACCGACCGGCAATTGCTGCTGCGCGTCGAACTGCCGGCCGCGGCGGGGTCGATCCTCGCCGGCATCACGCAGTGCATCATGCTCAGCCTGTCGATGGTGGTCATCGCGGCGCTCGTCGGCGCCGGGGGACTTGGCGTACCGGTGGTGCGCGCGCTCAACACCGTGCAGGTCGGCATGGGCTTCGAGGCCGGCTTCGCCATCGTCCTGCTCGCGATCATCCTCGACCGGATCACGCGCCGCGAAACCAAGGGAGACACGTAAATGGCGACCGCGCTGGAATTCCGCGACGTCACGATCGTGTTCGCGCCGGGCAAGGGCCGCAAGCGCGAGGCGGCGATCGACCGGGCGATGACGATGATCGCGGAGGGCGCGGATCGGCCGACCATTTCCGACGCGACAGGGGTCGTACTGGGCGTCGCGCACGCCGATCTCGCCGTCGAACAGGGCCGCATCTCGGTATTGATGGGGCTGTCGGGGTCGGGCAAGTCGACATTGCTGCGGGCTGCAAACGGCCTCAACCCGGTCACGCGCGGGCACGTGATCGTCCATGGCGAGCAGGGCGAACAGGACATCGCCTCGTGCGGGCCCGCGACCCTGCGCGACATCCGGCGCCACCGCGTCGCTATGGTGTTTCAGCAATTCGGGCTGCTGCCCTGGCGCACGGTGCGCGAGAATGTGG
The DNA here is from genome assembly GCF_032229225.1 of Stakelama saccharophila. Taxonomy (NCBI): domain Bacteria; kingdom Pseudomonadati; phylum Pseudomonadota; class Alphaproteobacteria; order Sphingomonadales; family Sphingomonadaceae; genus Stakelama; species Stakelama saccharophila. Next base: position 84,398 of record NZ_CP135076.1, read on the forward strand.
CGCTCGGGCTCGAACTGCGCGGTGACACCAAGGCAGCGATCGCCAACAAGGTCGACGAACAGCTCGCGCTCGTCGGTCTCACCGACTGGGCGGAAAATTATGCCAGCGAGCTTTCGGGCGGCATGCAGCAGCGCGTCGGGCTGGCGCGCGCATTCGCCACCGATGCCGATATCCTCTTGATGGACGAACCCTTCTCCGCGCTCGACCCGCTGATCCGCGCGAAGCTCCAGGACGACCTGCTCGAACTGCAGCAAGCGGTGAACAAGACCATCCTGTTCGTCAGCCACGATCTCGACGAAGCCTTCAAGCTGGGCGATCAGCTCACGCTGCTGGAGGGTGGGCGCATGGTGCAGAGCGGCACGCCCAAGGACATCATGTTGCGCCCGGCAACGCCCTATGTCGCCAGCTTCCTCGAACATATGAACCCGCTCCACGTCGTCACGGGGGCCATGGTGATGCGGCCGATCGAGTCGCTGCCGCGCGACGGTGACGCCTGGCTGCTCGACGATGCCGGCCGCTACCGCATGCAGGGCGACAGCGTCACGATCGAGGACGAACCGGTCACCGTTACATCGCTACCCGACCCGGCAGGAAGCGGTGCCCCTTCGTCGGGGCTGGTGCGCTGCCCCGCTGCGACCCCGGTGCGCGATCTGATGCGCATCTATGGGGAGACCGGCCATCCCATCATCCTGACGCGCCGCGGCGATGTCGTCGGCATCTGCGACGGGCAGGACATCCTGCGCGGGCTGGGCGATGTCGGCGGCGCCGGATAGGAATCGCCGCCCCGTCCCCTTTTTCCTTCCCGCACGTGCCGACATGCGCGGCGGAGACGATCAAAAAAAAGGGGCGGTCGAACCGACCGCCCCTTTTTCCGTAAAATCCCTGAGGGCAGAAGGCCTCAGAAGGATTTCTTCAGCGTCACGAACACCTGGCGCGGCGGGCCGACCAGGAAATATTGATAGTCGCCTTCCGAATAGCTCGTCAGATAGCCGCCCGTCTCACCGATCGTCGCGACATATTCCTCGTCGGTCAGGTTGGTGACGTTGAGCTGGATCTCGGTGCCGCCCAGCATGCCGTCACCCTTGAGGCGATAGCCGAGCGTCAGGTCGACCAGCGTGCGGCCATCGAACGACAGGTCGTTCTCGTACGTGGCGTAGCGCTTGCTCTGGTAATTGGCCTTGGCGCGCGCGAACAAGGCGCCGTCGTCATAGGCGATTTCGGCATTCGCCTGATGGCGCGGTTGATCGACGACCGCCTTGCCGGCGCTCGCGACGACGACTTCGCCGCCGCCGTTCAGCACGTCATCGTCATATTCGGCATGCGAATAGGAATAGGACGCATAGAGCGAGAGATGGCGTACCGGGCGATAGGTGCCCGTCGCCTCGATGCCATTGGTCGTCACCGAGCCGACATTGTCGAGGATCGACGGGCAGCTCTGGATGGCGGTGCACGGCGAAACGCTGAACAACCGGTCGTCGAACTTCACATGATAGGCCGCGAGCGATCCGTCGAAGCGCGGCAGGTGAACGCGAACGCCGCCTTCCGCCGTCCAGGACGTCTCCGGCTTCAGATCGGACGCCTTCAGCGCCGCGAACTGGTCGGGCGAGGTGATGAACGGGCCGGTGGTAAAGGCGCGCATATTCTCGGAATAGCTCGCGAACACCTCCAGCGCGTCGATCGGGCGATAGTTCAGGCCGACCTGCGGCAGGAACATGTCCTCGGCTTCCAGTTCGCCGTTCGTGCCCCAGGTGTCGACGTTGGTGCGCTCGGGATCGTAGCGCGACACGATGTCGACATCGATGCCCTTCCACCCGCCGGTCACCTTGAGCGCATCGGTGACCTGCCAGCTATCCTGCACATAATATTGATACGTGTTGATGTTGAAGTCGTAATAATAGTCATAGGCGAACGGATGGTCCGGCCATTCGCGCGGGTGGATGCTGGAATGGTCGGTATCGCGCAGGCCGAAATAGTCGCGCGCCTGCTTGTAGTCGTTGTGCTCGTACCAGCCGCCGACTTCCAGCGTGTTGCCGCTGAAAAGGTCATAGGACAGGCTGCCGGTCAGGCCTTCGCGATCGATCCAATATTCGGTGCCGCGAACCGACAGGTTCGCGCCGCCCGGCGTCGGCGTATAGAAAGTCCACCAGGTGCCGATGCCGCGATTGCGATGGTAATAGGGCGTCAGCTCCACGCTGAGCTTGTCGGTGAGGTCGTATTCCAGATTGGCGCCCATCAGGATGTCGCGGCGCAGGCCGTATCCGTCATAATAGGCATCGTCGCCGGTCAGCGTGCCATATCCCGGATAGTCGGCCTCGTAGATGCCGCGCTCCTGATAGTTATCGGCGATCGCTGTCGCGGTGTCCCAGTCGTAGCGCAGATAGTTCCAGTTATAGCCCTTCCGCTCGAGCAGGCCGGGCCACATGTCGACATAATCGTCATCGGCGAGATAGGAATAGTTGACGAACGCCGAGATCGATCCGTCGGTGCCCAGCGGCGCCTTGACCTTGCCGTTGACGTGGAGCGCGTGCTGCGCGCCCTTGCCTTTCCATTTCGGCGTCTGGGCGTAATCGCCGCTGAAATAGGCCTTCACCCCGCCGCCCAGGTCGCCGGTGTCGACGCGGCCGAACAGGCGCCATGCATCGTTGCTCCCGTAGGTTGCGGAAACGTCGCCGCCGATCTCGTCGGCCGGGTCGCGGCTGAAGAATTCGATCGTGCCGCCCAGATTGGAGCTCGACGGCGTCGACAGCGCGCCTGCGCCCTGCGACAATTCGGTGCGCGCGATGTTGTTCGACGAGATGGCACGGCTGATATGCAGACCGTTGAAATTGCCGTAGCTCATATCGCCCAGCGGCACGCCGTCGAGGACGAAGCCGAGCTGGTTCTGGGTAAAGCCGCGCACCGAAATCCGGGTCGACCATTCGTTCGACCCGAACGGCGTCGCCGACTGGAAATTCACACTGGGCAGCTTGTCGAGCAGCGCCAGCGGGCTGGTGCCCGGCGGGGAAACGGCGATGTCTTCCTGCGTCAGCCCCTGCACCTGGCGCGTCTCGCCGCGACCGATGACAACGATCTCCTCAACCGTCTTGCCGGCAGCATCCGAAGACGCCGCTCGCTGCGCGGCCGCCTTCGGCGCGGCTTCGCCATCGGCTGTTTCAGCGGCTGCGGCGTAGCTCGGCGTCGCCGTTGCAAAGGCGACGGCCATAACACTGGAGGTAACCAAAATCCTGCTGCGCATCTAATCCCCTTTCAAATGTCAAAGGCATCGCAAATCGGCTGGATTTGCGACCTCGCGATCCGATCCGCCTCACCACATCGAACGCGCCCGATCCGGCAGCCCGCAGAGGTCTGCCTTCGCGCTGGTGGCGGGAACCGGCCAAAAATCGGCGTACCGCCTTCGCATAGCGAACCATAGAAATTGATCAACCGTATAATCGACGCACGGCCGTTTAGTTTGATACTGCTACAGTTCCATGACGCACGCATTTCTGCCCTATATAGCCAACGCAAATTGCGATCTTCGGCCATCGGAAACGAACGCTGAACCGATGTTCAGCACACCGTTCCGATTTGGTTGAACAGTCATGCAGTCAGCAGGGAGATACCCGCGCCTGGCCGGCCTGCCTTCAGCTCGACAGCATCTCGGATCGGAAGCCTGTTCGCCGGTGATCGACGCGCCCGGCGCGGCGGAGCCCGGCCGCGGCCGCGCTGCACCGCAGGAAAGCTGATACCGATGGCGGTGCGCTTCCGGTTGCGCGATTGATCCACCGGTGCGGGCGCGGCGGGCCGAAACCGGCACCGCCGCGCTTGCGCTTCGTCGCCATGCCGGTACACAGGGTCCCGAGGTTTTGGGCAAGATTGCGGGGGAATACGATGCGGGGATGGTTTGCGGCGGCACTGGTCGGGCTGGCGCTCGGGGCGGTGCAGGCACCGGCGATGGCCCAAGCGGAAAAGCCGTCGGACGAGAAGGCGAAGACCGAGACCAAGCCCGACCTTCCCCCGCTTCCCGAAGACAAGACCGTCGATCAGAGCGCGGTGATCGGCGGCCGGACGATCCGCTACAAGGCGACCGTCGGATCGCTGCCGGTACGCGACGAGGACGGCAAGAAGATCGCGGACATCGTCTATACGGCCTATACCGTCCCCGGCGGCGACGTCGATCGCCCCGTCACCTTCGCCTTCAACGGCGGGCCCGGCGCATCCTCGGTCTATCTCAATCTCGGCGCGATCGGCCCGAAGCACGTGCCTTTCGGCGATGCCGGCGATTCCCCGTCGGACGCGCCCGTCCTCACCGACAATCCGAACAGTTGGCTGGGCTTTACCGACCTCGTCTTCATCGACCCCGTCGGAACCGGCTTCAGCCGCAGCCTGGAAGATGCGGAAAAGACGAAGAAGGACTTCTACGCCAACGAACCCGACATCAAATATCTGTCGCGCATCGTCTATGACTGGCTGGTGACGAACAAGCGACTGCGCTCGCCCAAATATGTCATCGGCGAAAGCTATGGCGGCTACCGCGCGCCGCGCATCGCCTATGAATTGCAGACGCAGATGGGCGTGGGCGTCAAGGGGCTGGTGATGGTGTCGCCCTATCTCGATCCGGCCGCGATCGGCGACGAAACGGCGCTATCGCCGCTGCCGTGGATGATCAACCTGCCGTCGATGGCGGCGGGCCAGCTCGAGCGCGAAGGCAAGCTCACCCCGGCGGCGATGGCGGATGTCGAGGCCTATACCCGCGGCCAGTTCGTGACCGACTTCTTCGCCGGCCGCGCCGACCCGGTCGCCACGCAGCGGCTGGAGACGAAGGTCGCGGCGCTGACCGGGCTCGACCCCAAGATCGTCGACGACCTGGATGGCCGCATAGACATCGGCACCTATCTGCGCGAAACGCGCCGTGACGAAGGCCGGATCGGCAGCGTCTATGACAGCAACGTCACCGCCTGGGACCCATTCCCGGCGTCGGCAGACCGCAATTCGGGCGATCCGATCCTGAACGCGCTGATCGCGCCGACGACGAGTGCGATGGTCGATTTCGTCACCCGCGTGGTCGGCTGGGACATCGATGCGCGCTATCACGCTTTGTCCTACGAGGTGAACGAGGCGTGGGATCGCGGCACGCCGGACGACAAGCCGGTCGCCGACCTGCGCCGGGCGATCGCCAACGATCCCGATATGGCGGTGATGATCGCGCATGGCTGGAACGATCTGTCCTGCCCGTTCTTCGGCTCACAGCTCCTGATCGACCAGATGCCGTCCTTCGGCATGAAGCAGCGGATCGACCTCAACGTCTATCATGGCGGACACATGTTCTACACCCGCGACGACAGCGGCGCTGCGTTCCGCCAGGATGCCGAGGCGATGTACCGCCGCTGACCGACGGCGCGCCCGCCTCTAGCGGCGGGCGCGCGTTCGGCCTATCTTGGCGGCGATGCGCTTTCTCCGCTTTTTTTCGCCGCTCCACGCCTATCGCGACCTGCGCCGCTATCTGCTGACGCGCAAACGCCATGAGCTGTGGTTCATGCTGGCGTCGCTTGTCGTCACCATGACGGTCGTGACCGTCTTTCTGATCGACGCGCCCCCCCCGGCGCCGCCGCCAGCGCCCGAGATCATCTATGTCGAAAGCTGGCCGCTCAACCGCACCGACGAACAGATCGCGGCGGCCGCGAAGGTGGCGAAGGCAAAACGCGCGGCACGCGAGGCGGAGCTCGCACGGCTGCGGGCCGCGCGGCGCGAGCAGTTCCGGGAGGTCGACAACAGCCTCGATAGCTGGGGCTTGTGAGCGATGCGCGCTGGATGGCGGCGGCGCTAACGCTTGCCGAGCGCGGCCGCGGGCGCACCGCCCCCAATCCCAATGTCGGGTGCATGATCGTAAAGGACGGTCGCGTTGTCGGGCGCGGCTGGACGCAAGCCGGCGGCCGGCCGCATGCCGAGGCGGTGGCGCTCGACCGTGCGGGCGCGGCAGCGCGCGGCGCCACGGTCTATGTCACGCTCGAACCGTGCGCACACGCCTCGCCGCGCGGGCCGACTTGTTCGGACCTGCTGATCGAAGCGGGCGTCGCGCGGGTGGTGGCGGCGCTCGGCGATTCCGATCCGCGAACCGACGGCAGCGGGATCGGGCGGTTGCGCGACAGCGGGGTCGCGGTGGATATCGGCGTCGGTGAGGCGGCGGCACGGCGCAGCATGGCCGGGTTCCTGACGCGCCGCGCGCTCGGGCGGCCGCATGTGACGCTGAAGCTCGCCACCTCGCTCGACGGCTGCATCGCCCGCGCCGATGGCGAGAGCCGCTGGATCACCGGCGAGGCGGCACGGGCACATGCCCATCTCGAACGCGCGCGGCACGAAGCGATCCTCGTCGGACGCGGGACCTATGAAGCGGATGCGCCCAAGCTCGACGTCCGACTCGCAGGGCTCGACAATCGCTCGCCGCGCCGCGTGCTGCTGACGCGCAGCCTCGATACGGTCGCGGGCTTGACGGTGGTCGGCGCGCCGGAACGGATCGCCGATCTCGACGGTGTCGACCATGTGCTGGTGGAAGGCGGCGCAGGAGCGGCATCGGCCTTCCTTGCCGCCGACCTGATCGACCGCCTGCTCATCTACCGAGCGCCGATCCTGATCGGCGGCGGGCGGCCGGCAATCGGCGATATCGGCCTCGACCGGCTGGCCGATGCGCATGGCCGCTGGCGGCTGGTCGACCAGCGCATGCTTGGCAGCGACCGCCTCGAAGCCTATGAGCGCGTTCGAGACTGACCATGTTCACCGGAATCGTCACCGACATCGGCACCGTCGAAGCCGCCGGCCAGCAGGGCGACCTGCGCGTGCGCATCGCGTGCGGCTACGACACCGCGACCATCGACCTTGGCGCATCGATCGCCTGTTCGGGCGTCTGCCTGACCGTGGTCGACAAGGGGCCGGGCTGGTTCGCGGTCGATGTTTCCGGCGAGACCGTCGCGCGCACCGCCGATGGGCAGTGGCGCGAGGGCGCCCGTCTCAACCTCGAACGCGCGCTGAAGGTCGGCGACGAACTGGGCGGGCACATCGTCACCGGCCATGTCGACGGCATCGGCGACGTCGTCGAACTGCGGGAGGAAGGCGGCTCGCACCGCGTCACCATCGCCGTGGGCCCGGAAATCGCGCCCTTTGTGGCGCCCAAGGGCTCGATCACCGTCGACGGCGTCTCGCTGACGGTCAATTCGGTCGAGGACGTCGCGGGCGGCGTCCGCTTCGGCCTCAATATCATTCCCCACACCGCGCAGGTCACGACCTTCGCCGATCTGGCCGAGGGGCAGGCGGTCAATCTCGAGATCGACGTGCTCGCCCGCTATCTCAAACGAATGGAACAGCTCAACATCACACGGTGATGTGACACTCCCTTGCGAGCAGCCATTAGGGTGTGATATGCGGGCGCGCATGAGCACGCCCCTGATCGATCAAGTCCGCCGCCTCGTCGCCGATGGCGAGGCCACCAAGGCCGGCCTCGCACGCGCCGCCGGCCTCCATGCCAATTCGCTGCGCCGGCTCGACGAGCCCGACTGGAATCCGACCGCCGAGACGCTCAGGAAGCTTGAGCGCTATCTGGTCAACGGCGGCGGCACGGGCGTGATGGCGAGCGCGGAAGCAATCATCAACGAGGCGCGCAACGGCCGCATGTTCATCCTCGTCGATGACGAGGACCGCGAGAATGAGGGCGATCTCGTCATCCCCGCGCAGATGGCGACGCCCGACGCGATCAACTTCATGGCGCGCAACGGCCGCGGGCTCATTTGCCTGTCGCTGACCAGGCAGCGCGTCGAACAGCTCGGCCTCGACCTGATGAGCCGGTCGAACGGCACGCGGCACGAAACCGCCTTCACCGTCTCGATCGAGGCCAGGGAAGGCGTCACCACCGGCATCTCCGCCGCCGATCGCGCGCGCACCATCGCGGTCGCCACCGATTCGTCGAAGGGCCGCGACGATATCGTCACGCCGGGTCATGTCTTCCCGCTGATCGCGCGCGAGGGCGGCGTGCTGGTGCGTGCCGGCCATACCGAGGCGGCGGTCGATGTCGCCCGGCTCGCCGGGCTCAACCCGTCGGGCGTGATCTGCGAGATCATGAAGGACGACGGCACCATGGCGCGGCTCGACGACCTGATCGAATTCGCCCAGCTTCATAATCTCAAGATCGGCACGATCCGCGACCTGATCGAATATCGCAGGCGTTACGACCATCTGGTCGAGCGGCGCGCGGAGACGAGCTTCACCAGCGAATGGGGCGGCGAGTGGAAGGTCATCACCTTCTGGAACAAGGCAGCCCATACCGAGCAGGTCGCGCTGGTGAAGGGCCATGTCGACCCCGAAAAGCCGACGCTGGTGCGCATGCACGCACTGTCGCCCTTCACCGACATTTTCGGCGAAAGCGGCGACCGCGGCGGGATGCTGCGCCGGTCGATGGAGATCATCGGAGAGGAAGGTGCGGGCGTCGTCGTCGTCATCAACAAGCCGCGCGCCGACCAGTTCACCATGGCGGTGCAGGCCAAGGCCGGCACGCTCAAGGGCGCCGATATGGAGGAACTGCGCGACTACGGCGTCGGCGCGATGATCCTGACCGAGCTTGGCGTCGAGGAAATGGAACTGCTCACCAACACCCACCACACGCTGGTGGGGCTGGACGGATACGGCCTGTCGATCGTAGGCGAGCGGCCGATCGATTGCGGGACAAAGTAATGGCCAACATCCTGATTGTGGAAGCGCGCTTCTACGACCATCTGAACGACCACCTGCTCGAAGGCGCGCGTGCCGTGCTCGACGCGGGCGGCCACGACCACGGGACGCTCACCGTCCCCGGCGCGCTGGAAATCCCCGGCGCGGTCGCCTTCGCCTCGCTCCACGGCCGCTACGACGCCTTCGTCGCGCTCGGCGTGGTGATCCGCGGCGAGACCTATCATTTCGAGATCGTCGCCGGCGAAAGCGCGCGCGGGCTGATGGCGCTGTCGATGGACGGCATCGCCATCGGCAACGGCATCCTGACGGTCGAGAATGAGGAACAGGCGCTGGTCCGTGCGCGGCCCGACCAGAAGGACAAGGGCGGCGAGGCGGCGAAGGCCGCGCTTGCCATGCTCGCGCTCAAGGAGCGTTTCGGCTGATGCGCGAACCCGTTCTGTTCACCGAGCGGCTGATGCTGCGCCCGCTGAACGGCGACGATCTCGACGGCTATGCCGCGTTCGCCGCCGACGAGGAAACCATGCGCCATCTCGGCGGCACGATGGACCGCGCGGAGGCATGGCGCGACCTGTCCCTGCGCGCGGGCGCCTGGATCACGCGCGGCTTCTCGATGTTCTCGGTGATCGAGCGCGCCACCGGCGCCTGGGTCGGGCGCATCGGCCCGTGGCAACCCGAGGGCTGGCCCGGAACCGAGGTCGGCTGGGGCGTGCGACGCGAATTCGCCGGCCGTGGCTATGCCCATGAAGCGGCGGTCATGTGCATGGATTATGCCGTGGATGTCCTCGGCTGGACGCACATTATCCACACCATCGCCCCGGACAATGCGCGCTCGGCCGCCCTTGCCAGGCGCCTGGGATCGCAAAACGGCGGGCCGACGACGCTCCCCCGCCCGCTCGACCATATCCGCGTCGACGCCTGGGGCCAGACCGCCGAGGAATGGCGCGCCCGGCGGGAAGCGGGGTAACCAGGCGCGCCGCCTGCTGTCACGTCCGTATTCCTGCGCAGGCAGGATCCAGAGCCGGACAGCGCAGCGTTCGTCGCTCTGGGCTCCTGCCTGCGCAGGAGCACTGCCGTAGGAGGCGCAATCCTCTTGCGACACGCCAATCAGGCGAGACACCGAACAGCCCGTCATGCGGAACGCGATTCAGCATCCAGAACCCTGAATGCTGCGGCCCTGGGTTTCCCACTTTCGGCAGAATGACGGTTGCACGCGAACTCGCCTTTATGCTGGCACGCGGGTTCGGTCGCTGGCACAGCTACGGCGTGACGCGCACCCTGTTCTTTCTCGGCGGCTGGTCCGCGCTGGCGCTCGGCCTTGTCGGCGTCTTCCTGCCGCTGCTGCCGACGGTGCCGTTCGTCATCCTCGCCGCCTTCTGCTTCGCGCGGTCGAGCCCGGCGCTGGAACGCCGCCTGATCGAACATCCGCGCTTCGGGCCGCACATCGCGGCGTGGCGAGAGGCTGGCGCGATTTCCCGGCGCGGCAAATGGATGGCGACGGCGGCCTTTGCCGTCAGCGTGGCCGCCGCGCTCTATTGGATGCGCTGGCCCTGGGTCGCGTTTCCGCTGGCGGCGATGCTCGCCAGCGGAACCTGGATCTGGACGCGTCCCGAACGCTGAGCGCTATTCGGCCGCCTCCGCCTCGGCCAGCGCGGGATAGTCCACATAGCCTTCGGCGCCGCCGCTGTACCAGGTCGCCATCTCGTCCTTGTTGAGATCGGCTCCCCGCTCGAAACGCCGCGGCAGGTCCGGATTGGCGAGGAAGGTGCGCCCGAACGCCACCGCATCGCACAGTCCGGCATCGAGTTCCGCCTGCGCTTCGGCATAGCCATAGTCCTGGTTGAGCACGAGCGGACGATCGAACACCGGCCGAATCGCGGGCGAGATACGCGGCTGCTCGGTCTTGCCGAACGTTCCCTCCGGCCCCGGTTCGCGCAGTTCGAGAAAGGCGATCTGTTGTTCCGCGAGCCACTTGGCGGCGGGCACATAGACCGCTTCCGGGTTGCTGTCCTCCACGCCTTGCGTGTCGCCATTGGGAGAGAAGCGCACGCCGGTCCGATCGGCGCCGACCTCGGCGATCAACCGCTCGACCGCCTCGCGCAGCAGCCGGGCGCGGTTTTCCGGGCTGCCGCCATAGTCGTCGTCGCGGAAATTTGCGCCGTCGCGCAGGAACTGGTCGATCAGATAGCCATTGGCGGCATGAAGCTGCACGCCGTCGAACCCGGCCTTCTTCGCGTTGCGCGCGGCGTTCGAATAGTCGTCGAGCACGCGGGCGATGTCGTCCTTTGTCGCCGGGCGCGCCTCGACATGCTCCTGCTTGCCGTCATAGGTGTGCGTCTTGCCCGGCGCGCGCGTGGCGGACGAGGACAGCGGCTGTGCGCCGTCCAGAAAGCTCGAATGCACGACCCGGCCCATGTGCCAGAGCTGGGCGACGATGCGTCCACCCGCCTTGTGCACTGCCTCCGTCACCGGCTTCCACGCTTCGGTCTGTTCGGCGGTCCACAGCCCCGGCGCATAGGGCCAGCCCAAGCCTTCGCGACTGATCCCCGTCGCTTCGGAGATGATCAGGCCGGCCGAGGCGCGCTGCGCATAATAATCGGCCATGATCGCGGTCGGCACATGTTCGCGCGTCGCGCGGCCGCGGGTCAGCGGCGCCATCAGGATGCGGTTGGGCGCGTGGATGGCGCCGAGCTGGATCGGGTCGAACAGGCTGGGCATGCATCAATTCCTTCGTGCGTTGACGTTGCAGGCCAGATAGGGCGGCAAACGGTCCCACGCACGAATCGACGCACCCAAGAATATCTTCGCCCGGCCAAAGCGAGCGGTTTCCGCTGCCCGCCGTGCTGGTCGTCGGCGCCAATATCACGCTTGCATTCGGGTCGTGGCTGGTCCGCCTCGCCGATGTCGGCCCGGTCTCGGCGGCGTTCTGGCGGCTGCTGTTGGCACCTATCTTGGTCGCAGTCGCCGTCGTGCCTGACAGCCGCCGTTCCGGGCGACCCAGGGCGGAGTCAGGCCCTGGCCAGCGCCTCTGCGATCAGCCTGCGGCTGTTCTCGACGCCGTAGAGCACGATGAAGCTGCCCATGCGCGGCCCCTGGGACGAGCCCAATAGCGTCTCGTACAGCGCCTTGAACCAGTCGCGCAGCCGCTCCTTGCCGAAATGGGCCTTGCCGATCTCATAGACCTGGTTCTGGATGTCGGCCGCCGGATCGCCGCCGGGCTGGTGTGCCGCCAGCGCCGCGTCTAGGTCGCGCAGCGCCGCAACCTCCTCGCCCGCCGGTGCGCGGCGATGCAGCGTCGGCGCCACGAAGTCGCGGCCATAAGCGAGCGCATAGTCGATCAGCGAATCGAGCGCGGGATATTCGTCCGCACTGGCATCGGGCACGTAATTGGCGAGATAGCCCCACGCCTGATCCTTGGTCGCATCGCCCATCACCCCGACGAGGTTGAGGAGCAGCCCGAACGTCACGGGCGATGTTTCCGCCGGCACCTGGCCATTGTGGATGTGATGGACGGGGTTGCCGAGCTTTTTCGACACGTCCTGGTCGGGCCAGGCGGCGCGGAACTGCCAATATTCGTCGACCGCGCGCGGGATGACGCCCATATGAAGCTGCTTTGCCTTGCGCGGTTCGCGGTAGATGTAGAAGGCCAGGCTCTCCTGCGAGCCATAGGTCAGCCACTCGTCGAGGCTGAGGCCGTTGCCCTTCGACTTGGAGATCTTTTCGCCCTTATCGTCGAGGAACATCTCGTAGATCAGCCCTTCGGGACGGCGGCCGCCGAGTACCCTGGCGATGCGGCCGGACTGCACGCCGCTGTCGGTCAGGTCCTTGCCGTACATTTCGTAATCGACGCCGAGCGCGACCCAGCGCATCGCCCAGTCGACCTTCCACTGCAGCTTGGCGCCGCCCGACAGGATCGACTGTTCGATCGTCTCGCCCTCGTCCTCGAAACGGACGAGGCCGGCCTGGGCATCGACGACTTCGACGGGAACCTGCAGCACGGCGCCCGATTTCGGGCTGATCGGCAGCACCGGCGAATAGGTCGCCTGCCGCTCCGCGCGCAGCGTCGGCAGCATGATGTCCATGATCGCCGGATAGTTGGCGAGCACGTTCCGCAGCGCATCGTCGAACGCGCCAGAGGTATAACGCTCGGTCGAGGACACGAACTCGTAATCGAAGCCGTAGCGGTCGAGGAAGTCGCGCAGCATCGCGTTGTTGTGATGCGCGAAACTCTCATACTTTTCGAACGGATCCGGGATCGCGGTCAGCGGCTTGCCGAGATGCTCGGCGAGCATTGCCTGGTTCGGCACGTTGTCCGGCACCTTGCGGAGCCCGTCCATATCGTCCGAAAAGGCGACCAGGCGTGTCTTCTGGTCCGACAGCGTTTCGAAGGCGTGGCGCACCATCGTCGTGCGCAGCACCTCGTTGAAGGTGCCGATATGCGGCAGGCCCGAGGGCCCATAGCCGGTTTCGAACAGGATCGCCTCGCCGCCCGGCTTTCCCTGCGGATAGCGTTTCAGGAGCTTGCGCGCCTCTTCAAACGGCCAGGCCTTGGACTCGAGAGCGGCGGAGCGGAGATCGGTGTCGGTCATGATGCACCGGCATCTGCCTTGTGCGCCGCGGAATCGCAAATGCGAATCGCTGCGCGGCCGGGCAGACCTGCGCGTCCCGGCCGGTTGCACTTTACCGATTGGCTGGGCCGCGGCCCCGATGGCTGATCCGCGCTACCGAGGATCACCTGATATTCGGGTCCGCAGCACCGGCCGAAACAGCTCCACCGCGAGGGGTTAGCGACCGATGCGCCTCGTATTCTCTGCCTCTTCGCTTGCCACCCGGAACGGCGACGTCGCGTTCGCGAGCGGATCGTAGTTCCGGTCGATCCGGTTGCGGATACGCGATTGCACCCTGTTTCGAATGCGGTTGTCGATTCGCGCCATCGGCGACGCGATACCGCTTTCCGCGAGGTCGGAACGGCTCAGTCGCTGGCCCACCTCGCCCACGGGGGCATCACCCGTCTCGGTCGGCGCGACTTGTGCGTGCGCCGCCAGCGGGGTCAGGCCGACGGCGGCGGATATCAGAACGATCCGCCATTTCCGGATGCTCGCGGAGCGTTGCAAGACCATCATCATTCTCCTGCGGGCCGGATTTGCACGTGCGCTATCTGTCCTTCGACCCCGGCGATGTCGTCCGACGCGCGCGTGACGAGCGTGAGAACCTGCGCCGGACAATCTTCTGGAACCATGAAGCGCCCGGAAAAGCGACCGCCGTTCCGGTCCGAATTGGGGAGTTCGACGCGTCCCAATTCGCTGCCATGATAGCAGCTCAACTGCCAATAGGGCCGGGAAACGTCTGGCTGGTCGATGCGCTCGCTCACGCCTTCGACGACGTACTCGCCGGGAGGAAGCACTTCCATTTGCCGGAGCACCGTCCCGCCGACACCGGGCGGCGTCGAGAAGGTGAACACACCGCCATCTCCACCGCTGCCGATCGTGGCGGCGATGCCGGATTGGGCCACCGGCACCCAATCGAACAGCGAGCGATATTTCGGCCGGTAGCGGAAATCCGGGTCCTGCGAGGACGCACGGTTCGCCTGTGGATGCAGCGTTTGATAGTAGGACCAGGCCGAATCCCACTTGTCCGCCGCGATTAGCGAGGAGATCAGCCCCACCTTTGCGGGCTCGGGGACGGGAACGTGCGCGCGGTCCAGAGCCGTAAAAAGTTGCTGTGCGGCTTCGGGGTCCTCCCCATCGCGTGCCGCATAGCCGAGGAACCTGTCGCGCCATGCCGGATCCCGCCCGAGCCGCTCCACCAGCAGCCGCCTGACCTGCGGATCCGAAAGCACCGACGACAGGGCAGGAAACAGGCGCTCCGATGCCGCGCCAGGCGCCGTGCGCAGCGCAATGTCATATTGCCGGATGACGCCCGGAATATCGCCCTGCCCGGCGAGATCGACAATCGCCCAGAGCTGCGTCTGCAACTCCCGCCGCGACAGGCGCTCGGCATAATGGAAGGCCGTGCGGGCGGCATCCACCCGGTTTTCGATCTGGGCCGCCAGGCCGAGCGCGATTACCGCATCGGTGGCGGCGGCGTCCCGCAACAAGACGTCGCGGGCAATGTCGGCGGCGGCGGCGAGCTGGCTCTGATCGGCGTCGGGCACCACCAGGCTGCGCGCATATGCCGCACCGATCCGCGCGTCCCACGGTGCGATCCGATAGGCTTGTGCAGCCGAGGAATGCCTCGCCTTGAGGGCCAGCGGCTGAAGCAGCGCGAAATAACCGAAGATCACGAAGGCAAGGGCGACCAGCCCTCTGACGGCCCATTCAACAGGCGAGCGATGCATCAAAGGGCGCCGCCGCTTGGGCACGTTCAGGCCTCCGTGTCGTCTTTATCGCGGCCGTAACCGTAGCCATATTCATAGCCATAGCCGTAATGCGCCTTGCGCGCCTCGAACTTGGTCAGAACACCGCCGATAATATGAGCATTGGCGGCATTCAGACGACCCAGCGCAGTCTTCACGACGCTCGAGCGAATACCATGCGACTCGACGGCATAGACGACGCCTTCCACCTGCCCGGCGATGAGCGGAGCGTCCGCAAGCCCCATGACCGGCGGCGAATCGACCACGACATGATCGTAGGCCTCCAGAAGACGTGTAATCAACAACGCCATCCGATTTCCGGTGAGGAGTTCCGCCGCGTTGGGCGGAATCGGTCCGGCCGTCATCGCCGCGATGCCAAGGTCCTCGATCCGGAATATCAGCGGATCGACCGCATCTTCCCCGGCGAGGAAGTTGCTCAAGCCGCGATCGTGATCGACCCCGCCGAGATGGTGCACGGACGGCGAGCGCATATCGCCATCGACGAGGATGACCGATCGATTGGCACGCGCCAGCATGGTGGCGAGCGAAAGTGCCGTGATCGACTTGCCCTCCGCCGGCCGGGTCGACGTGACCAGGAGGGACCGCGGAACGCCGTGGTCGGTCGTGAAGCGCAGATTGGTATGGATCGCCAGATAGGCGTCGACCAGTTCCGACCGCCGATCGAGCAGCGCCTCGCGCGGCGTCTGGCGCTCAACCTTCGGCACCGATCCCAGGAGCGACAGCCCGAGCCGCCGCTCGACCTCGGCCGGGTCGTCGATCGATTCGGACAGTTGCTCCAATACCAGCGCAAGCCCGGCACCAAGCCCCAGCCCGGCGAGCAGAGCAATCGCCAGATTTACCAGCAGCCGCGGGCTCGATGGCACCTGCGGCACATCCGCGGTGTCGACCACGGAGATGTTGTTCACGCCCACACCGCCCGCGACGCCGATCTCCTTGTAGCGCTGGAGCACGCCGTCATAGAGCGCCTGGTTCGTGTCCACTTCCTGCTGATAGATATTGTACTGGATGCTGCGACGCCGAAGGTCCAGATATTGCGCTTTGAGCGCGTCGACCTTCGCCTGCAAAACGTTTTCACGCTGCAACGCCTGTCGGTAATCGGCCTGCAGGGAGCTGGAAACCCGGCTCTCCTCGGCAGCGATGCTCTGGTCGAGTTCGTCGATCTGCGCCTTGATCGCCTTGGCCCGTGGATAGGCCGGCTCGAACTGCGTCATCAGTTGTTCGTACTGCGCGGCGAGTTCGGCGCGGCGCTGCCGCAGGCTGTTGATCGCCTGGTTGTCGAGCGCCTGGGTCGACGCGCCACCGCCCCCCACCCGCTGGTAGCGCGCCTCGGCCGAAATCCGCTCTGCTGTCGCTCGCGCAAGCTCCGCGTTGAGCGCCGCCAGATCGTCGGCGACCATGGACCGCTCGGCTTCTCCATTCCCTTGCGCGGGAAGATTGATGATCTTTTCCGATGAAGCGTAATTGACGAGCCGACGCTGCGATTCATCGAGGCGATCCTTCAACTGCGCCAACTGCTTCTTCAACACGTCGCGGCCGTAGGACGTGGCCTGCGCCTTGCGCTCCAGGTTGGACGTGATGAAATTGTTCCCCCAAGCGTTCGCCACCTTGGCCGAGAATTGCGGGTCGGGACTGGTGAAGTTGATATCCACGAGCCGCGACATGCGATCGGGATCGACACTGAGATGATCCAGCAGGATCTGCCCGGCCTGGCGCTGGCGCTCGGCACGGCCGGACGCCGCATACTGGCCGTTCTCCATCGCAAAGGCAGGATCATCGCCGCCCTCCACGCCAAAGAGCGAGAAGAACTCCGGATCGTTCACAAGCTTGAGCTGAACGGCAACGCGCTCTGCCAGCGACCTCGATCGCAGAAGCCCATATTGCGTCTGATAAAATTCCTGATCGGCAACGCTGACGTCGCGTTCCACGCCCTGAAAGCTCGTGACCTTCTCGCCCTCCCGCGCGATCTCGATCATCGAGGTTGCGGTATATTTGGGCGTCATCAGCAAGGTCACGATCAGCCCCAGCAGGATACACGCCGCAACCACGCCGGCAATGACGAAACGCCACCGCATCGCGATTCGGATATATTGCTGCACGACCGAAGAATTAGCCGTGCCAGTTCCAACAGCATCCGGAACTGGTGCCCCCGCGACCATATCAGGCCGAAGGTCGGATGAGAGTGAATTCATATTCAGCACTACCGTAAGATTGCCACGAGCGGCGCAGCCAGCAACGGCGCGAGCGACACTACGTCCCTGAACATGCGGCGTTGCGGCGAATCTCCGACAACAACCACGTCATTGGCATAAATTGGCGGATCGGCATATGCGCCATTGCGGATCGCCTCGAGATTATAGAGTCCGGCCATCCGTTGATCGCCCACGGTCCGAAGGATGACGACGTCATTGGCGTTGGCGAATTCGGACAAGCCTCTGGCTGAGGCAATTACGCGCATCAGCGTCATTTGATTGGTCACGGGATACAGACCAGGCTCTGTAACCTGCCCGTCGACGGTGACGACCTGACTCACAGAGCTTTTGATGTTCACAGTCACGTCGGGATCGCGAACATAGGTTCCGCGCAAAGCAGCTTCGATAGCCTGGGCGAGTTCCCGGGCAGTCTTGCCTCGCGCGTCAATAGTGCCGATCAGCGGCATTGAGATACGCCCGCCAGCATCCACCTGTATTTCTTGACTGAGCTCAGGTACGTTAAAGACGCTGACCTCAATCGTGTCGAGCGGGCCGATCAACGCAGGACGATCGGCCGCCGTTAAATCGGACCGGGTCGGGGGCGGCAACGAGGCGCTATTAACCACCGACAAATCTGCGCTCGGCCGCGGCAACTGCGGCTGGGCACAACCGGCCAGCGCACCGACAATCGTTATTAAAAGAAGGGAGGTACGCATAAGCATAATTAGGAGGTCCGACCAAAGCTTCCGAGCGCCTATAGGGAAACATCAATTTGGGGTAAAGTTTGAATGGTCGGCCTGCTGCCGGTTTGATGGACGCCGAGATAAGCTAAATCAGGCTACTCCAGCTTCGCGTTCGAAGTCGATGGGGCTGATACCAAGGTGCATTGATCAGAACCCATGCGCCCATTGGCGCAGGCCGAGGGACATGATGCGCCAAGGCTGATCGACGAGTTTATTCCAGGCGTGGCAGCAATGGTCGACGATATCGTCGTATGATTTGAAGATGCGGTTGGAGAGCCAGTTGTCGCGCATGAACTGCCACACGTTCTCGATCGGGTTTAATTCCGGACATCTGGGCGGCAACGGCACCAGCGTGATGTTGGGCGGCACGACGAGTTCGGCCGAGCCATGCCATCCCGCCTGATCGACGATGACGACGGCGTGCGCGCCGGGAGCGACGTGGACAGCGATCTCCTCCAGATGCATGCTCATCGCCTCGCTATTGCACCTGGGCATGACGAGGCCGGCGGCTTTGCCGTCGGCAGGACAGATCGCCCCAAAGATCCATGCCGAGGAGCGCCGCTGATCCTTCAGCGCTGAGGGGCGCGTCCCGCGTTTCGCCCAGCGCCGGGTACGCTTGGTCTGCTGGCCGACGCGGGCTTCGTCCTGCCACCACAGTTCTACTGGCGTTCCTTTCGGGAGCTGACGCTTGATCTGCGCCAGACGGGCGGCGAAACCTTTTTAAAAATAGCAATGTCATCACTCTTCTGACCGCGGTGACGAGGGCGCGCCGAGAGCTTGCGATACCCTCCGCAGCCTTTCCAACGATGCTTCGCATCGCTGGAACCTTGGGCTGCTCCGCCCATCGCGCGAAGCTCACGTCCCAGGGTGTGCAGCGTGACCGACAGACCGAACTCGTCCCATACCCACTCGGCCAGATCCGCAAGCCGCCAGCGAAGAACGCCATGCGCCGCCGGGATCGGCCCCGCCTCGACGATTTCCGCAAGCCGGGCACGCTGCTCGTCGTTCAGGATCGAGGCGCGGCCCGGTGCCTTGCGCGTCGCCAGTCCTTCGGGGCCACCATCATTGAACCGCAACACCCAGTCGCGCACGATCTGCAGCGTGACACCGGCAACCTTCGCCGCCTCGCTTCTACTGCCGCCGCCCAGGATCAGCGCTACCGCCAACAACCGCCGAACTTGGTCCCCATCACCACATCGCCGCGCAAACCGACGCAAATCCGCCGACGTGTAATCAGTTCGAACCCCAATCGCTGCCGCCATCCAACGCCTCCCAATGCCTGAAAACCTCGAATCAAATAACCCTTCTTCCGCAGCTGACCGTCAAAGGCTTTCATCTCCCTCCTTGCTCAAGGCGGCAAGATGATCGTTCAGGCTGAACAGCGACTGGGGATTCATGGCGGCACCCCCAAATGTTTCGCCGTCACTGAATCATCCTATGGCGATTTGCGCGAGACGTTCTTGCGGGCGTCCAGCTCGCGCTGGAGGATATCCTCGTCGCCACGGCGCAAAGTGTCACCGCGACGCGTGATGCCGACGAGAATGAGACGCCCGCGCCTGCCGTCAGCGCACGCGCCGCGGCCCGGCGCCCGCGCGTCGCGCCGGACACGCCGCGCGAGCGCAAGGAACTCGACCCGGGCAGCACCTGTCCCGATTGTGGGGGCGAGCTACGCCTCGTCGGCGAGGACGTCAGCGAAATCATCGAGATGATCACCGCCAGGCTGAAGGTCATCGAGATGGCGCGCCCGAAAAAGTCCTGCCGCTGCTGCGAGAAGATGGTGCAGGTGCCCGCCCCGAGCCGCCCGATCCCCGGCAGCATGGCCGGAAGCAGTCTGCTTGCTCACGTACTCGTCTCGAAGTTCGACGATCATTTGCCGCTCTACCGGCAGAACGAGATCCTCGCCCGCATGGGTGCCGACATTCCCCGCAGCACACTGGCTGACTGGTGCGGAAGGGCCATGCGAACGCTGCAGCCCCTGATCGAGCGGATCGAGACCGCCGTTCTGGCCAGTGACATCATCCATGCCGACGATATGCCGATCCGGGTGCTCGATCATACGAGACGCGCCAAGGGCCTCGGCAAGGGGGTGAAGCAAGGCAGGATCTGGGGGTATGTCTGCGATCAACGCCCGTGGAACGGGCCGGCGCCGCCGGGTGTGGTCTATCGCTTTGCTCCCAACTGGAAGGCGGAGCATGTGCAAAACCACCTTCGCGACGCGAGCGGCATTCTCCAGGCCGACGCCTACAAGGGATATGCCAAGCTGTACGAACCCAGCGTGGACGGAAAGCCGCGCTTCCGGGAAGCTGCCTGCTTCGCGCACCTGCGGCGGGATTTTCACGACATCTGGAAGGCGAACAAGTCCCCGATAGCGCGCGAGGCGCTCGATCGTATCGGCCAGCTGTACGACATCGAGCGCGAGATCGCCGGCAAGCCCGCCGACGTTCGGCGGGCCGTGCGCCAGGAGTAGCAAGCCAAAGCTCGACGCACTGCGTGTCTGGGCCGAGCAGCAACTCGCCCGCATCCCGGCCAAGGGCGACCTGGCCAGTGCCTTTCGCTATGGGCTGGGTCGCTGGCCCGCATTCTGCCTGTTCGTCGAGGACGGGCACGTTGCCATCGACAACAATACCGCCGAGCGCGCTGTGCGGCCCATTGGCCTGGGAAGGCGTAACTGGCTCTTCGTCGGTGCCGAGACAGGCGCCGAGACCTTGGTGCGGGCAATGACGCTTATCGAAAGCGCCAAGATGAACGGTCTCGATCCGCAGGCGTACCTCGCCGACGTGCTCGACCGCATTCACGATCACAAGATCAACCGGATCGACGAGCTGTTGCCCTGGAATTGGGCACCGCTGACCGTCTCGCCAGCGCTGGCCGCCTGATGGCCGCCATCACCCACGTCCGCTCCCTCGACTATGTCGCCGGGATGCTGGGCGAGGACGCGGAGTTGCTGCAAGCGATCGTCTGGAATGACGACAACCTGACATACGGCGCCATTATCAGTGTCTACACCGGTCCCGACGAAGCCATCACCGCGCTAACCGACGACGGCGTCGAAGAACTGAGCGACATGCTCAGGGAAGCCCGCCGTACGACCGAAACCTGGCACGACTTCCTCGATGACTTCGTCGACGATCCCGAACTCGCCGCCCGCTTCAAGGCCCAAACGCCGCGGTAGGAACCGGACGGATACGGTCAAAATCCACCGTCCGATCCAGAACCTCCAGCGGATCGCCGTGCCGGCTCAGCAAATCAAGCTGTTCGCTCAATCCGAACAGGGTCTTCTGATGCATCCCAACGCCTACCAACCGCGAAAGGCCAGTGAATCACTTCACGCGCTATCCCGCCATAAGTTTTTGCGGGTGTCCATCTGGGAAACCAATCGGTTAATCAACGATGCCCACGCGGACGTTGAAACTCTTTGGTTCAAGCTCTCATCGATTGCGCGCCGCCCATTGCGACCCAAGCGAGTGCGGAACTCCGGATCGTCCGCGAGTTGCACTATCTGCTGTGCAAGCAACGCTGAATTGCCCACGGGGCAGGTCAAACCAGCGCCGTGTTTTTCTAGTAGTTCCGCGATCTCGCCCGTCGGCGACCCAACGAAGATCGCCGGGCGGGCGCTAGCCGCGATTCCGTAAAACTTACTCGGGACGATCATGCCTTCAAGATCAGGCTTAAGGCTAAGCCAATGAATATCGGCAACCGCCATCGACTCCCCAAGTCGCGAGCGTTCAACATACGGTCTATACGCGATGTTACCCAATCCAAGGGTAGAGGCTCTCTGATAGAGATATTCGCGCGTTTTTCCGCCACCTACAAAAAGAAAATGAATATCACTACGACCACTTAACTGTAATTCTTTTGCCGCGTGTAGGATTGTATCGACGTCGTGCGCACGCCCGAGGTTGCCGGAATAACCAACTATGGTGTCGGACGAGGCAAATCCCCATTCTTTTCGCAGCGACTGATGCCCAGATGCGTTGGGCAAAAGCGCTCTGTCAGCAGTCCAGTTCGGGATCATCACAATCTGATCTTCCCGCACACCTTGTGAACACAAGATGGATAGCATGCGCTTTCCGATCACGACATTGGCACTGGCAGCCTTTAAGCTCTTATTCCGTAGCATTGCCAAGAATCGCCCCGTCAATCCTCTCGCTATAGCGACACCTAGCCTTCCGGCGAGCTCAGGGTAAAGATCCTGAATCCAGACAACGAACTTGGCACCGCGCATGCGGGCCACTAGCATCATCGGGATTGAAAGAAGCGGAGGATCAGTCTTGGCCACGAGCACATCGCCTCGCCTCACCTCGCGCCATGCTGCGGTCGAGGCGGCCATGTAAAAGGTCACGAAATGTGCGGCCTTGGCGAGAAGCGCTTGCCGTCCTCCACCCCATGTTCTTACGCGTAGGATCTGGACACCTGCAACCTCCTCGCGCGCAGCGAGATGGCGTTTTGGATCGCTGTACGACAATTGGCTCGTGACCACCGTAACCGGCTGTCCGCGGGCCGCGAGGTCAAATGCGACGTCCGATAATATTTGAGCGGTAGCACTCTCGTCTGGCCAAAAGAAGCGATTGCAAAATATAACTCTAGCGCCCATCTTCGGCACCAATGTCGATGCCTAGGCGCGCGAGAATTGCATCACGCCGGGACAGACCCTTAGTCATAGCGCAACGCACCTCGAACACCTTCGAATCTACTAAGACTCGATACCAGCACCCTTGTAGAAAGTGGAAAAATAGGCCCGGCATCCCATCGAGAAAGCCGAGCAACATTATGTAGCGAAAGAAAAAGTACACGAACGCGCGCGCTGCAAGCGGCAAATTGTTGTAGACCTTTTCTTTCAGGATGCGCTTAAGCGCCGCCATGCGCCCCAACCTTTCGGTGCAACCGGGCTTCCGAGTAGAATGCATCAAAATTTGCACGGCCTCCCGACTCGCGTACCGGTTGTGCTTGTCGGTCCACCAAGAAATGTTATTAAGATTTTCGTCGAAGAGATCAATTGTCGTGGTACGTACAGCACCTTCAACGACAATATGTTCGTCCATCCAACGCTGTTCCGACCTCCCTCGGCCGCATCTCCAGAGCCGCAACTGCGGACTTGGCTCTAACCCGCCCCAGCGAAGACGCCGGCCGAGAAACACGATGTGTCGGCGAAGTTCGAGCCCTGCTACGTGCTGCGGCGCTGCGGCCAGAGCTACGCGAACCTGCTCGTGTTGATGCCGATTAAGATATTCGTCGGCATCAATTCTAAGCAGCCAGCGGCTATCATCAGCAGTTAAATAATCAATGCCCGCGTTAACCTGCGCCGCATGCGTGACGAAGCGATTGTGAATCACCTCCGCCCCCATGGCGCGGCATATCGCGACCGTGCTGTCACTAGATCCAGAGT
Source organism: Stakelama saccharophila (assembly GCF_032229225.1). Lineage (NCBI taxonomy): Bacteria > Pseudomonadati > Pseudomonadota > Alphaproteobacteria > Sphingomonadales > Sphingomonadaceae > Stakelama > Stakelama saccharophila. The sequence continues at coordinate 107,783 of NZ_CP135076.1, forward strand.
CGACCACGAGCACGTGATCGCAGAGGCCCGATAAAGATCCCAAGCAGCGCTCGATATGCATCTCTTCGTTTAATGTGATTACGATCCCAGTCAGTTTGCTCGATCGGTTACCGCGGGTCATGCGCTATCGCTTCCCTGACGCTGGCGCACTGGCTGTGCCGGATTGCCGGCGACTATCCAAGCAGCTGGCACATCTTTGGTGACGACCCCGCAGGCGGCCACAACCGCGCGATCGCCGACTCGAACACCAGGACCAACGAAAGCTGCAGCGGCCACCCACGCGCCCTTGCCAATGGTTATCGGGGCGCCAACCAAAGCAAAAGAGCAATCATCGACATCGTGACTAGCTGTGCACAGGTAGGCTCTCTGACTTATGACGCAATCACTTTCCAAATAAATTGGAGCGACATTATAGCAGTCTACAGCGGGTCCGAGACAACTGCCGGGTTCCATGACAAGTCTATTGGGCGCCCAAATTTTCGAAGTTGGATAAATAGTCGTCGCGCTCGCAATCTTTGCACCGAAGGCGAGCAGCAGCACTCTACGCCACCAATGCAATGGTGCCGGCGAAGGGCGAAACAACAATAGCCATACAACGGCCCAAATCGTGCGGTAAATGCGATCGGGCAAGTCGGGTGGCCGAAGATTCTCGCTGGGAGTTCGCGACATTGGCTGAGTAGCGGAATTGGTCAAAATTCAATCCTGTAGGGTCGAATGGCGGCTACCGAGCACATCGCTTAGCTGCGCACGGTTATGCGTACACAAAATCTGGTCGCGGGGCTCCTCGACCAATCCACGCATAAAGGTCCCGCGTTTGCGCAACAACCGCCTCCCAGCTAAAATCCCTGAGCATCCATTCCCTACCCCGGCGACCCATAGAACGTCGTTCGCTATCTGGGAGCGCAATGGCGGCGCACAGCGCAGATCTTAACGCGTCATCCGTCTGGGGAATCCACCAACCGGCGCGGTTTTCCCGGAGACCTTCCCAAGGGGCACCGTCGCTGCAGATCACAGGCGTTTCCGCAGCCAATGCTTCTGAAATAGTAACACCGAAATTTTCATTCTGAGTCGGTAATACAAAAAGAGCGGCCGAACGATAACAATTCCACTTTTCTTGGCCGTATACCGCGTCGTCGAAGACCAGGTTAGGGATCAAGGCCGCTTCTGCTCTCGCTCGATATCGTTCGGCAGCATCGTCTCGGGGCCCCACGATGCGAAGCGTCCAATCGGGATACTGCGCAGCCACGCCTGGCCACACTCGCAGCAGAGCGTCGATCCCCTTTATCGGGTGGAGGCGCCCGAGGAACAACACTTCTTGTCTACGAACCGAACGACCTGCGAGAGCGGGAAAGTCGACGCCGATAGGCATGATCGCTATCGGCGCATCAATTCCGAACGCCCTCAATTCTTCTGCTTCCTTTTCGCTAGTTGCGTGCCAGCAAGTTGCCGCCGCGGCCGCACGGCGCTGGAAAACCGCCCAAAACGCCATCTTTTTGAATGCCGAAAACCGGAGCGCCTCCCTCCCCAACATTCCGTGGGGGCTGATTACGAGAGGTACATTGGCGGCAACCGCAGCATGCCCGGGATACACGTTGGGCAAGAGCCACATCCCATGGGAGTGAATTAGGTCGGCCTGGCGAGCCTCCATCAACATCGCCTCTCTAAGCGCGCGGCTCGGCCGCATGGCCGCTACCCACGGGCAACCGGAAAAGTCGGTGGCGAAATATTGTCCGGGTACGTCAGGCGCTGGCGCTCCGGTGGATAGCACTATGGCCTCGATATCGCTCCCCGGGAGCAACTCCATCATCCGCTGAAAGTACACGGTTGTGCCTGCTGCTCGTTCGTGCAGCGACGCAATACATTCTACTACTCGCATCCGCTTCATTTCGTTTGCTCAGGCGCTGCAATCAGACGGCCGTCCCCGCTCCCGCCGGAAAGCGCACGTAACGCCTTTAAAAGCAATGCAACGATTATAATAGCCCACACGAAGCGTGATCCCGCGCGCAATGAAAAGACCATTCCACCAACAAGCATCCAAATAACTGGAATAGCGCCGACTAGCTGCGATTTATAAGAGGAAACCTTGAAAATGGTGCGCGATGCGGCAAATGATCCGCACGTCATCGCTGCCAATAGAAATGGCACCAGTATCACGCCTGAATATCCAAACCACAGAATAGATTCAGAATACAGATCCGTATTAATTCCGACCGCATACCGATTTATTCCTAGCAGCCCGTTTAGGCTGCTGTGACTAAAGAATCTATCGGGAAACAGGAATGACGGCGCAGGTGAGTAATACAACGTGAAATCAATTAAATCCTGAAATGACGCGCCAAAGATGCGATCCGACTTCCCTAGCACGACATTCATAGTGTCCAAGCCGGGAAAGGAATTCTGTAAAGACGGCCTAACAACCCGAACGGGGTCAAAACTGAACAACGTCTGCGAGAATGTGCTCCAGAAATACTCAAACGACGGAAAGGCTCGCGCGCTAAACGCAGCCGACAACGCAACGACTGAAGCTAGGCCGAATCCTGCCCCTAGTACACGGTATCCATTGTAAGTCATCGTGGCGGCTGCAATCAGAAAGGGAATGGCGACCATCCGTCCCGCCCCAGCTGCGGGATACAGTGTCGCGGCGAACAAAAGCAGCGCTAAGGGTAAAACTCGGCCAAAGGTTGGCCGGATTGAAACTGCGAATATTCCGGCCAAAAATATGACCAGACTGATACGCATGAAAATTTCGTTGCCGGAGTGCCGAAACGTCAAACGCTCAGTCAACAAGTCGGCCTCTAACCAGACATAGAATAGTGCGTAAGCGCAAGAGCCGAAAACTAGGGCAGACACAATTTTCGGCGGAAGCGTTATGCGCGCCGTGCCGATCAATTCCACCTCCCTATAAAGGCCCAAAAACCGGCGAAATAAAAGAAGTCCAACTGCATACGTAACGCAGTACAGCACGGCAAGGTAGTATAGTTCCGACGAAGGCGGTGTGGATATAAAGAAAGAAAAGTTCAGTACGCCGACCTGCTTCAAAAAAGCAGTTCCCAACGAGCCGAATACCACAATTGCGGTGAACATATATACATAAAGGCGGCTCACTTCGGCAGTCTCCAAATGCCGGGTATCATTTGGCGCCAAACCCAGTAAAGATGGTATTCACTGTTCTTATTAAAATAAGAAAATCCAGCCAATAAGAGAAATTCTTTATGTAGAAGAAATCGTAATGCAGCTTCTCCCGAACGTCGGTAAGATCGGTCACATGCCCTTGATTGACTTGCGCCCATCCAGTAATTCCGGGCCGCACGATGTGGCGATATTCGTAGAACGGTATTTCGCTTAGATACCATCTCGAAAGTGCCAGTGCTTCGGGACGTGGGCCGATTAGACTCATTTCGCCGCGCAAGACGTTGATGAGCTGAGGCAGTTCGTCGATACGGGACCTTCGAAGAAAGTGACCCACTGCGGTGATCCGATCATCGTCTTGACTGGTCATCGCGGTCGCTCGATCGTCGGCTGATGCATCCTGAGTGTACATAGTACGAAACTTTATCACCTCAAATATCTTGCCTCGGAACCCGACGCGCATCTGCCTGAAAAATACCGGGCCTTTTGATTGCAATCTAATCGAGCACGCAACGACAAAAAACAATGGTGCTAACAATAATAACAAAACTACTGCTACTATTATGTCAACAATGCGCTTGGCGGCGGAGTACGCACCTATTACAAGAAGAGAACCAAAATGATTTTCCGAAAGATGATCAATTTGTACTCGGCCGGTAATGGTCTCGATCACCTCAGTGACATGATATACTGGGACGCCGCGCAGGGCTGCTTGAGCAAACACCCGCAGCCATTGAGCGCTGTGATCATAGTGCAAGTCCGCAACAATAGCTACATTGGGGTCCTCGGGGATTGCGGGTTTGTCAGGACGCAAGACCTCGATAGCGCTTGGCAAAACGATATCAGCCGTTCGTCCTCCTTCCACTATGAAATACTTAACTTTCGGAATTAGCCGATCACGCGCTAGCAGGAAACAACCCTGCGCTAAAACTGTCATCACTAAGCTTAATATTAACACAAATATGCTATAGTTAAGACGTAGGATCAGAATGGCAGCGATCGCCGTTCCGTATGATGCCAGAAACACTGGCAAAACATAATGCAGCTGGCCTACGCCGGGATAGTTTCTCAACCGCTTAAGAAAAGCGAAGCTTAATATGATAGCGCCGCATGAAAACAGGAGTGAGACTCCGGCGGAGCGTCCTGGGCTAAAAGCTTCGAGTGGACTTTCTAACGAAAGAAGGTTAGTCGAAACAACGAGTAACAGAGTCGCCAACAGCTCGTTGGCATCAAAGTGGAAAAATATCCCCCTTCGAATCGAGCCGACATCTACCGAATCAAGGCTCGGATCGACGTTGGGATATTTTTTCGTCTTCGTACTCACGGGCTTTAGTTCTCATTCGCGTTGGAATTTCGATTCTGCTTGTCCATGCACCGCCAAGCGATGTCGCACGGTCGAAGCAGCGCGGCCTAAACCGAGACATGATTATATCAGGTTTTCGCTAGCCCGCAGGGCCCCGCCACACACCTGTCTGATCGGGTGTTCCGGATTTGCCTTTCGCTGCGTTCAGGAAGTCGCGGTATGCGCTCTCGATTCCCTGACGAAGCCCGATGCGGTGCCGCCATCCAGTTGCATGTATACGAGAGCTGTCCATCAGCTTACGCGGGGTCCCGTCCGGCTTGCTTGAGTCGTAGCGGATCGTTCCCCTGAACCCGACGACATCCGCTACCAACAACGCCAATGCGGAAATAGAGATATCTTTTCCTGACCCCACATTTATATGCATCTCTTCGGAGTAGTTCTGCATCAAGTGGACACAAGCATTAGCTAAATCATCAACGTGCAAAAACTCGCGCCTCGGCCTTCCCGTTCCCCAGATTTCAAAGACCGCATCCCCTGCTATCTTTGCTTGATGCGCCTTACGGATCAAGGCGGGAAGGACGTGGCTGTTCTGAAGGTCGTAGTTGTCGCCAGGGCCATACAGGTTGGTTGGCATGGCGCAGATGAAATCGCATCCGTGTTGGCGACGGTACGCTTGGGCGAGCCTAATGCCCGCAATTTTGGCGATAGCGTACCACTCATTGGTAGGTTCTAGTGGCCCATTCAGCAACGCATCTTCGCTAATAGGCTGCGGCGACATCTTAGGATAGATGCACGACGAGCCTAGAAACAAGAGCTTCGAGACGCCTGTGCGACGGGCGGCCTCAATGACGTTCGCCTCGATCATCAAATTGTCATATATGAAATCCGCCGGATACGATGTATTGGCTTGGATTCCGCCCACCCGAGCGGCTGCCAAGAACACCGTGTCGGGTTTGTTCTGCTCGAACCAGGTGCAGACTTCCATCTGGTTGACCAGATCCAACTCAGCTCGATCGGCCACCAATATTTCACACGATTCCTCTCGCAGCCTGCGGACGATGGCGGATCCCACCATTCCACGATGTCCGGCGACAAAAGCCCTTTTCCCTGCTAAGCCGAATTTAGCCATTGAAAATCAGGCCCCCGTCCCGATTGGCGCGCTACGCATCACTTCCAAGTCAGCAAGCACCATCTCGCGCGCCAGCTCACGCGCTGACGTCTGGTGTTCCCAGCCGAGTTGCTGTCGCGCCTTAGTAGGATCGCCTATCAACAAATCTACTTCTGTAGGTCGAAAGTAACGTGGGTCAATTTCGATAAGACACTCGCCAGTCCGCACGCAAATTCCTTTTTCTTGTTCCCCTTTTCCTCTCCATTCGAGTTCGATTCCAACGTCCTCAAATGACCACTGTACAAAATCCCGAACCGACGTTGTATGGCCAGTTGCAAGGACATAATCATCGGGCTTGTCCTGCTGAAGCATCATCCACATGCCCCGCACGTATTCTCGGGCATGGCCCCAATCTCGTTTCGCATCGAGATTCCCAAGCCATAATTTGCGCTGGCGTCCGAGCTTAATAGCCGCAGCTGCACGAGTGATCTTGCGGGTGACGAAGGTTTCGCCGCGCAAAGGACTTTCGTGGTTAAACAGAATTCCATTGGAGGCATGCATGCTGTACGCTTCTCGATAATTGACCGCAATCCAGTATGCATACAGCTTTGCCACGCCATACGGTGAGCGCGGATAGAAGGGTGTAGTTTCGCTTTGGGGCACTTCTTGGACGAGACCATAGAGCTCCGAAGTGGATGCCTGGTAAAATCGCGTCCGCGTTTCCAGGCCTAGAATACGGATCGCCTCGAGCAGTCGCAAAGTACCGATCGCATCTGCATTAGCAGTGTATTCTGGAGTCTCGAAACTAACGGCTACATGGCTTTGCGCAGCTAGGTTGTAAATCTCAGTCGGCTGCACTTGCTGTACGATACGAATTAAATTAGTCGAGTCAGTAAGGTCGCCGTAGTGCAGATGAAATCGGGAATTTTGCTCGTGCGGTTCGCGATAAATTCCCTCGATACGTCCGGTGTTGAACGAAGACGAGCGGCGCTTTAGGCCGTGGACTTCGTAGCCCTTATTCAACAGAAACTCGGCTAGATATGCGCCGTCTTGGCCGGTGACCCCGGTAATCAGCGCGATCTTATTGGTGGCCATGTGCCCTCCTTTAAATCTATATGTCCGTAGCATTCATTCCTAGTGCCGCAAGAACAAACATGGGATGCCGTGGAACTCGCGAGCCGGGAGCGGCGCATCTGAGGCGCATATAGCGTTTTCCGTTTGAGTAGCCCCTAGTTTTCTGGGCGCCTTCCGCTTTCAAACTCTGCTGCCGTTCGAACTCGACGGGTGACAGCATCCCGTTCCGGACGTGCTTGCGCACCGGGTTGTAGAACATCTTGATGTAGTCGAATACGTCCTGCCGGGCTTCTTCGTGCGTTTTGTAGGTGCGGCGCCGGATACGTTCGCGCTTCAGCGACCAGAAGAAGCTCTCGACCACAGCATTGTCATGGCAATCAGCCTCGCCGGCTCCTCGAGTGCTCAAAATTGTGCGCCCGGATGAACGCAGCCCAGCCCATGCTGGTAAACTGCGAGCCCTGATCCGAGTGGATCAGCACCTGGTGCTTCGGCTTGCGGCGCCAGATCGCCATGTGCAGGGCCTGCAGCACTACATCGGTGGTCTGCCTGCTCTGCATCGACCATCCGCAGCGCCCGAGCATGGCCCTCAGGCACGGTTCATCATGGTTGACAGTCGTCACTTCACCGAAGAAGGCTGCTGGCTTCATTCATCATCTCTGAGATATGCAGTGTGTTCAAAGATCCTGCCGGTGATTTTGTCCGGCGGCTCCGGTACTCGCTTATGGCCGATGTCGAGGCCGGAACTACCCAAACAATTTCTAGCGCTCACCGATGAGCGCACAATGCTGCAGCTGACTGTCCAGCGTGTGTCCACTTGGCCCGGCTTCGCAGCTCCGTTGATCGTGGCGAGTAGCGAGCACGTGCAGTTAGTCGACGCGCAGCTTGCGGAAATTGGCTTTGGCGAGTCGAAAACGGTACTCGAACCGGTAGCTCGGAATACCGCGCCGGCGATCGCGTTGGCTGCCATAGAAGCCGAAAACGACACCTGTATGTTGGTCATGCCCTCCGATCATGTGATCGGCGATGTGGAGTCCTTTCACAAGGCCATCCGCTCCGCATTACCGCTTGCTGAGGAGGGGTGGCTAATAACGTTTGGCATCGCGCCGGAAGGTCCAGAGACCGGCTACGGTTACATCAAGATTGGTTCTACCCTCGCAGACGGGGTTTGCGAGGCGGACCAATTTATTGAGAAACCTAAGTTAGAGCGGGCGAGGGCTATGCTCGCGGAAGGAGGCTACGCGTGGAACGGAGGCATTTTCCTATTTCGAGCCGATGCCTATCTTGCGGCGCTTGAGAGCAACGCGCCCGCAATCTCGAGAGCAATGCGAGAGGCGATGGCCGGGGCCAGGCGGGAGCACTGGCATATCTACCCTGCCGCAGCTGCATTTCGGCGCTCACCAGCAGATTCCATCGATTGCGCGGTAATGGAAGTGGCAAGCCAAGTCGCGGTTGCCCCTGTCAATATGAAATGGAGTGACGTGGGAAGCTGGGATGCGCTTTATGAAGTCACACCACAAGACGCGGCTGGTAATGTACTAGTGGGGGAGGTTACCGCGCTAGAGAGCAGAAACTGCCTCGTTCGCGCCAAGGGTATGCGGATCGCAATGATGGGTGTCAGTGATCTCACAATTGTTGCTTCTGGAAGCGATATTCTAATTTTGCCGCGCGGTCGTGGGCAGGAAATCAAGCGGCTGGTTCGTCGAGGATCATCATGACGGCGGATCCGTGTCTAGCGGGCGCGCTTTGGCGAGGAGCAGGAAGTGATCTTCCGTCAGACCCATGAGTCGGGTAAGACGGGCGAAACAATCCAAGGTTCCGGCGATGCGTAGGCAACCGCTGTTTCGGCCCCACGTTGAACGCAGCAGGCTGATCGCCGAAGGCGAGCGCTTTCGCGAGGGAGGGGCTTGGAGCTATGTCGGGGTCATGTGCCGGAGCCAGTCCGGAGACGGTTCAGCGATACGAGGTGTTCACCGGTGAGGGCCGTCGGCGGCATTGGTCGCTGGAGGAGAAGCTGTCGCTGGTGGCGCAGATGGCAACGGTCGATAACATCAGCGCACTTGCACGGCGGCATGCGCTTCGGCCATCGCAGCTATTCACCTGGCGATGCCGGGCTGCCGACCGAGGCACTGGTCGCGCAGGTGCTGGTCAGTAAATACGCCGAGCCGCGTTTCTGGTAAGCTGGACACCCGCAAAAACCATGATGTGATGGGCGAAAGCAGCGATCGGTGGTCAGAAGGCCTATTGCCGGCGCCCTCCCGAGAGCTTCGGGACCATTTCTTCGTGTTTCGGGGCGCTATGCCTGGATTGCAGGCGGACTCATCGTGTCGGCATCCGCTTTTCGTGGAAGATCAGGCGGTCGAAATTATAGGCAAAGTTGGCGAGCGTCATTTTCGCTTCGGCGCGCTTGGGACAGATGGTGCGAATGAACAGTCCGTAGCGGTTCTTCTGATGAGCGAACACGTGCTCGACCTTTGCGCGGACGGCAGACTTTGCAGCATTGGCTCGCGGCATCGGCTTGCTCTTCGGCTTGCGACGATGAATGCGGCTGGTCATCGTCCCGTCGGCCAGCCATGTCTCGTTGCGGCGCGAGCGATAGGCGCTGTCGGCCCAGACCTCGCTGCTGGTGTTGTTCGGATTGATCACGTAGCGCAGCATTCTACCGTCGGCGGCCGCCGCGCTGGTCACCGTCGCTGCGCGGATAAAGCCATAGCGGCGATCGATGCTGACATGGGGTTTTATAGCCGAACACCGGCAGCGCGATCCTCGACAGCGGCGTACCGTCCGGGCGATAGCGCACCTTACCACCGACTTTCACCGTCCAGCGGGCATCGGTGTCCTTCTGCGCGGCCTTGTGCGGATCGTCGGACCATATCTCGCGTGCGGACTGGCCCGCCTTATCAACCGGCGCGGGATATTGACCCCCGATCGGCGCCCAACATTGACCCCGCTGCTTTGATTCTCCCGATGGACGTAAGAAACGTCGGCATGGGTGTGTGGCGGCGGAGGGCGTAGCCCGGAGCCGGCGCGCACCCATGCCGATTGCATCTTTTCGCCGTCAGGCGGCTTCGCGGCTCTTGAACCACCAGCTCTCGTTGCCAGTCTCAACGATGTCGCAGTGATGGGTCAGCCGATCGAGCAGCGCGGTGGTCATTTTCGCGTCGCCGAACACGCTGGGCCATTCGCCGAACGCGAGGTTGGTGGTGACCACGATCGAGGTCTGCTCGTAAAGGCGGCTGACCAGGTGGAACAGTAGCTGCCCGCCCGACAGCGCGAACGGCAGATAGCCGAGCTCGTCGAGGATCACGAGATCGAGCCGCGAGAGATGCTCGGCGATCCGACCGGCACGACCGGCGCGGGTCTCGGCTTCGAGCCGGTTCACCAGATCGATGGTGTTGTAATATCGGATCCTGGCGCCGGTGCGCACGCAGGAACGGCCGATCGCGATGGCGATGGGTCTTTCCCGTGCCAGTCCCGCCGACCAGCACGGCGTTGCGCTGGCTGGCGAGGAACGCGCCGGTGGCAAGATCGCGGACCAGCCCTTCGTTGATCGGCATCGCGGTAAAATCGAAGCCGGTAATGTCTTTGGCCAGCGGCAGCTTGGCGATCGTCATCTGGTATTTGATCGAGCGCGCCCGCTTTTCGTCGATCTCGGCTTTCAGCAGATCACCGACCACGCGGCCGGGGGCGTGCTGTCGCTTCACCGCATCGGTGATCACCTCGTCATAGGCATGCCGCATGTCGGCAAGCTTCAGCGTGCCCATCATCTCCAGGATCTCGGGGCGTTCCATAAACACTCCTCAGGCTGTCGTACTGGGCGCAGTCGGCAACCGGCTCATGGACAAGCCCCAGCGCCTCGGGCGTGGCGATGGTCAGCGGTGCCGATGGCTCGCGCTGACGGGTCAGGATGTTGAGCACGACGTCGCGGCTGACCGTACCGCCCGCCAGTGCCTCGGCGCAGGCGGCCTCGACCGCATCAAGTCCATCGGTCGTTACCGCGCTCAGGATGCCGACCATCTGGCGATCACCATTGGCATGACTGCCGAGGCGTCGCCGTACCGGCTCGATCGCGGGCGGAAGTGGCCAGTCCTTGAACGGTGCGCCGTTGCGCAACGCGCCGGGCTTCCTCGCCAACACGGGCACGTAATGCCAGGGATCATAGATCGTCTGGTCGCGCCCGAGCCGGCGAACATGCTCGCCGACGACCTCGCCGTCCTGGCGAATGACGACCCGATCGGCATAGGCGTGGATCTCGACCGGTCGCCCGGCCGCTGCGGCATGCACCGAGTATTTGTTGTAATCGAACCGCACCAGCAGCGTCTTCGATACCGACGCCGGCAGCGCATGGAAGCCATCGAACGGCCCGCGATAGGCGATCAGCGCGGGGCGGTCAGCCGCCTCGAACACCTCCCAGACGGTGCGATCCTTCAACTCGGGATGTGCCGCCTGCTTCGATCGCGCGACGTGCGCGCGGCCAGCCACTCGCCGCCAAGGTTCCGCACGGCCACTGGCGCACACTGACCTTTCTCGCGGCACTCCGCTGCGACCGGATCGACGCGCCGCTTGTGCTCGATGGTCCGATTAACGGCCACCGCTTCACCGCTTATGTCGAGCAGTTCCTGCTGCCCACTCTCTCGCCTGGCGCCATGGTCATCATGTACAATCTCGGCAGCCACAAGGGCAAGGCGGTGCGCCAACTCATCCGATCAGCCGGCGCCAGGCTGCTGTTCTTGCCGCCCTACAGTCCGGATCTGAACCCCATCGAGCAGGTCTTTGCCAAGCTCAAGACCCTGCTGCGCAAAGCCGACCCACGCTCGGTCGAGGCCACCTGGCGTCAGATCGGCTCGCTCCTCGACTCCTTCCCGCCACACGAATGCGCCAACTACCTCCGCAATAGCGGATACGCTCCATGTTGAATGGATCAAACTCTAATGGCGCAGCTTCAGGCCGAGGGTCGCCACTAAGCGCACGGCTATATCCTTGTATGCCTGCCGCGCGTGATGAATTTCGACGCCTGTTTTCGGTAAGTTGAGGAGAATGAGCGTCGTCATTAAAATGTCTACTACCAATAACGCGAGCGCGGATCCCGTAGGTCCCATTGAACGGGCGAGGCCCATCTCCAGGGGGATAGCAAAGGCCGCGAGTAAGAGGTAATAGTAGGAAAAAGCGGACTGACGGTTGAGCGCAACTAGCAAGCTTGAAATCGGCAGCCAAATCGCGGTGAGTAATATACTCAACGCCATTAACCCGATCATGGGCAGGGGAGCGTCGATCCTTCCGTTTGTCCAGATAGAGATCATGCGAGGCCCCCATGCGGCCAACAATACGCAAAAAGGGGTCACCAGCAATATGCTTAACGCTAACAGCAAAACGAGGAGTTTGCTCTTCACGTCCGACTGGTTTTTTGCGGCAGCGGCAGAGAACTCGGGCATTACAGTAGTCGCTACAAGTTGCGCCGCCTGCAACCCAATCCGTGATAGCGTCCGCGCCGCGGTAAAAATTGGAACGGCGGCTGCGCCGGCAGCCAATCCCAAGGTCACCGTAGCGCCTTGAGAAAGCAGCATTTGCGACGCAGGTATCGCCATAGCTGCCCCGGCTGGTTTAGCAAGTGCCGTAATGCGGGCCCAGTCCGGCTGACTGCGAAGATTGGCGAGCCACGGCAGCCTTCGCCGCAGCAGAATGTTTTGCGCAATTGAACCGATGACCCTGCCCAGCGCAAGCGCCACTGCTGCAATAGCCGGGCCTCCGCCTAGCAATACCGACATGATCAAGGCTAAGTTCTCTGTCAAATAGATCGCGGTATGCATCAACACGCCAACGTGCATTTGGCCGTCGGAACGCAGCCCGGCGAAGGAAATCGAGTTTTGGAGGCAGGCCACGCCGTATATAACCAAAGCTACTATCGAGAGCCGGACTTCCAACGTGGAATATCCCGGGACGGTAGCGATCCATCTCTGGGGTAGCGCCAAACTTACCGCTGCAGCAATCAGAATCGTTGCAGCGCCTATAGTCAGCATCGCTCGTTGTGTGGTAGCGAACGTCTTTGCAGCACCCCTTCTGTCGTCGCGTGCCACGTCCATTGCCATCGATGTTCCAGCGGCGGTCGCAAAGCCAAGGTCGCTGAAAGCTAAGATTGCTGGGACAGCTGATAGCATTAGCCAGAGACCATATACCGCCTTGCCCCAGTAAAAGGTGAGAACAGGGACTAGCGCAAGTTGGAGGCAGAGTATTACAGCCTTGTCGAATGTGACTGCACCAATTCCTCTAATGAGCCGTCTTCTGAGCATCGGCGCTCTATGCATGACGAACACTGCACGGTAAAGTGAACGTTTGGCCTGTTGCCGGTTTGGTGGACACCGAGATGAGGTGGTTTCACCTATCGGAGGATATCAATGCCAAAAAGGAAGTTCTCCCGCGAGTTCAAGCTGGAGCCCCGCAAGAACCTCCCAAAATTCGCCGGCTCATCGCAAAGTTCATATTCGTGGCGCAGAACCATCCCGCCGCTATCTGGGCCTGGTCCCTATGGCGACGAACACACCAGGCCGCCGCGGCTTACCATCATCGAAGATCACAGCTTCAAACGCAACTGTGGTACTAGGCGGGCCGCCGCACCATCATTCCCTCTTGAGCAAAGAACTGGGTCGGCGCAAAGTCCGTGAAATAGGTCACGGTACAATTATGATCTTTCGCGTATTTCAACGCAAGTTCAGCGGCAGCGGCTTCATCACTTCCGGGAAGTGCCATACGATCAGAATTATCAAGATAAAAAATGCCACCAGGTCGAAGCGTAGCAAGTGCCGCGGCTGTGCAGCGGTCGCGAAAGCTGCCGTCAACCATCACTAGGTCAAATCCACCTTCGCAAGGCACCCGAGTGTATTCTTCTATGCTCTCGGCGAGGTGATACTCAACATTGTTGATGCCGTCCTTTTCCAAAGCAGATCGGACTTGGTCATACCACGGTCGAAAATTTTCGACAGACACCACCTGGCCTGCATGCTTAGCATACCACAATGTTGACATACCAGATCCGTATTCCAACACCCGTTTTTCGTTGCTTAAAAACGCGGCAATTTCCAGCGTCGCAGAATAGGAAATCCACGGCAATCGCGGCCTATGACCCAGTAGAACACGGAATAACCCGGAAACAAACGCACGCGGGGCGTTAGCGATGAGCCGACCAGTTGGAACAAGATTTCCCTTGTGGTCATGCAGCCGAGACTTCTGCTGCCTTGATCCCTTGAGTATTTTGGTCAGCATGGCTCGCCTGCGGAAATGAATACCGGCCTCATAGGCGTAGGAGCACAACTAACGCAATAGCTGATCGCTCTGGAATTTGCCCCGCAGAAATGCGATCTCCCATTCGGGATTCTTCAGACGAGCCGCCATCGGAAAAGGCGGTTTAGATTAGCCTTACCAAGTTTCAGCCATCCTATTGTCAATGGGTCTACGAAGTTGTCCACTATCATCCATGTTCAGCCAGCAATGCCGTCGTATCGCCTAGATTTCTTCGATAGATCCGATTTGCTCTTGAGCAAGCGGCTGCTGGTGTATGCGACTCGCTCTAACATGGGGATATTAACTCAACAGAAGGTTAGAAGGCCCTGGCTCCGGGATGTTGGCAAAATTGTAAAAATACTCCCGGGATTATATTGGCAGCGAGGGGTCGCTTCAATTCCGTTTTCTCAAAGAGACATTATTGTTATCTCCGGCAATCCACGAGTGCTCAGCAATATCCTTCTCTTGGCGCGAGCTCGATTACGCGGTGCGCGAACAATTTGGTGGGGACACTATTGGAGTTCAACGTCGAAAAAGTGGCGCCAGGCGCTCAGGCGAATAATGATGCGGGCTAGTGACGCGATACTATTTTATACGGATTCCGAGGCTGTCGAATATTGCGCACTTGGGACGCGAAATCAGCTTCAGTTGGTTTCGGCGCTTAATAATGGTATCGACGTCAGTGCGATCAGGCCAGTTCGTGAACCCTATAGAGCGGAATCGCGCGATCTTGCTGCGTTATTTGTTGGGCGCATTACAGAGAAGGCCGAGTTGAGTCTCGCGCTAGATGCTCTTGCTCAGCCAGAAATGCGGGGAATCACCCTTCACATTGTCGGGTGGGGGCACCTTGCTCCCGAGTTGATTGAAAAGACGCGTTCAATGGGCTTGGATAAGCAAGTCCATTGGCATGGCGCAATGAACCAAGAAGCTGAAATTGCAAAGATCGCAAACCGCTGTCGCCTATTTCTCTACCCTGGAGAGGTTGGACTTAGCTTAATCCACGGCATGGCTTATGGGCTCCCCGCGGTTGTACATTCTGATCGTCGGAAGCAAATGCCCGAGATAGCAGCGTTTATAGATGACGAGACGGGGAGGAGCTTTTGCCGAGGGGAACCGGCTAGTCTCGCCGCAGTCGTGTCAGATGCGGTGCGGGACACTGAACAATTGAATAGATGGTCGGAAAGATGCATCCATCAAGCGGACGAGAATTTCAACACACAGGCCATGGCCCACCGGTTTGTTACGCTGATCCAGCGCCTAGAAAGTATGCACTTAAGCCCCGCTGATCTTAACTAGATGTGGCCCATTACAGCATCTAGCACTACTTTGGCAGAATTGGGGGCAGTGCGTTTGGCAGGGAGCAACCGCACTGAGGGCATTGCCGGGGCGGCGGTCGCGACAGACGATCAAGGATGGCTTGTCGAACTGCCGGCAGACTGGGCTGAGGTGGCGGGCCGGGGACTTTTTTTCCGTCCCGCCTGAGCGAGCCTGCGGGTTTGAAGGAAGGCATATGCCATCATCGTCATGAGTGCGTGACGATGCAGCCCGGTCCAGGAGCGCCCCTCGAAGTGGTCGAGACCAAGCTCTTCCTTGAGCTGCTGGTGTGCCTGCTCGCAGATCCAGCGCGCTTTGATCGCGCCGGCCAGATCCCGGATTGGGGTGTCGGCTGGTAAATTCGAGAGATAGTATTTTCGCTCGCCGTTCGAGCGATGCTCGCCCACCAGCCATGCCTCTTCGCCGGGCATGTGCTGGGCTCCGGCGGAACCGATCCGTTGCGGTGCGCCATCGGCAATGCGCACACGCATAGCGGCGAAGCGCGCGACCAAGCGTCCTTTCGTTCCCCGGCGCCAGCTTACCTTACGCCACTTCTCGTCTTCGAGCATGGCGTGTGCGGCCCGGGATTTGGCGTCCGGCACGTGCCGCACCCGCGGTCGCCCGCGGTTCGCCACCGGGAAGATCAGTTGCACGTCGGCCGGGTAGACCTTCTGGTGGCGGGGAATGCCGACGGCCCAGCAAAGATCCCGTGCGCTCAATGCCTGCCGGAACGGCGCCGATAGGCCATAGCCCGCATCCGCCAGCACGCAGCCGAAGCGAACCCCGGCGGCGATGGCTCGGTCGATCTGCTCGATGGCGATCTCGGGCTTGGTACGGTAGCTCTGCAAAGGCTCGGGCACGCCGGCCCGCGCCATCCGGGCCGTGTCACTGGTCCAGCTTTCCGGCAGGAACAGCCGCAAGCTCAGCATGACCGGCACCTCCCCCGAGGCCAGAGTCATCGACACCAGCGTCTGGCAGTTCGCGTTCTTGCCCAACGCTGTGGCATATTGGGGCGCGACCCCAACGGATGCCTTGCCCTTTTTCGGCAGCGCAGTGTCGTCGATGATCAGCCAGGCCTTGTCGCCGCCGACCAGTTCGTTTGCTTGGCTCCACAAAGTCTTTTCCAGCGGGGCGCTGTCCCACAGGCCTGCCCCGATGAAATGATGTAGCCGATCATAAGAAACAGCATCCGAGCGCGCCGCCATGGGCTGGATGCTCTTTCGATCGCCTGGCCCAATTAGGCCGGCAATATAGGCCGGGCACATCCGCCGCCGCGTCTTATTCCCCAGACCTTCCAGATATGGCGCGAGCCACTCCTCCAGATCTGCCTGCCAGTCCCCATCCATCGCCAGCCTCCACCAGAGCTGGCTCCCCATGAATCACGCAATCCGCTCCAAGGGAATCCCAAAAATTACACTTCTGCCAAAGTAGTGCTAGATTAGAGAAAATTTTCTTCCGTCGTCCACCGCCGGCAATAGGTATCGCACGGTTCCGCGCCAAGGGCTTCGGTCGGCAAAGCCTAATACGAGCTTTAATTCGCCGTGCTGTCCTCGTACCGCTCGCAAGGGGAAGCCTTCCGGCACCGCCTGCTTGGACTGGGCATGCCGAACCTGCCCATCAACAATTTCGAATTCTCCACGTAGCAACCTAAAGGTTTTGGCGGAACCGGCTACGACATCGATTACAAGATGATGATAATGTCTAAAAGATGAGAGCTTCGCGATCGTTCGCGAGTGTCCAGTGGGCCATTCACAGATTATCTCCGCTGACTGAGGGTGCCATGTTAAATACACGCGCCCCTCCGCTAGACCAACTTCAAGTTGTCGCATTTCTCGCATGGTTGAACCACCCGAATCTGGTCGCATATTCGTCAGCACTGATGGATGGCAAAGACCCTTGCCCGACCCGTCCACGATCTGACAATTGGTTATTTCGATCTCAAAGCAGTTGGTTCCGTCGACGGCTATTGCATGGGCATCGGGTGCGAGATTGGCGAACCGCAAACCGTTGAAACGAACCCGACGGGATGCGAAGACGTGGGCGGCGCAACGGGGGATCGAATGATTGGCATCGACCGCATCCCCCCCCGGCGTGCGGATGATGCCTCCCTCGAATAAAACGGAGCTCGCTCCGGACGCTGCGAAGGCTACCTCGATTCCGGGTACCGCGAAGGACTTTCCCCCGCGCGTTACTGTGCCATCAAAATCGAGATCAAGGCCGCGTACTAAGATGTTTTTTTGGACGTCGTTGTCGCTGTTGTTCGTGACCTTAAACTGCCCGCCACGCGCATAAAAATTCTCGACAACGGCATGTTCCGGTGATTCCTCGAGAAACGCACAATATCCTTCTGCGTCATTGGCACGAGCAGCGTAGGAACAATCCCTCCAAGTTACTCGACGGGTTCCGCGAGCACACGAGATGCCGCTATACCCAGAAAAGGCGACATTATCGTATACGACGTGGTCGGAAAAAGCGACGAAGCCCGTCGCTGCCTCCCCATCAATAATAGCGTCACGGAGAGATACGACATAGGCCAGCTGGATCGAATGTGAGTATACCACCTCGGGCGCATCGAAGGCACCAAGCCTGAAATTTTGCACAGTTGAGGCTATGCTAAGAGGCGCAGTTGGGCAAGTAACAAACGAGTCTCTACGATTGAGGTCAGCCTGTAACGGCGTCGAGAACTGCAGCGAGCTATCGTCTTCATCGACAGTGACGACGGTGAGGAACTGCTTGTCAGCAGGAATGAGGTTGCCGCGAGAACTGTTCTGCGAACGCCCTCCCACGACCATAACGATCTGACCCGGCACGTAGCCTTTGATCGTTGCCGGGAAAATTCGTGCATCGCCGCGACGGACGTTCCGCAGCAATGGTTGAAACCAGTTCGTTGCCTCTCCGCGAGCTGCCCCGATTATCAGACTCCCAGTTCTTCCAGTGCCAGCAATTTGCGCGCCGCCGTCGGACGTAACGAGTTGTCCATAGCCAGCAACGGTTAGGGGGCTGTGAACGTGCTGGAAACCGACGCCTAGGGATCCATCATGATACTGCGACGTGCGCAGCCGTTGCTTAGAAAAGGCCGGCGCAGTCAGCGTTGTGCCTCCGGCGACTGCACCTACTATAACCGCTCTGCGCGAGAGATTGGCTTCGCGCGGGCCACTAAGCGCGAATGTCATACGGTCGCTACCGTTTGGTCGACGAGAACTGACACGCTGCTTCTCTCCTTCCGGCAATCTCCACAGAGTTGATAGCATATTCTTCACGCAGCGCTCACAACTGAGGATACCCCCCCATTGCATCAAACCCATTTCGATTTCGCCAGTGGTCAATCGCAATAAGCCTGAAGCCGCCAGCCACGTCTAAAATTTACAACACCAAGCAGCCTGCCGGTCGCCAAACATCAACTGCAGGAAGCCAGTTCACATCTTAGGCATACGTTGGCTGCGCGAATTGCGCTCCGAAACCAAACATCCTCCACGATCTTGGCGCCTGTGAAAACTGAGAGTAACTCGCAGCGCGCACCATTTTTAGAATGTTGCACAATTAGTGGCCGAAGCGCTTAATTCCTCGCCGCCGCAG
Organism: Stakelama saccharophila; assembly: GCF_032229225.1. Taxonomy (NCBI): domain Bacteria; kingdom Pseudomonadati; phylum Pseudomonadota; class Alphaproteobacteria; order Sphingomonadales; family Sphingomonadaceae; genus Stakelama; species Stakelama saccharophila. The sequence goes on from NZ_CP135076.1 coordinate 126,559, forward strand.
GCGAGCGCGTCGGCGGCGTAACAACCCTTTGACGGCGATGGGTACGCTAATCACCACCACTAGGGCAATCAGCCCATATCCAAGCAACTCTCTGTCCAAGTTGATCATAGCATTCCGATATATTGGCCGCGCCCAATGCACAATTTGAATGGAAGAAACTCAACTCAATAGGCCAGTCGGCGAAGATGAATTCGGTCGCTCAGCAATACATGAAGGCGGAGCTCACCGCCTATACTACGGCATGATTCTCATCGAACTTCTGCCTACGACGACCCAACCAATAACCGGCCACGACGATCAACGCCATCATCAAAGGTGTTCGACTTGGATAGTCGAACGCGCTAGCGAAAAATACCAAAAGCAAAATTGCCGAACCACACCTCAGAGATGGCGCAGTCGTCCCGGCATTGGGCTTCCAAGCCGTTATACTGGCCGAGATCCACCATACGCCCGCCGCTATAGCAAGAAAAATTCCAAGGGCACCACCTTCAATGGCTATTTCGAGAAAATCGTTGTGCGCGCGGTTGAAGTAGCTAGGCTTTAACAGCGCAAACGGTTCGTGGATCCGGAAGATCGGATCAAAGCTGCCAAGCCCTGTACCAACCGGGAAATATACATCGGTTATGTTCAGTACTTCCGGCAACGCGCGGAGACGGAGATCTTCTGTTGTAGTCATGGCAAAAGCGCGGTCAATCGACGACGCTCGGTCTACCGAGACGGCAAGAATCACGACAACAGCTACCAGCGCCAACACCGCCAGGACCGCGGCGGGAAACAGCCACTTCGGAAAGTGACGAAATGCCTTGCTCACGTGATCGCGCACTATAAACATCGCGATCGGAACCGACAGGGCAGCCAATGCCATCCCCACTCGCGATCCACTTGCCAGCGCGGTCAGCAGAAACAACAGCAGCAACCCGATCGCAATCGGAGCACGCCACGTTAAATTGTGGCGGTCGAGGATGCCCCAGACCGGCGCCAGCAGGCAGCCAAACGCGAGGATCAACGCGAAGTGGTTGCGGTTGGCGAAGGGGCCGCTGACTGAGCCCACATCATCAATGAACGGATTGTCGAAATGCGAGCCCGAGAACTGCATCAGCCCGAGCAGCATTGCTGCGGTGATGAGGATCAGCATCACTGTCGGCAGGCGGCGGCGATCCTCTTCGCCGAGAAGGCTCAGCAGCAACAGCGTCGCGGTCGGCACCAGAAGCGAGAACAGCGCATTCCAGGTGAGGCTCGGCACGATCGAGATCGGCCGCCAGGGCTGTTCGTGCCCGGCAATCACGGCGGCCTGCGACATCCATTCGCGCCCCGGCAGGCTCTGCCAGATGCTGGGTGGCAGCGGGATGAGTTGCAAAACGGCCAGCGCCGCGGAGGCGGCCAGAAACCACCAGAGCGGCTTCGTCTCCGAAAAGGCGGGTCTGCCGCAGAACAGCAGGGCGATCACGATCACCGCGACCGATGCGAACCGGACGACCACCTGCCCCAGTTGATCGGGCCGCGACGTGCCGCCGGCGATCCACAGGGCGCCCAGGAGCAGCACCAGCAATATCAGCGGAAGTCCGGGGCGGCGGAATCGTGCGGCGGATGATCTGCGCGTCTGCATCGTCTCTCGCGCTTATGAAATTTTGAGCCCGAAGCAAAGCGCAGGCTGCATCCATGGTGCAGAAAGGCATGCTGCGGGCGCCCTTCGCGGTGCGCCTCTGGCGAGCCGAAACGCATCCCTCACCCCAGCATCCCGAGCATCAGGAGCGCGAGCACGAACAGGAGCGCGATGATGCCCATGAACACCAGCAGCACCAGCTCGCGCCACAGCGCGGAAAACCAGGTGAGCCCATAGGCTTCCTTGAGCTGGCGGTGGACATGCCAGAGCGGGATCACCGTGCCGGCGATCGCCAACACCGTCGCGTTGACACCAACCGCCGCCGCGATCGTGATGCCAATGAACAGCAGCGACATGAACGCGATCGAATAGGTCACGAACACCGCGTGATCGTACATGTGCACGCCGCGCTTCCAGAAGAAGAGCAGCCACATGAAGGGCAGCGAAATGGGGATCAGCAACCAGGAGAATTTATAGCTGCTCGACTGCAGCTTGTAGAGCATGAGCCCGGGGTTCTTCTGCCATTTCTCGATGCCGTGGTCGAGCCGTTTCCACCCGGTATGCGCTTCGCCGCCGCTCGCCGTCTGGAGACCCGGAGCGACGCGGTCGAGCGTCGACAGGCTCTCCTCGACATCGCGCAACTGCCGCTCGACCTGCTGCCGTTCGGCAGATCCCGCCGCGGCTTCGTCGCGCTTCGCGATCAGTTCCTTGCGATTGTCGCGGGCCTGGTCGCGGGCATAATCGACGCCCGCCCTCACCTGCGCCGATCCGTTCAGCTCCGCCGGCGCGCTGATGCCGAGCACCATGAACACCGCGAACATCGTGAAGACGGAAAACAGGAACAGCGCCATCGGCGTCACGAAGCGCGCACGCTCGCCCGCGATATAGCGCCGGGTCAGCCGGCCGGGATGCCAGGCGAGCAGCGGCAAGGTGCGCCAGAGCTTGCCCTCGAAGTGAAGCACCCCATGTAGGAGTTCGTGACCGATCGCGCCGAGCGATCGATGGACATGGGCGCTCTGCCCGCAGCGATGACAGTGCGGACCCGACAGCCGGGTTCCGCAGTTTAGGCATAGACCGCCGCCGCCGTCGCCCGCATATTCGCCGTGCGACGGCTCTATGGCGCGCCCGATCAGCGCGCCGGTGGCGATGTCGCCCGCTGCTTCGATCCCCCCGGTCATGCCGGGTGGATTAGCACAGTTTTCGCGCGAATCGAGCGCCCGAATGACGAGGAACCGGAGGACCGAATGAACGCCACCGCCACGCCCATCACCGACAGCCAGAGCCCGGAGGCCATCGTCGCCGATATGGGCCGGCGCGCCCGCACCGCGGCAAAGACGCTCGCCACCATGTCGAGCGCCGACAAGGCCGCCGCGCTGAAACAGGCCGCCGCCGCGATCCGCGCGGATGCGGATGCGATCAAGCAGGCCAATGCGACGGACATGGAAAATGGCGAGGCCAAGGGCCTCACGCCCGCCATGCTCGACCGGCTGAAGCTCGACGACGACCGGATCGAGGGCATCGCCGCCGGCGTCGCGGCGGTGGCCGGCCTGGAAGACCCGGTCGGCACCGTCGTGTCGACCAGCGAGCGGCCCAACGGGCTGAAGATGCAGCGCGTGCGCGTGCCGATCGGCGTCATCGGCATCATCTATGAAAGCCGCCCGAACGTCACCGCCGATGCCGGCGCATTGTGCGCGATGTCGGGCAATGCCGCCATTCTGCGCGGCGGATCGGAAGCGATCGAGAGCAACCGCGCGGTGCACAAGGCGCTGGTGAAGGGCTTGACCGAGGGCGGTATGCCCGCCGACGCCGTGCAGCTCGTCCCAACGACCGACCGTGCCGCGGTCGGCGCGATGCTCACCTCGGCGGGCGTCATCGACCTGATCGTGCCGCGCGGCGGCAAGAGCCTGGTCGCGCGCGTGCAGGACGAGGCGAAGGTTCCGGTGCTCGCCCATCTCGACGGCATCAACCACACCTTCATCGACAAGGATGCGAAGCCCGAAATGGCACGCGACATCGTGGTCAACGCGAAGATGCGGCGCACCGGCGTGTGCGGCGCGCTGGAGACGCTGCTGATCGACCGCGCCTATCCGGACCCGGCGCCGCTCATCGCCGCCTTGTCCGAATCCGGCTGCGAGGTGCGCGGCGATGCGGACGCGCAAAAGCTGGGCGCCAATATCGCCGCCGCCAATGACGAGGATTGGGATACCGAATATCTCGAGCCGATCGTGTCGGTGAAGTTCGTCGACGGGCTCGAGGGCGCGATGGCGCATATCGCCCAGCACAGTTCCGGCCATACCGACGCGATCGTGACGGAGAACAAGGACACCGCCGACAAATTCCTGGCCGCCGTCGATTCGGCGATCGTGATGTGGAACGCCTCCAGCCAGTTCGCCGATGGCGGCGAGTTCGGGCTCGGCGCGGAAATCGGCATTTCGACCGGTCGCCTGCACGCCCGCGGCCCCGTGGCGCTGGAAGGGCTCACCACCTATAAATGGGTCGTGCACGGCACCGGCCAGACGCGGCCGTAACGCCTTCCGACGGGACGTGCCCGCGCGCAAAAATCTCCGCGGCGGGCCGCGTCGCCACTACCGATCTCCAGGAGGTTCATTCATGCGCTACAATCCGCTGGGCCGCACCGGCCTGTTCGTATCCGAACTCTGCCTCGGCACGATGACCTTCGGGTCGAAGGGCATGTTCGGCGAGATCGGCGGGCTGGGCCAGGACGATGCGGACAGGCTGGTGAAGACCGCGATTGACGCCGGCATCAACTTCATCGACACCGCCAACGTCTATTCGCTCGGCCAGTCCGAGGAGATCACCGGACAGGCGATTCGCAATCTCGGCCTGTCGCGCGCCGATATCGTGCTCGCGACCAAGGCGCTCGGGCCGATGGGCGACGGTCCCAATCGGCGCGGCGCCACGCGCAAGCATCTGCTCGAAGAGATCGAGGCCAGCCTGAAGCGGCTCGGCACCGATTATGTCGATCTCTACCAGGTGCATGGCTGGGATCCGGCCACGCCCATCGACGAAACGGTGCGCGCGCTGGAGACGATCGTGGCGCACGGCCATGCCCGCTATGTCGGCGTGTCCAACTGGCAGGCCTGGCAGGTGATGAAGGCGCTGGGCATTTCCGAACGGCTCGGGATCGCGCGCTTCGAAAGCCTGCAGGCCTATTATACCCTTGCCGGGCGCGACCTGGAGCGCGAGATCGCGCCGATGCTCGAATCCGAAGGGCTGGGCCTGATGGTGTGGAGCCCGCTCGCCGGCGGCTATCTGACCGGAAAGTATCGCGGTTCCGACAGCGGCGGCCGGCGCTCGGGTTTCGATTTCCCGCCGGTGGACGGCGATCGCGGCGATGCGGTGCTTGACGCGATGGCGCCGATCGCCAAGGCGCACGACGCGTCGATGGCGCAGATCGCGCTCGCTTGGCTGCTGCACCAGCCGCGGGTGACGAGCGCCATCGTCGGGGCGAAGAAGCTCGACCAGCTCACCGACAATCTCGGCGCCGTCGACATCGCCCTGACGCAGGACGATCTCGAATCGCTCGGCGCCGCAAGTGCGTTGCCGCCGGAATATCCCGGCTGGATGCTCGAGCGGCAGGGCGAATATCGCCGCGATCAGATGGACCGGCGCCTAAGCGGACGATGAAGGTCGGGCTGCTCGGCGGATCGTTCAATCCCGCGCACGAGGCACACCGGGCGCTGTCGCTCGACGCGATGCGGGCCTTGGCGCTGGACGAGGTGTGGTGGCTGGTATCGCCCGGCAATCCGCTGAAGGACGATCGCCGCGACATGGCGCCGTTCGCCGCGCGCATGGCGTCTGCCCGCGAAATGGCGAAGCGCGCGGCGATCCGGCCCACCGATATCGAGCGGCGGCTGGGCACGCGCTACACCTGTGACACGATCCGAAAGCTCAAGCGGCGGTTTCGCCAGCATGATTTCATCTGGCTGATGGGGGCGGACAATCTCGACCAGTTCCACCTCTGGCGCGACTGGCGGGGAATCGCGCGCGAGGTTCCGATTGCGGTGATCGCGCGTCCGGGGTATGATCGCCGTGCCCGGGCAGGTGTTGCCACGGGTTGGCTGCGGCGCTTCGTGCGGCCCGCAGGCCAGGCGAAAAACTGGACCAAGTGGAGATTGCCGGCCCTCGTGCGCTTGCGCTTCCGCCCCGATCCAATGTCGGCGACCGCGATCCGCGCCGCCGATCCGGCCTGGCACCGGCGCTTTGCGCCGTCCCCGCAAAATCCCGCACGGACTGAGCAAACCTAGGAGCTATCTTGGCCACATCCCCTCAAGTGACACGCGCGTCCGACCCCGACGAGGTGGCGGCGTTGCATCAGCTTGTGCTCGACTCCCTCGACGACGATCAGGCGGTCGAGACCGTGTCCATCCCGCTGGCGGGCAAGAGCAGCATCGCCGATTACATGGTCGTCGCCTCCGGCCGCTCGACCCGGCAGGTCGCCTCCATGGCGAACAAGCTCGCCGAGAAGATCAAGGCGCGGTTTCACCAGACACCCCGGATGGAGGGGCTGCCGACCGCCGACTGGGTGCTGATCGACGCCGGCGACGTGATCATCCACCTGTTCCGCCCGGAAGTGCGCAGCTTCTACAATCTCGAGCGGATGTGGGCGTTCGGCGACACGCCGGGCACCGACGCCTGACACCCACGCGCCCGTGCTGATCCATATCGTCGCGCGCGGGCGCATCGGGCGCAGTCCCGAGGCCGATCTCGTCGCCCGCTATCTGAAGCGGGTGACCTGGCCGGCGCGCATCACCGAATTGCCCGACCGGGGCGGCAGGATCCCTCCCGCCGAATCCAACACTCGCCTCATTCTGCTGGACGAATCGGGCCGCGACATGCCCTCGACCGACTTCGCCGCCCTGCTCGGCCGCTGGCGCGACGACGGGGTGCGCGAGGCACGCTTCATGATCGGGGCGGCCGACGGGTTCGACGATGCCGAGCGGGAGAAGGCGGACCTTTTATTGTCCTTCGGCCGGCTGACCTGGCCGCACATGCTGGCCCGCGCGATGCTGGCCGAGCAATTGTGGCGCGCGGTCAGCATCCTTGCCAACCATCCCTATCACCGCGAAGGATAGGCCACGTGGCGCGGCGCGCGATCCTGCTGCTGGGCGTCCTGGGCGCCGCGCTGACTGGCGGCGCGGCGACGATCCTTCCCGCGCAGAGCCGCAGCGATGTGGAACGCGAGCGGCTGCGCGAGGCCAAGGAACTGTCGGCGCGGGCCGATGCGCGGGCCGACCGCCTGGCGAAGGCGGCCGCCGCCGAGCGCGACGCCGCCGAGCGCGCGCGGGCGGAGCGCGCCTCGGTCGCGGCCCGGATCGACGCGGCCCGTTCCGACATTGCGGCAGGCCGCGCGCGGGTGGCGCTGGTCTCGTCCCGGCTGCGCTCGGCGCGCGGGCGACTGGCGGAGCGACGCGCCCCGCTCACCCGCCTGATGGCGGCGCTGCAATCCATGGCGCGGCGGCCCGCCCTCGTCAGCATCGCCCAGCCGGGTTCGACGCGCGACATCGTCCATGTCCGGGCGATGCTCGGGACGCTGATGCCGGTCATCCGCGCGCGCACGGCCGACCTGCGCACCGATATCGCCGATGTCGCCCGATTGCGGGCGCAGTCCGCGCTCGCCCTTGCCAGCCTGCGCCGCGGCCAGCAGGAACTCGAACATCAGCGCATGGCGCTGCTGGAGCTGGAGGCGGAGCACCGCATGCGATCGAAGGCACTGGCGGCGCATGCCCTGCACGAATCGGATCGCGCCATCGCGCTGGGCGAGCGTGCCCGCGATCTCGTCGACCGGATGGACCGGTTGCGCGACGCCGCCGCCACGGAGGCGAGCCTCGCGCCGCTGCCGGGGCCGCTGCCGCGCCCGGAGGGTGGACCGGCGCCCGCCGCGCGGGCCGCGTCCGGCGCCGCGCCCTATGTCCTGCCGGTGGCGGGCAAGGTGGTGACGGGCCTGGGCGAAGTGTCGCAAAACGGCGTTCGGTCCCGCGGGCTGACGCTGGCGACGGCACCGGGCGCAGCCGTGCGCGCACCGGCAGCCGGGGTCATCCGCTTCGCCGGCCCGTTCGAATCCTATGGCCGCATCGTCCTGATCGCGCATGAAGATGGCTGGACCACGCTGGTCACCGGCCTCGGCGCCACCAGTCGCAAGCGGGGCGCGCATGTCCGCCAGGGGGAGGTGATCGGCCGCGCGCCGGACGGCGACGAGCCGAAGGTGACGGTGGAACTGCGGCGCAAGGGCGAACCCGTCGACATCACCGGCCTGCTCGGCTGACGGGGCGCACCGTCGGCACGCGTCGGTCACGCCCCGTTCAACCGCGATCTGCTTTGATCCGGGGTCGAAAGCCCGCTATCACCGACCGGTCACATTCCTTTTCGCGTTTCTCGAAAGTTCCCTCCATGTCCCGATCCCTGCTGCAAGCCACCGCGATCGTCGGCGCCCTGGCCCTGGTGCCGCTGTCCACCAGCGCCATGGCCCAGGTCGATACCGACAGCTACCGGGAACTCGATCTCTTCATGGACGTGTACAACACGGTGAAGGAAAACTACGTCGACAAGGTCGACGACAAGACGCTGGTCGACGGCGCGATCGACGGCATGTTGTCTGCGCTCGACCCGCACAGTTCCTATGTCGATGAACTGGATTTCGAGAATCTGCAGATCCAGACGCAGGGCAATTACGGCGGTCTCGGCCTGGTGGTGACCGAAGTGGACGGCGCGGTGAAGGTGATCGCGCCGACCGAGGATACCCCGGCCGACCGCGCCGGGATCAAGGCCGGCGACTATATCACCCATATCGATGGCAAGCTGATCTATGGCGAGCCGCTCGACAGCGCGATCGAGAAGATGCGCGGCGAGCCGGGCACCGACATCACCCTGACGCTCGTGCGCCCCGGCAAGGAAAAGCCGATCGAGGTGACGCTGACGCGCGCGATCATCGAGCAGAAGCCGGTGAAGTGGGAGATCAAGGACGGCGTCGGCGTCCTCAACATCAACACCTTCTCCGCCACCACCGGCGCCGACACGCGCGCCGCCATCCAGGCGATCAACAAGAAGCTGGGGCACAAGCCGCTCGGCTATGTCGTCGATCTGCGCGCGAACGGCGGCGGCCTGCTCAGCCAGGCGATCGAGGTGTCCGACACCTTCCTGACGCATGGCGAGATCGTGTCGCAGCGCGGCCGCGACGTGGATATCGAACGCTATTACGCCGAATCCGCGGTGCCGGGTGACGTGACCGACGGCCTGCCGATCGTGGTGCTGGTCGATGCCGGCACGGCCTCGGCCTCGGAAATCGTTGCCGGCGCGCTGCAGGACCATCATCGCGGCCTGGTCATGGGCGAGCGGACCTTCGGCAAGGGATCGGTGCAGACGCTGCTGCCGCTGGGCCCGAAGAGCGCGCTCCGGCTCACGACGGCGCGCTACTACACGCCGTCGGGCCAGTCGGTGCAGGAAGGCGGCGTCGAGCCCGACATCCGCGTGCCGCAGCTTTCCGATCCCGACTTCGCGGACCGGCCGGTGTTCCGCGAGGCGGACCTGCGCCACCACCTGATCAACGAAAAGGATGTCGACCATTCCATTCTGGAAGCGGACGACAAGGACGACCCGCGGTTCGACGCGACCGCCGAGGCGCTCGAAAAGAAGGGAATCGAGGACTACCAGCTCCATTATGCGGTACAGGCGATCGCGCGGCTGGGCGGCGCGGCGCAGGTCGCGAAGAAGTAGGGACGGACCCGCTTTCACTATGCGCGATACCCATCTGAGTGCGGCGCGCTGGACCGCGTTGCTGCTGCCGCTGGCGCTGCTGGCAGGGGCGCTGGGCTCGCAATATCTCGGCGGATTGTTCCCGTGCGAGATGTGCCATTGGCAGCGCTGGCCGCACTACGCCGCCGTGGTCGTCGCGGCATCGTCCTTCCTGACGCGCCGGCCCGGCGTGCAGCGACCGCTCGTGGCGCTCGCCGCCGTGCTGATCGCCCTCAGCGGGGCGATCGGCGTCTTTCACGCCGGCGTTGAATATCACTGGTGGCAGGGCATCACCGCATGCAGCATGACCGTGAACGCCGGCGCGCAAGGGGATTTCCTGAAAAACCTGCTCGCCGCGCCCGTGGTGCGGTGCGACGTCGCGCAGTGGCGGTTCCTCGGCATTTCGCTTGCCGGATATAATGCGATCTTCTCGCTCGGCGGTGCGTTCACCATATTCGTTTTGCTGGCGAGGAGGAGCAGATGAGCAAGCGGTGGCTGCCCGGCGATCCGCGCGAACCGACCGATCGCATGATCCGGGTCGATCAGGCCGGCGAGTTCGGCGCGACGCGCATCTATGGCGGTCAGCTCGCCGTGATGGGCGACCGCTCCGATCAAGCCCGCTCGATCGTCGGCATGGCCGAGCAGGAGGAGCGCCACCGCGCATTCTTCGACCGGATGATCGCCGAGCGGGGCGTGCGCCCGACATTGCTCCAGCCCTTCTGGCACGTGGCCGGCTTCGCCCTGGGGGCGGCGACCGCGGCGATCGGCCCGGAGGCGGCGATGGCCTGCACCGTCGCGGTCGAAACCGAGATCGACGAACATTATCAGGAACAGCTCACGCGCATCGGCGACAGCGACCCGGAACTGTCCGACGCCGTTGCCCGCTTTCGGGACGAGGAACTGGAACACCGCGACACCGCGCTCGGTTCGGGCGCGGAGGATGCGCCGGCCTATCCGGTGCTGTCGGGCGTGATCCGGCTGGGCTGCCGCGCGGCCATCGCCGTGGCGAAGCGAATTTGATCCGCGTCCCGACGGTGCAAAGGGTGCGCGAGAAGGAGGCTCTGGCGATGACGAAATGGCTTTTCCCCGCGATTGCCGCAGCAGCACTTCCGCTGTTGCCCGCGCCCGCCCATGCCCAGAACGGAGTGCTGGTCATCTACGGCAACGACAAATGCCCCACCGACGCCGACGGCAATGAAATCGTCGTGTGCGCCCGCCGACCGGAAACCGAACGCTATCGCATCCCCAAACAGTTGCGCGACCTGCAGGTAGAGCCGGAGAACGAAAGCTGGGCGGTCCGTCAGCGGGCGACCCGAAATGTAGGCGATACCGGTATCGGCAGTTGCTCCAATGTCGGGCCCGGCGGATCCACCGGGTGCCTGTCGCGCACGATCGGCAACGGCATGCGCGACGCCCGCGACCGGGCCGAAGCGGCGGACGAAAACCCCTACGCAGACTGAATCGCCCCGCGCGAACGCGGGCGGGATTCCCCGCCGGAGTCGTCCCGCACGACTTTTCGGCGACCGGGGCGCACGAAACTTTCGCGCGATCTCGCCGGTTTGAACAGCGAACCGACAGGAGAAGCCCATGGCAGACGCCCGCATTTTCGAAGACCTGAAGCGCGACCACGACCGCCACCGCGACCTGCTCGCCCGGATCGCCGAAACCTCCGGCGACGGCGAGGAACGCCGCACCCTGTTCGAGAAGTTCCGCGTGGACGTCTCCGCCCATGCCGCGGCCGAGGAGGAATCGCTTTATGCCGCGATGCTCGCAACGCCCGATCTGCGCGACGATGCCCGCCACTCGGTTTCGGAGCACAAGGAAGTCGACGATTATCTGGGCGAGCTTGCCGATACTGACATGTCCTCGAGCGGCTGGCTGACCAGGTTCAAGGAGATGCGGCACCGCTACGAACACCATATCGACGAGGAGGAGGAAGAGATGTTCCCCGCCGCCGCCGAGGACCTGTCGCAGCGCGAGGAGGATCGCATCGCCAAGCTGTTCGAACAGCGCAAGCCCGCCGAAACCCGCCGGGCGGAGGCGACGGAATCGGGCGACGACCGCGCCTGACACCCGGTGCGCGTGCGGACGGTCGTGCTTCCCGCGCCGGACGATTTCGACACCGGAAATGCCGCTGCACCGGGATGGTAAGACGGTGCCGGCCGGGCGCGGTGCGCGGCGATGCACCGGACGACGATCCGGTCAAAGGAGACGATCATGGTCGAAAGAAAGGCAACACGCGGCGACAATAGCGAGGCCGCGCTGGCGGCCTTGCGGGAAGAAGCGGCCGGCTGTCGCCGCTGTCCGCTCTACAAGCCCGCCACCCAGACGGTGTTCGGCGAAGGGCCGGTCGACGCGGCCCTGATGCTGGTGGGCGAACAACCCGGCGATCAGGAGGATCTGGCCGGCCGACCGTTCGTCGGACCGGCCGGCAAGGTGCTCGACGATGCGCTGGAAAAGGCGGGCATCGACCGCGGCACCGTCTATGTCACCAATGCCGTCAAGCACTTCAAATTCCGGCAGCGCGGCAAGCGCCGCATCCACGCCAAGCCCGACAGCGGAGAGATCGAGGCATGCCGTTGGTGGCTGGAACGGGAAACGGTGCTCGTGCGGCCGAAGATGACGGTCGCCCTGGGCGCGACGGCCGCCCGGGCGCTGGTCGGCCGGACCGTCACGATCGGGCGCGAACGCGGCCGGCCGATCACGCTGCCCGAGGGCGGCGAGGGCTGGATCACCGTTCATCCCAGCTATCTGCTCCGCATCCCGGACCGGGAAAGCGCCGCATCGGAGACCGGCCGCTTCATCGACGACCTGCGCGCCGCGCGAGAACGCGTCGCGTGACGGCGGACGGTCTCGACCGGTTCGTCAGCGCCCAGGCACCGGCCTTCGCCGATGCGCTCGCCGAACTGGCGGCGGGCCGCAAGGTTGGACATTGGATGTGGTTCGTCTTCCCGCAGATCGCCGGCCTGGGGCTGAGCGACACCGCGCGCCGCTACGCCATTGCCGATGGCGAGGAAGCGCGGCGCTATCTGGCGCATCCCCTGCTCGGCCCGCGCCTGGCCGAAGCGTTCGACACCACCTGCCGCCACGCCGGCGAGCGCTCGGCCGAGGCGATCTTCGGCCCCGTGGATGCGATGAAGTTCCGTTCGAGCGCAACCCTGTTCGCGGTGACGGGCAGTGCCGCCGCCGCCCGGGCGCTCAACCGCTTCTTCGCCGGCGAGCCCGATTTGAAGACGCTCGAGCTGCTCGGCGCCTAACCGCCCCCGCCGTCCCGATAGGCACGGCAGAAATCGGGGAAATATGCCTCGTCGCCGTCGAACAGGCCGCAGCTCCGCTCGATCTCGTCCTCGATCATCGCGCAGCTATTGGCCATGTTGCACGGCGGATGGGTTGCGGGCGATGCGGCCAGGCACTGCTTCACCAGCGTCTCCGCCTTCTTGCGGCCGGCAGTGGAAAGGCAGGAATCCTCGGATCGCCTCGCGAGCGCGGCCTGTCCGGCAACATCGTCCCCGCCGCGCGCGTCCGCATTTGGCGCCGCGGGCCGGCGAAGCGCATCCAGGCGCGCATCATAGCTTTCGGCGACACAAGCGGCATCGGTACAGGCGTCGCGCAAGGTCAGAAACGCCCGCTGCTCGCTGCGCAGCCGCGCTTCGGCAGCACCCGATGCCTGGTCGACGGCGGTGCGATAGGCAGCAGACAGCGCCCGATCCCGCGCGGCGAGATCGGGATGCGCGCAGATCATCCGCTCGACCGAATTCGATGCTTTGGCGCAGTCATATGCGGGCGCCTCGGCCGCATCGGGGGCGAAGCTCGCCGAGGCCGCACCGCGCACCGGCAGCATTCCGTTCTCGCCCGGCTCGGTCGCCAGGTTCGCGACGGTGGCGGCCTCGTTGCCGGCCCCGGAAGGCGCGCCGCCGCACCCCGCGAGCGTCATCGCCGTCGCCGCCATCATCGTCATCCGCCACCGCATCCGCTTCCTCCACAGCCTCTTTCCCGATCAAGGAACCGAGCAACGCGCGCAAGGTTCATCCGCGCCCTTGTGGCAGGCGGTGTTTTGCGGGCGCCTATGTGCTTGCCAGCAGCGGGCGAATCGCTAGGCTGATGAAAAAATTGGGGGGATTGCATATGCGTATGGGCAAGCATCTGGTGGCGGGTCTCAGCGGGCTTGCCTTGCTGGCCGGTTGCGGCGGGGGCGGAAGCGGCAGCGTGATGGCGCCGCCTTCCGGCAATACGCCCAGTCCGAGCCCGACCCCCGCGCCGACGTCCGGCGAATGTTCGCTCGCCGCGCGGCAACAATGGGTGCTCGATCAGTTCCGCGAATGGTATCTGTTCCCGGATACGCTGCCCGACAATCCCGATCCGTCCCGATATGACAGCGTCCAGGCCTTTATCGACGCGCTGACGGCAACCGCGCGTGCCCAGGACAAGGATCGCTATTTCAGCTATCTCACCTCGATCGAGGAAGAGAATGAATATTACGAGCAGGGCCAGACCGCCGGTCTCGGAATGCGGCTCAGCCTCGATTACACGGCCAGCTTCATCGCCGTGCTGGAATCCTTCGAAAACGGCCCCGCGCTCGCCGCCGGCATCGACCGCGGCACGCGGATCACCGCTATCGGTCCCGACAGCGCCAACCTGACCACGGTCGCCTCGCTATACGATCAGGGCGGCCTGGATGCGGTGAACGATGCGCTCGGTCCGCCGGCCACCGGAACGAGCCGGGCCTTTCGCATCGCCGATGCCGACGGCACCAATTCGCGGGTCGTGACCGTGGCAAAGACCGAATATGCGGTCGACCCGGTCTCCGATCGCTATGGCGCCCGCATTCTTGCCGACAATGGCAAGCGATACGGCTATCTCAACCTCAGGACCTTCATCTCCCCCGCGGAGGCCGATTTGCGCGCGGCGTTCGCCCGCTTCCGCGACGCCGGCATCGACGAGGTGATCGTCGACCTTCGCTACAATGGCGGCGGGCTGGTCTATGTCTCGGAACTGCTCGGCAACCTGCTCGGCGGCAATCGGTCGGGCTCCGATGTGTACGACTATATGACCTTCCGGCCGGAAAAGGCGGATGAGAACACCACGACCTATTTCGATCCGCAGCCCGAATCGATCGGCGCGACGCGGATCGCGTTCATCGGCACGCAGAACACGGCTTCGGCCAGCGAACTCGCGATCAATGCCTTCCGCCCCTATCTCGGCGCCGCCGACGGCCTGATCGGCACCAATACCTATGGCAAGCCCGTCGGGCAGATCGCCCTCGACAAGCAGCAATGCGACGATCGCCTGCGCCTGATCGCCTTCAAGCTCGAAAATGCCGATCACCAGGGCGAATATTATAACGGGCTGGCCGGCACCATGGAGTCGACCTGCCAAGCCGGCGACGACCTGGCGCACCAGATGGGCGACCCGGACGAATCGTCGACCCGCGCCGCGCTGGATTTCCTCGAAGGCAAAAGCTGCTCACCCGTAACGGCGAGCGGCGGCGTCACCACGCAGGGGCCGGACGGCGCCGCCTCGCCCTCGGGCGCTACGATGCAATCGCTCCGCCGGGGCCGCAAGCTGTTGCAGCCGAAAACACCGACCACGCCGCAGCGCGAGCTTCCCGGCCTCTACTGATCGGCGGGCCGCTTGCGAGCCGGCGCTTGCCGGCTCGAAGGGTCTCGCTCCAACTCCAGGCTCCTTGTGCTCCCGCGGAGGCGGGAGCCCGGTCTGGGTCCCCGCCTTCGCGGGGACACATAGATGCGGTTGCGGGGCTTCCGAAAGGTCAGGCTGATCCTAACGCTGACAGCATTCGCCTCCAGTGCGGCCGGCGTGCCGGGCTGTCGCGACCAGGTCCGGGCGCTTCTGCCAGCGGTGGGCTGCCGGCCGCCCGCGGACCCACCTGTTTCCGCGGGCATGGTCCGACCGAAGGGTCAGGCGGTTTCCGCTTCGGCATTGTCCTTGGCGGCAAGCGCGGTCAGCTTGTCGTCGGTGGCATATTCCTCGTCGAGCGTTTCTTCGAGGATGGCGGCGATCTCGCCCCGGCCGAGCTGGTTCGCCCAGGCGATCAGCGTGCCGTAGCGCGTGATCTCGTAATGCTCGACGGCCTGGGCCGACGCGATGAGTGCCGCGTCCAGCACCGCCTTGTCGGCAATGTCGCCGGCAACTTCGTTCGCTTCCTTGATGATGCCGTCGATCGCGGGGCACGTCACCGCCTTGGCACGCTCGCCCAGCATGTCGAAGATGCGTTCGAGCCGTTCGATCTGCCCTTCGGTTTCGCGCAGGTGCGTTTCGAAGCCTTCGCGCAGGGTGGGATCGCTCGCCTTGTCGATCATCTTCGGCAACGCCTTGGTGATCTGATTCTCGGTATAATAGACGTCCTGCAACTGGTGCAGGAACAGATCGTCGAAGCTTTCGATATCCTTGGTGAACAGGCCCATGGTCGCCTCCAACTGGCTGGGATTGCGAGGATATGGGTCGCCGAGGGGATTGGCGACGACCCATATTCCGTACAACGCCGTCTCATGGCCCAAGTTGCTCGGTTCGCGGCGAAATTCGCCGCCGTTCGCCGGAAGGTTCCGTTTGCGCGCCGAGCCGCGCGGGCCGGCGCGGTTCCATCGGAATCGCGCCGGCCGTGCATGGCTTAGGATCGGTCGACATTCAGA
Source organism: Stakelama saccharophila (assembly GCF_032229225.1). Classification (NCBI taxonomy): domain Bacteria; kingdom Pseudomonadati; phylum Pseudomonadota; class Alphaproteobacteria; order Sphingomonadales; family Sphingomonadaceae; genus Stakelama; species Stakelama saccharophila. Next base: position 142,561 of record NZ_CP135076.1, read on the forward strand.
AGATGACGAGCCGAAAATGGTGGTTTTGCGTGACCCGGAGCGCAGCGACCTAAAGGGTCGTGAGCACCGGAAGCTCGCAAGGCCGCCATTTGCAGGCCGTCAGGGCTGAATGTCGATCGGTCCTAGTGATCGATCGGCGCGCCCGCCGGTGCTTCGGCCGGCGAATCGGCGGTGGGCGGCGTATCGCCCCCTTCGGCCACGGGCGTGAGGCCGCGGCTTTCCAGCATCGGGCCGATCTGCGGATCCTTGCCGTAAAAGGCGCGGAACATCGGGCCGTAATCCATGGTGTGCCCCCTGGACAGGATCATGTCGCGGAAACGCTGCCCGTTCTCGCGCGTCATGCCGCCATGGTTCTCGAACCATTTATAGGCGTCTTCCTCCAGCATTTCCGTCCAGAGATAGGCGTAATAGCCGCTAGCATAGCCATTGGACCAGATGTGGAGGAAGTAGCTGGAGCGATAACGCGGCGGCACGTCCTTGATGTCGAGCCCCATGCTGGCGAGCGTCTTCGCCTCGAAGGTGTCGACGTCCTGCTTCGGCGCGCCGGCGGGCAGGTCGTGCCAGGCGAGATCGAGCTTGGCGGCGGCGAGCAGCTCGCCCAGCGCATAGCCCTGGTTGAAGGTCGCCGCCTTCTTGATCTTGGCGACCAGCGCGTCGGGGATGACCTCGCCCGTCTTGTAGTTCACGGCATAGTGTTTCAGCACGTCGGGTTCGAGCGCCCAATGCTCGTTGAACTGCGACGGGAATTCGACGAAATCGCGCGCGACATTGGTGCCCGACAGCGTCGGATAGGTCTGGTCCGCGAACAGGCCGTGCAGCGCATGGCCGAATTCGTGGAACATCGTCGTCACGTCGTCGAAGCTGATCAGCGCGGGCTGGCCCTCCGCCGGTTTCTGGAAATTGGCGACGTTATAGATCACCGGCTTGGTGCCCATCAGCTTCGACTGGCCGACGAAGTTCGACATCCAGGCGCCGCCCGACTTGTTGTCGCGCTTGAAATAGTCGAAATATATCAGGCCCTGTTTCGTGCCGTCGGAATCGAACACCTCGAACACGCGCACGTCGGGATGATAGACCGGAATGTCCGTCCGTTCCTTGAACGTCAGGCCATAGAGCTTGTTGGCGGCATAGAAGACGCCGTCTTTCAGCACCTTGTTCAGCTCGAAATACGGCTTCACCTGATCCTCGTCGAGATCGTAGCGTGCCTTGCGGACCTTCTCGGCATATTTCTGCCAGTCCCAGGGCTTGAGCTTGAAATCCTTGCCCGAGGATTCGATCATCTTCTGGATGTCCGCCGCCTCGCGCCGTTCCTGCGCGGCGGTGGCGGGAACGAGCTGCGCCATGAACCGGTCGACCGCCTCCGGCGTCTTGGCCATCTGGTCGGCCAGGACGAAAGCCGAATAGTTCGGAAAGCCCAGCAACTTCGCCTTGTCCGCCCGCAACTGGGCGAGCTGCGAAATGGTGTCGCGGGTATCGTTCTCGCCGCCGTGCGAGGTGCGCAGCCAGCTATTTTCGAACAGCGCCTTACGCGTGTCGCGGTTGTCGAGCGACTGCAGCAGCGGCTGCTGCGTCGTGTTCTGCAGCGGCAGCACCCACTTGCCCGGCATGCCGCGCTCCTCGGCCGCCTGCCTGGCGTTGGCGATCTGCGTCTCGCTCAACCCGGCGAGCTGCGCCTTGTCGTCGATGACGAGCGCGCTTTCCTTCGTGCCCGCGAGCAGCTTCTGCTGAAAGCGCGTCTCCAGCGTGGAGATTTCCTTGTTGAGGTCTTTCAGCTTCGCCTTGTCGGCGGCGGAAAGCTGCGCGCCCGCCAGAACGAAATTCTCGTGATAGACCTCGAGAAGCTGTTCCTGCTCGTCGTTCAGGTTCAGCGTGTCGCGGTTCTGATAGAGCTGCTGCACCCGCTGGAACAGCTTGTCGTTCAGATAGATGGCGTCCTGGTGCGCGGCGAGTTCGGGTGCGATCGTGGACTGCACCTTTTGCAGCGCATCGTTGCTGTTGGCGGACACGATGTTGAAGAAGGTCGCCGTCGCCCGGTCGAGCAATTGGCCGGACTTTTCCATCGCGACGATCGTGTTGTCGAAGGTGGGCGCGGCCGGATTGCCGGCGATTGTCTCGATCTCGGCGAGATGCTGCTTCATGCCCTGCTCGATCGCGGGCAGATAGTCGCTGTCCTCGATCCGGTCGAAGCGCGGCGCGTGATAGGGCAGCGTGCTCTGGGTAAGCAGCGGGTTGGTGTGGTCGGCCGCCTGGGTGGCGGACGCCACCGGCGTCAGGGCGCTGGTCGAAAGCGCGACGGCGGCGGATGCAAGCAGCAGCTTGGAAATCAATGGTCTCTCCTCGAACTGGGAATGGCCCGACCCTAAGCAAGGATCGGCCCGACGTCGAGCCGCATGGCATCTCGTCGTCGATAATGAACGCCCTGTACCACATCGGCGCTGTCATCGAGAGGCGCCCCAGGGCGCCTGGGCGCTGCCTCGGTTCCGGCGTTCCGTTCTATCGCCGCGCCCGGCCGGCGCCACTGGCAATGTCGGCGGCGACCCTGTCGGCGAACCGGCCCAGCAGCGTGCTGAGTGCGCGCGCCTGCGCTACCGGCTGCATATCGGCCACCGGCGTTCGGAGTTCGACGAGCCTGCGCGGCGGCTCGCGCCCCTGCGCCGCATCGACCAGGCGATAGCTCACCTGCAGAACCGCTTCGCCGGCCGTCGCGTCGAACGAAAGCACCGTCGCGTCCAGCCGCACCTCCGGCGTGACGGCCGCCGCGTCGGGCGGCAGCACCTTGCCCTCGGGCAAACGCTGCGTCAGGTCCCGGATGAGGGTGTCGCGCGCCAACAGGCCCGGCGGCGCGGCCCAGCGGGTAAAATCATCGATCTGCACGGTCCCCGCCGACAATTGCTGCACGAATTCCACGCGGTCCAGCGTCGCGGGCAGGTGCAGCGCCGGGATGCGCAGTGGCGGACCGGCATAGGCCGTCGCCGGCGCGGCGGGCGGGACCGGGTCCAGCGTCAGCATCGTCGTCGCCGGACTGCCGCCGCAAGCCGCCAGCGGGAGGAGCATGATGAGGACCGATGCGGGCGGGAAGCGCTTCACTCTTCATTCTCCCTGGACTTGCCGCGCAGCAACGCTTCGGGGTGACGCCCGAGATAGTCGGTGAGCGATTGGATCGACCGCGCCGCCTCGTTCAGTTCGCGGATCGCGTTCGGCAGGCTCTGGTCCTGGTTGGCGCCCTCGCCGCTCAGGAGCGCCTGCGCTGCGGATGCGGTGCCTTGCAATTGCTCTGCCGTGTCATTGAGCGACTGCATCAGCGGTTCAACCTCGGGCTCCATATCGGCGGTGATACGGTCGAGGCGGGCCAGCGTCGCGTCGAGATGGTCGAGGCTGTCCCGCAGCTTCGGCGAACCCGTCAGCCGCTTCAGATTGCCCGTCAGGGCGCGCACATTGTCGCCGATCTCGTCCAGCGGCAGGCGGTCCAGCTTGTCGAGAACGCCGTTCGCCTTGTCGATGAGGCCGCTGACGTCGCTTGCGCGGCCGCTCGGGATGATCGGATACGCGCCGCCCGAGCGGAGTCGCGCCGCCCCGCCAACCTTCGCCAGCGCGATCGAATGGCCGCCGACCAGCGGCATCGCGCGCGTCAGCGTCGCGCGGTAGCCCTGGCCGAGCAGTCGTTCGACCGCCCGGTCCGTCGCCGCGCGCCACGTCCCGCCGCTTGCGCTCGCGGGCTGCTGAACGTCGAGCTTCCTCGGATACAGCGCAACCACCACCCGGGTGAACGGATGTCGCGAGCCGGGCGCGAAGACAAGCTGCGTCGACAGCACCTCGCCCACCTTGTGGCCGAGCAGCGATACCGCGGCCCCGGTGGTCAGGTCGCCGGCCGCCCCCTGGATCGCCACCTGGTACGGGGTTTTCGGGCCGGTCGGGCCCTGCCGCGCGCTCGCTTCGTCCTCGTAGAGCTGGAACACGGTATCCTCGGCCGCACGCGGATTGCCGCGGGCATCGCGTGGCAGGCCGAACTGGACGGCGCCTTGCAACAGGCTGGTCGGCGGCGCCAGTTGCGTCTGGAGGCCGGCACCGGTGAGCTGCAGCTTGAACGGGCTGCCGCGCCAGAAGATCGCGCCCTTGCGGACGAGCCGGTCGTACGGCGCCTTGACGAACAACCGGACGCGGAACCGCTCCGGCCCGCGAAACCGCGTGTCGGTGACAGAGCCGATATTCTGCCCCTCATAGAGGATCGCCGCGCCGCGCTGTATCGAACCCAGCGTATCGTCGTCCACATAATAATAGGTGCCCCTGGTGCCGGGCGCCACGACCGGTGCGTGGTCCAGCCCTTTGAAACGGCGCGTCGGTTTGCCGCCTTCCGCCGGCGCGAAGCCGACGATCAGCCCGGCCAGCGCGGCGCGGACCGACTGCAGGTCGGTGATCGTCGGCTGTTCGCCGATCAGCCAGAATCGCGACGCGGTGTTGAGCGCCGGCCTGGTGCGCTCGTCCATGCTGAGCGTCAGCTCGACGCGCTGGCCATCGGCGGCAATGCCCACATCCGTGACGCGGCCCACCTCGACGCCGTTTTCCAGCACCAGCGTTTCGCCCGGGGTAACGCCTTCCGCTGAGGCGAAGGTGACCGTCACCTCGATCCCGCGCGTCGCGAGCGCGCGAATGCCGAGAAAGCCGACGATCAGCAGCGCCGCCAGCGGGATCGCCCAGACCAGGCCGGGCCAGCGACGGTGGAGATGGCGCGCACTCGGCCAGCGTGCCCGCTTCTCTTCGTCGCCGCCCGGCGATGTCGTCGGCGCGTCGGATCGATCGTCGGTCACTGCGCTCTCCCGGCGGCGTCCCACATCAGGCGCGGGTCGAAGGTCTTGGCGCCGATGATCGTCAGAATGACGACGGCGGTAAACGGCACCGCCGCCGCCTCCGCCCGGCCGTAGATGAGGGCGTTATAGTGCATGACGGGGGTGAAGCAGCCGATGACGAACGGGTCGACCATCGACCAGCGGCCGATCTCCTCCACCGTCCGGTACACGCGCGTCTTGGCGACCAGGCGCTTGCGCGAGCGGCGGATCACCGACGATACGCACCAGCCGATCCCGACGAGCTTCAGGATCGGGATCGCGAAGCTCGCCGTCAGCACGAGCAGGGCCAGGCCATAGAGGTTCGCGTGAAACAGATCGATCACGCCCTCGAGCACGGTATAGCGGGTCGGCTGAAAACCGATCGGCAGCGTCGCCAGCGGATAGATGTTCGCGGGAAAATAGAGGATGGCCGCCGCGAGGGTAAGCGCGACCGTGCGGCCGATGCTGTTGAACTTGCGCGCGTGCAGGCGCTTGCCGCAGCGGGCGCAGCGCGTCCCTTCCGCCGGCGCGGGGTGGATCTGTTCGCACGCAATGCAGCCGATCAGCGGGGTTCCGGGCGCAAAGGCATGGGTGTCCGCGATCCGTTCCCAGATATCGGCCTTGTCGAGCGTGGCGCGGACGAACAGCGCCAGGATTCCCGCGAGAATGTAGCAATAGGCGCCGATGCCGAGATCGACCGAGATCGCGGCCGCCAGACGGAAATAGGCGACCGCCAGGCCCAGCAGGAAAACGTCGGGCATCGCCCAGGTCTCGAGCATGGTGGCATAACGGAAAACGGGGCCGAGCCAGCGATCCTCGCGCCCCCTGCGAAGGCTTTCCAGCACCGTGGTCAGCATTGCGAACCGCAGGACCGGAAACAGGACCGCGAACAGGAATATGACGATGGCGAGGAGCGGCCAGCCATCGTCCAGCATGGCGATCGCCGAGGAGGCGACGACGCTGTGGCGGAAAACGCCGAACGCGTTGGTGGTCAGGAAGGTGCAAAGATTGGCGGGAACGAGCAGCAACAGCGTGGCCGCCGAACATGCTAGGGCGGCCGTCGCGCTGCGACCGGAGGTGCGCTCCAGCGTATGATCGCACGCGATGCACCGGATCACGTTCGCGCCCCCGCCCGGCGAAACGAGCTGCCTGGTCCCGCAATCCGTGCAGGCGAGAAGGTCGATGTCCCGCCGAGCGGTCAACAAGCCGCGACCAGCGCGTTCATGGCAGAATCCCCCTTCATTGCCGACGGGCTATCCAGCGGGAAACGGGCCGGCGCACAGCAGGTTCCTCTTCGTGCGCCCGAACCCGGCCTTGCCGGCGTGCAGGCGATACCTCATCTGCGGCGACCGATCGGCCGCTCCCGGTCCGCACGGCTTCACAGCAGCCATCGCAGCGCGCGGCGAAGCCGCCGGGTGCCTTCGCATTCGAACCAGGCGCCGTGCGCAAAGATCACGCGCTCGGGAGCGAGGGAGAGCATCGCCCGCGCAGCCGCGGCCGCTGCGCGCCGCCGCGCCTTGACCGCCAGGCGAAGATAAGCGGGCGCCATACCATCGGGCGCGGTGCTGCCAGCCATCCGCAGCAACCAGCGCGAGAGCGCCGGCAGCTTGTCCGCTTCGAGATTCTGCACCAGGTCGGTCAGGATCAGCGTCCGGGAGGCGCGGTGAAAGAAATGCGCTTCGCGATAGCCCATCGCCCCGCACAGCAGGCCCTGCGACAGTGTCTCGCGCCAGGCGGCGGGCGGCTTCGGGCCGAGGACGCGATCGATGCGCGTGGAGGAAAGGCGCAGTTGCGGGCGCTTGGCGAGGCCGGGTACGGCCCAGGTCAGCGCATCCGGGCAGGCGCGTTGCCAGTCGGCCAGCATGGTCCAGTGTGCGATATTGGGCGCGACCAGATGCCGGACGGGGCCCAGGCGCTGCATGGCCGCGAGCAGGTCGGCCGTATAGCGCGTGGGCGAATGCAGCCAGAGCGCACCGTCGGAAAGCTGCACGACCGTCATCCGCACCGGCAGCGTGATCCCGAAGGCGCGGATCGGCCCGCTGTCGACGATCCACAGCCGATCGGCGATCGGCTTCAGCGTGTCGAGCGGGGGATAGGTCGCGGATGGATCCATTGCGGGCTCATTCGGCCGTCAACTCCGGTTGCCCGGCTCATGATAGCGGGTGTCGAAGGTGTCGTTGCCGCAATTGGGGCATTTGGGGATCGTATGGCCCTTGGTCACATGCGTCTGTTCGTGACAACGTTCGCACCGGAAATCCCCGGTTTCGCGTGCGGTTTCACCTGCATGGGCTGCCATATTCCTGCTCCACAAGTTGAAGGTCTGATCGTAGCGACCCGTCGGCCGGGCGTGACAACACAGATCAGCTTTCGGAAAGAAAACCGCGGTCCTCGCTCGGCCGCTCCCGCCCGGCCGCCGCTGCGGGTGGAACGCGTCGTGTCGTCCTGCCGTTGGCAGCCATCATGCGCCCGACGCTTCATCCCGCGCTCGTCAACGGCCGCTTCGGCGACCCGGCGGTGTTCGTGCGCAGGCTGCATACGCGTGAAGCGCTGTTGTTCGACATCGGCGACATAACGGCGTTGAGCGCACGCGACGTTCTGCGCGTGGATCACGTTTGCGTTTCGCACATGCATGTCGACCATTTTGTCGGGTTCGACACGCTGCTTCGGGTGAATATCGGGCGGACACGCACGATCCGGGTTGTCGGTCCGCCCGGCATCGCGGCCGCCGTCGGCCACAAGCTCGCCGCCTACACCTGGGATCTGGCGGAGCGCTATGACGCGGAACTCCAGTTCGAGGTGACGGAAATGGCGCCCCCCGGCCGGATCGGGCGAACGCGTTTCCGGCTGAGCCGCCGGTTCGCGGCGGAACCGCGGGACGTGCTGGATATGGCCGGCGACCGGGTCCTGGACGCCGGCGATTTCACACTTCACGCGGCTTTTGTCGAACATCATGGGCAAAGCCTCGCCTTCGCGGTTTCGGAACCGCTCCACGTCAATGTCTGGCGCAACCGCGTGGAGGCGAGAGGGTTCGATACCGGGCAGTGGCTGAAGCCGCTCAAGGCGGCGGTGCGCGACGGCGCATCCGACGATCGGCCGATCCCGCTCCCGGATGGCGGCAAGGCAACCCTGGGCGAACTGCGCGACCTCGTCAGCGTGGAAGCGGGCCAGAAACTGGGCTATGTCGCGGACATGCGCGACACGCCCGCCAACCGCGCGGCGGTCGCGGAACTCTGCGCCGATGCCGACCTGCTGCTCATCGAGGCCGCCTTTGCCGCAAACGATGCCGCGCAGGCGCAGCGGCGCGCGCATCTGACGACGCGGGCGGCCGGCGAGATCGCCCGCCTTGCCGGTGCGCGCCGCGTCGAGCCGTTCCATTTTTCGCCGCGCTATGGCGAGCGGGAAGCGGACATGCTCGCCGAAGTCGACCGCGCCTTCCGGGGACCGTGAATACCGACGCAGCGCGCCGGGGTCCGGCCCCGGAAGCCGCATGCCGCTCAGCTTCGCGGAGACCGGCTGCCCGCCGAAACATCGGCCAGGGCCACGCCTGCGCTGTCGTCGTCGCGCCGGCTGATATCGCCGAGCGAGACGATCCCCACCAGCCGCTTGTCGCGGTTGAGCACCGGCAGGCGGCGGATCTGGTGTTCGCCCATCAGATTCGCGGCGCGCTCCACTTCTTCGTCGTCGAAGCAATAGAGTATGCCGTCCGACACGATGTCGCCGACCGTGGCGTCGGTGCGCCCTGCCGCCACGCCGCGCACGGCGATATCGCGATCGCTGACCATGCCGACCAGCCGATCGTCCGCTCCCACCGGAAGGGCGCCGACATCGCTGTTTCGCATGCGCTTCGCGGCTTCCTCGATCGGGGTGTCCGGCGACACCAGCTCGACGTCGCGCGTCATCAATTGCTGGACCTGCATAAGAACTCTCCTGTCATCAGTGGTGGAAGGCGCGGCGTCTCGCAGGCGTCGCTGCCTGTACCGAATTCAACGCGTGCCCCGTAACGCTGTTGCGTGAATCCGCGAGGGATCGACGGACGGTGGGAGAAGCGGGACGACGCGGCGACACGATCCGGGGTTGTTTCGCGGCCACAATCAACCCGCGGGCGAGCGGAGCGTTGGAGGTGCAGACCTCGCAACCGAAAGGAACGGCCCGATGTCATCGCAAGCACCGTCAACCGGCAATGCGGCTCCCGAAACGTCGTCGCCAAAGACCGTCACCGCCGTTCGCATTCACCGCTTTGGCGGTCCGGAGGCGCTTCAGGTCGAGCAGATCGCAATGCCGGGCCCGAAGGATGACGAGGTGCTGCTTCGCGTAGGTGCGGCCAGCGTCAATCCCGTCGACTACAAGATTCGCGCCGGCAAGGCGCCGTATCTGAAGGAGGATCAGCTCCCGGCGGTGCTCGGCCGCGACGTGGCGGGCACAATCGAGGCCTGCGGCACGCGCGCGCATTACATGATGCGCAAGGGCGACCGGCTGTTCGCGATGCTCGGCTTCGACCGCGGCGCTTACGCCGACCATGTCATCGTCAAGGCGGCCGAGATGGTCGCGATGCCCGAAAAACTGGACTTTCCCGCCGCTGCCGCGGTGCCGCTGGCCGGCCTGACCGCGTGGCAGGGGCTGTTCCGGCATGGCGGGCTGCAACGCGGTCAGCGCGTGCTGATCCATGGCGGCTCCGGCGGCGTCGGCCATCTCGCCGTGCAGTTCGCGAAGGCGAAGGGCGCCCATGTCCTCACCACCGCGCGCGGCGAGGACGCCGATTTCCTGCGTGAGATCGGCGCCGACGAGGTCATCGACTACAAGAACCAGCGGTTCGAGGAGATCGCCACCGATATCGACCTGGTGCTCGACCTCGTCGCCGGCGAGACGCAGGATCGTTCCTGGGCGGTGCTGAAACGCGGCGGGATCATCGTATCCACGCTCGCCGAACCCGATCAGGACCGCGCCGAAGCGGAGGGCAAGCGCGGCACGCACTTCCTCGCCGAGGTCGATGCCGGGCAGCTTCAGGAAATCGCCGACCTGATCGAGGCGGGCAGGGTAGCGCCGCATGTCGCCCGCACCTTTCCGCTCGAAGAAGCGCGCGCCGCGCAGGAGGCGCTCGAGCACGAGCATGTGCGCGGCAAGATCGTACTGACGGTCGACTGAAAGGGAGAGCGGCCATGACCGATTTCCAGCGCAGACGCGATCATATGGTCGTCGCGCACATCGCATCCCGCGGCGTGCGCGACGAGCATGTGCTGACGGCGATGCGGACCGTCCCGCGCGAGCGGTTCGTGGCCGAGGGCATGGCCGAATTCGCCTATGCGGATTCGCCGCTGCCGATCGCGGAAGGGCAGACCATCTCGCAGCCCTATATCGTCGCGGCGATGATCGAGGCGGCGGAGGTGCGCCCGGGCGACCGCGTGCTCGAAGTCGGCGCCGGGTCCGGCTATGCGGCGGCCGTGATCGGGCAGATCGCCGATCGCGTCGTCGCGATCGAGCGGCACGATGCGCTGGGCGCATCGGCGAAGCGGCGTATCGCCGATCTCGGCTATGCCAATGTCGACATACGGATCGGAGACGGTACGCGAGGCGCGCCGGACGAAGCACCCTTCGATGCGATTCTGGTCGCCGCGGGCGCTCCGGTGGTGCCGGAGGCGCTGAAGGAACAGCTCGCGATCGGCGGAAGACTGGTGATCCCGGTGGGCGAGGAGCGCAGCCAGACGCTGTGCAAGGTCATCCGCCGCACCGAAAGCAGGTACGAGGAATCGGATCTGGGCGCGGTGAGGTTCGTGCCGCTGATCGGTGAACGGGCCTGGGCCGAGGACGGCAGCCGCGCCGCGAGTAATCATGTGCCGGGTGCCGCGCGCAAGCAAAGCCTGCCGGAGATGATCGCCGATGCGGCCGAAGACCTGCCGGACTTCGACGATCCCGCGTTCGGCCGCCTGTTCGATCGTTTCGCCGACCGCCGCGTGGTCCTGCTGGGCGAGGCGAGCCACGGCACGGCCGAATTCTACCGCGCCCGCGCGGCGATCACTCGCCACCTGATCGAGCATCACGGCTTCACCATCGTCGCGGTCGAAGCGGACTGGCCCGATGCCTCGACGGTGGACCGCTATGTCCGGCACCGCCCCGCACGCGCGCGCGCCGAGCCGCCGTTCCAGCGCTTCCCGACCTGGATGTGGCGCAACACCGAAGTCCGGGCGCTGATCGAATGGATGCGCGAACGGAATGCGGACGTCGATGCGGAGGAGGCACGCGCCGGCTTCTACGGACTGGACATCTACAACATGTCGGATTCGATCGGGGCGGTCCTCGACTATCTCGACCGCGTCGATCCCGAAGCGGCGGTTATCGCGCGGGAGCGCTACGGCTGCCTCACCCCCTGGCAGAACGATCCGGCCACCTATGGCCGCGCGGCGCTCAGCCGCGGCTATGCCGAATGCGAGGCCGCCGTGATCGAGCAGTGCCGGGCGCTGCTCGAGAAGCGGCTCGATTATGCGCGGGCGGACGGCGACGCGTTCCTCGACGCAGCGCAGAACGCGCGGCTGATCGCGTCGGCGGAGCGCTATTACCGGATCATGTATTATGGCGGTGCGGAGAGCTGGAACCTGCGCGATACGCACATGTTCGAGACGCTTCGGCACCTGCTCGACGCCAAGGGGCCGGATGCCAGGGCGATCGTCTGGGCGCATAACAGCCATATCGGCGACGCGCGCCATACCGACATGGGCGTCACGCGCGACGAACTCAACATCGGACAGCTCTGCCGCGAGACGTTCGGGCGCGAGGCGGCGCTGGTCGGCCTGGGCACGCATACAGGCACCGTCGCCGCGGCGACCGACTGGGACGGCGACATGGAGGTCAAGCGCGTGCTGCCGTCGCGCCGCGACAGCTATGAACGGCTATGCCACGACAGCGGCAGGAACCGCTTTCTCCTCGATCTGTCGCCGGACCGGCACGAGGCGCTGCGCCGACGGTTGACGGAGCCGCGGCTGGAGCGTTTCATCGGCGTCATCTATCGCCCTGAAACCGAGCTGTGGAGCCATTATTCGCAGGCGGTGCTGCCGGAACAGTTCGATGCCTATGCCTGGTTCGACGAGACCGAAGCGGTGACGCCGCTCGGCCCCGAACACCACCGCGGCATGCCCGAGACCTATCCCTTCGGCGAGTAGGCCGGCGCGCGCGACGGCGCAAGCGCATGACCTCGGCCTACTCCGCCGCCAGCACCTCTTCGCGTTCAGCCTGCTGGCGCGCCCACATTTCGGCATAGATGCCGCCGCGGCGCAGCAGCTCGGCGTGGGTGCCGCGCTCGACCACGCGCCCGGCGTCGAGAACCACGATCCGGTCGGCATGGACGACGGTGGACAGACGGTGGGCGATGACGATGGTCGTGCGGCCGCGTTCGATTCGCTCCAGCGTCTCCTGAATCTCCGCCTCGGTGCGGCTGTCGAGCGCGCTCGTCGCTTCGTCGAGGATCAGGATCGGCGGGTTCTTGAGCAGCGTGCGGGCGATCGCCACGCGCTGCTTCTCGCCACCCGACAGTTTCAACCCGCGCTCGCCCACGCGCGTGTCATAGCCATCCGGCAGGGTCGCGACGAAATCGGCGATGGCGGCGCCCGACGCCGCCCGGTGGATCTCGTCCGCGCTCGCGCCCTTGCGACCATAAGCGACGTTATAGCCGATGGTTTCGTTGAACAGCACCGTGTCCTGCGGAACGATGCCGATCGCGGCGCGCAGGCTCGCCTGGCGGACGGTCGCGATGTCCTGGCCGTCGATCGTGATGCGGCCGCCGGTCGGATCGTAGAAGCGGTACATCAGCCGCGCGAGCGTCGACTTGCCGGCGCCCGACGGCCCCACGACCGCCAGCGTGCCGCCGGCGGGCACGTCGAGGTCGATGCCCTTCAGGATCAGCCGGTCGGGATCATAGCCGAAGCGCACATCCTCGAACCGCACGGCGCCGTCGCGCACCGCCAGGTCCTGCGCACCGGGTGCGTCCACCACTTCGGCCTCTACATCGAGCAGATCGAACATTGCGCCCATATCGATCACGCCCTGCCGCACCGTTCGGTACACCGTCCCCAGCAGGTCCAGCGGCCGGAACAGTTGCGACAACAGGGTCGACACCAGCACCACGTCGCCGGGCGAGAAGCGGCCGCTGGCCCAGCCGGAGACCACGATCGCCATCCCTGCGCCCAGCATCGCGTTGGTGATGAGCGCCTGGGCGATGTTCAGCCAGGCGAGCGAGTTCTCGTTCTTCACCGCGGCATCGGCATAGGCCGTCATCGCCCGGCCGTAGCGTTCGGCCTCGCGCTCCTCGGCGTTGAAATATTTGACCGTCTCGAAGTTCAGAAGCGTATCGACGGCATGGCCGACGGCGCCGGTGTCGAGATCGTTCATCCGGTCGCGCAGCTTCGCGCGCCAGTCGGTGATCCAGCGCGTGGCGCCGATATAGACGACGACCATGGCCACCGTCGCGGCCACCAGCCACAGGCCGAAATTGACCCAGAAGATGGCCAGGACGAAGACGAGTTCCAGCACCGTCGGCGCGATGTTGAACAGCAGGAAATAGAGCATCGTGTCGATGCTCTTGGTGCCGCGCTCCATGATCCGCGTCACCGCGCCGGTCCGCCGCTCCAGATGGAAACGCAGCGACAGTTGGTGCAGGTGGCGGAACAACCCGATCGCCAGCCGGCGGGTCGCTTCCTGGCCGACACGTTCGAACACCACGTTGCGCAGGTTGTTGAACAGGATCGTGCCGAACCGCGCGGCGGCATAGGCGATGACGAGCAGCACGATCAGCGTCACCGCGCCGCGATCGCCGCCCGACATCCGGTCGATCGCGTCCTTCAGCGCGAAGGGGCCATAGACCTGGACCACCTTCGCCGCGATCACCAGCACCATCGCGAAAGCGATGCGCAGTTTCAGCCCCGGCGAATCCTTCGGCCACAGATAGGGCAGGAAACGACGGATCGTGGCGAATAGCGGCCGCTCGCCGGCATGGGAAAGATCGGTTTCGGGAGGCATCGTCACGCACCGATTTGGGGCCGCCGGCACGTTCGCGCAACGCATTCGTCGGAACCAGCACCCCGATTCGTCGATTGACGGGTTGACTGGAGGATATGATGGACCCGCTGACATTCGTCATTGCGATCATGGGCTGCGCCGATTCCGGCCGGATGTGCCAGACGGCGCGCGTGGAACCGGCAACCTATCCGACCGCCGCCGCCTGCCAGGCGGCGATGGGGCCGGCGCTGCGCCGGAATACCGATATCTCCGCACCGATCATTCAGGCAAGCTGCCAGCGCCAGACCCCCGGGCTGGTGAAACTGCAGAAAAAGACCGCGCGCGAACGCGGCTGACGATCCTTTTCGATACGCCACCGATTGGCCCCGTCCATCCGGACGGGGCTTTTGTTTGGGCGGGCCGGGCTACCCTATTCCCCGCCGGTTCCGCCAGAAGTCCCGCCGTCGCTGGCCAGGCCGCCGTCCGGCCGCGTCCACAGCTCCGGCGATCGCGGCCGAGGACGCGCCTCGCGCCGCCGCAGGGCCGCAAGCGCCGCCCGCGCGATGGCGCCGGCCTTTTCCGAGCGGCCGGTATGCACCCGGTGGTCCCAGCCATGCTCCCCCGCCGCCGCGACCTTGCGCGCGATCGCCCCGTAAATATCGGCGGCGGCCAGCACCGCCCAGGCGGCGCGGAAGGACAGGCGCCCCACCCCCGCCCGTGCGCTGTCGGCATAGGCGGTCGCCATGTCCGCGAGCCGCTGCGCCAGCACCGCCAGCCGGGCGCGATAGGGCGGCTTCATATGCTGACCCGGCGGAATGTCCATTGCGACCAGCCATTCCATCGGCAGGTAACACCGGCCGGCGCGATCATCCTCCTCGATGTCCCGGGCGATATTGGCGAGCTGGAAGGCGATCCCCATGTCGCAGGCGCGGTCGAGCGTGTCGCGGTCGTCCGGCGACACCCCCATCACGATCGCCATCATGCAGCCGACCACGCCGGCAACGTGATAGCAGTAGGTGAGCAGATCGTCGGTGCTGCGCAGCCGCCGATCCTCCGCGTCCAGCGCGAACCCGGCGATCAGATCGTCGATATAGCCGCGCGGCAGGCCGGTTTCGGCGACCACGAAGCGCAGGCCGTCGAACGCCGGATCGCCGACCCATGCGCCCGCCAGCACCGCGTCGGTGGCGCTGCGGATCGCGGCGATGCGGGCCGGCCCGTCCGCCACCTTGGTCATATCGTGGCCCAGGATCTGCCCGTCGGCGATATCGTCGCAGGCGCGGCACCAGGCATAAAGCAGCCAGGCCCGCTCGCGCGTGGCGGGATCGAACAGGCGGCTGGCCGCGGCGAAGCTCTTCGATCCACGCGCGATCGAATCCTGCGCCGTGGCGACGAGCGCCGCACGGCCGGGGGTTTCGGCGGCGCGGCTCACAGGTCGGCGCGCGTCATCCGCGTGATCGGCACGTGCGGTTCGTAGGACGCCATCCGGTCGAGCAGTTCGCCCAGCGTTTCCGCAACGATCAGGATGCTCCGGTGTTGCGGCCGCAAAAATCCGACCTCGCCCATCGTCTCGACGAAACGGATCAGATGATCGTAATAACCGCCGATATTGAGCAGGCCGACCGGATCGGTGTGATAGCCGAGTTGCGACCAGCTCATCGCCTCCCATAATTCGTCCATCGTGCCCGTGCCGCCGGGCATGGTCACGAACCCGTCGGCCAGCTCGGTAAAGCGCGCCTTGCGCTCGTGCATCGTCTCGACCACGTGCAGCTCGGAAAGGCCGCGATGCGCCACCTCGGCATCGACCAGCGCCTGCGGGATCACGCCGATCACCTCGCCGCCCGCCGCCAGCGCTGCATCCGCCACCGCGCCCATCAGGCCCAGCTTGCCGCCGCCATAGACGACGCCGATGCCGCGCTCGGCCAGCGTCCGCCCGACGATGCGCGCGCTTTCGACATAGATGGGATCGGCGGGCGTGGCGGAGCCGCAATAGATGGCAAGGCGTTTCATGGCACGCGCGCTAAGCCAAGCGCGGGGAACTGGCAACCGCGCACGCGCGACCTCACGATACCGGCTTGTCTTCGGCCGGCCGGATGTCGGCGGAAAATTGGCTGACCGACCGGGATATGCCGTCAGCGGTCGCCCCACCCGTCATGCCAGCGCAGGCTGGCATCCATGGCTGTCGCAGACCGGGCGCAGGCTGGACGTTGCGCGCGCCGTGACAGACATGGACGCCGGCCGTGGATCACCACGAAACCGGGCGCGCGCTCGGCCTTTGCCGCGCTCCTCTCACTCCCCGCGCTCCAGCATCAGCTTCGCCGTCGCTTTCGCGCTGCCGACCACGCCCGGTATGCCTGCGCCGGGATGGGTGCCGGCGCCGACGAAATACAGGTTGGGAATGTGTTCGTCGCGATTGTGCACGCGGAAATAGGCGCTTTGCGTCAGGATCGGCTCCAGCGAGAAGGCGCTGCCCAGATGGGCGTTGAGATCGCCCACGAAATCGGAGGGCATATAGGAGAATTTGGTCACGATGCGGTCGCGGATGTCCGGGATCAGCCGCCGGCCGATTTCATCGAGGATGCGCTGTTCGAACAGCGGCCCGACCCGGCTCCAGTCGGCGGGGAACCGGCCCTGATGCGGCACCGGCGCTAGCGCGTAGAAGGTCGAGCACCCCTCCGGCGCCATGGACGGATCGGTAACGGTGGGATGATGCAGGTACAAGGACGGGTCCTGCGGCAGGACGCCGTGGTCGTAGATGTCGGCGAGCAGCCCCTTGTAGCGCGGACCGAACAGGACGGTGTGGTGCGGAATGCCCGGCCAGGTCCCCTTCACCCCGAAATGGACCACGAACAGCGAAGGCGAAAACCGTTTGCGCGACAACTTCTCGTGGGTTCGCGCCGCACTGCGCGACTTCTTGAGCAGCGTGCCATAGCTGTGCATCACGTCGCTGTTGCACGCCACCGCGTCGGCCGCGATCCGTTCGCCCGAGCGCGTCACGACACCGGTCGTACGATCGCCCAGCGTGGTGATCTCGTCCACCGGGTCGGCAAGCTTCAGCGTGCCGCCCAGCCGCTCGAACAGCGTCACCATGCCGCGCACCAGCTTGTTGGTGCCGCCCATCGCGAACCACACGCCGCCGTCGCGCTCCAGCTTGTGGATCAGTGCATAGACGGCGCTCGTCGTCATCGGATTGCCGCCGACGAGCAGCGTGTGGAAGCTCAGCGCCTGGCGCAGCTTCTCGTTCTTCACGAAGCTCGACACGATCGAATAGACCGACCGCCATGCCTGATAGCGCGCGAGTGCCGGCGCCGCCTTCACCATGGAAGCCGCGTCCAGAAAGGCGGCATGGCCCAGCTTCTCATACCCTTCGGCATAGACGCCGGCCGAATAATCGAGGAACTTGCCATATCCCTCGATATCGTGCGGGTCGAGCCTGCCGATCTGCTGCTTCAGTTTCAGATCGTCGTTGGAATAATCGAAATTCGTGCCGTCGGGCCAGTTGAGGCGATAGAAGGGCGACACCGGCACCAGCGTCACGTCGCGCTTCATCTCGTCGCCCGACAGCGCCCACAATTCCTCCAGCGCTTGCGGCGCGGTGATCACCGTCGGCCCGGCATCGAAGACGAAGCCGTCGCGTTCCCAGTAATAGGCCCGCCCGCCGGGCTTGTCGCGCGCTTCGACGACGGTCGTTTCCACGCCCGCCGATTGCAGTCGGATGGCGAGCGCCAGCCCGCCGAAGCCCGCGCCGATCACGATGGCCTTGTTCACCTGCGCGTCTCCCTCAACACCGCCAGCGCCCGGCCGATCGGCACCGGCGGCCTGCCTATCAGGACCCGGGCCTTGTCGGAAAGGCCGGAACGACCGGCATAGAAGCGCGCGATCAGCCCTGCGTCCAGCCGGTAGAAGCGTTCCAGCACGCGGTAGCGCTCGCCCGGCTCCGCGGCGCGCAAGAGGAGGCGCGAAAGCAGGCGATAGAATTTGCGCTGCCGCCACAGGCGCCTGGCGTGGCGGTACAGCAGGTCGTGCAGCGCCGCGCCCGACAGGTCGCGCTGGCCGGCGACCAGCATCGCCGTGCGCACCGCGTCGGGCAGGGAATAGCCGGTCAGGGGGTGGAACTGGCCGCCGCGCATTCCCGCCTTGGCCACGTTGCTGCCGCCGGCCTGCCAATAGGCATCGAAATTCCCGCCCATGGCGACGGGCAGCGCGCCGGCCTCGGTGCGCACGACCTCGTGCGCCGCCCAGCCGCGCTGCGCGACATAGGCGGCGATCCGGCGTTCCAGCACCCTTGTGTCGATGTCGGGCGTGTCGCTGTAATAGGTGTCCTCGACGAACATCCGGGTCGCGGCGAAGGGCAGGGAATAGACGAAGCGATAGCCGTCATGCTGTTCGACGGTGGCATCCATGATGGTCGGCCGCACCATGTCGTGCGGTTCGTCCAGGGCGATCTCGTGCCCCAGAAACTTTTGCCAGCCGCAATCGAGATGCGACAGGTCGCCCGCGCCGCGGCAGTCGATCACGCCGCGCGCCTCCACCCGGTCGCCATCGGCCAGCACGACCGCGCGGGCGCTGGTGCCCAGAACCTTGCGCCGCGTCAGCACCGCGCCGTCCGGCAGCGACCGCCGGACCACGCGGTCGAACCGGTGCGATTCGATCGCGTAATAGCCCTGCTTCAGAAAACGGTCGTGGCCGGGGAAATGGACGTCATATCCCGTCCAGCCATGGCTGACGAGCGGCGCCACCAGCCAGCGGTCGCCGTCGGCGATGTCGCTGGCGAAGAAGGACCACAGATGGTTGCCGCCCAGCGTATCGCCCGCCTCGATCAACCGGATCCGGACATCGGGACGCTTCCTGGCAAGCGCCATGGCGATCAGCCCGCCGGCCAGTCCGCCGCCTACGATCGCGATGTCACAGGAATGCAGGGAAGCCATCAGCGCCGCGCCTAGCCGATCCGTTCGCGGCGGGGAAGAGCGCCCGACCGCCCCGCGGCACGGCCCGTCGGGCTCCGCCGGGCGCTGCTAACCGCCGGACGCGTTGTTCCGCCTGCGCTCGCGCGCGTCGATCACGTCGGTCGCCGCCTTGCCCATCGCGCCGATCAGCATCCCGGCCGATCCGATGACGAACAGCCACACGGCAAGATGATGCAGTTCCTCGAACCGCTTGAAGAACAGGACCGATCCGATCAGGAAACAGGCATTCCCGACCAGCCCCAGTGCGAGGTGGATATACGGATAGTCGCGAACCAGTGTTTTCAGCATGCAACCTTCATTCTTCCGGGCCTCGCTCCCTGGTGTGGTGCCCGCCGGTGCCGTTGTCGTTCATCGGACGCTTCATCATCGCCCGAATGGCGGAGCGCTGCTGGTCGGCGGAGCGACCTGCATCGGTGCGGTACAATGCCTGCAGATAGCGATAATCGATTGCGCTGAGACCGGGGGGCGGCCCCTCTCCCGGATGCGGCTGATAGAGCGAGAGGATCGAGGCCGGGTTGTACCGCGTCTCCATGTCCGGTTTCGCCAGCGCCACCATGCTCAGATAATCGGCAAGTTGTTGCCAGTTCGCGCCTTTTTGATCGGTACGATCGACAATAGCGAGCGAAAGGATGGCGTCACGGCGCGCCGGCACCGACAGGCGCGACGCCATCGCCGACGACCGGGCCGGGCTTCGGGTACGGTCCGCACCTAGCCACCGAACCGGGCGCGGCTTGAGCAGCCGCTCCTTCAGCGAATCCAGATGGCCGACACCATGGCTCGGATCCTGGGCAAGTCGCGGATACCGCTCCAACAGACCCTTCGTGAACGCATTCGCATCGCGCGTGACCACCACGATGATATTGCCCTGGCAGTCGGAATCGTCGTCGACAGGAATGTCGAGAGCGCGCGCGATCTGCCGGACGCGGCCGGCGATGATCGCGGCATGTTCGTCGTTCAGGCCCAGTATCCTGGGGCAGACGAGCGTATTCCAGCGGGCAAGCTGGTCGCCGCGGCGAAGCCGGGTCATCTGCTCGACGAAAACGTCCAGCGACCGCT
This sequence comes from Stakelama saccharophila, assembly GCF_032229225.1. NCBI lineage: Bacteria > Pseudomonadati > Pseudomonadota > Alphaproteobacteria > Sphingomonadales > Sphingomonadaceae > Stakelama > Stakelama saccharophila. Next base: position 162,386 of record NZ_CP135076.1, read on the forward strand.
CCGTCGGAGCGGTGACCACCACGTCGTCGCCCTGCTTCGCGGCCGGTTTCCGCGGCGGCTGCGCCTGCTGCACCGACAGCATCGCCGCCAGGACGGGGACGAGTTGCACGACCATGACCATAAACGATATCGGTTTATCGGCCATCCGCAAGGTCCGCGTCCTCCGCAGGCGTTTCCCTTGGAGCACAGCGCTGGAATGGCATAGTATCGCGGCCATGCTGCGCGCCATCTGCCTGTCCGCCGTCGCCATGACCGCCATCGTCGGCGCGCGCTATATCGTGGCGAGCGGCGGCTTCGCGCTTGCGACGCGGCTTACCCGTCCGGGGCTCTATGCCGGGCTCGACCGGCAGATGCGGCGCGAAATCGGCTGGAGCCTGGCGAGCGCGGCCATCTACGGCGTGCCCGCCGGCATCGTCGCCTGGGCCTGGCACGATCTCGGATGGACCCGCATCTATACCGATCTCGACGCCCGGCCGCTCTGGTATCTTCCGGTCGCGCTGTTCCTCTATCTGTTCGCGCACGATAGCTGGTTCTATTGGACCCACCGCTGGATGCACCGGCCGAAATGGTTTCGGATCGCCCATGCCGTGCACCATGCCAGCCGGCCGCCCACCGCCTGGGCGGCCATGGCCTTCCACCCGGTCGAGGCGCTAACGGGCGCGATCGTCATTCCCCTACTCGTTTTTTTCGTTCCCGTTCATGTCGGCGTGCTCGGCATTGTGCTGACGATCATGACGGTTATGGGTGTCACCAATCACATGGGCTGGGAGATCTTTCCCCGGTTCGTGTGGGCGGGACCGCTGGGACGCTGGCTGATCACCGCGAGCCACCACCAGCGGCACCACGAACGATACGGATGCAATTATGGGCTTTATTTCCGTTTCTGGGATCGGGTCTGCGGCACGGACGACGGCCTCGGCGATTTCGCGCGACATGGCCGCCACCGGGCCGCTGCACAGATTCCTGCGGCGGCTGGGCGCGGCGCTGATCCTGGTCGCGCTGCTGCCGGGGGCGAGCCCGGCCGCTGACCTGACGGTCTCGATCACCGATCTGCGCCCGGCGCGGGGACGGATCCCCTTGTGCCTGACCGCCCGGCGGAGCGCGCGCTCGCCGTCCGGCAGGACCGGCGCCGCCCGACCGCCTGCCGCCGGAACCAGCCCGGCCGCAGAAACCATTTTCCTACACCCACCGGTCTGTGCCACCACCGGCACGGCTCTTTGATATCGGTTATACTCTCCCGCGCGCGCACCCGCGCGCACGCCCGCGTTGAGGTGCGACTCTGTGCGACCTTTGGCAAATTTCCACAGCGTTCGCGAAAGCAGCAAATCCACCCCCTCCGGCACCGCCCCTCCTCCCCTCCCTTTCAAGGGAGGGGCCGGGGGTGGGTGCGAGCGAAGCGAGCTTCAACGCCAGCCAAAGCAAAGCCGAGGCATCGAGCCCCGGCTTCGCTGAACCCACCCCTTGATCCCCTCCCTCGAAAGGGAGGGGAAATAGAACGCCCCCAACCCGTCGTTCCTGCGAAGGCAGGAACCCATGTCTCTCGCCGCACCCACACCGCCCGAAGCACCAGAGACCAGCCCCACCTGCGCAAGAGCGGCCAGCGGCGCGATTTTCCCGAGTGCGGCAATTCGCCTCTGCGGGGTGCCGCCCCCTGAACGGGCGCGTGCAACATTTGTACCGCGCGGCGCGTTCACCGCCCTTGAACCAACCAGTTGGGGGACATCTACTTGTACTTGCGCAACCCGATCGCTCTTGCGACCCTGTCGCTTTCCATCGTCGCGGCGCTGCCGGCGGCAGCCCAGAGCAGCACCGAGGCGCCCGACCTCCGTGGCGACCGCGTCACCATCGGCGCGGGCGTGGCGAGCCTGCCGGATTACGAAGGATCGGACGACAGCCAGATCGCACCGCTCGGCGTCGTGATCGGCCAGGTGTCGGGCATCGAATTCTGGACGCGCGGCACCGATCTCTATGTCGACCTGATACCCGACGCACCGGGCCCCGGCACGCATTTCGAGGCGGGACCAATCGCCGGCGTGAACCTGAACCGCACCGGCAAGGTCGACGACCCCCAGGTCGCGGCGCTGGGCAAGCTCGACACCGCGGTGGAAGTGGGCGGCTTCGTCGGCATTTCGCGGCAGGGCGTCCTCACCAGCGATTATGACAGGCTGAGCGCGCGCATAGCCGTCACCGCCGACGTCGCCGGCGCGCATGACAGCTATGTCGTCTCGCCGCAGGTCGCGTATTCGACGCCGCTGTCGCGTCAGACCTATGTGTCGCTCAACCTGTCGGCGGATTATGTCGGCAAGGGCTATGGCCGCACCTATTACGACGTGACGCCGGCCGGCAGCGCGGCCAGCGGCCTCAGCCCCTATGCGGTGGCCGGCAGCGGCTTCAAGAGCGTCACCGCCGGCCTCTTCGGCATCCAGAGCCTGTCGGGCGATCTGCTCCACGGGCTCGGTCTGGGCGCGGGCGTCGCCTATACCCGCATCCTCGGCGATTATGCCGACAGCCCCATTGTCGCCGACGCCGGCAGCGCGGACCAGTGGCTCGCCGCGGTCGGGCTCAGCTACACCTTCTGACGCGCGATGCGGGGCGGCCGCGCGCCGCCCCTTTCGCATCGCCGCGATAGTCGTTAGACTGATGCCCGATATCCCCGGGGGACCGCACGGATGCGGTTGAGAGGCGAGCATATCCGGCCCGCGACCCGCAGAACCTGATCCGGTTGAGACCGGCGGAGGGAGGGAGCGGCTTTCATCCGGAAATCCGTCGCCTCGCTCCGACACAGCATCTGGAGCGACCCATGGCCGACATCGATTCCCCCATCGAACGCATGAACGTCACCACCGGCCCGATCCGCGGCAGCCGCAAGATCCACATCGGCGAGCACCGCGTGGCGATGCGCGAGATCGACCTCGAGCCCGGCTGCGGCGAGCCGCCGCTGCGCGTCTACGATACCTCCGGCCCCTATACCGATCCCAGGGCGCGCATCGATATTTCCGCCGGCCTGCCGCAGCTCCGCCGCGCATGGATCGAGGGGCGCGGCGACGTCGAAAGCTATGACGCGCGGGCCATCAAGCCCGAGGACAACGGCCTCACCGGCCCCGATCGTTCCGGCGGCGTGCCGCAATTCCCGAACGTCGTGAAGCGCCCCTTGCGCGCCAGATCGGGCGCCAATGTCAGCCAGATGCACTATGCCCGGCGCGGCATCGTCACACCCGAAATGGAATATGTCGCCATCCGCGAAAATCTCGGACGGCTGGCGGCCCACGAAGCCGCCATGCGCGATGGCGAGAGCTTCGGCGCGGCGATCCCCGATCACGTCACCCCCGAATTCGTCCGCGACGAGGTGGCGCGGGGCCGCGCGATCATCCCCAACAACATCAACCACCCCGAATCCGAACCGATGGCGATCGGCCGCAACTTCCTGGTCAAGATCAACGCCAATATCGGCAATTCCGCCGTCGCCTCCGATGTCGCGGCGGAGGTCGACAAGATGGTCTGGTCGATCCGCTGGGGCGCCGACACCGTCATGGACCTGTCGACCGGCCGCAACATTCACGACACGCGCGAATGGATCCTGCGCAATTCCCCCGTCCCCATCGGCACCGTCCCGATCTATCAGGCGCTGGAAAAGGTCGGCGGCGTGGCCGAGGACCTGAGCTGGGAAATCTTCCGCGATACCCTCATCGAGCAGGCCGAACAGGGCGTCGACTATTTCACCATCCATGCCGGCGTCCGCCTGCCCTATGTCCCGATGGCCGCCAAGCGCGTCACCGGCATCGTCAGCCGCGGCGGCTCGATCATGGCCAAATGGTGCCTCGCCCACCACAAGGAGAGCTTCCTCTACGAACGGTTCGAGGACATTTGCGAGATCATGAAGGCGTACGACATCGCCTTCAGCCTCGGCGACGGCCTGCGCCCCGGCTCGATCGCCGACGCGAACGACGAGGCGCAGTTCGCCGAACTCTACACGCTGGGCGAACTGACCCACAAGGCATGGGCGCATGACGTTCAGGTGATGATCGAAGGCCCCGGCCATGTGCCGATGCACAAGATCAAGGAGAATATGGAAAAGCAGCTCGCAGCGTGCGGCGAAGCGCCCTTCTACACCCTCGGCCCGCTGACCACCGATATCGCGCCGGGCTACGACCACATCACCAGCGCCATCGGCGCGGCGCAGATCGGCTGGTACGGCACGGCGATGCTCTGCTACGTCACGCCCAAGGAGCATCTCGGCCTGCCCGACCGCGACGACGTGAAGACGGGCGTCGTCACCTACAAGCTCGCCGCCCATGCCGCCGACCTCGCCAAGGGCCACCCGGCGGCCAGGCTGCGCGACGACGCGCTGAGCCGCGCCCGCTTCGAATTCCGCTGGCGCGACCAGTTCAACCTGAGCCTAGATCCCGACACGGCCGAGCAGTATCACGACCAGACCCTCCCGGCGGAGGGCGCGAAAACGGCGCATTTCTGCTCGATGTGCGGCCCAAAATTCTGCTCGATGAAGATCAGCCAGGAGGTGCGAGACTTCGCCGCCAAGCAGAACACCGACAGCTTCCTGGCAGCCAATCCTCCCCGAGCTGCGCTCGGGGAGGGGGACCAGCCGCAGGCTGGTGGAGGGGGCGCTCCCGAAGACGCCGAAGCCGGCATGGAACAGATGGCCGAGAAATACCGCCAGGGCGGCGACCTCTACATCCCAGCCGAGGAATAGGTACGATGCCACATACTCGCCGCCGGCCGGGGACGCGCTGTCCCTTCGGCCGGGGGGGGGTAATTCGTCAAATTTTGCCGCTGTGAGTCAGCCGAGCCCCAATAATAGGGTGTGGGGACGAAGGCTCGTTCCAAGCTCACCTCAAACCGCTTGCTTGCAAAGCATTTTTGGTTGTTGCAGCCTGCTTACCGGACTTTGAGGGGGCAGGATGATGGCTGACATTGTCACCCAGAGCCGGATTCGTTCATGGTTTCAGGACTTGCAACCGACGGTGCCAGGTTTGTGCGGTGACGATCCGCTCCAACGCCGATTCCCCGACCCGAATACTGACGCCTGTCGAAGGACGGGACAATAGCCCGGAGCTGCCATGAGCGCGCCGGGCGGGAATCCGACTTCTTCCCGCCCCGGCTCCGCTCAGGCGCAGCCCTCGACATATTGGATGCTCGGCCCGCCGGCATGGATGGATTGAACCTTGCCGTCCTTGCCGATCTCGAAGCGGATGCCGCGGGCATAGGGGCTTTCGACATAGGCACCGTCGCCGGCGCCGTTGATCCACAGCGTGAGATATTCGCCCGGCTGTTCGACATATTTGTGCGGCGATGCCGTCAGCGCGGTGCCGTAAGCCGCCCGCACCGCTGCGGCGGTGTCGCCCACGCCGATGCCGCGCGCCGTTTCGATGTCCGAATCCGAATCGAGCGTGATCCGCGTCAGCCGCCCCGCCTCCAGCATCACCATCATCCCGTCGGGCGCGCGTTCCGGCCGGTACTGCTCACAGGTTTCGGGGTCCGGCCCGTTCGCCGCTCCCGGATCGGCATCGCCGCCCAGCGCCTTGGTCACCTCCGCCTTGGTCATGCCGATCTTCAGCGGCCCCCACCCGTTCGCGGTAAGGGCACGTGCATCCGGCACGTCCGCCTCGCCGGCCGGTTGCGCCGCCGCCCGGTTCGCCTCGACGGGCGTCGCCGCCGGTGTCGCGGCATTTTCCACCGGTTCGCCGGCGGGCTGCGTCCGGTTCTGCTGCGCCGGTTCGGACGAACAGGCGGCGAGCGTGAGGATCAGGGCGATCGGAAAGAGGCGCATGGTTTGTTCTCCCTCTGGCGGCCGAACAGGGCAACGCCCGCATCCGGCCATGGTTGCTGCCGCGGGCGGCTTCACCGCACCGGCGGTAGCGCCCAGTCGACCGGGCCGCGTCCCTGCGCTTCCAGGAACGCGTTGGCCTTCGAAAAATGGCGGCAGCCGAAAAAGCCGTTATGCGCCGACAGTGGCGAGGGGTGCGCCGCCTTCAGCACCAGATGGCGTCCGCCGCGCTCAACCGACCGGATGAACGCCGCCTTCTTCTGCGCATACGCGCCCCAGAGGAGGAAGACGGTGGGTTCCTCCTTCGCCGCGACCAGGCGCACCACCGCGTCGGTGAAGGTTTCCCAGCCGCGCTGCCGGTGCGAGGCGGCGCGCGCCATCTCGACGGTAAGGACGGAATTGAGCAGCAGCACGCCCTGCCCGGCCCAATGCTCCAGAAAGCCGTGCCGCGCCGGCGCGATGCCGAGATCGTCCTGCATCTCCTTGTAGATGTTGACGAGGCTGGGCGGCGGGCGGACGCCGGGGCGGACGGAAAAGCACAGGCCATGCGCCTGGCCCGGTCCGTGATAGGGATCCTGGCCGAGGATGACGACGCGGATATCCTCCGGCGGCGTCAGGTCGAGTGCGCGGAACCACTCGCTGCCCGCCGGAAAGATCCGCTTGCCGGCGGCGCGTTCGGCGAGCAGGAACTGCCTGAGCGCGGCCATGTACGGTTGCGCGAACTCGTCCGCCAGCGGCTTGCGCCAGCTTTCGTGCAGCTTCACGCCACCGCCCGCCGCTTCGCCTGTCGACATGCCTTAGCCGTGATCGTCCGTGAACTTCGCCCGCACCTCGGCCCCGGTCAGCTTTTCGGTATCGGCGGCGAAGGCGTAGTAATCCGGCTTTTCGTCGATGAAGATTTCCTCCGCCATGATCGCCTGCGGCACATCGAACAGTCCGACCGGAAAGGAATAGGTTCCCCGCGGCCGGTGGAAATAGAAGAGATGGGTGCCGCATTCGCGACAGAATCCCCGCTCGGCCCAGTCGGACGATACGAAGCGCTTGATATGCTCGGCGCCGGTGAAGACGGGATCCGTCACACTGCGCGTCGAAAGAAAGGCGATGCCGCCCCAGCGCCGGCACATGTCGCAATGGCACGCGTCGAGTTCCGGTCCGGGCAGCCGCGCCGAAATCGTCACCGCGCCGCACAGGCACCGGCCCTCAAGATCGCCGGAAATGTTCGTGTCGGTCATTTCTCAACTCCTCGCCCGTTCCTGTGGCCCCGCGTCATGCCACAAGGAGCCATGGTGCGACAGAGACGCCGGAGAATCAACGCGGCGCCCTTGCCCCGCCTTCGCCGCATGGCGATAAGCACGGCGTGACCGATCCCACCGACATCCTGCGCACCACCTTCGGCTTTTCCGGTTTTCGCGGCGTCCAGCACTCGGTGGTGGAGCGCGTGCTGGCGGGTGAGCGGACGCTGGCGGTGATGCCGACGGGCGCGGGCAAGTCGCTATGCTACCAGTTGCCGGCGGTGGCGATGGCGGGCACCTGCGTGGTCGTGTCGCCGCTGATCGCGCTGATGCACGACCAGTTGCGCGCGGCGGAAGCCGTCGGCATCCGCGCGGCCACGCTGACGAGCGTCGACGACAACCGCGCCGAGACGGTGGCGCGGTTCCGGGCGGGCGAGCTGGACCTGCTCTATGTCGCGCCCGAACGCGCGTCGTCGGGCCATTTCCGTGACCTGCTGGGACAGGCGAAGCTCGCGCTGTTCGCGATCGACGAGGCCCATTGCGTTTCCGAATGGGGCCATGACTTCAGGCCCGATTACCGCCTGCTCCGCCCCCTGCTCGACGCGTTTCCCGACGTCCCCCGACTGGCGCTGACGGCGACGGCGGATGCGCATACGCGCGCCGACATTCTCGATCAGCTCGGCATCCCGCGCGACGGGCTGATCGTCGCGGGGTTCGACCGGCCCAATATCCGCTATGCGATTTCCCCGCGAAGCAATACGACGAAGCAGCTTTCCGACATCATCGCGGAAAATCCCGGGCCGGGCATCGTCTATGCGCAGACTCGCGCGCAGACCGAAAAGCTGGCGGAGGCGCTCGCCCGCACCGGCCGGCCGACACGCGCTTATCATGCCGGGCTCGACCCGGCGGTGCGCGCGCGCAACCAGGCCGATTTCGTTGCATCCGAGGACATGGTGATCTGCGCCACCGTCGCGTTCGGCATGGGAATCGACAAGCCCGATGTGCGCTTCGTCGCGCATGCCGGCACGCCCAAGTCGATCGAAGCCTATTACCAGGAAACCGGCCGCGCGGGGCGCGACGGCGATCCGGCGGTGGCGCACCTGTTCTGGGGCGCCGACGATTTCGCCCGCGCGCGCCAGCGGATCGGCGAGGTCGAACCGGCGCGGCAGGCGGGGGAGCGGGCGCGGCTGACCGCACTCGGCGCACTGGTCGAGACCGCCGGGTGCCGGCGCGCGATCCTGCTGCGCCATTTCGGCGAGGACCCGCCCGAGAGTTGCGGCAATTGCGACAATTGCTTGCACCCGCCCAAGGCGGTCGATGCGAGTGTGACGGCGCAGAAATTCCTATCCGCCGTATTCCGCACCGGGCAGATGTTCGGCGTCGGCTATGTCGAGAGCGTGCTGCTGGGCAAATCGTCCGAGCGCAGCCTGATGAACGGGCACGAGAAACTGTCGGTATGGGGCATTGTCGAGGAGGATGAGGCGGCGCTGATCAAGCCGGTCAGCCGCGCGCTGCTGCTGCGCGATGCGCTGCGTACCAACCCGCATGGCGGACTGGAATTCGGACCGGCTGCGCGGCCGATCCTGAAGGGCGAGGCGACGGTCGAGCTCGTTCTGCCGCCCAGGCGCGAACGGCGGCGGCGCGGCGGGGCCAATAGCTCGCCCAATCCGGTCGGCAATCCGCTGTTCGAGGCGCTGCGCGACCTGCGGCGCGAAATCGCGCAGGAAACCGGGCTGCCGCCTTATGTCATCTTCCACGATTCGGTGCTGCGCGACATGGCGCTCAGCCGCCCCGGCACGCTGTCGGCGATGGGCGAGATTTCAGGCGTTGGCGCGAAGAAACTGGAAGCCTATGGTCAGGCATTTCTCAACATCATTCGAGAGGCGGCCTAGGTGCGCAGAATCGACGATTCCCTATCGGTGTCCCCGCAGATCGGCCCTGCCGACGTGACCGAGATCGCGCGCGCGGGCTTTACGACCATCATCAACAACCGCCCCGACGGCGAGGAAACCGACCAGCCGGAAGGCGACGCGATCCGAACCGCCGCCGAAACGCTGGGGCTCGATTATGCCGAAATCCCGGTGACGAGCGCCGGGTTCAGCCATGCGCAGGTAAACGCGATGCGCGCCGCGCTCGATGGAGCAAAGGGACCGGTGTTCGCCTATTGCCGATCGGGCACGCGGTCGACCAACCTGTGGGCGCTTGCCGAGGCGAAGGCGGGCGGCGATCCGGACACGATCGTCGCCAAAGCGAGAGCCGCGGGATACGACCTCACCGCCATCCGCCCGATGCTCGACGCGCTGGCCGGAGCGCGGTGAGCTGGTTCGTCATCGTCGGCTCGGTCGTCGCGATCGGGCTGCTCGCCGGATTCGCCCGGCTGCTGAAACTCGGCCATGCGGCGATCGACAACGAGGCGGAGGCACGGCGGCTCGCAGGCGAGTTGCTGCCGGAGTTCACGGTCGAGCAGGCGGTGGTTTGCGACACCGGCGAGGCGGCGTTGGTCGGCGGACCGGATGGCTGGGCCTATATCCGTCGGCACGGTGCACATTTCGTTGCCCGGCTGCTGGGACCGGCGCCGGACGTGACATACGAACTGACCCGCGTTTCGATCGCCTGCGACGACCGGATGTTCGGCCCCTATGTCATTCATCTTGAATCCGAACCCAGGGCGCGCGAACTTACACGGATGTTAGGAACGGCATCCGATGCCGAATCTTCCTGACGGCATCCCGGACCTGATCCGGGGAGCCCCGAGCGGGTTTTGAATTCTGCCTTTCGCCGGAATGACGGAATTAAAAAATGGGCCGGCACTTTCGCGCCGGCCCAGTGGTCCGCAGGAGGAACTCGTGATCGGAGGCGAAAGCGCCCGCCCCCGAAATCGTCAGTAATTATAGGCGCGCTCGCCATGTTCGCCGAGGTCGAGGCCTTCGCGTTCGACCTGCTCGCTGACCCTCAGACCGGTGAGCGCCTTGGCGATGAAGATGGCGATGGCGGTGCCGATCGCAGCCCAGACGATCGTGGCAGCGACAGCGGCGATCTGGATGCCGAGCTGCGATCCGATGGAGAAATCGGCGCCGCCCGGCCCGCCGAATACCGGCGCATAGACGATGCCGGTGCCGATCGCCCCGATCATGCCGCCGATACCGTGAATGCCGAACGCATCGAGCGCGTCGTCATAGCCGAGCTTCGGCTTTACGACAGACACTGCCAGGTAGCAGATGATGCTGGCCACCGCGCCGAGCACGATCGCGCCGAACGGACCCGAATTGCCGGCCGCGGGCGTGACCGCGACCAGGCCGGCAATGATGCCCGAGCAGAAACCCAGCGCCGATCCCTTGTGGCCCGACAAGCGCTCGGCCAGCATCCAGAACAGGCCGGCGGATGCGGTGGCGACGAAGGTGTTGATCATCGCGAGCGCGGCCGAGCCGTTGGCCTCCAGCGCGGAACCTGCGTTGAACCCGAACCAGCCGACCCACAGCAGCCCGGTGCCGATCCCCGTCATGGTGAGCGAGTGCGGTGCCATGCGCTCGGTCGGATAGCCGATGCGCTTGCCGAGGATGAGGGCCGCCACCAGTGCGGACACGCCGGCATTGATATGCACCACCGTGCCGCCCGCGAAATCGAGCGCGCCCATTTCGAAGAACACGCCGTTTCCCGCCCACACCATATGCGCGATCGGAAAATAGACGATGGTCAGCCAGATCAGCGCGAACACCATGACCGCCGAGAATTTCATCCGCTCGACCACCGAGCCGAGCACCAGCGCAACGGTGATCGCGGCAAAGGTCATCTGAAAGCAGACGAAGACATATTCGGGAATCGCCACGCCTTCGGTGAAGGTCGCGGCGGTGCTTTCGGACGTGACGCCGGCCAGGAACAGCTTGCCGAAGCCGGCGACGAAGCCATTGCCGCCGTCGCCGAAGGCCATGGTATAGCCCCACATCACCCAGATCAGCATGGCGAAGGCGGCGACCGCGCCGACCTGCGTCATGACGGACAGCATGTTCTTGGCCCGTGCAAGGCCGCCATAGAACAACGCGAGACCGGGCAGGATCATCGCCAGCACGAGGATGGTCGCGACCATCATCCATGCGGTGTCGCCCTTGTCGACGGTCGGACCGGCAGCAGCCGCGGGCGCCTGAAGCGCCGCATCCTGTGCCCAGGCGGGAAGTGCCGCGAAGATGGCGAGGCCGGCGCCGCCGGCGAGCTTCATCGGAATTCTCATGATACCCCCTTCCCTCACAGCGCGTTGTCGTCGGTTTCGCCGGTGCGGATGCGCACGGCCTGGCCGACGTCGAGGACGAAAATCTTGCCGTCGCCGATAGCGCCGGTGTTCGCCGCGCTCTGGACCGCTTCGACGACGCGGCCGGCGAGGTCGGCCGCGCAGACCACCTCGATCTTGATCTTCGGCACCATGTTGGTGCTGTATTCCGCTCCGCGATAGATTTCGGTCTGCCCCTTTTGCCGACCAAAGCCCTTCACCTCGCTGACCGTCATGCCCGCAACGCCGACCTCCGTCAGCGCCTCGCGCACGTCATCGAGCTTGAACGGCTTGATGATGGCGATGACCAATTTCATGTCGCCCCCTTCCTTCCGGTTTTCCCGCCAGGACATCTTTTCCCGCCAAGACATCCGCAAGGAGCATCGTCGCAAGGAACGTGCCAGAGTGCCGACAGGCGCGAATTCGCGCATCTTCGTGAAGCGGAATGCCGCCCGGGCGCCTAATTTTATGCAGTTGCGACGGATTGCCTAAATTTCAGGCAGATTATCCAGCATCTTTCGAGCAAGCTCGAGATCGCGCTCGTCCACCATTACCCGCACCGGGATCAGGAACGCGCTGCCATCGGCGATGCTGGCTTCGGCATCGAAGGAGAAGGCCGGGATACCCTCCGACTCCAGCCGGCCCTGGACGATATGCGCCTCGAAGCGGTTGAAGCGGCCGAGTTCGACCAGCGCCATCAGGCGAGCACCCGCTCGGCCGCGACGCCGTGCCGTTTTGCGATAGGATTACCAACCTGATCCATCGGTGTCTCCGTTGACGCGCACCCGGTATGCGCATAGCTTATGCGCATGGGACCTGACACCCACTTTTCCGGCAAGCGCAAAGCGGTGAATCTTTCGCTTGATACCGGCGTGGTACAAGCCGCGCGCGAGGCCGGGTTGAACCTGAGCCAGGTGTGCGAAGCGGCGCTGCGCGATGCCAGCAAGAAGGAGCGCGAGCGAAAATGGCGCGAGGACAATCGCGAATGGGCCGAGGCGCATAATGCCTGGATAGAGAAGAACGGTCTTCCATTGGAACGTTACCGGCTGTTCTGATGGCGCAGTTCGATATAGTCCGGCTCGCCGGCGGCGAACTCGCGATCGACTGTCAGAGCGATCTGCTTCGAGACATTGCCACGCGTTTCGTGGTGCCGCTTCGCAAAATGCCGGATGCTCCGCCGCGCCGCGAACGGCTGAACCCCATCTTCACGGTGGGCGACGCCGAGTGGGTGATGGTTACGCAGTTCGCATCCGCCGTCCGCTGCGAACAGATCGACGCGACCATCGGCTCGCTCGGAAACGATTATTTGCGCGTGACAGCCGCGCTCGACATGCTCATTTCCGGCTTTTGATCACGCCGCGGTTCCGCCTACCGTCAGCCCGTCGACCAGCAGCGTCGGCTGTCCCACGCCGGCCGGCACGCTCTGCCCGCCCTTGCCGCACATGCCGATGCCTTCGTCCAGCGCGAAGTCGTTGCCGATGCCCAGCACCTTGGTCAGCGCGGTGGGTCCGTCGCCGATCAGCGTCGCGCCCTTGATCGGGGCGCCCAGCTTGCCGTTTTCGATCCTGTACGCCTCGGTGCAGGAAAAGACGAATTTGCCCGACACGATATCCACCTGCCCGCCGCCGAAGGCCTTGGCGTATATGCCCTTCTTCACGCGGCTCATCAGCTCGGCGGGATCGTCCATGCCGGCCTTCATGAAGGTGTTGGTCATGCGCGGCATCGGCGCATATTCATATCCCTGCCGGCGGCCGTTGCCGGTCGGCTCCACACCCATCAACCGGGCGTTGAGCCGGTCCTGGATATAGCCTTTCAGGATACCGTCCTCGATCAGCACGTTTTCCTGGGTGGGCGTTCCCTCGTCGTCGATCGACAGCGAACCGCGTCGATCGGCCAGCGAACCGTCATCGACCACGGTCACGCCGGGCGCGGCGACGCGTTCGCCGATGCGACCGGAAAAGGCGCTGGTGCCCTTGCGGTTGAAATCGCCCTCGAGCCCGTGCCCCACCGCCTCGTGCAGCAGGACGCCGGGCCAGCCCGGTCCGAGCAGCACCGGCATGACGCCCGACGGCGCGTCGACCGATTCGAGATTGGTGAGCGCCTGTGCCAGCGCTTCGTCGATCGCGCGGTTCCACGTCTCCGGCTTCAGCAGATTTTCGTACACGGCGCGCCCGCCCAGGCCGAAATTGCCGCTTTCGCGCCGGCCATTGGCCTCCACCGTGATGTTGACATTGAGCCGCGTGAGCGGGCGGATGTCGGTGGCGATGAAGCCGTCGGGCCGCACGATCTCCACCACCTGCCAGCTCCCCAGCAGCCCCACCGACACCTGGGCGACGCGCGGGTCGCGGGCGCGCGCCGCGGCGTCGATCGTCTGGCACAGGTTCACCTTGTCGGCGAACGGCACGAGGTCGAGGGGATCGGCATCGGTATAAAGGTGCCGATTGTTGTGACGCGGCGGTGTCGCCTTCGCGCCTGCGCCGGGATCGATCAGCGCCATCGTCTCGCCCGCGCGGCGGATCGCGTCGGCGCTGATCTCGCTGGCATGGGCGAAGGCCGTGGCCTCGCCCGAAACGGCACGCAGGCCGAACCCCGAATCGGTGTTGAACGACGCGGTCTTCAGCCGGCCGTCATCGAAGCCGAACGCTTCCGACTTGCGATATTGCAGGTAGAGTTCACCGTCATCGGCCTTGTCGAGCAGACCGGCGGTAAGCCTTTGCGCCGTCGCGGGATCGAGCGCGTCGCGATACAGGAAAGAACGGGGATCGGCAGATAGGGTCATTCCGCCGATATAGGAGGCTCAGCGCCCGGCACCATCCCCATGGTCGCGCAGCTCGGCCTGGTCCATGCCGTCGGCAGGGCCGCCCGCCAGGATGAAACGGCGGTCGCAATAGCCGCAATCGACATAGCCCAGATCGGAAATCTCCAGCCAGACCCGCGGATGGCCGAGCGCGGCGCCGCCCGGAATATCGGTGGCGCCGTCGCAGGCGACGCGGCGCGTGGTGACCTTGAGCGTTTCGGGCGGCGGAATCATGGAGCATGCCGTTAGCAAGGTCGATCGCAGGCTGCAATTGTCTTGAACGGCCTTCCATGTGGAAAGATGTTGCGTGTGCGCACGAACCGCCTAATTCGTAGCGCATGACCGATGCGGCGATCGAGATCGAGGGTCTGTCGAAGACCTATGAGGGCGGCAAGCAGGCGCTCGACAATGTCGACCTGACGGTGCCCAGGGGGCAGATCTTCGGCCTGCTGGGGCCCAACGGCGCGGGCAAGTCGACGCTGATCAACATCCTGGCCGGGCTGGTGAACAAGACCGGGGGCCGTGCCAGCATCTGGGGCTTCGACATCGACCGGCATCCCCGCAATGCCAAGGTGTCGATCGGAATCGTCAATCAGGAGATCACCTTCGATCCCTTCTTCACGCCCTTCGAGACGCTGGAGATCCAGGCCGGACTGTTCGGCGTGCCCAAGGGCCGGCGGCAGTCGATGGACCTGTTGCGCGCCATGCACCTGGAGGACAAGGCCCGGGCCTATTCGCGCACGCTGTCGGGCGGCATGAAGCGCCGGCTGATGGTGGCAAAGGCGATGGTGCATTCGCCGCCGGTGCTGGTGCTCGACGAACCGACGGCGGGCGTCGATATCGAGCTGCGTCAGCAATTGTGGCAATATGTCCGCAGGCTCCATGCGCGCGGCGTGACGGTAGTGTTGACCACGCACTATCTCGAAGAGGCCGAGGAGCTGTGCGACCGCATCGCCATCATTCATCATGGCCGCATCATCGCCAACGAGCGGACCCGCGACCTCGTCAACATGGCACAGGAAAAGCTGGTCGAGGTGACAGTCGACCGCGATGTGGCGGCGCTGCCCGAAAATAGCTGTTTCCAGCAAATCGAGCGCAGGGACGATCGGGTGCTCGCCGTGACCTATAACAAGAAGGACGTGAATGCCGGCGAAGTGCTCTCCGCGATCCAGCGCGACGGATACGGCATCGTCGACGTGTCCACGCGCGAGCCCGATCTGGAGGACGTGTTCCTGAACCTGACGCGCGCAGCGTGATCCGGACCGCGCCTGCGCCTTCCGCCACGCGCGCATATGCTGGCATCCCGGGGCCGTTACTGAGCGCCGCCTGAGGAGACGCGATTGGCCACCACCGAACATGCTTGCGACGTCCTCGTCATCGGCTCCGGCGCCGCGGGGCTGACGGCGGCACTGAACCTGGCCGACCGGTTTCGGGTGACGGTTCTCGCCAAGGGCAGGTTGAACGAGGGGTCGACCGCCTGGGCGCAGGGCGGCATCGCCGCGGTGCTGGAACCGGGCGACACGTTCGACAGCCATATCGAGGATACGATGATCGCCGGCGCCGGCCTCAACAACCGGGCGGTCGTGGAGACGGTGGTGGAGGGCGCACCGGCGGCGATCGAGCGGCTGATCGAACTGGGCGTTCCGTTCAACATGGACGGCGACATCCTCCATCTGACGCGGGAGGGCGGACACAGCCACCGCCGGATCGTCCATGTCAACGACGCGACCGGATGGGCTGTGCAGGAGGCGCTGCTCAACGCCGCGACCGCGCATCCCAATATCCGGCTGGTGTCCGACATGGTGGCGATCGACCTCGCGACCTCGCGACACGAGGAGCGCTATTCCGGCGCGGGCAATGTCTGGGGCGTCTATGCCGCCAACCGCGCCACCGGCCGGGTGGAGCTGTTCACCGCGCGGGCAACGGTGCTGGCAACCGGCGGTGCGGGCCGCACCTATCGTTTCTCGACCGCGCCGAAAGGCGCCACGGGCGACGGGATCGCGATGGCGTGGCGCGCGGGCGCGCGCGTGTCGAACATGGAGTTCATGCAGTTCCACCCGACCTGCCTTTACAATCTCGAGGTCAAGAATTTCCTGATCACCGAGGCGGTACGCGGCGAAGGCGGGCGATTGCTGATTCCCGAAACCGGGCACCGCTTCATGCCCGATTTCGACGAGCGCGCCGAACTCGCCCCGCGCGACATCGTGGCGCGCGCGATCGACCATGAAATCAAGCGGCTCGGCCTCGATCACGTCCATCTCGACATCAGTCACATGGGCGCGGACTTCGTGACGGCGCATTTCCCGACGATCCGTGCCAAGCTCGAAATGCTGGGCATCGACATGACCAGCGAGCCGATTCCGGTCGTCCCTGCACAGCATTACACCTGTGGCGGCGTGGTGGTGGACCGCGACGGCCGCACCGACCTGCCGGGCCTCTATGCCGCGGGCGAGGTGACGCAGTCGGGACTGCACGGCGCCAACCGGCTGGCGTCGAATTCGCTGCTGGAATGTTTCGTGTTCGGCGAGGCGGCGGCGAAGCATATCGACCGCTGCTGGAACGACCTCCCCCCGCCGCCCGCCATCCGGCCGTGGGACGAAAGCCGCGTGACCGATTCGGACGAGGAAGTCGTCATCAAGCAGAACTGGACCGAGATCCGGCGCTTCATGTGGAATTATGTCGGGATCGTCCGCACCACCAAGCGGCTGGAGCGCGCGGCGCACCGCATCAAGCTGCTGAGCGACGAGATCGAGGACTATTACGGCCATTTCCGCGTCACCCCCGACCTGATCGAGCTTCGCAACCTGCTGCAGGCGGCCGATCTGGTGGTCCGATCCGCCCTCCACCGCAAGGAAAGCCGCGGCCTGCACTATACGCTCGATTACCCCGACACGCTGCCGGAGGCGGTCGACACCATTCTGGTGCCTTGAGGCGCGTAACTGCCTGTCGGAGAGGTATCTGCGCCGTGCTCGGCGCGCTCGGGTCGAGTCAGGCTTCCTGCGCACCCATGTCGTCGCGGTGACAATATCCGAAGCCGCAAGGACGAATTCGGTCGCGGTCCCGATGACAGCTCTCTGTAATTTCCAACCAGATGCAATCTGTCGGGGCACGCCCCAATGGCGGCCCTCCTCCCCTCCCTTTCAGGGAGGGGCCGGGGGCGGGTGCGAGCGAAGCGAGCCCCCGTCATCAGCGTCAAAGCAAAGCCGAGGCATCGAGCCTCGCCTTCGCTGAACCCACCCCTTGATCCCCTCCCTCGAAAGGAAGGGGAAATGGATGGCGGCTCCTCACCAAACTCCGTCGTTCCTGCGAAGGCAGGAACCCATGTCTCTCGCCGCACCACACCACGCAGAAACCATTTTCCTACACCCACCGGTTTGTGCCACCACCGCCACGGCTCTTTGATATCGGTTATACTCTCCCGCGCGCGCACCCGCGCGCATGCGCCCGCGCTGAGGTGCGACTCTGTGCGACCTTTGGCGGATTCCCGCGGCTTTCAGGAAGGCAGCGAATCCGCCCACTCGGGCACCAGCTTGCCCGCCGCATCTCCTCCCTTCCTTCGAAAGGGAGGGGAAATGGATGGGGCAGCAAACCACCCAATTTCAGCCGTTCAGCATGCCGCATGCGCTTTTCGAAAGCGGACGATCATTCCAGCCTGAATTTACCCCCCCGACCTATCCCCGGTCGGTCTCCGCGATCCGTGCGGACCCTAGGTCGGCCTCGCCGGAGGTGGTGATCAGGCCGAGCTTCTCGATGACCCAGGGAATGCTCAGCCCCTGGACGAAGATGGAGAAGGCGACCACGGCGAAGGCCACGGTGATGATCGTGCCGCGTTCCGGCACGCTGGCCGGCAGCGCCAGGGCGAGCGCGAGGGCAAGCGCACCGCGCAGGCCGCCCCAGAACAGCACGTGCTTGTATTTCCACGGCACCCTGAGGCGCGTTTTCGCAAACGCCATCATCACCGGATAGACCGCCACCGCACGCCCCGCGAGCGACAGAAGCGTGGCGGTGCCGGCCGCTTCGATCACCGCGAGGATCGGCATCTGCGTCTCGCGCCCGCCGATCAGGATGAAGATGACGGAGTTGATCAGGAAGGCGACGAATTCCCAATGGTTTCGCACGCCCTGCCGGCCGTCTTCGGAAATCGAGCCGAGAAAGCCGTAATTGCCCACGATCAGCCCCGCCGTCAGCGTCGCCAGCACGCCGGAGCAATGGAAATGCTCGGCCAGAAGGAAGGAACCGTAGGCGATCAGCATGGTCAGCGTGATTTCCACCAGGCGATCACGCGTCCGCCCGGCGATCAGGATCAGCGGCAGCGCGGTCGCCGCGCCGGCGGCGATGGCACCCGCGATATTGCGCACAAGCTCGATCCCGATCTCCGCCGGCGCGGCGCTTCCGCCCGCCGCGATGGAAACGAGGATAGCGAAACCCACCGCCGCGACGCCGTCGTTCAGCAGGCTTTCGGATTCCACCAGCAGGTGCAGCCGGCGTTCGACGCGCATGGTCTTGAACGTCGCGATCACCGCGACCGGATCGGTCGCCGCGATCAGGACGCCGAAAAAGGCCGCACCCAGCCAGCTCCACCCGACCAGCCAGTGCATCCCCCCGGCGACCACCGCCGCGGCCAGGGTGACCCCCGGCAATACGAGCGCCAGCAGCAGCGGCAGTTCCCGCCGGAACGGCCGCCAGGGGATCTGGATCGCGGCTTCGAACACCAGCGGCGGCAGAAGCACGAAGAAGATCAGATCCGGCGTCAGCGCCATCGGCACCTGCACCGGCAGCAGCGCAAGGCCGATCCCGGCCACGGTCAGGCCGACGCTGTAGGGAAGCTTCACCCGGTGCATCATGATCGCGACCAGCGAGGCGACGAACAGGATCGCCCCCAGCGATGTGAAATCCAGGTTTTCCAACGCGCTGTCGTTCATCGTTCCGCCGTTCGTCGCAGCATGACGCGGACTCGTCGCACCGATACCAGATTTTCGTTGCGCGGGTTCCTGCTGAAACTGCATGCTGTACCCGGGCAAGGGGCGACAATATACCGTGATTGTTTTTCACACCATCAAGACCAGGGCCAGGGCCGTCGCGCTGATGGCGCTCGCGCCGGCGATCCTGGTGGGTTGCGGCGTGCATGTCGTGCCGCAGGGGGTGCGAACCGCCAGCGCGCCGCCGCCGCAGGCATCCACCGTCGCCGTGCCGGTGCCGCCGCCCGCTCCCAAGCCGAAGCCCGCCCCGGCCGCGCTGGTCGCCACGGTCCATTCCCTGGCCCGCAATTTCGACGGAATCGCGGGAATTGCGGTGGAAAGCATCGACGACGGCTGGCAGGTCTCCGCCAATGGCGATCGCCACATGCCGCAGCAGAGCGTCAGCAAGATGTGGGTGGCGATGACCATCCTCGACCTGCGCGACCAGGGCAAGCTGCGTTTCGACGAGCCCATCACCATCACGAAACGGGACCTGACCCTGTTCCACCAGCCGGTCGCCGGGTTGCTGAAGGACGGCCACTACAGCACCACCATCGGCAAGCTGCTGCACCGTGCGTTGACGACCAGCGACAACACCGCCAACGACCGGCTGCTCTGGCGTGCCGGCGGGCCCGAGGCGGTTCGCGCCTTCATCGCCAAGCGCCATCTGGGCGAGATCCGGTTCGGTCCGGGCGAACGCCTGTTGCAGTCCAGGACGGCCGGTCTGACCTGGCACCAGAAATATTCGCTGGGCCGCAATTTCTATGAAGCGCGCGCGGCGCTGCCGACCGACGTCCGCCGCGATGCGTTCAACAGCTATATCGCGGACCCGCCGGACGGCGCGGCGCCAAAGGCGGTGGCGGATGCGCTGGCGCGGCTCAAAAAGGGTGAATTGCTGTCCGCCGGATCGACGAGCTGGCTGATCACCACCATGCAGGAGTCGCATACCGGGCCGAACCGCCTGCGCGGCGCGGTGCCCGGTGGCTGGCTGTTCGGTCACAAGACCGGCACCGGTCAGGACTTCGGCGGTCGCACCGCCGGCTATAACGATGTCGGTATCCTCACCGCCCCCGACGGCAAGAGCTATTCGGTCGCGGTAATGATCGGCGACACCTCGCGCACCATTCCGCAGCGTTGGGAACTGATGCATGCCGTCGTGAAGAGCATCGTCGCCAATCACGACGGCTGATCGCGCGATCGACCGCCGCTGCGCATCGGCCGGCGGCTGGGTCTTCGGACGACTATCCTCGTTCGGCCTGCCTGTTGCCAACTCGCATCTCGCGTGAGGCGAGCGGCGCTGCTAAGCGGGCGGACATGTCCAACCATCTCTATCTGGTCGACGGCTCGGGCTATATCTTCCGCGCCTATCACCGGCTGCCGCCGCTCACCAATGTCCATGGCGAGCCGGTGGGTGCGGTCTATGGCTATACGACGATGCTGTGGAAGCTCGCCAAGGAGCTGCACGAGGGCGCCAAGGAGGACGGCGGCCCGACGCACATGGCGGTGATCCTCGACAAGTCTAGCCGCACCTTCCGCAACGAGATGTACGACCAGTACAAGGCGCACCGCCCGCCGCCGCCGGAGGATCTGGTCCCGCAATTCCCGATGATCCGCGATGCCACGCGCGCCTTTTCGCTGCCCTGTATCGAGGAGGAGGGCTGGGAGGCCGACGACCTGATCGCAAGCTATGCCAAGGCGGCGCTGGCGCAAGGGTGGGAAGTGACCATCGTCTCGTCCGACAAGGACCTGATGCAGTTGATCGAGCCGGGGCTCGAACTCTACGACACGATGAACAACCGCAAGCTCGGCGCGGACCACGTCCAGGAGAAGTTCGGCGTCGCGCCCGACAAGCTGGGCGAGGTGCTCGCGCTGATGGGCGACAGCGTCGATAACGTGCCGGGCGTCACTGGCATCGGGCCGAAGCGCGCCGCCGAACTGATCAACGAATATGGCGATATCGAAGCCGTGCTCGCCGCCGCTCCGGCCATGAAGAAGTCGAAGATGCGCGAAAACCTGATCGAGCAGGCGGACATGGCACGGCTTTCGCGCAAGCTCGTCACGCTCGCCTGCGACGTGCCGCTGCCCGAACCGCTCGACGGCCTGGCGCTGCAGGGAATTCCCGAGCCGCCGCTGCGCGCGTTCCTCGAACATCACGGCTTCCGCTCGCTGGTCGCCAAGCTGTCGGCCGTGTCCGATGCACCCGCCGAAACGAGCGAGGCGCCAGCGACGCAGGAGGAAGACCCGCCTTGCGACCATGAGGCATATGAGACGGTGACCGGCGAAGCGGCACTCGACCGCTGGATCGCGGAAGCAACGGCGCAGGGGCATGTCGCGATCGACACCGAAACGACCGGGCTTGACGCGACACAGGCCGAGCTGGTCGGTATTTCGCTGGCCCTTGCGCCCAACAAGGCATGCTATGTCCCGCTTGGGCACGGCGGCAGCGACATGTTCGCCGAAAAACCCAAGCAGATCGACCGCGAGGTGGCGCTCACCAAGCTGAAACCGCTGCTCGAGGACGCGTCGGTGCTCAAGATCGGGCACAATCTGAAATATGACCTGATCGTGCTGGAGCGCTGCTGTCCGAACCTGGGCGGCATCACGCTTGCGCCTTACGACGACACGATCGTGATGAGCTTCGACCTCGATGCCGGAAGCCACGGTCACGGCATGGACGAACTCGCCGCCACGCACCTGTCGCATAGCTGCATCGCGTACAAGGACGTGGTCGGCACCGGCAAGAAGCAGCTCGGTTTCCACGAGGTCGATCTGGCGGCGGCCACGCGCTACGCCGCCGAGGATGCCGATGTGACGCTGCGGCTGTGGCGGCGGTTCAAGTCGCGTCTGGCCTATGAAAGCGCCACGCGCGTCTATGAAATGGTCGATCGGCCGCTGGTCCGGGTTGTCGCCGACATGGAGATGGCGGGCGTCAAGGTCGATGCCGACCGCCTCAAGCAGCTTTCGGGCGAGTTCGCCGGGAAGATGGTCGAACTCGAGCGCGAAATACACGGTATCGCCGGCACCGAATTCACCATCGGCAGCCCCAAGCAGCTTGGCGACGTGCTGTTCGAGCAGATGGGCCTGAAGGGCGGCCGCAAGGGCAAGTCCGGCGTCTATTCGACCGATGTCAACGAAATGGAGCGGCTCGCGCGCGAAGGCCATGCGATCGCGCAGAAGGTGCTCGACTGGCGTCAGCTTTCGAAGCTGAAATCGACCTATACCGACGCGCTGCAGGCGCAGATCAATCCGGCGACGGGGCGCGTCCATACGAGCTATTCGCTGACCGGCGCGCAGACCGGCCGGCTGTCCTCGACCGACCCCAATCTGCAGAACATCCCCATCCGCACCGAGGTCGGGCGGCAGATCCGCGACGCCTTCGTCGCCGAGCCGGGCAATGTCATCCTCGCCGCCGACTACAGCCAGATCGAGTTGCGGCTGGCGGCGCATATCGCCGATGTGCCCGGCTTACGCGACGCGTTCGCACGCGGCGACGACATCCACAACATGACCGCGACCGAATTGTTCGGCGAACTCAATCGCGACACGCGGGCGCGGGCGAAGACGATCAACTTCGCCATCCTGTACGGCATTTCGCGCTGGGGGCTGGCCGGGCGGCTCGACGTGTCGAACGACGAGGCGCAGGCGATGATCGACCGCTATTTCGAGCGCTTCCCCGGCATCAACCGCTATATCGTCGAGACGCTGGCGACGGCCAGGGAACGCGGCTTCACCGAGACGCTGTTCGGCCGCAAGACGCATTTCCCGCGACTGAAATCGAAAAACCCCAATGAACGCGCCGGCAGCGAACGCGCCGCGATCAACGCGCCGATCCAGGGGACAAGCGCCGACATCATCAAGCGCGCGATGGCCCGGATGGGACCGGCGCTCGCCGATGCGGGGCTGCCGCGGGTCCGCATGCTGATGCAGGTGCACGACGAACTGGTGTTCGAGCTGCCGGCCGCAGACATCGCCGCAGCGAAATCGGTGATCGAGCGCGTGATGGCGACTGCGGCCGAACCGGCGGTGACGCTGACCGTGCCGCTGGGCGTCGAGATCGGCACCGGCCCGAGCTGGGGCGCGGCGCATTGAGTTGATCGCCAACATGTACCCCGTTCGTGCTGGGCCTGTCGAAGCACAGTCTTTTTTGGACGGAAGAGGAAGAGCGGTCCTTCGACAAGCTCAGGACGAACGGTTATCCGGGCTACAGTCGTGGTCCACAGAGGATTTGGGAGCGAGATGAGCTATCGGGAAACGATGCCGGGCCTTCGACAAGAGGGAAATCGCAGCGTCCGGACACTCAAGCAGTAGTGGACGGGAAAGACGATATCGCCGCGCTCGCCAAGGGCGGGCGGACGAACGTCTTCGGCTTCGTCCTGCGCCTGGCGGCGCGGTTGCCGTTCCTGTTCATCGCGGGGCGCGTCTACGGACCCGATCTCGTCGGTCGCTTCGCGCTCGCGGTGGTCGTGGTCGAGTTGGCCGCACTGCTGGCGACACTGGGCCTGAAGCGGGGGCTGGCGCAGGCGCTGTCGACGACCGAACGGCCGCACGTTCATGTCGTGTGGGACGCGATGGCGCTCGCCTTCGTCGTCTCGATCGTCGCGAGCGCGGTGCTCATCGGCTTTCCGCAGGCGATGTATCCCAACAGTCCGGTGATGGGATTCGACCGGTTCCTGCCGTGCATCATCGTCGCGACCGCCTGGTCGGACGTCAGCTTGGCGGCGCTCGCCTATCGCCACAATGTGAAGGCGACGGTCACCGCGCGCGCGGTGGTCGAACCGTGGACGATCAGCATCGGCGCCTGGGCATTCGCCTTCGTGTCGCACCGCGACGGCCTGATGTTCTCCTACATGCTCTCGATGCTGGCGGCGATGGTCGCCTCACTGGTCCCGTTCATCCGCACGTACGGCCTGCCGCGTGGCTGGACGCCGCGGCTCCCGCCGATCTTCGCGCTGGCGAGGGCGAACATCCCGCTGGCCGGCGCCGATGCCATCGAATGGGGCACGCGCAACGTCGACCGGTTCATCCTCGGCCTGCTGTTCGCACCCGGAATCGTCGGCATCTACTATATGGCGCAGCAGGTCGCCTCGCTGCCGCAGAAGCTCAAGACCAGCTTCGAGCCGATCATGGGGCCGGTGATCACCACCAGCCTGGCGCAGAAGGACTATTCGGCCATTGCCAACCAAGTGCGGCAGGTCGGATTCTGGATCATGGCGGCGCAGGCGGGCATCGCGCTGATGGGGTCGATCCCCGGCGAGGCGGTGATGGGCGTGGTCGGCCCGCAATTCGTCGCCGGCACCGCCGCGCTGGGTTTCCTGCTGTGGGCGGAGGTGCTCGCCTCGACCGGCACCGTGTGCGAATCGGCCCTCGTCTACACGGCGCGGCACCGCAACCTGATGATTTCGATATTGATGCTCGGTTTCCAGGCCGCGCTGAGCTTCGTGCTGGTGTTCGCGATGCGGGGTGTCGGCTGGCCGACCAATTTCCAGGCGGCGGGGCCGGCGGTGGCGCTGATGGTGTCGGTGACGCTGACGTCCGTGATCAAGGCGTGGGTGCTGCGGCGGATGATCGGCGAGCCGGTGACCGGCTGGCGCTGGCAGATGGTCGCGGCCGCTGCAATCGCGATCATCGTCGGCGTCACGGCGACGCACGGCCCCGAATGGGCCGAGCTGATCGTCGGCTTGCCCGCGATCCTGCTGAGCTATCTCTACGTGTTGTGGCGCTTCGCCTTCGGCCCCGAGGACCGCAAGCTGTTCGCGAAATTGCCGAAGGCGGAGGAGACGGAGGTGCCGGTCGCGGGGCCGGCGACGCGGTAATCAATCACTGGTGCCGAGCCTGTCAAAGCACCGCCCTTCCTCTTGCAGGAGGCTACAAGGACAGCCCTTCGGCACGCTCGGGGCGAACGGTGTTGTTGCAGCCCTCAGTGCCGGAAGTGGCGCATGCCGGTGAAGACCATCGCGAGACCGGCCTCATCGGCGGCGGCGATCACCTCGTCATCGCGGATCGAGCCGCCGGGCTGGATCACGGCGGTCGCACCCGCCTCCACCGCGGTCATCAGGCCGTCGGCGAAGGGAAAGAAGGCA
Organism: Stakelama saccharophila; assembly: GCF_032229225.1. Classification (NCBI taxonomy): domain Bacteria; kingdom Pseudomonadati; phylum Pseudomonadota; class Alphaproteobacteria; order Sphingomonadales; family Sphingomonadaceae; genus Stakelama; species Stakelama saccharophila. The sequence continues at coordinate 187,496 of NZ_CP135076.1, forward strand.
TCCGAAGCGACCGCAGATCCGATCGTGCGCGGTTCGGCCCAGCCCGCTTTGTCCGCGGCGTCCTTTGCTTTCCACGCGGCGATGCGGGCCGATTCGACGCGGCTCATCTGGCCCGCGCCGATACCCGCGGTGCTGCCGCCCTTCGCATAGACGATCGCGTTCGACCTGACGTGCTTGGCGACCGTCCAGGCGAAGCGGCAATCGGCGAGTTCCTGAGGGCTGGGCTGGCGTTTGGTGACAACCTTCAGCTCGCCCTCGATCAACGCATTGTCGCGCGACTGGAGGAGCATGCCGCCGGCGATCGAACGCAACGCGAGGCCGGGGCGCTGCGGGTCGGCGAGTTCGCCGGTGATGAGCAGGCGCAGGTTCTTCTTGCCCGCGAAGACCTCGCGCGCTTCGTCACTGGCATCGGGCGCGGCGACGACTTCGGTGAAGATCTTGGTGATCGCCTTCGCGGTTTGGCCGTCGAGCGGGCGGTTGCACGCGACGATCCCGCCGAAGGCCGAGACGCTGTCGCAGGCGAGCGCGGCGCGATAGGCCTCGATCAGCGTGTCGGCGGTGGCGACCCCGCACGGATTGGCGTGCTTGACGATGACGACGGTCGGCGGGCCGTCGCGAAACTCGCTGACGAGTTCGAGCGCGGCGTCGGCGTCATTGTAATTGTTGTAGCTGAGTGCCTTGCCCTGAAGCTGCTGTCCTTGCGCGATGCCGCGCGCCGACGGTCCCTTGGGCAGATAGAGCGCCGCCGACTGGTGCGGATTTTCACCATAGCGCAGCTCGTCGCCCAGCGTGAAGGTGAGCGGCAGCGTGGCAGGAAAGCGCTCGCCCTGATCGGCAAAGGCGAACCACTGCGCGATGGCGGAATCATATGCGGCGGTCGCAGCATAGGCCTTTGCCGCAAAGCGCTTGCGCGTGTCGAGCGTGGTGCCGCTGCCCTCGGCGTCCATCTCGGCGATGAGCGCGTCGTAATCGGCCGGATCCGTGACGATCGCGACCGAGGCGTGGTTCTTCGCGGCCGAACGCACCATCGACGGGCCGCCAATGTCGATATTCTCGATGATCTCGTCGCGCCCGGCGCCCTTCGCCACGGTCTGTTCGAAGGGATATAGATTGACCACGACAAGGTCGATCGCGCCGATACCATGCTCGTTCATCGAGGCGACGTGCTCGTCATTGTCGCGCACCGCGAGCAGGCCGCCATGGACGACCGGGTGCAGCGTCTTCACGCGCCCGTCCATCATCTCCGGAAAGCCGGTGAGTTCGGCAATGTCGCGCACCTCCAGCCCGGCATCGCGCAGCGCCTTCGCCGTGCCGCCGGTGGAGACCAGCTCGACGCCGTGGCGCACGAGCGCCGCCCCGAGTTCGGTGATCCCGCTCTTGTCGGAAACGGAAAGGAGGGCGCGGCGGATCTTGACGGTGCTCATGGCCGCGTTCTCTTTCGCAAAGCAGGCGCGCGTGCAACCCCTATCGCGCGCGGCGCAGCACCCAACTGACGCTCACCCCTCCCGCGCTCGTTTCGCCCGACAGAACGATCTGTTCGCTCGGCCGCGGGCGGCCGTCAGCATCGACCCACAGGCTGTCCTCGACGGTCAGCGCCGCGCCCTTGGCCCGGAATTGCCAGACCGCTCCGCCCGGCAGCCGGAGAAAGGCCGCATGGCCGTCGGCGGTGGGCGACACCTCCACCTCGGCGCCAAGGTGAAAGCGGATGGCAAACGGCGTGTCGCCCGCCTTGTGCCGCTTGCCCGCCGGTACCAGCGAGTCCTCGCCGCGCACGTCCAGGCCGTCGGGCGTAACCGCGATATGACGGCGATGGACAAAGCCGTAGCGCCGGACATAGCCGTCATGACTCGCCTCCAGCCGCATGGCGGTGTCGCTTTCCTGACGGCTGACCTCCACCTCCGCCACGCCGCGGCCGAGCGTGCCATCGGCATGAATGGCGGTGGAGTTGCTGTCGGCGAGCACCAGCGTGGAATGCGCCGCGGTCGTGCGCAGCCCCTCGGCCAGTTGCTCCGGCACGGCGGCATGAACGGCGCGTGCCCCGCCGCAATTGACGATCAGCCGGTGCGCACCATCCGACATCTCGAAGGCGAGCGTCGAGGCACATCCGCCTTCGACCAGCCGCGCCACCGGCGGCGGGGCGGCATCCACCAGCAGGGTTGTCTTGCCGGCCGACAGCCGCTGATAGCCCCAGTCGCGCGCCTGTTTGAGCGGGCGGGTGCGAATGCCGGTCGCCTCGATCACCTGCTCGATCGTATCGCCGGTGACGGGGCCGCCGCCCTGCCAGCTCGACAGGCCGCGGTCGCCCAGACAGGCACCGCGGAGTGCACCAACCGCCCGCACGAGCGCATCGGATACGAACTCGGGCGGCTCGAGCCGGCGCGCGGCATAGGTCTGGCACACCATGGCGAGCAGGCGAACGACATCGAGCTGGCGTTCGGGCGAACGCCCGGCGGTCCCGCCATCGGCGAAGATCGACGCATCGATCGCGCGGTGCAGCCCGGCTTCGCCGAAGGACCGCCGCGGATCGCCGCCGGGAAGCATCAGGCCGGCCGCCACCACGCCGGCCCAGGCGGCGATCCGCGGCGCGCCGGGTCCCGCCTTGTCGGCGGTCCGATCGACATGCCGCGCGCCGCGGGCGAAGGCGTTGAGCACGTCGGAGCGATAGACGAGATCGCTGCTCGACAGGATCAGCGGCGCATGTGCGCACCAGAAGAGAATGCGCCTGCCCGTAAGGTCGGGGCGCCAGGCCGGTTCGGCCACGTGCTCGGCATGGGCAGCGATCCATTGCCGCATGATCGCTTCCGCGATCGGCACCGCCTGCGCACGCGTCGTCACCGAGGAAAGGTCGCGCAACCATGCGAAGCTGTGCAGATATTCGGCGAAAGTGCGCGAAAAGCCCGGCCTGTCGAGCCCGAGTCCGGCGATGTTTCGGGTTTCGCCGCGAAAGCTGAGCATTCCGTCGAGCAGCGCCCTGCCGCGCGCGATGTCGCCGAGGAACGGATCGTCAACGACCGCGATCAGCTTCAGCGGATGGCGGCCGCGCAGGCGCAGCTTGTGGATCGGGCTGCGCCAGGCGAGCCGCTGCCAACGCTCGGAGAGACGCTCGGCCAGCGACAGGCCCTTGTCGCCGCCGACGCGGACGAGCCGCTTGCCCTCGTCGACGCCATCGGGGTCGTGCTCGTGCTCGATCCGGCTCGGCTCGTTCATGTCGCGCCCCTGAGTGCCCGGATATTGTCGGCATAAGCCTGCGGCCCGCCCTTGAAGGTCGCGGTGCCGGCGACCAGCGCATCGGCGCCGGCGGCTATGGCGCGGGGCGCGGTTTCACGATCGATTCCGCCGTCCACCTGCAGGTCGATGGCATGTCCCGTTGCGTCGATGCGTTTTCGGATCGCCTCGATCTTGCGAAGCTGGCCGTCGATGAAGCGCTGGCCGCCGAAACCGGGATTGACGCTCATCACGAGGACGAGGTCGACATCATCGATCAGATAATCGAGCATCGAATCCGGCGTGCCGGGGTTCAGGACGACGCCGGACCGCTTGCCGAGCGCGCGGATGCGCTGAAGCGTGCGGTGGATATGCGGTCCGGCCTCGGGGTGGACGGTGATCGTATCCGCACCCGCGTCGGCGAATGCGTCGATATAGGGATCGACCGGCGCGATCATCAGATGCACGTCGAAGGGCTTGGTCGTGTGCGGGCGGATCGCCTTTACCACCGCCGGGCCGATCGAGATGTTGGGCACGAAATGCCCGTCCATCACATCGACATGGATCCAGTCGGCACCGGCTTTGTCGATCGCGCGCACCTCCTCGCCCAGGCGTGCGAAATCGGCGGACAGGATGGACGGCGCGATGCGGACGGACTGCTGCATGCATCCCCATGTAGCATCCCGCGAATCGCCCGCAAGCAGATAGCGTTCAGGCGGCGCGTACCAGCCGTGCGATGAAGAATCCGTCGAGGCGCCCCTTGTCCGCGAGTATGGCCGGCAGGGTCCGGACCCAACCCCGTTCGTGCGGCATCACACCCGGCGGAAGCTCGTCGGCGCGCACCGGTGCGAGGGCGAAGTCGCGGCGCCGATCCAGAAAATGGGCGAGCCGGTCCTCACCTTCGCGCGGTTCGAGCGAACAGGTCGCGTAGATGAGCGTCCCGCCAGGTCGCACCCAGTCGGCGGCCCTTGCAAGCATCTTCGCCTGACGCTCGGCCATTTCCTCGATCAGGACCGGACGGACGCGGTGGAGCACATCCGGGTGGCGGCGGAAGATGCCGGTGGCGCTGCACGGCGCATCGAGCAGGACCAGGTCGGCGGGACCGTCGGGCTGCCATTGCAGCACGTCCGCCGCGACGATTTCCGCGTCCAGCGCGACCCGTTCGCAATTCTCGCGAAGTCGCGCGAGACGACTTTCCGAATTGTCGAGCGCTGTGACCTGCCAGCCGGCGGCCGCGAGTTGCAGCGTCTTGCCACCCGGTGCCGCGCACAGATCGAGCGCGCGACCCGGTCCCTTTCCCGCAAGTCGCGCCGGCAGCGAGGCGGCGAGGTCCTGCACCCACCAGGCGCCCTCCGCGAAACCGGGACGGTCCGCCAGGGCCATGCGGTCGTCGAGCCGGACATGGCCGGGCATGAGGCTGGCACCGCCCAATGCCGTCGCCCATCGCTCCGTTTCGGCCGGATCGCGCAGCGAAAGATCGAGCGGCGGCGGGCTCGCAATGGCAAGCGCCGCGGCGTCGAGCACGGTGTCACCCCAGGCTTCTCGCCACCGCTCGACCACGCGACGCGGCAGTTGCGGGACGTCCGGCAGCGTCGCCTGGTTGCGCATCAGCGTGCCGAACACGCCGTGCACCAGCTTGCGGGGGCCGCCGTCGACCAGCGGCAACGCGGTGGCGATCGCGGCATGCTGCGCCACGCCCAGCGCCAGCGCCTGTACCAGTGCGATCCGCAGGACGAAGCGCGCCTTGGCATCATCGGGCAGCGGCCGGGCGGTGGCGGAATCGATCAGCGCGTCGAGATCGCCGAGCCGGCGCAGCGTCTCGGCCGCGATGGCATGGGCGAGCGCCCGGTCCTCTCGCTTGGCAAGGCCGGCGGCAGCCTGATCGAGCGCGGCTTCGAGCGCGAGCCCGCGGCGCAGCACGGCGTCAAGCAGGCGCAGCGCGGCACGACGTGCGGGCACGCCGGGGGCGTCGGGAGTTCGTGTCCGCGCCAAGGATCAGGCGCGCTTCAGCGGATCGAGGGCGCTCGCCCGGCGGCGCGACACCGGGACGGCGGTAGTCGCGCATGGTGTCGCGGCTTCCGGCTTCACCGGCCATCGCGATGTCGGCGGTGAGACCCGCTGTGCCGCCGCCGGCACGCCCATCTCGGCCGCCATCGCCTCCAGCGCGGCGATGCGGTTCTGCGTATCGGGGTGGGTCGAGAACATGCTGTCGCCGCGACCGGCCAGGTCGCCGACGAGGCCGTAGAATTCGGGCGCGCTGTCGGCATCGACCTCGCGAGCGCGGTGCATTCTGAGGACGATCTTGTCGGCGTTCCAATAGGTGAAGACATTCATCCCCACCGCGATCAGAAGCGCGATGATCATGCCGCCGCGGCCGCCGATGATGAGGCCGAGCGACATGAACAGCGCGGTCAGCACCGCAAGCAGCATGCCGGTCTTGAGCGTATTCACTTGAAGCGGGTCCTTTCGCCGCCAATGTGGGGAAGGCCAATCCCCGGATCAATTGCATCGGAACACCCGCGATGGAACGCCGCCCGCCACATGTCAAACCGCCGGAACACCTTTCCGAGAGCCCGCCGGTGCCCGAACCCGATCCGCAGCCGAAGGAGCGCGCGAAGGACCCTATGGGCCGCAATCCCACCCGGTACGGCGATTGGGAGTTGAAGGGCATCGCCATCGACTTCTGAGGATCAGGCGCCGGAACGATCGGGGCGCCTTGCGCGTCCTTGGCCCGTGATCACCGCGCCGCAACCCCGGCTGGTGCGCCGCGGCGCGATCGGCATCCTCGTCCTGATTGCGGTCCTCCCGCTGGCGCTCGCCGCCATGCCCTGGGGCGCGTTCCGGTCCCTTGCCGAGGACGGACTATCCGATCGCTACGGCGCACCCGTGCATATCGGCGCGATGGAGCGCGTCGGCTGGTTCGGGCTTCATCCGACCGTCCGACTGCTGAACGTCACGATCGACCAGCCGCAATGGGCAGGCGGCGGAAAGCTGCTGCAGCTACGATCGGCCGATATCGGCTTTCCCGCCCTTCCCGTCCTGATCGGCCGTTTCCGACCGGACGCGCTCGACGTCCGCGGCGCAAAGCTCGCCCTCGTTCGCAGCGCCGGGGGACGCAAGAACTGGTCACACGGAAATTCCGATGGCGGCGCCGGCGGCAGCATGGCGCTCGACCGCCTGGCCGTCACCGATTCGCAGATCACGTACCGAGACGAAAAGCAGGATCGCTCGGCCATGCTCACCGTGCGCGCCGGGACAGACGGCTTGCGTCTGACAGGCAAGGGCGCGGTCCACGGCAATCCGGTGACGATCCGCTTTGCCGGCCCCCCGATCACCGATCGCGGCCGCTGGCCGTTCAAGGGGGAAATTCGCGGCGACGCCGTCGGCATGACCGTAGCGGGAGAAATGGCGCACCCGCTCGACAATCGGCACCTTGAAATGACGATCGGCACGCATGCCGCCGATCTGCGCCTGACCGACGCGCTGATCGAGGCGGGATTGTTCGGCACGCAGCCGGTGAAGCTTCACGCCCGCGTCTCGCGCAAGGGCGATCTGTGGAACATCCGGGGTCTTTCCGGGACGATCGGCGGGTCGAACCTCCACGAGGGGCATGCCAGCGTCGACAAGAGCGGCGAGCGGACGCGACTGGAAGGGGCGCTCGACTTCGCATTGCTCGATTTCGGCGACCTCGAATCGGATGCCGGTAAACGGCAAAAGGCGGCGGAACGCGCGCGGATCGGACCTCGATTGCTGCCGGATACGCCGATCGACCTGCGTTCGGTCGACAATCTCGACGGCACGCTCGATGTTCGCGTGCAGCGGCTGACGGCGGCCGGTGGCGACGCCGTTACCGCGCTCAGCGGCACGCTGGCGCTCGACCATTCCCGACTGACCATCGACCCGCTGGTCGCGAACCTTGTGAAGGGAACGATGAGCGGCCCCGTCACCGTCGACCAGCGCGGCCGCGACACGCCGCGCCTCACGCTCGACTTCACGCTCAGCAACAGCAGTATCGCCACGTTCGGCGGCGGCGGCGATTTCGACGCGCCGCTGGCCGGCCGTGCGAAGCTCAACGGTGCCGGCGCGACGATCCGCAAGGCGCTGGCGCAGGCGGACGGCAGCGTCGCGCTGTTCGCCAGCCGGGGCGTGCTGCCGGCGAAGCTCGCCTCGTTCATCGGCCTCGATGTCGGGCGCGGCGTCTTCACCGGTGACGAGAAGCGTGCGGCGCTGCGCTGCCTCGGGCTGCGGCTGAGCGTGAAGAACGGCATCGGCACGTTCGATCCGTTGCTGATCGATACCTCGCGGTCGCAGACGCGGGCGATCGGGCGGATCAGCCTGAAGGACGAGCAGATCCGTGCCGCACTTTACGGCGCGCCGAAGGAAGACAGCATCCTGCGCACCAAGAAACCGATTCCCGTGACCGGCACCATCAAGGCGCCGCAAGCGCATGCGCCCAAGGACGTGAAGAGCGTCGGTGGCGTCCTCGGCATGATCGGCGACGCGATCACCGGCGACCAGCGGCCGCTGGCGTCGAACATCGATTGCGACGCGCTGAAGGCACAGGTGCTGGGCAGCTAGGACCCTGGCACGATGGGTCGTGTTCCTGCGGAGGCAAGAACCCAGGGCCGCACGCGCCACGTTTGAAGCTCTGGGCTCCTGCCTTCGCAGGAGCACGCGGGAGGGTGAGCCACCCGACCGAGACGCTTCTAGGCGAGCAGCGCTCGCAGTTTCAATACCGTGTTCCAGTTGCGGGCAGTGGCGCAGCGCGGAAACTTCGCCTTCGCCATGGCCGGCGTCAGGGTCGATCGACCGATGCCTTCGGGATAGTCGATGAACAGTTCGCGCCCGACCGCCGCCAGCCGCTCGGGACCATCGTGGCGCAGCGTCTGCATCGGTTCCGGTGGGACGGGATCACGGTGGAACAGGACGAGCAGATGGTTCGGCCTGGCCTGCGCCGCCTCGGGAAACGGGTTGGCGGCGATCACGGCGTCGAGATCGGCCGCGTTGCGCAACAGGAAATCCGTGTCGAGGCCGAGGGCGGACCTCGCCTCCGCCTCCAGCCTCGTTTCCAGCGCGCCCGCCTCGCGTTCATCGGTGGAGAAAACGAGATTGCCCGAGGCGAGCAACGTCCTGGCGTCGGCAAGGCCCAACCCTTCCGCAAAGCTGCGCAGATCGGCCATGGGCAGCTTGCGATTGCCGCCGACATTGACGCCGCGCAGCAGCGCAGCCCAGCGCATCATACCCGCTCTTTCTTGAGCGGTCGCGCCAGCAGGTCGTCGATCACCCGAAGCACATCGGCGCCTTCCAGCAAGTCGCACACCGCCTTCGTCACCGGCATGTCGATGCCCTGCACCTCTGCGGATTCGCGCAGCACCGGCGCGGTGAATGCTCCCTCCGCCACGGTCCGGCGATCGGACAGCAGCGCGCCGGCCGGCCGCCCCTGCCCCAGGCCCACACCAAGCGAGAAATTGCGCGACTGGGTCGAGGAGCAGGTGAGCACGAGGTCGCCGAGCCCGGAAAGGCCGGAAAGCGTTTCGGGCTGCGCGCCGCGTGCCATGCCGAAGCGCGTCATTTCCGCAAAGCCGCGGGCGATGAGCGCGGCGCGCGCATTCTGCCCCAGCCCCGCCCCGTCGACCACGCCGCACGCGATCGCCAGCACATTCTTCACCGCGCCACCGATTTCCGCGCCGATCACGTCGCTTGCACCATATGGACGGAAAGTCTTGCTCGCGAGCCGTTCGGCCAGCGCGCTGCGCAAGGCCGCATCCTCGCAGGCGAGCGTCACCGCGGTCGGCAGGCCGGACGCCACCTCCTTGGCGAAGGTGGGACCGGACAGCACGGCAAGCGGGGCGTGGGGATGCACCTCGGCCGCTACCTCGCCGACCAGCAGATGGGTGCGCGCCTCGATCCCCTTGGCGCACAGCACCATCGGCGTGGTGCCGACCGGCGTCTCGGCAAGGACGGCGCGAACATGCTGTGCCGGCACTACGACAAGCAACGCATCCATGCCGGCCAATTCGCCGAGCCGACCCGTGGCGCGGATGCCGGGGGACAACTTCACCTCCGGCAGGAAGGCGGTATTCTCCTGCTTCTCATTGATCGCGGCGACCACCTCCGGCTCGCGCGCCCACAGCGTGACGGGCATATCGTCCTTCGCCGCGACCTGTGCGAGCGCCGTGCCCCAGGCACCCGCACCGATAACTCCGATTCTCATGCTTTCACTCCCGCGCCGCGAACTTTTTCGGCATTGGCGTCAAGGGGCCAGCGTGCCCGCGCCGCAATGTCGAGCGGATCGGTCAGCCCCGCGGCGTATCGCTCGGCCCCGGCCCAGCCGATCATCGCGGCATTGTCGGTGCACAGCCATAATGGCGGCGCGACGAAGCGCAGGCCGGCTTCGGCGGCCAGCGCCTCCAGATTGCCGCGCACCGCCTGATTGGCCGCCACGCCGCCCGCCACGACCAGCGCCGTGGCTTCCGCCGCCTGTTCCAGCGCGCCCCGCGTGCGGTCGGTCAGGCAATCGACGACCGCCTGCTGGAACGAAGCGGCGATGTCCTGCGCGCTATGGGTGCCGGCATCGCGCGCCCTCAGCACCGCGCTCTTCAAGCCGGCAAAGGAGAAATGCGGTTCGCGCGAGCCGAGCAGCGGGCGCGGCAGCTTCACCGATTGCGGATCGCCCTTCGCCGCTGCGCGCTCCACCGCGGGTCCACCGGGAAAGCCCAGGCCGAGCAGCTTCGCCGTCTTGTCGAACGCCTCGCCCGCAGCATCGTCTATCGTCGTGGCAAGCCGGCGATAGCGGCCGACGCCCTCCACGAGCAGCAATTGGCAATGCCCGCCCGATACGAGCAGCAGAAGATAGGGAAATTCCAGGCTGGCATCGGCAAGCCGCGGGCTGAGCGCATGGCCCTCCAGGTGATTGACCGCCACGAGCGGCTTGGCCGAGGCGAGCGCGAGCGCCTTTGCCGTCACCAGCCCCACCATCACGCCGCCGATCAGCCCCGGACCGGCGGTTGCGGCGATGGCATCGACATCGGCGAGCGTCTTGCCGGATTCAGCAAACGCCGCCTCGATCAGCGGACCGAGGATCTCGACATGCGCGCGCGCCGCGATCTCCGGCACGACGCCGCCATAAGGCGCATGCGCCGCCTCCTGCCCCGCCAGCTTGTGCGACAGGACGTCGCGGTCGCTCGTGATCAGCGCGGCGGCGGTTTCGTCGCAGCTCGATTCCAGACCCAGTATCAGCGCCATGGCTTTCCTCTAACCCGCATGGCCGCTAGCACAAGGCGCATGCCACGCTTTCGCATCGGAACCCGCGGATCGCCGCTTGCGCTCACCCAGGCGAACATGGTGCGCGATGCCCTGATCGCAGCGCATGGCTGGGACCGGGAAACGGTGGAGATCGTCACCGTTCGCACGACCGGCGACCGCGTTCAGGATCGCGCCCTTGCGGAAATCGGCGGCAAGGCGTTGTGGACCAAGGAACTGGACCGCGCGCTGAGCGAGAACGCAATCGACTGCGCGGTGCATTCGATGAAGGACGTGGAGACGCTTCGCCCCGCCGAGATCGTCATCGCGGCGATGCTGCCGCGCGCCGATGTTCGCGACCGGATCATCGGCGCAACCTCGATCGAGGCACTGCGTGCCGGTGCGGTCGTCGGCACCAGTTCGCCGCGACGGGCGGCGCAGTTGAAGCATCGCCGCCCGGACCTTTCGATCACGCTGTTCCGCGGCAATGTCGACACCCGCCTTGCCAAGCTGAAAGCCGGCGAAGCGGACGCCACCCTGCTCGCGTCCGCAGGGCTGGCGCGCCTGGGACGGCACGACGTCGGAACGCCGATTCCGGTGGAATCGATGCTGCCCGCACCGGCTCAGGGCGCAATCGGCATCGAAACCCGCGAAGACGATTCCCGTGCGCGCAAGTGGCTCGCCGCGATCGACGATCCGGACACCAGCGCCTGTGTGCGTTGCGAGCGGGCGCTCTTGGCGGCACTGGGCGCGGATTGCCACTCGCCGGTGGCGGCACTCGCAACGATCACAGGGGACCTTCTGACGCTGTCGGCCGAGCTTCTGGCGCTCGACGGCAGCGCGAAAGTCGCCGATCGCGCGACCGGCGCCATCGGCGATCCGGCCATGCCGAAGCGCCTTGCCAGCGATCTGCTCGCCGCCGCGCCGCATGCGATCGCGCGGCTGTTCACCGGGCGATGAGCCGCACCGTTGTCGTCCTTCGGCCGGAACCCGGCAATGCCGCGACCATGGCGCGTCTGGCGCGCGAGGGTCTGGCGGGGCGCGCCCTGCCCCTGTTCGCAGTCCATGCCTTGCCCTGGAAGGCGCGCGCCGCGGACCACGACGCGTTGATCCTGACAAGCGCCAACGCGGTGCGCTTTGGGGGCGAGGGGCTGGCGACGCTGCGAACGCTTCCCGTCTATGCCGTCGGTATGCGAACCGCCGAGGCCGCATCCATGGCCGGATTCTGGATCGCGCATGTCGGGCGGACGGGCAAGGAGGCGCTGGTCGCCGCGGCCGAGGCGCGCGGCGTCCGCCGGGCGCTACATCTCGCCGGGCGCGAGCACGGCCTGACCGTGAACGGACCGATCTCGACGGTCGCCATATGCTATGCGTCCGACCCGGTCGACGTGCCTGCCCCGGCGATCGATGCGCTGGCCGGCCAGGTCGCGCTGGTGCATTCACCGCGCGCGGCGGAGCGGCTCGCCGCACTGGTCGATGCATACCGTCTTGCGCGCGACCGAGTGGCGATCGCCGCCATCAGCGATGCCGCCGGCGCCGCAGCCGGTGGCGGGTGGCGCACCGTCGCGGTCGCACGGCGCCCGACCGATGCCGATCTCGTCGCCGCCGTGCACCGCCTCGCCGATTGACCGGATCGCCGCGCACGGGGATAAGGGCGCCATGACCAGCGACAATGCGGCCTTCCGCACCGGCCAGCAGCGGACCGTGACCTTCAGGACGTTGCTGATCGTCTGCCTGGCGGCCTTTCTCGTCGGCGCGGCGATCGTGGCGGCGGGCTGGCTCGCATATGACCGCTATTGGCGCGCGACGGCACCGCGTTCGGTGCAGGGCAGCACGAAATCCGTCGCGGCGGATGCGCGCGCGCAACAGCCGGAACCGGCGCTCGGCCGGCTGGCGGAGCGGGAGGATGCGCTGTCCAGCCGGATCGCCGGTCTGGAGGAACGGCTCGCCACGATCGACACCAGCAGCCGCGTCGCATCCGGCTTCGCCAACCGTGCCGAGGGGCTGATGGTTGCCTTCGCGGCGCGCCGCGCGCTCGATCGGGGGCTGGCGCTGGGATATATCGAAGAGCAGTTGCGCGGGCGATTCGGCCGGACCGAACCCAAGGCGGTGGCGACCGTCGTTACCGCAGCCAGCCAGCCGGTGACGCTCGAAAATCTGCGCATGGAACTCGACCGCGTCGGCCCGGACCTGCTGAGCGGCGGCGACGGCGGCCTGTGGGACGCATTCCAACGTGAACTGGCAAACCTCGTCGTCGTTCGGCAGCAGAATGTACCCAGCCCCCGCCCGAACGCCAGGCTGCGCCGGGCGAAGCGCATGCTCGACGCCGGCAATGTGCAAGGCGCCGTCGCGGAGGTGGCCCGCCTTCCGGGCGCCGACCAGGCGAAGGGCTGGCTGCGCATGGCGCGGCGCTATATCAACGCCAGGGACGCGCTCGACGTGATCGAGACGGCCGCGATCCAGGGACGCAGCAATCAGCCCGCGGCGATCGCCCCGGCCAGGCCGACCTTGCCGGCGACGCCTTCGACGGACAGCGGAACACAGGAGCCGCCATCGCCACCCGCGACCGCGGCGCCGAAACAAGGAACGTAATTTATGGCAGGCATGGGCCGGTTCGACTGGCAGGATCCTTTCGCGCTCGACGCGCAACTGACCGACGAGGAGCGCATGGTGCGCGACACCGCGCACGGCTATGCGCGCTCCAGGCTGCTGCCGCGTGTGGAGAAAGCCTATCTCGACGAGCATTTCGACCGCGCGATCCTGTCGGAAATGGGCGAGCTGGGCCTGCTCGGCGCGACGATCGCGCCCGAATATGGCGGCGCGGGGCTGGGCTATGTCAGCTACGGCCTGATCGCGCGCGAGGTCGAAGCGGTCGATTCGGGCTATCGCAGCGCGATGAGCGTCCAGTCGAGCCTTGTCATGCACCCGATCCATGCCTACGGCACCGAGGAGCAGAAGAGAAAGTATCTGCCCAGGCTGGCGACCGGCGAATGGGTCGGCTGTTTCGGGCTGACCGAGCCCGATGCCGGCTCCGACCCCGGCGGCATGAAGACGCGCGCGAAAAAAACCGACGGCGGCTATTCGCTGTCGGGGTCGAAGATGTGGATCACCAATTCGCCGATCGCCGATGTCTTCATCGTCTGGGCGAAATCGGACGCGCATGGCGGCAGGATCAAGGGCTTCGTGCTCGAAAAAGGCATGAAGGGCCTGTCGGCGCCCAGGATCGAGGGCAAGCTGTCGCTTCGCGCGTCGATCACCGGCGAAATCGTGATGGACGAGGTAGAGGTCGGCGAGGATGCGCTGCTGCCAGGCGTGGAGGGGCTGAAGGGGCCGTTCGGCTGCCTCAACCGCGCGCGCTACGGTATCGCCTGGGGGACGATGGGGGCGGCCGAGTTCTGCATGGCAGCCGCGCGGCAATATACGCTCGACCGCCAGCAGTTCGGCGTGCCGCTCGCCTCCAAGCAGCTCGTCCAGATGAAGCTTGCCGATATGGAGACCGAGATCGCGCTCGGCCTGCAGGCGACATTGCGCGCCGGCCGCATGTTCGACGAGGGCACGCTCGCCCCCGAAGCGATCAGCCTGATCAAGCGCAACAATTGCGGCAAGGCCCTGAATATCGCCCGCGTCGCGCGCGACATGCACGGCGGCAACGGTATCTCGGGCGAATTCCACGTCATCCGACACGCGATCAATCTCGAAACGGTCAACACCTACGAAGGCACCCACGACGTCCACGGCCTGATCCTCGGCCGCGCAATCACCGGGATCGCGGCGTTCTAGTGCATCCATGTCCATTCCAGCCGGGCTGAACCTGTCGCAGCCCGTCTTGATTGCGGCACCCGCAGAACAGCCCTTCGATAGGGCAAGGGCGAGCAGAGAAGTGATGAAGCCCCTCCAAGGCATCAAGGTCGTCGAACTCGCACGCATCCTGGCGGGTCCATGGTGCGGGCAGTTGCTCGCCGATCTGGGGGCCGAGGTAATCAAGATCGAGCGGCCGGGTGCGGGCGACGATACGAGGACCTGGGGGCCGCCCTTCCTGCACGGCGCGAACGGCGAGAATCTCGACGCCGCCTATTTCCACGCCGCCAATCGCGGGAAGCAGAGCCGCGCCATCGACATCACGACGCCGCACGGTCAGCAGGCGGTACGCGATCTCGTCGCCGAAGCCGATGTGGTGATCGAGAACTACAAGGTCGGCGGGCTGAAGAAATACGGGCTCGACCATGCAAGCCTGTTGGCGGTCAACCCGCGGCTCATCACCTGCTCGATCACCGGTTTCGGCCAGACCGGCCCCTATGCCCACCGCGCCGGGTACGACTTCATCATTCAGGGCATGGGCGGGATCATGTCCCTGACCGGCGAGCCGGACGGCCCGCCGCAGAAGGCGGGCGTCGCCTATGCCGACATCTTCACCGGCGTCTATGCGGCGACCGCGATTCTCGCGGCGCTCCGCCGGCGCGATGTCGAGGGTACGGGCGCGCATATCGACATGGCGCTGCTCGACGCTCAGGTCGCCGTCCTCGCCAATCAGGCGCTCAACTGGATGGCAGGCGGCCAGGTGCCGCACCGCATGGGCAACGGCCATGCCAACCTCGCGCCCTATCAGGCGTTTGCGGCGAGCGATGGCGAACTGATCATCGCCGTCGGTAACGATTCGCAGTTCCGCAAGCTTTGCGCGGTGCTCGACCTGGATCTCGCGGGGGATGAACGCTTCGCCACCAATCCGGCGCGGGTCGCGAACCGCGCTGCGCTGATCCCCCTGCTGGAAGCGGCCATCGCGCCGCTCGGGAAAGCCGATCTCGCCGCCGCGCTGGAGGCCGAGGGCATCCCCTCGGGCCCGATCAACACGGTCGAGGAGGTATTCCACGACCCGCAGGTCGTCGCGCGAGGCATGCAGGTGGCGCCGGGCGGCTTGCCGGGGGTGGCGAGCCCGATCGTGATCGATGGCGAACGCATGGTCGCCGACCGCCCGAGCCCGCCGAGGCCCGCCAATGACGCATGATCTCCCGGAGGGCTACACGATCGCTTCCGAGCAACCGTCGGTCGCCGACTATCGCCGCTTGCGCCGGAATGCCGGGCTCAGTCCGAAATCGGCCGAGGCGGGAGCGGCGGGATTACCGAACACCTGGCATGCGGTCGTGGTCCGTCATTGCGATGCGGGCGTGGTCGGCATGGGACGTATCGTCGGCGATGGCGGGCTGTTCTTCTTCATCGTCGATATCGCGGTCGAGCCTGCGCATCAGGGCCGCGGGCTCGGCAAGGCGATCATGGCCGGGCTGATGACGCACCTGCGCGCCAACGGCCCGGCAAGCGCACATGTCGGCCTGTTCGCCGATGGAGAAGCCCACCGCCTGTATGCGCGGTTCGGCTTCAAGCCGACGGCGCCGGAATCGATCGGGATGGCGTTGGTGCTATAGCCGGGCGAGCAGCGCCTGTGCGGCGGCCGGCGCCTTCTCCTTGAACCCGTTGATCATGAACACGAAGGTGTCGCGCGGCACCGTTTCAGCCTTTTCGCCGAACGTCGGAAGGCCGGCGGGCGCGCCGCCTTCCGCCCAGCATTTCGCCGCCATCGCCCAGTCGTCCAGCCTGGACGGGGAATAGCCGTCGACATAGCGTTCCTCGGCATTTTCCAGGCGGGCATATGTGAAATCGGCGGTCATGTCGGCAATCGCCGGATATTCGGCCGAATCGGCATAGACGATGGCGACGCCGGCCTTGCGGCACATCGCGACGAACTCGGGCGTGTGGAAGCTGTCGTTGCGCACCTGGACGGCGTGACGCAGCCTCAGCCCGTCCTGCTTTTCGGGAAGCAGTGCCAGAAACGCACCGAAATCCTCTGCGTCGAATTTCTTGGTCGCCATGAACTGCCACAGGATGGGACCAAGCTTGTCGCCGAGTTCCGACAGCCCCTGATTGCAGAAGGTTTCGATCGGTTCACCTGCTTCGGCCAGCACCTTGCGGTTGGTGACGTAGCGCGATGCCTTCACCGTGAAGACGAAGTCGTCCGGCACGACCCTGGCCCAGTTGGCGAAGCTTTCGGGCTTTTGCAGCCGGTGATAGGTCGCGTTGATCTCGATCGCCGTCACCTGCCGCGACGCATATTCCAGTTCCCGCTTCTGAACCAGGTCGTCCGGATAGAAGACGCCGCGCCAGGGAGGATAGGTCCAGCCGCCGATGCCGACACGGATTCGCTTCCTGCTCATGCCCGGCCTCTTACCGCGTTCCCACGCGGACCGCACCGGGGAATCGCGCCCGAGCCGCGCTCAGAGATATTCGTCCCAGTGCCGATAGGCCGGTTCCGGCACTTCGTGCGGGCGATCGGCCTTGTCGAGCGCCATATAGGGCGCGGCTTCGACATCCTCCCGGGTCACCGAAAGGGAATAGCCGCGCAGTTTCGGATCATAGTCGAGAAGCGCCCAGGGGAGCGGATAGACCCTGGCGCCGATCCCGAAAATGCCGCCGAAGCTGAGGATCGCGAACCGAACCTGACCCGAAACCTTGTCGATCATGACCGAATGAATGGTGCCGATCTTCTCCGCCCGTCGGTCATAGACGGCGGTGCCTTCCACCCGTGCCGAAGAAATCAGGCTGTGGTCGTCAACATCGATATTCGACATGGTAGCCTCCATGGCCCCACCCGCGGGCGTAAAAACCCCGGTCGAAACTATACACCTGGTATGATCGGTCGCCAAGCGCGATGCCGCAGCCCAGCGCGGAGTCGTCCTGCTCGGGTGAGGAGCCCCGATTCGGCTGAAAGGCGGCAAGGACATATCGGCCGCAATCCATCGCAATCGCGCGAACAAGGTCGCAGGGGTGCACCTTGGCCGGATCATCAGCCGCCATGATCCCCAAGCGACGGGGACCGGCATGGAGATTTTCCCGCCGTTCGCGTCGCTAGCTGCGAACGACCGCTGTTACGGACGTGGGCTGTCTGCCGATCGGACGGCCGAGCCATATTCGCGACATAGGCGATCCACGCCTCGCGGATTTATGACGGTTCCGATCCCGCGTCGTTCATTCACCGCTTGAGAAATCGTGCTCGAAACCCGGCATTCACTCCACTTTGCCGGCACGGCGGCGACAACCGCAACTCGCCCTGCACTGATGCACTGTGGAACCCGAACTTCTCGTCATCCTGTGCCGATCGCCAATTCAGTTCGGCGGAATCTTTCGCGATTGCGGCCGCCGCTCATGTTCTCGACCCGTCATAAAAATGATACTTATGGCTACCATATGCGCCCCGAACTCAACCTTGGGGGCTCCGCTCATGTTATCAATTCGTGTTTCGCGTATCGCACTTTGTGCGATGTCGATGGCTGGCGCGGTGCATTGCGCGCCCGTCTTCGCCCAATCGACTCAGCAGGCTGCTACGGATGACAGCCAGACCGATTCGACATCATCGGAGGGGCAGGAGATCGTCGTCACCGGCCGTGCCGGCAATGACGAGCGCAAGAAGGTCGACACCAGCTATGCGATCTCGACCATCACCCAGCAGGATCTGCAGATGCGCGCGCCGATCGGCCTTGCCAACGCGCTGAAACAGGTGCCCGGCTTTTACGTGACCAGCACCTCCGGCGAAATCAGCAACGGCCTGCGCGTGCGCGGCATTCCGAGCGACGGCTATCAGACCGTCGCGCTGCTCGAGGACGGTATTCCGATCCAGGCCGATCCGGGCCTCGGCTGGCTGAACGGCGACCAGTCGCTGCGCCTTGACCAGACGGTGGAGCGGATCGAGGTGGTGCGCGGCGGTCCATCCTCGATCTTCTATTCCAACGCGCCGGGCGCGGCGATCAACTTCATCACCCGCCGCGGCACCGACCATGTCGAAGGCGAACTGCGCTACGAAGGCGCCAACTATAATTCGCACCGCCTAGACGGATGGCTCAGCGGCCCGATCGGATCGAGCGACTGGCGCTTCCTGGCGGGCGGCTATTACCGGCTTTCCGATGGTCAGCACCATGTCGGCTACAAGCTCGACAAGGGCGGTCAGTTCCGCGTCAACGTCTCGCGCGATTTCGACCACGGCTCGGTCATGTTCGGGGTGAAGCGGATCGACGAGAAGGTCGGCAACTGGCGCGGCGGAGTCTATACCACCGACGCCGATGGCGACGTGGTCAGCGTCCCCGGCTTCGATGATCGGCGCGACGCGATCGCCGGCCCGGACACGCGCTATTTCGATTTCCTCACGCCCGACGGCCCCTATCGTTTCGACGCATCGACCAACGCCACCGTTCGCCTGACGCAGCTCACGTTCGACGCGAACTACGATCTTTCCGACCGTTTCAAGGTGGAAGAACGCGCGCGATACCGGACGAGCTGGACGCGGCGCAACGAGGTGACGCTCTATAATGTCGCCAAGGCGAGTGACCTTCTGACGTCGCTATACGGTAATGCGGTGAATGCGGACGCGGGGCAGAGCCTGGGGCTGTTCTATCGCAACACCGGGACGGAGTTCGGTTACGCCAACCAGAACGGCAACGGCCTCGCGCTTGTCGATCTCGCGCGGTCGCATACCGTCCCGCTCGACGAGTTCATCACCGACACGCGTGTCACCGGCAATCTTGACGCGCTGGGCCATCACGACCTCGCGCTCGGCTTCTATTTCGCCAACGTCAACGAGGAATACAACGTCAACAGCGCGGCGATCCTGACCGACGTCACCGACAATGCGTCTGTTCTCGACGCCTATCTGCTCGATGCCGAGGGCAACAAAATCTATCAATTTACCGACAACGGAGTCGCGCAATATGGCGCCGAATTCGCCAATTCGAGCGGCGAATCGGACACGATCGCCGTCTATGCCAGCGACGAATGGCAGTTGACGCCGAAGCTGCGCCTCGATGCGGGCATTCGCTGGGAACAGATCCGCACCACCGGCCAGGTCGAAGGGCGTGAGACGGTCGATCTGGACCAGAGCCCGACGGCGGCCGACGATTCGGTGGCGGTCGGCAACGGCATCTTCACGCCGTTCTCGCGCAAGTTCGATCATACCTCCTGGACGGTGGGCGCGAATTACCAGTTCCAGCCCGATTGGGGCTTGTTCCTGCGCTACACCGATGCCTTCCGGCTGCCGAGCATTTCGAGCTTCATCACCAATGCCGGCGCCGATCCCGTCGTGCAGACGATGAATTTCCTCGAAGGCGGCATCAAGTTTTCACGACCGACATTCGATTTCTACCTCACCGGCTTCCGCAGCATCTACAACAGCTACGAGATCGACGATTATCGTGAGGAAGCCGACGGCACGCTGGAGCCGTTCCGCGTGTTCGGCGACACGCGGACCTGGGGCACCGAGCTGGAGGCGACCTGGCGGCCGGTCGACTGGTTCGACCTGCATGGCTCGTGGACCTGGCAGGATGCGCGTTTCAGCAGTTTCGTGTTCACCAACAGCGACGGCGTGCTCACCGACTATTCGCATCACAAGCTGAACGGCGTGCCGGCGAACATCTTCCGCCTCACGCCGGGCTTCAACCTGTTCGACCGCAAGCTGCGGTTGCAGGCCGACGTGAACTATAATGGCGATCTTTACACCGATGTCGCCAACGACATCCGGTTGCCGTCCTATTGGACGCTCGACATCGACGCCAGCTACAATGTCACGCCGCGGTTGCAGCTCAACCTGATCGTCGAGAACGTCACCAACACCTTCGGGCTGGTCAACGGCAATCCGCGCGCCGGCACGATCGACAACAGCGAGGCGGGACAGGCGATCTTCATCGGCAGTTCGCTCGCGGCGCGCAGTTTCCGCGGTGCGATCACCTATCGTTTCTGAGGCTTTGGCGAGCCGGTGTTCCGTTCGGGAGCGCCGGCCGCTGTTTTGCGGGCCTGTATGACGCGGTGCTGCGGCCCGACCCGCAGCAGCTTTACCTTTTGATTTTGTTCTCCGAAGATCATGCGATAGCTATCATTACCCTTTCGCTGCGGCGACTGCCGCCATCCGGAGGGAAAAAATAGAATCGATGCAGGAGAGCCGATGCCGTCGCCACCCTATCGCGAACCACGCCAGGAACGCTCGCGGCGCACCTTCGAGGCGCTGCTCGAT
The DNA here is from genome assembly GCF_032229225.1 of Stakelama saccharophila. Lineage (NCBI taxonomy): Bacteria > Pseudomonadati > Pseudomonadota > Alphaproteobacteria > Sphingomonadales > Sphingomonadaceae > Stakelama > Stakelama saccharophila. The sequence continues at coordinate 207,984 of NZ_CP135076.1, forward strand.
GCGGCGGGCGTTCTGCTCGGCGAGGTGGGGATCGAGCGGATTTCGACCAATCTGATCTGCGAGCGGGCCAACGTCACGCCGCCGGCATTCTACCGCTATTTCGACGACAAATATGCGATCGTTCAGGCGCTGGCCGAGCGCATGATGGGGCGGCAGAATGCCGCGTTCGAAGCTTGGGCCAAGCGGTATCGCGATTGCGGACTCGAGGTGCTGTCCGACAAGATCCTGGAATTGATGCAGGCCATGGCCGTCATCACGGGCGGCCAGCCCGGCGCCATGTGGATCATGCGCGCGCTGCGGGCGGTTCCGTCGCTGGCGCCGCTGCGGCTTTATTCGCATAATTACGTCGCCGACGCGCTGACGGACATATATCTTCGCTATCTGCCCCAGGTGCCGCGCCCGCTCCTGCGCCGCCGCGTCCGCATGGGCGTGGAGATGGCCTATTCGATCGACGAGATGCTCAAGGAAGAGGATGTCGACGAGGCACAGTTGCTCGAAGACGCCCATTTCGTCCTGAAGGCGATGTTCCACTATCCCGAATATACGGCGGGTCCCGGCAGCACCACCGCGGACGAACCGCCTGCCTCCTGATCGGCAGGGCGACAGGCCACCGCCCGGAATTTCGTCGACCGTCATAAAAGTGATAGCAATCGCTATCATACGGGCCGCGGTTTTCGGAAAATGGGGGTACGATGGTTCAGGAATGCGTGATTCGGCGAACGGCGGGGTGGAGCCGGCGGGCGTGGTTGGCCGCGGCGGCAACGGCGTTGTTCACTTCGCAGGCGTCAGCCGCGCCCCAAGGCCCCGCCATTCCCGCGAGGCTCCCACCTGCGACAAGCCTGACGCAAGGCGTGTGGCTGAAAGGCGACCTCCACCTCCATTCGCGGCACAGCAAGGATTCGACCAACAATCCCGAGGCGAAGATCATCCATTTCGCCGAGAAGGCCGGCTTCGACTATCTCGCGATCACCGATCACGACAATCACGTCCATGGCGACGTCGCGCATAACACCTGGAGCGACCCGGAATTCCATTCGGACAAGGTGCTGCTGCTGTACGGCGCCGAATGGACAACCGATCGCGGCCACGGCAACGTGTTTTCTGCAAAGCCCTATGACCATCAGAGGCTCTACGACGTGCGCGATGCGCGCGATCGGCAGATCATGGCGGTGAAGAAGGCGCTGGGGGTGCACCTGTCGGCCAACCATCCGGCGAACAGCGACCATTTCGGATTTTCGTTCGACCTGGTCGATTCGATCGAGGTATGGAACTCGACGGTCTGGCCCAAGAACCGGTCGGCGGTCCTGGTCTGGGACGACATGCTCAAATCGGGCCGGATGATAACCGGCCGCGGCGGCAGCGATTCGCATCATGGCGCGCCCGACACGCCGGCGCAGACGACGCCCCGCAGCATAGAGGCGACTGCGAACTATGTCGGCACACCGACGACCTGGGTGTTCGCCGCCGCGCGAACGAAGCAGGCGGTCGTCGACGCACTGACCGACGGCCGCGTGTCGGTCAGCGCCAATCCCGATGATCCGCGCGTCGAGTTCTATGCCGATGTCGACGGTGACGGGCGGATGGACATGATGATGGGCGATGACGCGAAGCCGAGTGGCAAGCCCGTAACGTTCGAGATCAAGCTGGTCGGCGGCGGCATTCGGGGCGCCGTGTACAAGGTGAAGGTCGTGAAGAACGGAGAGGATTTCCGCAGCCTCGACACCGATCCGAAGACCCAAATGGCGAGCTTCACCGATACGCCGGCGCCGGACGCGCGGACCTATTACCGGCTGGAGGTCGAAGGGCCGCAAACCCCATATCCCGAAGTGCCCAATTCCATGGCGCTGAGTGGCAATATGGTGGGCCTCTCCAACCCGATCTACTTCAACTACGACCCGGCCTTCCGAGGCTCGGGCACTTCTGTTTCCGGCGCAAAATAATGAAGGTCCCGGCAATGGCGACTATCGTCTCCACGCTCCGCAACATGCGCGGCGGCATCGGCGGCAGTTTGTTGCTCGGCGCGGCGATGCTCTCGCCCGCGTCGGCGAGAGCCGCGCCGCGTTGCGACCTCAAGGCGCCGAATGCCGCCGAAGCCGGGGCAGGCTGCGCGAAAGCCTGGATGGATCGCAACCTCAAGCTCAACGACCTGATGGCGGTGGGCACGCACAACAGCTACAAACATGCGATCCCGCCGCGCGATTATGCGCTGATCGCGGCCAAATATCCGCAGATCTGGAAAGTCGACTATGCGCACAAGAGCCTGACCGCGCAGCTCGACAAGGGCGCGCGCCAGCTCGAGATCGACGTCGTCTACGATCCCAAGGGCGGTCGCTTCATCGAAGTTTGGGAGGGCGACATGCTGGCGAAGATGTTCAGCGACGTTCGCAACCCGTTCGCACATGGGCCGGGGCAATCGCCGATGCCCACGCTATCGCCGGAGCAAACGAACTGGACGATCGAAACCGCAATGACGTGGATCAAGAGCCTAGTTCGCCGCTTCTAAGGCAACTTTGAAGGCGGACATTATGGCGGACAGGACCGCCGCGCTGCGACTAAGTGATTGTTTACCTCAGGAAATGGCGGAGCGGGAGGGATTCGAACCCTCGATACGGGGTTGCCGTATACTCACTTTCCAGGCGAGCGCCTTCGACCACTCGGCCACCGCTCCGCATACCGGGAAAGGCGCCACCTAAGGCCTGTCGCGGCACGACGCAAGCGCTTGCGCGATTGCCATGGCGGCGCCGACGTGCCAGCGTCGCGATCATGATCCTGTCGCTGCTCGCACTCGCCGCCGCCGCCCAGGCTGCCGACGCCAAAGGCATCGGACCCGATCGAGGCGGACTGGAAGGATATTCCCGCCGACGAGCTGCTGGTGATGACACTGAAGGACGGCGAACGCATTCTCATTCGCCTGGCGCCCGACCGTGCGCCGGTTCACGTCGCCAACATTCGCGCCCTCGCTCATGCGCATTGGTGGGACGGGACCAGCATCTACCGGGTGCAGGACAATTATGTCGCGCAGTGGGGCGACGTGACGGAGGATAAGCCGCTTCCCCGTCCGGTCGTGGCCAATCCGCCGCCCGAATATGCCGGCGGCGCGGCCGCCCCCGCCGTTCGGCTTTCACGGCCGGACCCCTATTCGGATTGGGCCGGCGTTTCGGCCGATGGCTGGCCGGTCGCGGGCAATGACCGCCGTTCATGGCTGCCGCATTGCTATGCCATGGTCGGCGTCGCGCGCAACCTGGCGCCCAGCACCGGCAGCGGCGCCGAACTCTATACGGTAATCGGTCACGCGCCGCGCCATCTGGACCGTAATATCGCCGTGATCGGGCGGATCATCGAGGGTGTCGAGCATCTCTCCGCCCTGCCCCGCGGCAAGGGCGATCTCGGCTTCTACGCCGATGCGTCGCGCCGGGTGCCGATCGCGCGCATACGGCTCGCCTCCGACCTTCCGCGAAGCGAACGCCCGCATTACCAGTATCGTGCGGCCGACAACCCGCGTTTTCGCGCCTATGTGCACGAGCGCGAGAACCGCCAGCCCCCCTTCTTCACCGTTCCGGCGGGCGGCGCGGACATCTGCAACGTGCCGCTGGCGGTACGCAAGCGGCCCTGACGCGGCGGTTCAGCGGCCGATCCAGTCGGCCACCTCGGTCGCGACCTGATTGGCCGCCTGGTTGAGCGCGCGGCCCACCGGCTGCGGCTCGATCGCGGTTACCGGCACGCGCGCCTCGAAGCGGCGATTGGCGACGACGCGGCTGTCGGCCCGCACCAGCGAAGCGTCATAGGTGACCACCGCCTCGCGCGTTTCGGCGTCGATGGTGAAGCTGCGCAACTCGCCGGTGAGCTGGGCGCCGGGATCGACCATCCCCCGCGCCGCGCCGACGACGATACGGCCGGTCCGCGCCGAAATCGTGTCGGACAGGAGCCGCGCGAACAGGCGCGCCGGCGGTTCGACCCACTGCGCGTCCTTCACATAGGCGATCGAGGTGTCGCTGGCCTGCACCGGCACCCGCTGCACCGCCAGTTCCTGCGGCACGCTCGGCACCCGGACGCTGATCGTGGGGCTGTCGGCGGAGCTTCGGGTCTTCCCCGGCTCCACCCGGGCGGCGCTGTCCAGCGCCAGCAGCGACGGCGGCGGCTCGTTGCCGAACTTCACGCAGGCGCCGAGCAGCAACAGCCCGGCCAGGGGGATCGACCTCGTCATGATGCTCACTGGCTGTCGTCCTTGGGTTCGTAATCGGGAAGCTTCGGGGATGCGAGGATCGAGGTGGCGCCGCGCTGGTCCACCTTCTGCGCCACGGAATTCAGCGCCTCGGTCATCTGGCGGAGATCGCGGACGAGCTGGTTGACCTCTGGCATGGTCTGCCCGGAGAAGGTCTTGAGCCCCGGCCGGGCGTCGCCGATCGCGCTGTCGAGCGTTTCCATGCTGTGTTGCGCCGACTGGACCGCCCGGTTGAGATTGCCCATGGCCGGCTTCACGTCCTGCGCCAGCACCTGATCCGTGGTGTCGGCCAGCTCCCCTATCTGCTGGGCCGCATCGCCGGCCTTCTGGATGGCGATCCGCGTTTCGGCCAGCGTCGCCGCGATCTCGGGTCCGCGATCCGCGAGCGCGTCGGTCAGCCGATTGGTATTTTCCAGGATCCCGGCGATCGAGGCCTGGTTCTTGTCGGACAGCAACTCGGTCAACCGCTCGGTCAGCGTCGTCAGGCGCTCGAGAAGCTGCGGCGCGGAGCTGAGGATCGCGCCGAGCCCGCCCTGCTTGGTCGGAATGACGGGCACGCCCAGCGGGCAGTCCATGCCGGGATCCTTGTCCGGACAGCGTATGGGCGGTGCGCCCTTGATCGCGCCGTCGAGCTGGACCTGGCTCACGCCGGTAAAGCCGATCCCCTGGATCGTCGCCGTCGTACCCTGAAGGACGGGCACATCCTGGTCGACGGAGATGCGGACACGCACATATTGCGGGTCCTTCTCGAAGATCGCGATCTCCTTCACCTGGCCGGAAGGCACGCCGGAATAGGCTACCGGCGACCCCTTGTTGAGGCCGTCGACCGCCTCCTTGAAGAAGATGTCGTAATATTTCTCCGACGTTCCGCTCACCTGGGCCAGCCACACCGTGAAGAGCGCGAGCACGGCCAGCAGGATCAGCACCACCGCGCCGACGAGAACATGGTTCGAGCGTGTTTCCATCAGTCGTTCAGCCCTGCCTTTTCCTTGCCGGCGATCGCGGCGCGGCCGCGGGGGCCGTTGAAATATTCCTGAATCCAGGGATGGTCGGTCGCCAGCAATTCGTCGATGGTTCCCACGGCAATCACCTTCCTGTCGGCGAGCACCGCCACCCGGTCGCAGATCGCATAGAGTGTATCCAGATCGTGCGTGATCAGAAAGACCGTCAACCCCAACGTCTTCTGCAGCGATCGGGTGAGTTCGTCGAATGCCGCCGCGCCGATCGGGTCGAGCCCGGCGGTGGGTTCGTCGAGAAAGAGGAGATCGGGATCGAGCGCCAGCGCTCTTGCCAGGCCGGCGCGCTTCCTCATGCCGCCGGACAACTCGGCCGGAAATTTCGGCCCGGCATCGGGCGACAGCCCGGTCATCACGATCTTGTACGCCGCAATCTGGTCGAGCAGCGCGAGGTCCAGGCCGGGATAGAATTCGCGCAGCGGCACCTGGACGTTTTCCGCCACGGTGAGCGTGGAAAACAAGGCCCCGCCCTGGAACAGCACGCCCCAGCGCTTGCGGATCTCGACCGCCTCGGTCTCGTCGCGGTCCAGCGCCTGCTCGCCGAACACGGTCACTTCGCCCTCGTCGGGGGTCTGCAAGCCGATGATGGAACGCATCAGCACGGACTTGCCCGTGCCGGACCCGCCGACGACGCCCAGGATCTCTCCTTTGCGGACGTCGAGATCGAGGTCCTCATGGACCACCTGCTCGCCGAAGCTGTTGCGCAAGGCCCGCACGCGGATGACGGGATCGTCGCTCATATCCACCCGATCCATGTGAAGAACACGGCGAAGAAGGCGTCCAGGACGATGACGAGGAAGATGGCCTGGACGACCGCGGCCGTGGTGCGCAGGCCGACCTGCTCGGCATCCGATTCGACCAGCATGCCCTGGAAGCAGCCGGCGATGGCGATGATCAACCCGAACACCGGCGCCTTCACCAGGCTGACATACAGATCGGTGATCGGCACCACCTCGCGGATACGCTGGACGAAGGTGACGGGCGAGATGCCGAGCGACGCCCAGCACAGCAATCCGCCGCCGATGATCGCGACCAGCGAAGCGTAGAAGCTCAAAAGCGGCATCATCAGCACGCAGGAAAACACCCGCGGCAGCACCAGCGCCTCCATCGGCGAGACGCCGATGGTCCGCATGGCGTCGACCTCCTCGGTCAGCTTCATCGTGCCGAGCTGGGCGGCGAAGGCCGAGCCCGACCGGCCCGCAACCATGATAGCGGTCATCAGCACGCCGAGTTCGCGCAGGGTGATGCGCCCGACCAGGTTGATGGTGAAGACCTCCGCGCCGAACTGGCGAAGCTGCACCGCGCCCTGCTGCGCGATGACGATGCCGATCAGGAAGCTCATCAGCCCGATGATGCCGAGCGCGGACACGCCCACCACCTCGAACCGGTGGACCGTCGCGTTGAACCGGAACCGGCTGGGATGCCGCGCCACCTTGATCAGCGCGAGCGTGGTGGCGCCGAGAAAGGCCAGCAACCCCACCATCGTGTTGAGCGCGGTAAGCGTCGCCTCGCCGATCTCGCCCAGCAGGCGGATGAAGGCGTTGGCCGGCTCTTGCGGGCGCGCGACCGGGCGGTCGGCCTCGCCCACCTGGTCGAGCAGGCGGGCATGATCGTCCTTCAGGCCGTCCACCGGCGCGCCGTGTTTTTCCGCCACGCGGTGGATCAGCCACGCCCCGATCGTGTCGAGCCGGTCGATCCCGCTGCAATCGACACGATCGACCGGGCCGTCATAGGATTCGAGCCGCTGCGGGAAATCCCCCAGACAAGCGAGCACCAGGGGTCCCGAAACCCTGAGCGTCGTGCCGCCGTCGCGCTGCTCCGTCGTGAAATCGGGTGCTGCCGTCATCGCGTGCCTCCATCGGGCATTTGCGCTGGCACGGCAAGGAGCTTGGCGTTTAGGGGGGAGAAATGAATCTCGCCATCTACGACATGGACCGCACGATAACGCGGGCGCCGACATGGACGCCGTTCCTCATCCACGCCGCGCGCCGGCGGGCACCCTGGCGGCTGGCGCTGCTGCCGGTCGCCATCGGCGGGATGCTCGCTTATGCCGGCAAGCTCATCGATCGCGGCACGCTGAAACAGTTCACGCACCGGCTGATGATCGGCGGCTCGCTGTCCCCGGCGGAGCGCATGCAGCTTGCCGACGCCTTTGCAGACGCCGTCATCGCCACCGGCATCTTCACCGAAGCCCGCACGCGGATCCGCGCCGACCATCAGGCGGGCTACCGGCTGGTGCTCGCCACCGCGTCCTACCGCTTCTATGCCGAAGCGATCGCCGAACGCCTCGGCTTCGACGCCGTCGTCGCCACCGAATCGCATTTCGCCGAAAGCGGGGACCTGCTGCCGCGTATCGCGGGAGAAAATTGCTACGGCATCGCCAAGCTGCGCATGGTCGAAAGCTGGATGGCGCAGGGCGGCATCGCCCGCGGCGACGCGCACATCCGCTTCTATTCCGACCATGTGTCCGATGCGCCGGTGCTCGAATGGGCGGACGAGGCGTTCGCGGTCAACGCCCACGGCCCGCTGCGCCGCCTCGCGCGCGAACGCGGCTGGCCCTGTCTCGACTGGGAGCACTGACCGCCGGATCACAAGACGACATCGACCACATGGATGGCCAGGCCGACAAGTCCGCCGACCAGCGTGCCGTTTATACGGATATATTGCAGGTCGCGCCCCACCGCATTTTCCAGCCGGTCGGTGACGGTTCGCGTGTCCCAGCCGCGAACGGTGTCCGACACCAGCCGGACGATCCCGTCGCCGTAATCCGCCGCCGCGCCGGCCACCGCGCGGCGGGCGAAGCGGTTGATGGTACGCCGCAACCGGCGATCGGCCTGCAACGTCTCGCCCAACTGGCGCAAAGCCTCGCCGAACTGGCCGGCAAAGGCGGCGTCGGGACTGCGCACCATCTTCAGCAGCCCCGCACGCGAGCGTTCCCACACACCCATCCACCAGCGCTCCACGGCCGGGTTGTCGAGGATCTCCGCCTTGATCGCAAATACGCGCTCGCGCATCGCCGGATCGAAGCGCAGGTCCTCGGCCAGCCGGACCAGCCCCTCTTCGGCCTTGCTGCGAAGCGGATGCGCCGGATCGTCGGCCATGTCGGCGATCAGCTTGTGCAACCCGTCGATGATCTTGTTCGCCAGCGTCTCGTCCAGGCCGGTCCAGCGCAGGACGGCGCCGGCGCGGGCATGGACCATGTCGCGCACCAGATGCTCGTTCGATTCCAGGGTCTTGTCGGCCCAGCGGATGATGCCGTCGAGGATCGGCGCGTGCCGCCCCTCGGCCATCGCCGCGTCCAGCGCCTGGCCGAGCATCGGCGCGATGTCGAGTTCGCGCAGCCGCTCCGCCAGCGCCGTCTTCGCCATGCCGCCCAGCCGCTCCTGGTCGAGCGCTTCCAGCATGTCGGCGATCAGCCGCGACGCCCCCCGCCACAGCCGGCCGCGCTCCGGCGGGTCGGCAAGAAACCGGCCGGCCGCGGCGGCGACATCGGCGCGGTGCATACGCCGCGCCACCACCGCGGGCGTCAGGAAATTGTCGCGCAGGAACAGCGCCAGCGTGTCGCCGATCCGGTCCTTGTTGCGCGGAATGATCGCGGTATGCGGGATCGGCAGGCCGAGCGGATGCCGGAACAGCGCCGTGACCGCGAACCAGTCCGCCAGCCCGCCCACCATCGCCGCCTCGGCGAAGGCCTGCACGAATCCCCAGGCCGGATGGCCGCCCGCCTGCGACCGCGCCAGCAGAAACAGCGCCGCCATCACGACCAGCAGCGCAGCGGCGATGCGGCGCATCCGGATCAGTGCGGCGGGAACCCCGTCCACGGGCGTGCGGACGGCCTTGGCGTTCGTCATGCTCGAAACAATCCCCGAAACCGGGGAAGGTTCACTCCGCCGGCTGCGATCCCGCGCCATCGTCGCCATGGCCGATCCGGCCGCCGCGCTGATACTCGATCGCCGGACCCGCGCCATGTTCGTCGCCGGGGCGATAGGTGAGCAACCGGCGCGACAGCCGCGGCCCGATCCAGCGCTCGATTCCGACCGCGAGCGAGAAGGTGGCAGGCACGATCAGCAGCGTCAGGAACGTCGACAGCGCCAGCCCGCCGATCACGACGATGCCCATGGGCGCGCGCCAGGACGAATCGCCCTGCAGCGACAGCGCCGTCGGCACCATGCCGGCGATCATCGCGACCGTCGTCATCAGGATCGGCTGCGCCCGCTTGTGCCCGGCTTCCAGGATGGCGTCGAACTTCGACACCCCTTTCTGCATCTCCTCCAGCGCGAAATCGACGAGCAGGATGGAATTCTTGGCGACGATGCCGAGCAGCATCAGCAGGCCGATATAGACCGGCATGGACAGCGAATGGCCGGTGATGAGCAGCGCCAGCCCACCGCCCAGCGGCGCCAGCAGCAGCGAGCCCATGTTCACGAAGGGCGGCATCACCCGCTTGTAGAGCAGGATCAGCACCGCGAAGACCAGCAGGACGCCGGAAATGACCGCCACGATGAAGTTGTTGATCATCTCCTGCTGCCACTTGGCCTGGCCCAGCGTCATCTCGTGCACGCCGAGCGGCAGGTTCTGCATGATCGGCAGGTTGTGGATCTGCGCCATCGCCTGGCCGGAGACCACGCCGGGCGCCAGGTCGGCGCCCACCAGCATCTTGCGCTCCAGATTGGTGCGCTCGATCTTCGTCGGCCCCGCGCCGAAGCCGATATCGGCGACGACGTGCAGCGGGACGGTGCCGCCGGTCTGCGTCTGGACGGGCAGGTTGCGGATGTTGGACAGGCGCTCGCGCGCATTCTCGCTCAGCGCCACGCGGATGGGGATCTGCCGGTCCGACAGCGAGAAACGGGCGCTGTTCTGGTCGATGTCGCCCAGCGTCGCGATGCGGATGGCGCTGGACAGCGCCGCCGTCGTGACGCCCAGGTCGGCGGCCAGGTCCATGCGCGGCTTGATGGTGATCTCCGGCCGTTGCAGGTCGCCCACGACGCGCGGCGCCACCACGGTGGAAAGCCCGGACATCTGCTGCATCAGCGTATTGGCGGTCTCTTCCAGTTGCCTGGGGTCCTCGCCGCCCAGGGTGATGGTGAGGTCGCGGCCGCTGGACCCCCAGCCGTTCTGCGACTGGAAGTGGACCCGTGCATCGGGAATGGCGGTCAGTTGCGGCGCCAGGCCGCGTTCGAACTCGATGCTCGACATTTCGCGCTCGTCGGACAGCATCGCCACCACCCGGCCGTTGCCGACATAGGTGCGCGCATAGGTGTCGGTGACGATCGGCTGCTTCGACAACAGGCGATCCACCCGGTCGACCACCGCCTGCGTCTGCTCCAGCGTCGTACCCGGCACCATCTCGATGACGGCCGTGGAATTGTCGCGATCCTCCGTCGGCTGGAATTCCTTCGGCAGCATGGCGAAACTGACGATCGTCAGGAGGAAGGCCACGGCGCCCATGCCGACGATCCACATCCGGTGGTCGAAGATCGGCGACACCAGCTTGCGCCATCCGCCCTTCGCCGCCAGCGCTTTCGCCCGGCGCGAATCCAGCGTCCAGCGCAGGACGCGCACATACCAGCGGACGGCGGGGCCGTCGCCATGCTCCTGATGCCCGTGCGCCTTCAGGAAATAGGCCGCGATCATGGGCGTGATGAGGCGCGCGACAGCCAGGCTCATCAGCACCGCCGCGACCACGGTCAGGCCGAAATTCTTGAAGAACTGCCCGGAAATGCCCGGCATCAGCCCGACGGGAAGAAATACCGCGACGATCGACATGGTCGTCGCCAGCACCGCGACGCCGATCTCGTCGGCCGCGTCGATCGAGGCCTGATAGGCCGATTTGCCCATGCGCATGTGGCGCACGATATTCTCGATCTCGACGATCGCGTCGTCGACCAGCACGCCCGCGACCAGGCTCAGCGCCAGCAGCGTCATGTTGTTGAGCGTGAAGCCCATCATGTCCATGAACCAGAAGCTGGGTATCGCGGACAGCGGGATGGCGAGCGCGGAAATCAGCGTCGCGCGCCAGTCGCGCAGGAACAGGAACACCACGACAACGGCCAGGAGCGCGCCTTCCCAAAGGGCGTCGATCGCGGTGTGATACTGCTCCTCGGCATATTTCGAATCGTTGAACAACAACTCGAAATGCACTTGCGGATTGCGCTTTTCGAGTTCCTTCAGCTTGTCCTGGGTGGCGTGATACACCTCGACGTCCGATGCGCCCTTGGTGCGCTTGATGTCGAAGGCCAGCACCTCCTTGCCGTCGAACTTCGCGGAATTGCGCTTCTCGGCATAGAGGTCCTTCACCTCCGCAATATCGCCGAGCTGCACCGTCCGGCCATCGCCGATGGCGATGCGCGTCTGCGCCAGGCCGCGTGCGCTTTCCGCGTTGCCCAGCACCCGGACCGCCTGTTCCGATCCGGCGATTTCCGCGCGACCGCCCGCAGCGTTCAGGTTCACCTGGCGAAGCTGCTGGTTGATCTGGCTGGCGGTCAGTCCATAGGCCTGCACCTTGTCGGGATCGAGGATGACGCGGATTTCCCGGTCGACCCCGCCGATGCGCTCCACCGTCGACATGCCGGGGATTTCGAGCAGCGTCTTCGACACGGTATTGTCGACATACCAGCTCAGATCTTCCAGCGTCATGTCCTGGGCGATCGCGGTAAAGCTCGCAATGTCGTTGTCGGATGTGTTCGCCCGGCCGACCTGCGGCTCGAGGATCCCGTCGGGAAGCTCACCGCGAATCTGGTTCACGGCCTCGCGCACGTCGTTGACGGCACGGTCGATCGGCGTGCCGATATCGAGCTGGACGACCGTTTCCGAATTGCCCTCGGTAACCGTCGAGTTGATCTCGTCGATGCCCTGCAGGTTGCGTACCGCCGCCTCGACCCGGCGGGTGACCTGCGTTTCCAGCTCGCTCGGCGCGGCGCCCGGCTGGCTGATCGAAATCCACACGATCGGGAATTCGATGTCGGGCTGCTGGTTCACGTCCATCCGGTTGAAACTGACCAGTCCGGCGATCGTCAGCGCCAGGAACAGGACGATCGGCGCTACCGGATTGCGGATCGACCAGGCCGAGATTCTGCGGAAGGACATGAGCGTCAGCGCTCCATCTTGACCAGGTTGGGCTTCACTTCCTGCCCAGGGCTCAGAAAGGCGCCGGCCGACAGCACGACCCGCTCGTCCCCCTTCAGCCCGGACGCGATCGAGACGCCCTCGTCCGATACCTCGCCGATCGTCACGCCGCGGCGGACGGCCCGGTTCTTTGCATCCAGCACATAGACGTAATTGCCCTTGTTATCGCTCAGAACCGCCGATTCCGGCAGGATGGGATTGTCCGATGCACCCGCGATGATCCGCGCGCTGGCGAACCCGCCGGGCCGCAGCGCATCGTCATAGGACAACGCGATCCGGGCGGTGCCCTGGCGCGTCTGCGGATCGATCACCGGCGAAATCTGCCAAACCTCGCCCGCGAAACTTTCTTCGGAACCGACCGGCGTGACCTGCGCCGGATCGCCGACATGCAGGCCGGACAGATCGCTCTCGCTCAACTGCGCGAGCAATTCCATCTGCCCGCCCTTGGCGACGCGGAACAGCGTTCCGCTGCCGCTGCTGACGATCTGGCCGGGTTCGACGTTGCGCGTCAGCACCAGGCCGGCGGCCGGCGCACGGATATCGAGCCGCGCGTTGCGCGCCCGCGCCTCGTCGAGCTGGGCCTGCGCCACGCGAACCTGCGCCGCCGCCGCGTCGCGGGTCGCGGTCTTGTTGTCGATATCGGCCTTGGAGATGAAGCCGCGGTCGATCAGTTGCTTCGCCCGGTCCAGGTTGGCCTGGGCGAGCTGGGCGTCGGCCTGGGCCGCGCGCACCTGCGCCCTGAGCGATTCGACCGTCTGGCTCTGCACCGACCGGTCGACGCGGGCGAGCACCTGGTTCGCCTTCACCCAGTCGCCGGGCTCGACCAGCACATCCGTTACCCGTCCGCCTTCCCCGGCGACGCCCACGGGCATCTCGCGCCGCGCCGCGATCGAGCCGGTGCCGGTGACGACCCGGCGCACGTTGCTGGTGCCGGGCCGGGCGACGCTGACGCGCGGGATCTGCGCATCCGCCGCCTCTTCCGCCGACGGGCCGGCCGGCCCCTCGCCACTACCGGAGGTGAAGAAGGCGAGCGCGACGATGATCACCGCGGCGGCGATCGCGCCGATGATCCACCAGCGACGCCGCGAAGCTCCGCCCTCGCCGGGAAGGGCGAGAGGCTCGTCCTGGTCGATCCTGTTCGATTCGTAGTTCATTCGCGACACGTCCCGTATCGGCCCCTCTATCGCCGGTTGCTGCCGAGCTGTATTATATGAATAAGTCACCAGCGGCAAGCCTGCTGATCGGGCGGCTTGCGATGCCCGCTTTCCCGCCCTTCCGCAAGCATGTGGGGCATGGCGGGACGAATTCGGTTACGGTTCATCCCCGGTTGGGTCCGTCATGGCACACCAGCTATCTATCACGATCAGGAGGACGAAGACGATGCAGAAAAGTCTCATGTTGATCGGTGCCGCGATATTGTGCGCGCCGGTGGCGTCGGCGCGGGCGCAGGACACCGCGCCCGGCCTGAGCGTGCCCGCGGGCAGCACCCTGCTGGAAGTCAGCGCGGAGGGAACGGCATCGCGCGTGCCCGACCTGGCGACGATACGCGCCGGTGTCGTGACCCAGGCGTCGACCGCGGGGGCGGCGATGCAGGCCAATGCCGATCGGATGGAGGCGGTGCTGGCCGCGCTGGATGCGGCCGGCGTCGCCGAGCGCGATATCCAGACCGCCGCAATCTCGCTCAACCCGCAATATCGTCACACCGACGACCAGCCGCCGGCCATCACCGGCTATCAGGCATCCAACAGCGTATCGGTGAAGTTCCGCGATATCGACAAGGCCGGCCCGATCCTCGACGCCCTGGTCAAGCAGGGCGCCAACCAGATCAGCGGGCCCGACCTCACGGTCGACGCGATGGATGCCGCGCGGGACGAGGCGCGCCGCGACGCCGTCCGCCGGGCGCGGGCCAAGGCCGCGCTATATGCCCAGGCCGCCGGCCTGAAGGTGGCCCGCATCCTGTCGATCAGCGAGGGGGCGCAATCCGCCCCGCCGCCCATGCCGGTCCATGTCATGCGGATGGAGGCCAGTTCCGCCACGACCAAGATCGCGGCCGGCCAGCAGGACGTCACCGTCGACCTGACCGTGCGCTTCCTCTTGGACTGAGGCTCCTGAAACGAACCGGGGCCGGCTGCGCCTGCGGCCGGCCCCGATCGAAAAAACTCTATAACCGCGCCGGCGGCGTCAGCGAACCGAGCCGCGGCGGATCAGATTGACGATCGCCAGCAGGATAATGGCCCCGACGAACGACCAGAACAGGCCAACCACGCTCAGCGTGGTGAGCGTCGCGCCCGATCCGAACAGACCCCCGACCAGATTTCCGATGAACGAACCGACGATGCCGACGACGATGTTGAGCAGGATGCCCTGCTGAGCGTCGGTGCGCATCACGATGCTGGCGAGCCAGCCGATGATTCCGCCGATGATGATGGCGATGATGATACCCATTTGCTCTCCCTCCGTTGCGCCCCGCATGGCTGGGCGGGCAGGGGCTAGGACGATCGAAACGCTAGAAGGTTCCGTGGCTGTTACGACCTCGTAAGGGTGCCGACCGGGGCCGGAGCATGCTCAGAATTTCTGCTGCCGCTCGTAAAGCGAGCGGTAATGCTGAATCCGCGTCACGCGCAGTCCGGGCATGCCGGACCGGTCGATCGCGCGCTGCCAGCCGGCGAATTCCTCGACCGTCAGGCCGTAGCGCTCGCACACTTCGTCCACGCTCAGCAGGCCGCCATTGACCGCGGCGACCACTTCCGCCTTGCGGCGCACGACCCAGCGCGTGGTGTCGGGCGGCGGCAGGGTGTCGAGCGTCAGCGGTTCCCCGAGCGGGCCGATAACCTTGGCTGGACGGATCTTCTGATTTTCAATCATTACTACCTCGAACGGGGGCGGAACCTGCAATCAAATACTGTAACGACCGTTGCCAGCCGGACTTGAACAGAGCTTTGAACGGCTCGGTAAACGACGCTTTCATTTTTCGCTCCATCCAGTGAACGCGGCGGCGACACCCGCGTTGAACGCGCCGTTTTCGGGCGCGAGCGGGTTTCGGTCCGGGCTCGCCCGGCCCAGCCGTGCCTGCGCCATCGCGGTCGGGCTGGTCGCCTGTCGCATCGCCACGGCCACCATCAGCACCGCCAGCGCGGTCGGCAGCGTCGTCGCCGGCGCGTCCTCCTCCGGTCGGGTGAAGCTCAGATCCAAAACGCCACTTTCGTTGTCGACTCTCGGGACGACCTTGCTACCGCGCAAAGCTGAAGGGGCAGTAAAAGCGCTTGCGCCTTTTGCATCGCGGCCGGCTTTCGCGTATGCGCGCGCCACGATGCTTGCCGCAGATTTCCAGCTCGCCGGGCCGCTCAGCCAGCGGCGGATCGTCGTCGCCATGTCGGGCGGCGTCGACAGTTCGGTCGTCGCGGCCCTCGCCGCGCGCACCGGCGCGGAAGTGATCGGCGTGACGCTGCAGCTCTACGATCACGGTGAAGCGGTGGGCCGCGCCGGCGCGTGCTGCGCGGGCCGCGACATCCGCGATGCGCGCGCGGTGTGCGATCGGCTGGGCATCGCGCATTACGTCTTCGACCATGAATCGCGTTTCCGCGAATCGGTGATCGACGATTTCGCCGACGAATATGTCGCCGGGCGCACGCCGATCCCGTGCGTGAAGTGCAACATGGGCGTGAAGTTCACCGATCTGTTCCGGCTGGCGAAGGAGCTGGGCGCGGATTGCCTCGCGACGGGCCATTATGTCCGGCGCGTTGTCGGCGAGCACGGCCCCGAATTGCACCGCGCCGCCGACCCGGCGCGCGACCAGAGCTATTTCCTGTTCGCCACCACCACCGAACAGCTCGATTTCCTGCGCTTTCCGCTGGGCGGGATGCCGAAGAGCGCGGTGCGCGAGATCGCGACCGAGCTGGGGCTGTGCGTGGCGATGAAGCCCGACAGCCAGGACATCTGCTTCGTGCCCGACGGCGACTATGCCGGGCTGGTCAGAAAGCTGCGGCCCGAGGTCGATACCGGCGGCGACATCGTCGACGAAGGCGGCCGCAAGCTGGGCGAGCATCCCGGCATCATCCATTATACCGTCGGCCAGCGCCGCGGGCTGGAGATCGGCGGCCAGCCCGAGCCGCTCTACGTGCTGCGCGTCGATGCGGCGCGGCGCGAGGTGGTGGTCGGGCCGAAGCGGGCGCTGGCGGTCAGTGCGGCGCGAATCGAGGGGATCAACCGGATCGGCGCCGAATATGACGGCCCGCTGAGCGCCAAGGTGCGCTCGCTCGCCAAGCCGGTGCCGGCGCGGCTGGTGGGCGACCGGGTGGTGTTCGACCGGCCGGAATACGGCGTCGCGCCCGGACAGGCGGCGGTGCTCTATGCCGGCGAGCGCGTGCTGGGCGGCGGCTGGATCGCCGAGACCGAACGCGCCGAAGCCGCGCTGGCGGCTTAGAGGAGACTTCGACCAACTTTGATCGTCATGCTGAACTTGTTTCAGCATCCACCTTTCGTCTTGCACCGCTGGTGCTTGTTGATCGGTGGACCCTGAAACAAGTTCAGGGTGACGAACGTGTTCAGAGCTGATCGATTTCACCTCTAGCTTCACACAATTCGCGGCAAAGCTTTCCGAAAATTTCCTACATCGGGCGCTGGCGGCGCGTCGGGTGCGGGGGAGGATCGACGGTGCGAAAGAGCCGGTGTGCGTGATGGCACATTGCGGGGGCTGTAGGACAGCCCCGTTTTCGCGCCACCCGATCGGCCATTCGTGGCTCGCGCACAAGTTACCGATGTGCTCCCGCGAAGGCGGGAGCCCAGACTGGGTCCCCGCCACCGGATCCCATCAAAGTAGTACTTTGATGGGTGCCCTTCGCGGGGACACATTGTTCCGGCGCGTGGAAGTGAGCCGGGCAGGTTGCGAGCGGCGCAGCGGCTCTGCGTCGCTCAGGTCAGGGTAGCAGCAGATTGCCTTCTGCCACGGTAACGCAGCGGCCGCCGAGGATAACGCGGTCACCGGCCAGTTCGCAGGTCAGATAGCCGCCGCGTGCGCTCGCCTGACAGGCGGTGAAGCGCTCGCGGCCGAGCTTTTCGGCCCAATAGGGCGTGAGCACGGCGTGCGCCGATCCGGTCACCGGGTCCTCGTCGATGCCGGCGCCGCAGGCGAAGGCGCGGCTGACGATGTCGGTTTCGGAACCGCGCGCGCTGACGATGATCAGCACGTCGCCCATATCCGCGAGCGCCCGGAAATCGGGGCGCAGGTTGCGGACGATCTCCTCGCTTTCGACGATGACGAGGCCGTAGTCGTTGTCGTTCCACAGCGTCTCGACCGCACTGTCCAGGCCGAGCGCGGCGATGATCGCCTCCATCGGCTTCGGATCGGGCCGCCAGACGGGGAGCGCCATGCGATATTCGCCGCCTGCGCGCGCCACTTCGAGCAGTCCCGACCAGCGCGTGCGAAAGGTCACGCGATCGCGCGCCGGATCGTTCGACAGGACATGGTGCCCGCTCGCCAGCGTGGCATGACCGCACAGCACCACCTCGGTGGTGGGCGTGAACCAGCGCAGCTCGTAATCAGCCTCGCCGCTGTCATCGGGGATCAGGAAGGCGGTTTCGCTGAGATTGTGCTCGGCGGCGATCCGCTGGAGCAGTTCATCCGAAAGCCACGCGCCCAGCGGCATCACCGCCGCCGGATTGCCGGCAAAGGGCCGGTCGGCAAAGGCGTCGACCTGCGAATAGGGCAGTTTCATCATATGCGCTTGGAGAACCAATGGGGGGTGACGTCCTCCTCGACCAACGGGTCGTCGGTATCGACATGCCCCTCGGGATCGAGGTGGATCAGGACCTCGACGCGCGGAAAGGCGCGGCGGATATTGTCCTCGACCTCGTCCATCACGTCGTGCGCGGCGGCGACGGTCATGTCGCGGTCCACCTCCATGTGGAATTGGGCGAAATCGTGGGACCCGGCGCGCCGCGTGCGGAAATCGTGGATGCCGCGAAGCTGCGGATGGCGCGCGGCGACATCGAGGAAGCGGCGGCGCTCGTCCTCGGGCCATTCCTTGTCCATCAGGTGATCGATCGCCTCGCTCGACGCCTTGAACGCGCCCCAGGCGAGCCACAGTGCGATGGCGATGCCGAACACCGGATCGGCCCAGTGCAGCCCGAGATACTGGTCGAGCGCGATCGCCGCGATCACCGACAGGTTGAGGAGCATGTCCGACTGATAGTGGATATTGTCGGCGAGGATCGCGACCGATCCGGTCTGCCGGATGACGCGGCGCTGATAGGCGAGCAGCGCGAAGGTGGCGAGGATCGCCACCACCGACACGATGATGCCGAAATCGGCGTCCTGCGTCGTGGCCGGCGTGGTCAGCCGCTCGACCGCGCGCCAGGCGATGCCGATGGCGGACGCGGTGATGAGCGCGACCTGGAACAGCGCGGCCAGCGCCTCCGCCTTGCCATGGCCGAAGCGGTGGTCGTGATCGGCGGGTTCGGCCGCGAGTTTCACGCCGTAGAGCGTCACCAGCGAGGCGAGCAGGTCGAGCGCGGTATCGGCGAGCGAGCCGAGCATCGCCACCGAGCCGGTATGCCACGCCGCGAACGCCTTGATCAGCAGGAGCGAGCACGCCATGGCCACGCTCGCGAGCGCGGCGCGCTGCGCCAGCCAGCCATATTTGCGGGCTTCCTCCTTGGTCACGGGTAGAGCAGTCCTTCGCGCCAGTCGGCGTCGTCGCGATCGAAGACACGCCGTTCATGTAGGCGGTGCGCGCGATCCTGCCAGAACTCGATGCGCACGGGGGCGACGCGGTAGCCGCCCCAATGCGGCGGGCGGGGCACGTCCTGCCCGGCGAACCGCGCCTGCATGTCGGCGAAGCGCGCCTCGAAGGTTGCGCGCGCATCCAGCGGGCGCGACTGGTCCGATGCCCAGGCGCCGAGCTGCGAATCGCGGCTGCGCGAGGCGAAATAGGCGTCCGATTCGGCATCGGACACGCGGGCGACCGGCCCTTCGATGCGGACCTGGCGCCGCAACGACTTCCAGTGGAAAAGGAGCGCGGCCCGCGCATTGTCGGCAAGGTCGCCGGCCTTTCGGCTCTCGCGGTTGGTGTAGAAGACGAAGCCGTCCGGCCCGTGCCCCTTCAGCAGCACCATGCGCACCGACGGGCGCCCGCGCGCATCCGCGGTCGCGAGCGCCACGGCGTTGGGATCGCTGGGCTCGCTTTGCCTCGCCTCGGCAAACCATGCGTCGAACAACGTGAACGGATCGTCGGTCATGATACAGTGAGGCTTTACGCGTGCGCGCTTTCCAAGTCGAGCGGCGGACCACGGAACGACTCCGCGTCCCGCGGATTGAATCGGCTCCGAAACACGAGGGAGCAGGCGATGGCGGCACGCGCATACTGGCAGGGGCAGATTCGCTTGGCGCTGGTTTCGATCCCGGTGGAAATCTACACCGCGACCAAATCGGGCGCCAAGGTCTCGTTCCGCCAGATCCACGAGCCGACCGGCAAGCCGATCCATTACGAAAAGGTCGTCACCGGCGTCGGTCCCGTCGACACCGACGAGATCATGAAGGGATATGAGGTCGAGAAGGACAGTTACATCCTGCTCGACCAGGAGGAGATCGACGCGGTCAAGCTCGAATCGAAAAAGACGCTGGAGCTGACCCAGTTCGTCGATGCGCACGAGATCGACGTGCTGTATTTCGAGAAACCCTATTTCGTGGTGCCGGCGGACGACCTGGCCGAGGAGGCGTTCATCGTGCTGCGCGAGGCGCTGAGGAAGACGAAGAAGGTCGGGCTGGGCCAACTGGCGCTCAGGGGCCGCGAATATGTCGTCAGCCTGAAGCCGTGCGGGCGCGGCATGGTGCTGGAGACGCTGCGTTATGCCGAGGAGGTCCGCAAGGCCCAGAGCTATTTCCGCGACATTCCCGACGCGACACCCGACGAGGACCTGCTCGACCTGGCCGAAAGCCTGATCGAGAAGAAGACGGCGAAGTTCGACGCCAGCGAATATCACGACCGCTATGTCGATGCGCTGCGCGAGCTGATCGAGAAGAAGCGCAAGGCCAAGGGCGGAAAGGTGGTCGAGACCGAGGAGGAGACGACCGGCCGCGACGCATCGAACGTCGTCGACCTGATGTCGGCGCTGAAGAAATCGCTGGAAAAGCCCGAGGGCGGCGCGAAGAAGACGACGCGGAAATCATCAACATCGCGCAAATCGTCCGCGAAAAGCGCGAAGGCGAAGAAAAGTGCGTAGTGTTTCCAATCGTCATTCCCGCGCAGGCGGGAATCCATACGCGCGGCGCCGAAGTTTTTTCTGCTCCGTTCCGAGACCATGGGTCCCCGCCTGCGCGGGGATGACGGTTGGTGGGTAGCTGCCGATGGCCAAGTCCGACCCCCTCGCCACCTACAACGCCAAGCGCGACTTCAAGAACACCGCCGAGCCGGCGGGCACGCTCGCCAGGGGGCACGGCAACCGCTTCATCGTGCAGAAGCACGATGCGACGCGGCTGCACTGGGATTTCCGCATCGAGATGGACGGGGTGCTCAAAAGCTGGGCGGTGACCAGGGGGCCGAGCCTCAATCCCGACGACAAGCGGCTGGCGGTGCGGACCGAGGACCATCCGCTGAGCTATGGTGATTTCGAGGGCACGATTCCGAAAGATGAATATGGCGGCGGGACCGTCATGCTGTGGGACGACGGAACCTGGGCGCCGATCAAGGGCAAGTCGGCGAAGGATCTGGATAAGGGGCACCTCCATTTCGTGCTCGACGGCGAGCGGATGAAGGGCGAGTGGCTGCTGATCCGGCTCCGGCCGCGTGGGCGCGAAAAGCGCGAGAACTGGCTGTTGCGCAAGATCGACGATGCCGAGGCCGGCGGGTCCGACACGCTGGTCGAAACCGCGCTCACCAGCGTCAAAACCGGACGGACGATGCAGGAGATCGCCAACTCCTCCCCGGCACGGGGAGGAGGAGCGCGCGCGAAGCGCGTGGTGGAGGGGGAGAAGCGGCAAGCGGAACAGGGCGAGGCAAAGCAATCCCGGCAGGCGAAGCGTTCGCGGCGATCCCCCTCCGCCGCCTCCCCGAAACGGGGAGGAATGTCAGCGCCGGGCTTCCAGGACGTGCAGCTCGCGACGCTGGTCGACGAGGTGCCTTCGGGGAACCAGTGGCTGCACGAGATCAAATATGACGGCTACCGCGCGCTTCTGAGCATCGGCAAGGGCAGCCCGCGCATCTTCACCCGGTCGGGGCTCGACTGGTCGGAGAAGTTTCCCGACATTGTCGAGGCGGCCGCATCGCTGCCCGGCGCGGCGCTGATCGATGGCGAGATCGTCGCGTTCAAGGACGGGCGGCCCGATTTCTCCACCTTGCAGAATGCGATCTCCAACGGCGGCGAGATGACGCTGTTCGCCTTCGACCTGCTGCACGAGGCGGGCGAGGATCTGCGCGGGGCGCCGCAGGTGCAGCGCAAGGAACGGCTCGCCGCGCTGCTCGCCGGCTGCGACGAACGCATCCATTATGCCGAGCATGTGCTGGGCGCGGGCGAGAAGCTGTTCGAGGCGATGTGTCGCGAAGGCTATGAAGGCATCGTCTCGAAGCGCGTCGATGCGCCCTATCGGGCTGCGCGCTCAAGGAACTGGCTCAAGATCAAATGCACGAAGCGACAGGAATTCGTGATCGTCGGCTGGTCGGAAAGCTCGGCCAGGGGGCGGCCCTTTTCCTCGCTGCTGCTGGCGGTGAACGAGGGCGGCGGGCTGCGCTACGCCGGGCGCGTCGGCACGGGGTTCGATGCCGATACGCTGGAGAGTCTGAGCGCGAAGTTCAACGCAATCGCGCGCAAGACGCCGCCGGTGGACGTGCCCAGGGCGGCGGCGAAGGGGGCGCACTGGGTTACGCCGAAGCTGGTGGCAGAGGTCGCGTTCGGCGAATTCACCGCCGAGAATGTCGTGCGCCATGCCAGCTTTCTCGGGCTGCGCGAGGACAAGGAGGCGGGCGAGGTGGTGACCGAGAAACCGCAAAGGGCCGAAACCACGGCCGCCGGAACGGGCGTGAAGATTTCGCATCCCGACCGCGTGATCTTTCCCGATGCCGGCATCACCAAAAGCGAGCTTGCCGACTATTACGCGGCGGTTGCCGGCATCCTGCTGCCCTGGGCGGCGAATCGGCCGGTCAGCCTGGTGCGTTGCCCGCAGGGGCGGTCGAAGCAATGCTTTTTCCAGAAGCACGACGCCGGCAGCTTCGGCGACGCCGTTCACCATGTCGACATCGAGGAAAAGGACGGCAAGACCGAACCCTATCTCTATATCGACGATATCAGGGGGCTGCTGACCTGTGTGCAGATGGGCACGATCGAATTCCACGGCTGGGGCAGCCTCGTCGCCGATGTCGAAAAGCCCGACCGCATGGTGTTCGACCTCGACCCCGACGAGGGGCTCGATTTCGGCGACGTGAAAAAGGCGGCGGAGGACCTGAAACAGCATCTTGCAGACATGGGGCTGGCGAGCTTCGCCATGCTGTCCGGGGGCAAGGGCGTGCATGTCGTCGTGCCGTTGGCGCCGCAGGCCGAATGGCCGGACGTGAAATCCTTTGCCGAACGGTTCAGCCGCGCGCTGGCGCAGGCCGAGCCCGACCGCTTTACCGCGACCATGTCGAAGGCGAAGCGCAAGGGGCGCATCTTCATCGACTGGCTGCGCAACCAGCGGGGCGCGACCGCGGTGCTGCCCTATGTCGCGCGCGCCCGCGAATCCGCGCCGGTCGCCGCGCCGGTGAGCTGGACCGAGTTGAAGGACATCGACACGCCCAAGCGCTTCACCGTCAAGGAGGCCGACACGCTGATCGAGCGGGCCAACAGCCGCGGCCTCGCCGGCTGGGGCGTGGCGGAGCAGGTTCTGCCCGACATCTGACGAAGGCGGACTGATCTTGCACGATGGCACTTCAGCGCCGATGTAACCGCCTGACGCGAATAACACAGGACGGAAATGGCAGACCCTTACGCAACCCTGGGCGTGGCGCGCGGCGCCAGCGAAGCCGATATCAAGAAGGCCTATCGCAAGCTCGCCAAGGAGCTGCACCCCGACCGCAACAAGGACAATCCCAAGGCCGCCGAGCGGTTTTCGCAGGTCACCCAGGCCTATGACCTGCTGACCGACAAGGACAAGCGCGCCCGCTTCGACCGGGGCGAGATCGATGCCGAGGGCAACCCCACCGCCCCGTTCGGCTTCGGCGGCCCCGGCGGCGCGCACTCCGGCGGATACCGGCAGGGCGGCAGCCAGTTCGATTTCGGCGGCGGCGGCGGCGACGAAGGCGATCTCGGCGATATCTTCGAAGGATTGTTCGGCATGGGCGGCGGCCGACAACAGGCCGGCGGCGGTTTCCGCAGCGGCTTCGGCGGGTTCGGGCGCAGGCCCCAGCCCAAGGGCGCCAACGTCGCCTACCAACTGCGCGTGCCGTTCGTCGATGCCGCCGCCCTGAAACCGCAGCGCATTACGCTCGCCGACGGCAAGACGATCGACCTGAAGCTGCCCCCCGGCGTCGAGGACGGCACGCAGATGCGGCTCGCCGGCAAGGGCCAGCCCGGTCCGGGCGGCAATGGCGACGGGCTGGTGACGATCGAGATCCAGCCGCACGCCTTCTTCACCCGCGACGGCGACGATGTCCGGCTCGACCTGCCGATCACGCTGAAGGAGGCGGTCGAGGGGGGGCAGGTGCGCGTACCCACCGTCGACGGGCCGGTGATGCTGACCGTTCCGGCGGGGGCGACGTCGGGCAAGACGCTGCGCCTGAAGAATCGCGGCTTTCACCGGAAACCATCGGGCCGCGGGGACCAGCTCGTCACTCTGATGGTCGACATTCCGGCCGACGATGCCGCGCTGAAGCAGTTCGTCCAGAGCTGGTCCGGCGGCGGCGGCAATCCGCGCGCGCGCATGGGCGTATAGCCGCGGGGTGGCGGAGCAGAGATCGCCCGAATCGCCGGAAGCGCGCCGGCGCGGCCTGGGCGGCCGCGTCCACCGCCGGCTGGGCGACCTGGGGCTCAGCGATCGCGCCATCGAGGTGATCAAGCGGGTGGCGATCGGCGTCTGGTCGGACGGGTTCGTCCATGCCGGCAACCTGGCCTATCTCTCGCTGCTGACGCTGTTCCCCTTCTTCATCTTCGCGGCCGCGATCGCACGCCTCTTGGGCCAGACCGGCGACGGCCTGCACGCGCTCAACGCCTTTTTGCGCACCGTGCCGCCCAACGTCGCCGACGTGCTGCAGCAACCGGTCGCCGACGTGCTGGCGGCGCGGACGGGGGCATTGTTATGGTTCGGCGCGGCCGTCGGGCTGTGGACCGCGGGAAGCTTCGTCGAGACCGTCCGCCTGATCCTGCAACAGGCATACGGCGTCGAATCGCGCCGGCCGTTCTGGGAGAACCGCCTCGGCTCGATCGGATTGATCATCGCATCGGTCATCCTCGTCATGCTGGCCTTCAGCTTTCAGGTGGTGCTGACGGGGATCGAACAGTTCATCACCCGCGTCCTGCCCGTTGCCGACAGCACCGCGCAGGCCGTGTCGCTGACGCGGATCGCGCCGGGTCTTGCATTGTTCGGCGCGCTCTACATGCTGTTCTACACGCTGACGCCCGGCCGCTATCGCAACTCGGACTGCCCCAAATGGCCGGGTGCGGCCTTCACCGCGGGCTGGTGGCTGGCCACCACGGCGCTGCTGCCGGTCGTGCTCGGCCTGCTCGGCAGTTACGACCTGACCTATGGCAGCCTGGCGGGCGTGATGATCACATTGCTGTTCTTCTTCGTCGTCGGTCTGGGCGTGGTCGTCGGCGCGGAATTGAACGCGGCGCTGGCGGAAGAACCGGATTCGGGTCTAGAGGGGCCGAACGAGGCTGAGAACAAGGAGGAACAGGCGTCGTGACCGGATTGATGCAGGGCAAGCGCGGGCTGATCATGGGGCTCGCCAACGACAAGTCGCTGGCCTGGGGGATCGCCAAGCAGCTCGCCGAACACGGCGCGGAACTCGCCTTCACCTATCAGGGCGAGGCGCTGGGCAAGCGCGTCAAGCCGCTGGCCGGGCAACTGGGATCGGACAAGCTGATCGAATGCGACGTGTCCGACATGGACAATCTCGACGCGGCGTTCGCGACGCTCGCCGAGGACTGGCCGACGATCGATTTCGTCGTCCATGCCATCGGCTTTTCCGACAAGAGCCAGCTTCGCGGCCGCTATTACGACACCACGCTGGAAAACTTCCTCCAGACCATGAACATCTCGGTCTATTCGTTCACCGCCGTCGCCAAGCGCGCCCAGGCGATGATGCCCGATGGCGGCAGCCTGCTGACGCTGACCTATTACGGCTCCGAAAAGGTCGTGCCGCATTACAATGTGATGGGCGTGGCGAAATCGGCGCTCGACACTTCGGTCCAGTATCTCGCCGTCGACCTGGGGCGCGACGATATCCGGGTGAACGCGATTTCGGCAGGCCCCATCCGCACGCTGGCGGCAAGCGGCATCGGCGATTTCCGCTATATCCTGAAGTGGAACGAGCTGAACAGCCCGCTGAAGCGCAACATCACCATCGACGAGGTGGGCGGCGCCGGACTCTACCTGCTCAGCGACCTGTCCTCCGGCGTCACTGGCGAGATCCACCATGTCGACGCCGGCTACAACGTCATCGGCATGAAGGCCGAGGACGCGCCCGACATCGCGCTGGGCTGACGGGCGCCGCCATGACCATCGCCATCCGGCCCGCCGCGCCCGCCGACGCCGCCGATATCGACGCGGTGCTGACGGGCTGTTTCCCGCGGCCGGACGAGGCGATGCTGGTCAAGCAGCTCGCCATCGACGGCGAACTGGTGCTGGTGCTCGTCGCGCATGACGAGGAACGGCGCGAGGTGGCGGGGCTGGTCGCGCTCAGCCGGATGCAGGCGGAAATCGGCGGCGACGCCGTGCCGGCCGTGGCGATGGCGCCGGTGGCGGTGCTGCCCGAATTCCGCCGCGCCGGCGTCGCCGAGGCGCTGATCGCCGGCGCGATCGAGCAGATGCGCAAGGCCGGCGCGCTGCTCCTGTTCGTGCTGGGCGAACCGGGCTTTTACGAGCGCTTCGGCTTTTCGGCGGAAACGGCGCAGGGATTCGATTCGCCTTATGCCGGCCCGTTCTTCATGGCGCTGGAGCTGCAGGGTGGCCTGCCCTGCGGCCCGAAGGGTGCGGCGCGCCACGCCGACGCCTTCG
This sequence comes from Stakelama saccharophila, assembly GCF_032229225.1. Classification (NCBI taxonomy): domain Bacteria; kingdom Pseudomonadati; phylum Pseudomonadota; class Alphaproteobacteria; order Sphingomonadales; family Sphingomonadaceae; genus Stakelama; species Stakelama saccharophila. Next base: position 234,529 of record NZ_CP135076.1, read on the forward strand.
CCGCGCTGGCGGGGGACGCGTAGGTCCCTCTCCCCGCGGGGAGAGGGAAGGGGCCCGCCGCCGCAGGCGGTGGAAGAGTGAGGGCCGATGAACGCGGATGCGCAGGAATATGACGATGCCCGAACCGCATTTCTTGAACGCGAGGGCTATCGCGTCGCGCGCTTCACGAATAGCGAGGTACTGCGGAACCGGGAGGGAATCTTGATCGAGATATTGTTGCAGCTTCGCCGATCGCCCTCACCCTCCCGCTCGCCTGCGGCGAGCGGGCCCCTCCCTCTCCCCCACGGGGAGAGGGAACTATGAGCTTCAACACCTTCGGACGCGTCTTTCGGTTCACGACCTGGGGCGAAAGTCACGGGCCGGCACTGGGCGCGGTCGTCGACGGGTGTCCGCCGGGGCTGGCGCTGAGCGAGGACGCCATCCAGCCTTTCCTCGACCGGCGGCGTCCGGGCACGTCGCGCTTCACCACGCAGCGGCGCGAACCCGATGCCGTGCGCATCCTGTCGGGCGTGTTCGACGGGCGCACCACGGGCACGCCGATTTCGCTGATGATCGAGAATATCGACCAGCGGTCGAAGGATTATTCGGACGTCGCCAGGGCCTATCGCCCCGGCCACGCCGATTATGCCTATGACGCCAAATACGGCTTTCGCGATTATCGCGGCGGCGGGCGGTCATCGGCGCGCGAGACGGCGGCGCGGGTGGCGGCGGGCGCGGTGGCGCGGGCGGTGATCGCGGAGGTTTCCATCCGCGCCTGGGTCGAGGAGATCGGCGGCGACGCCATCGATCCGGCCAATTTCGACGCGGAGCAGATCGACGCCAATCCGTTCTTCTGCCCCGATGCCCGGGCGGCGCAACGCTGGGAAGTGCTGGTCGATCAGGCGCGCAAGGCCGGATCGTCGCTGGGCGCGATCGTCGCGTGCGAGGCGACGGGCGTACCCGCCGGCTGGGGCGCGCCGCTTTATGCCAAGCTCGACAGCGAACTGGCGGCGGCGTGCATGTCGATCAATGCGGTCAAGGGCGTGGAGATCGGCGACGGCTTCGCCGCGGCACGCCTGACGGGCGAGGACAATGCCGACGCCATGCGCCCCGGCAGCGACGGCCCGCAATTCCTCGCCAACCACGCAGGCGGCATTGCCGGCGGCATCTCCACCGGACAGCCGGTGCGGGTGCGGGTCGCGTTCAAGCCGACCAGTTCGATCCTGACGCCCGTCCCTACCGTGACGCCCGGCGGCGCGGCGACCGAGATCGCCACGAAAGGTCGCCACGATCCCTGTGTCGGCATCCGCGGCGCGCCGGTGGTGGAGGCGATGATGGCGCTGGTTCTCGCCGATCAGAAGCTGCTGCACCGCGCCCAGTGCGGCTGAGCCGCAACGGCTCGTCGCGCGAATCCACCGGAAATCCGCCAAAGTCCGCACTGGCTGCGACGGAGCGATACGCCTTGGTGCACACCTTTGGCGCAAACGGCGTTGTTCGCTGTGTCCCTCTGATCGAAAATGTGGACTGGAGAAGGAACGAACTATGCGTACCAAAATCTTTGTAGCAGCGACCGCCCTGTTGATCGGCACCTCGCCGATGGCGATGGCGCAGACGACCCCTGCGGGCGACGGCATGCAGCAGACCACGCCGCAGACCGTGCCGCCCACGACGGCCAATCCGGACCCGAACGATCCGATGACCATGCCGGACAGGACGGCGCCCGACACCACCACCCCGGATACGACGACGCCGGGTGACGAGGACAGCACGACGCTGCCCGACCGGACGGACGACGCGGTCAATCCCGATACGGATACAAACGATGACGGGACCCCCGACAGGGACAACGATCCGACGACCCCCCGGCTGTAATCGCAACCATATCCGGCAAAACCAGGGCCTGGGACTTCGCTCCCGGGCCCTTTTCATATGCGCCGCGGCCGGTTCCGGGGCACCTTCCTTTCCGCTCGTGCCGGGCTTGCCCTTCCCGGTCGTGCTGAGCTTGTCGAAGCACCGCCCTTTCTCCCGATCCCGGAAACGCGAAACGCAGTCCGGCAAGCTCGGGACGAACGGGCCCGCATGAGGCCGTCTCGATGCGAGTCAGGCTGTCAGTCGGCGAAGGGATCGCGGACCAGGATCGTGTCCTCGCGCTCGGGGCTGGTCGATACCAGCGCCACGGGGCACTGGATCAGTTCCTCCACGCGGCGGATATATTTGATCGCCTGTGCCGGCAGTTCGGCCCAGCTCCGCGCACCCGCGGTCGATTCCGACCAACCCTCGATATCCTCGTAGATCGCTTCCACCGCGTCCTGATCGGCGGCATGCGCGGGGAAATGGTCGAGCATCCGCCCGCGCAGGCGATAGCCGGTGCAGATCTTCACCGTATCGAAGCCGTCGAGCACATCGAGCTTGGTGAGCGCGATGCCGGTCACGCCGGAAACCGCCACCGCCTGGCGCACCAGCACCGAATCGAACCAGCCGCAGCGCCGCTTGCGGCCCGTCACCGTGCCGAATTCGCGGCCGCGTTCGCCCAGCCGCTCGCCCGTCGCATCGTCCAGCTCGGTGGGAAACGGCCCCGAACCGACACGGGTGGTATAGGCCTTGGCGATCCCCAGCACGAAGCCGACCGCGCTCGGCCCCAGCCCCGATCCGCCGGCCGCCGTGCCGGCAATGGTGTTGGAAGAGGTGACGAAGGGATAGGTGCCGTGATCGACGTCGAGCAGCACGCCCTGCGCGCCCTCGAACAGGATGCGCCGCCCGCGCGCGCGCGCTTCGTTCAGCGTCTGCCAGACGGGCCGCGCAAAGGGCAGGACGAAGCCGGCGACCTCCTTCAGGTCGGCCACGAGCTTGTCCCGGTCGATCGGCGCCTCGCCGAAGCCGGCGCGCAGCGCGTCGTGATGTGCGGTCAGCCGGTCGAGCTGCGGCCCCAGGCTTTCCAGATAAGCGAGGTCGCACACGCGGATCGCGCGCCGGCCGACCTTGTCCTCATAGGCCGGGCCGATGCCGCGGCGCGTGGTGCCGATCTTGCCCGCGCCGCTCGCATCCTCGCGCAGCGCGTCGAGGTCGCGGTGGAACGGCAGGATCAGCGCGCAATTGTCGGCGATCATCAGCGTGTCGGGCGTGACGGAAACGCCCTGTTCGCGCAGCCGCTCGGTCTCGGCGCGAAGCGCCCAGGGGTCGAGCACGACACCGTTGCCGATGGCGCTGGGCGTGCCGCGGACGATGCCCGACGGCAGCAGCGACAGTTTATAGACCTTGTCGCCGATGACGAGTGTGTGACCGGCATTGTGCCCGCCCTGGAAGCGCACCACCATGTCGGCACGCTCGGCGAGCCAGTCGACGATCTTGCCCTTGCCTTCGTCGCCCCACTGGGCGCCGACCACCGCGACATTGGCCACGCGCAATCTCCTTTCGGTGCGGATCGCGCGGGCCATCCGCGCGACAAACGCGGGCTGCCCTAGGCCCTGTTCCGGCAAACGGCAATGGCCGAGGCGACCCGGCATCCGCGCCGGCGAGCGTGGTCCTAACCCTTCCGCTCCTGATCGGTGCGCCGCTTCGCCGTTGCGGCGTCCGGATCGGCGTCGAGCGCGTCCCGCACGGCGGCGGCAAGCGCCTCCACGCCGAACGGCTTGGGCAGCACGGCCGCCGTGGCGCTGAGCCCGCCGGTCTGCTGGATGGCATCGCGGGTATAGCCGCTGGCGTAGAGCAGCTTGAGCCCCGGCACCATCGCGATGGCGCGATCGGCCAGTTCCCGGCCCGTCATGCCCGGCATCACGACATCGGTGAGCAGGAGGTCGGCCTTCGCCCCGTCGCGCAGCAGGTTGAGCGCCTGCGCGCCGTTGGCCGCCTCGATCACGGCATAGCCCAGTTCGCGCAGCGCCTCGGCCGAAAAGGTGCGCAGCCGGTCCTCGTCCTCGACCAGCAACACCGTTTCCTCGCCCCGGCTGTGCGGCACGCCTTGCGCCTGTTCCCGCTCGGGCGAGCGCGGCCGGGCCGCGTCGCCGTCGCGCGGCAACAGGATGCGGACCGTCGTTCCCGATCCGGGCTCGCTGTCGATGCGCACCTGCCCGCCCGACTGGCCGACAAAGCCGAAAATCTGGCTGAGGCCCAGCCCGGTGCCCTTGCCGACCTCCTTGGTGGTGAAGAAGGGTTCGAACGCACGTTCGGCCACGTCCGGCGGCATGCCGATGCCGGTGTCGCTGACCGCGATTTCGACATAATCGCCCGGCGCGACGTCCCATTCCCCGGCGTCGCCTTCCCCCAGCCGGCGGTTCGCGGTGGTGATCGAGACGGTGCCGCCGTCGGGCATGGCGTCGCGGGCGTTCACCGCCAGATTGATGATGCTGTTTTCGAGCTGGCCGGGATCCGCGGTGACATACCACGCCGCGTCTTCGAACGCCGTCGCCACGGCCACGCCCTCGCCGATCGTCCGGCGCAGCAGGTCGAGCATGTCGCCGATCAGCTCGTTCACGTCGACGGCACGCGGCGCCAGCGGCGTCTTGCGCGCGAAATCGAGCAGCCGGCGGGTTAGCGCCGCCGCCCGCGTCGCCCCTTCGCGCGCCGCCTCGACATAGCGTGTCATGTCCTTGCCGCCTTGCGCGCTGCGCCGGTCGATCAGGTCCAGCGCGCCCAGCACCACCGCAAGCATATTGTTGAAATCGTGCGCGATGCCACCGGTCAACTGGCCGATGGCCTCCATCTTCTGCGCCTGGCGCAGCCGATCCTCGGCCGCCATGAGCTGGGCGCTGCGCTGCTCCACGGCATCTTCCAGCTCCTCGCGCGAGCGGGTCAGCACGTCGCGGGCGTCGACGATTTCCTGGATATCGGTGCAGGTGCCGTACCAACGCACGATTCGGCCGCTTGCGTCGTGCATCGGCTGCGCCCGGCCCAGCACCCAGCGATAGACGCCGCTGCGGTGCCGCAGGCGATATTCGATATGATAGGGTTCGCCCGTTTCCAGGCAATGCCGCCATTGCTCGAGCGCACGGGCGCGGTCGTCGGGATGGAACACGTCCTTCCAGCCGTCGCCATCGGTCGAATCCCGCGGCACCCCGGTAAATTCGTACCAGCGATCGTTATAGTAATCGTGATAGCCGTCCGGTCGCGTCGACCAGATGATCTGCTCGATCGAGTTGGCGATGACGCGGAATTTTTCCTCGCTTTCGCGCAGCGCCGCGACCGCTTCGACGCGTTCGACCGCGTCCCAGGTGATTTCCGCGATCGCTTCGATGAAGGTGATGTCGTCGGCCGACCAGTCGCGCGGTTCGGCCTGGCTGACATAGAGGCTCGCCACCCATTGGCCGCCGCGCAGCAGCGGCACCCCCACGCCGGCCGGTGACGACCACGCGACCGGCCTGTTCCCATCGTCCGGATCGTTTTCCGCATCCCGGACCACGACGGCATGGCCGGCGCCATATTCCCTGCGCGCCCCCTCGCCCAGCGCGCCGCGCGGCATCGTGCCCTTCAGCGGGGGGAGGCGCGGCGTCGTCCAGCACGGGCCGAACGCAATCTCGCCGTCGCGGCCGGCGCGGAAGAAGCCGACCCGGTCCGCCTTCAGCCGGCGCCCGAGAGCCGCCGAGGTAAACCGCATGATCGCGGCGGGCGTGTCGAAACCGCGCTGCCGCTCGGCAAGCGAATAGACGAAGGTCTGCGCCTCGGTCGACATGCGCAGCGCGTCGAGCGCCGACAGCTTTTCGGTCACGTCGTTCGCCTCGACGAAGATGTCGGTGACCTCGCCGTTCGCATCGGTGATCGGTTGATAGACGAAATCGAGGATGCGGCGGTCGGGCCCGTCGCCCTGCCGGTCCAGTTCGACCACCACCCCGTCGCCGCGATAGGCCTTGCCGGTGCGATATACGTCGTTCAGCAGGTCGACGAAACCTTGCGCGGCGACCTCCGGCAGCGCTTCGGCAATGGGCTTGCCCACGATCGGGCGGTTGCCGACCAGCTCGCGATAGGCGCTGTTCGCCAGTTGGCAGACGAAGGTCGGACCGTGCAGCACGGCGATCGCGCCCGGCGCCTGTTCCACGAACTCGCTGAACCGTTCGATCTGCGCCGTGCGCTGCCGTTCGGCCATCACCGTCCGGGTGGTTTCGTTGCCCTGGTTCAGGATGCCGGCGACCCGGCCATATTCGTCCTTGATCGGCGTGAAGCTGTAATTCCAGTAGGTTTCGTGCGGAACGCCGTCGCGCTCCATCGGCAACATCTCGTCATAGCCGGCGAAACCGCGCGCCGTGTCCCACACCTCGCGGACCTGCGGTTCGATCACCGACCAGATGTCGCCCCAGACCTCCCGCGCCGGGCGGCCCAGCGCCCAGGGGTGGCGGTCGGCCGGGATCGGCGCCCAGGCGTCGTTGTAGAGGAGGATGAGATCCGGCCCCCAATAGACCGCGGTCGGAAAGCTCGATCCCATGCAGATGTTCAGGGCGAAGCGCAACGCCTGGGGCCACTGCTCGATCGGCCCCAGCGGCGTGCCGGACCAGTCTTTCTCCCTGATCCGCTGCGGCATTTCGCCGGGATGATCGAGAAATCCGAGCCCTGAAAACATGCTCTATCGGATGCGCTGAGCGCATGGCACTGTCAACGCCGCTTGCGCGTTGGCTCGACATCGTGTCGCCACGCGCTATGTGGTGAGGGGATAATAGCGAAAGGCGAGGAAAGCGCATGAAACTGGCCAGCCTGAAGCAGGGACGCGACGGAAGGCTCGTCGTCGTATCGGACGACCTGGCCTGGTATGCCGATGCCGCCCATATCGCGCCGACGCTTCAGGCGGCGCTGGACGATTGGGACCGGATCGAGCCCGATCTGCGCAACCTCGCCACCGATCTCGAGCATGAGGCGATCCCGCGCGAGCGGTTTCACGAACACAACGCCGCCTCGCCGCTGCCGCGCGCCTATCAATGGGCCGACGGGTCGGCCTATGTGAACCATGTGAAGCTGGTGCGGCAGGCGCGCGGCGCGGAAATGCCGGACAGCTTCTGGCACGATCCGCTGATGTACCAGGGCGGCTCGGATGGCTTTCTGGCCCCGCGCGACGACATCCCGCTGAAGGACGAAGGGTGGGGTTGCGATCTGGAGGCAGAGGTGGTCGTCGTCACCGGCGACGTGCCGATGGGCGCGGGCCGCGAGGAGGCGCTGAAGGGCGTGCGGCTGGTCGGGCTGACCAACGACGTTTCGCTTCGCAACCTCATCCCCGGCGAGCTGGGCAAGGGGTTCGGTTTCTTCCAGTCGAAGCCGGCGAGCGCCTTTTCCCCCGTCTTCGTCACGCCCGATGCGCTGGGCGACTGGTGGCGCGACGGCAAGCTCCACCGCAAGCTAATGGTCGACCTTAACGGAGAGCCGTTCGGCCGGGCCGAGGCGGGCGAGGACATGACCTTCGATTTCGGCACGCTGATCGCGCATGCGGCGAAGTCGCGCAAGCTGGGCGCGGGCACGATCATCGGATCGGGCACGGTGTCGAACCGTGATGCCGACGGCGGGCCGGGCAGGCCCATCGCCGACGGCGGCGTCGGCTATAGCTGCCTTGCCGAGGTGCGCACGGTCGAGACGATCGAAGGTGGCGCGCCGGCGACCGACTTCCTGAAGGTCGGCGACACCGTGCGCATCTGGGCCGAGGACGACAACCATCATCCGATCTTCGGCGTGATCGAGCAGACCGTGGCGGCTGCCTGATCGTTTTCGTGGACGGGGATAGCACGCTATGCGGCATTGGCACGCGGGACTTGCGGCATTGGCCTTGAGCGCGCTGCAATCCTGCGCGGACCTGCCGCCGCCGCAAGCCTCCGAGCGTCCCACCACGGGCGTTGCACAGGTGCTGACGCCGGAGGATCGTTTCGGCGATCTGTTTCGCGCGGTGCAGATGCGCCGCATCTTCCGCGACGGGAAGACCTTCGTCGACGCGATCCCCAGGCGCGACAGCGCGGCGATCGTCGCCGACTATGAAGCGCGCGACGACTGGAGCGACGCCGAACTGCGCCGCTTCGTCCTCGCCAATTTCGAGGTGCCGGAGGAATCCGCGCCGGCGCAGCCCCTGGGCAGGGGCACGCACCCCGCCATTCCCATTACCGAGCATATCGCCAACCTGTGGTCGCACCTGACGCGCCAGCCGGTGCAGCGGGAGCCCGGATCCTCGCAGCTCGCCGTGCCGAAACGCTTCGTCGTGCCGGGCGGCCGGTTTCGCGAGATGTATTATTGGGACAGCTATTTCACGCTGCTGGGCGCGAAGGCGGACGGGCATCCCGATCTGGTCGAGGCGATGATCGCCGATTTCAGTCAGCTCGTCGACCGCTTCGGCCATGTCCCCAACGGCACCCGAACATATTATGTCAGCCGGTCGCAGCCGCCGGTGCTGTGGCTGATGATGGGCCTGTCGGATGCGACCGACCGGCCGACGCTCGAACGCCGGCTCGAGATATTGAAGCGCGAGCACGCCTTCTGGATGCGCGGGCGGGATGATGTTTCCGAAGAAACGCCGACCGCCGCGCATGTCGTGCGAATGGCCGATGGCAGCATCCTCAACCGCTATTGGGACATGCGCGATACTCCGCGCGACGAAAGCTACCGCGAGGATGTGCTGACCGCGCGGGCGAGCGACCGCCCGAGCGAGCAGGTCTATCGCGACCTGCGCGCGGCGGCGGAAAGCGGCTGGGACTTTTCCTCGCGCTGGCTGCCCGACGACCACAGCCTCGGCTCGATCGAGACGACCAATATCGTGCCCGTCGATCTCAATGCGCTGCTCTACGGCCTGGAGATGGACATCGCCCGTCGCTGCGCGGCGCTGGGCGAGGATTGCGCGGCCGACTACCGTACGCAGGCGGAGGCGCGCCGGGCGGCGGTCGAACGCTGGCTGTGGAACGAGGAGCGCGGCGCCTATGGCGACTGGAATCTGCGTGAGCGGCAGCTCCAGCCCGAGGTGACGGCGGCGACCGCCTATCCGCTGTTCACCGGCCTGGCGAGCGACGCCCATGCCGACCGTGTGGCACGGACCATCCGCCACCTGCTGCTGGCGCCCGGCGGGCTGCGCACCACCCGCGTCGAGACCGGCGAGCAATGGGATGCGCCCAATGGCTGGGCGCCGCTGCAATGGATCGCGGTCGCGGGGCTGCGCAAGACCGGGCACGAAGCACTGGCGCGCGAAATCGCGACGCGCTTCCTCGCCACCGTGGTCCGCGAATACCGCGCGAGCGGCAAGCTCGTCGAGAAATATGATGTCGAAAAGGTCCGCCCCGGCGGCGGCGGCGAATATCCGCTGCAGGACGGGTTCGGCTGGACCAACGGCGTCACCCGCGCGCTGATCGGCGAATACGGCATGCCGGACATGACCAAAGATCTGCAATGAGAGCGCTACCAATTCCGATCGCCCTCTGATATCGTCCGGCCCGAAGCGCGCGCACCGCGCAGGCGACGGGAGAGGGATATGACGGGCACTCGCAAGGCGCTGGCGATGGCTGCGCTGGCCACCGGCACCATGCTGGCGACGACGGCGTCGGCGCAGCTTTACCGCGACCCGGACGCACCGGTCGACAAGCGCGCCGCCGACATCGTCGGCCGCCTTACGCTGGAGGAAAAGGCCGCGCAGATGCAGAATGCCGCGCCGGCCGTCGAGCGGCTCGGAATCCCGCCCTACGACTATTGGAACGAAGCCCTGCACGGCGTCGCGCGGTCGGGCGAGGCGACCGTCTTTCCGCAGGCGATCGGCATGGCCGCCACCTTCGACCGCGATCTGCTGTACCGCGAAGGCCGCACGGTCGCGATCGAGGGCCGCGCCAAATACAACCAGGCGCAGCGGGAAAGGAATTACGACCGCTATTACGGGCTGACCTTCTGGTCGCCCAACATCAACATCTTCCGCGATCCGCGCTGGGGCCGGGGGCAGGAGACGCTGGGCGAGGACCCGTATCTGACGGGCACGCTGGCGACCGAATTCATCAAGGGCGTGCAGGGCGACGATCCGCACTATCTGGAAGCGATCGCCACGCCCAAACACTATGCCGTGCATTCCGGCCCGGAAAAGCTGCGCCACGAATTCAACGTCGACCCCTCGCCGCGCGACCTTACCGAGACCTATCTTCCGGCGTTCCGCCGCACGATCGTGGACGGCAAGGCCCGGTCGCTGATGTGCGCCTATAACGCCGTCGACGGCACCGCGGCATGCGCCAACGAGAGGCTGATGCAGGATATCCTGCGCGACGACTGGGGCTTTACCGGCTTCATCACGTCGGATTGCGGTGCGATCGACGACATCCTGAACGGCCATCACAATGCCGATTCGATGGCCGAGGCCGCGGCGATGGCGGTCAAGGCCGGCACCGACAGCGGCTGCGATTTCAAGGACGAGATGCTGGCCCTGCCCGAGGCGGTGAGAAAGGGCCATATCGACGAGGCGGTGATGGACCGCGCGCTGGAGCGGCTGTTCGCCGCGCGCATCCGGCTCGGCATGTTCGATCCCGCCGAGCGGGTGCCGTTTTCCGCCATTCCGTTCAGCGCGAACCATTCGCCCGCGCACAGGGCGCTGGCATTGAGGGCCGCGCGCGAATCGATCGTGCTGTTGAAGAATGACGGCGTGCTGCCGATTGCCGACAGCGCCGGGAAAATCGCGGTCGTCGGCCCGGCCGCAACGGCGCTGATCGGGCTGGAGGGCAATTATAACGGCACGCCGGTCGGCGCGGCGCTGCCGCTCGACGGCATCGGGCAGGCGTTCGGCACGGACCGCGTCGCCTATGCCCAGGGCGCGCCCTTCGCCGAACAGGTGCCGGTGATGGTGCCGCGCACCGCTTTTCCCGGCGGGCTGACGGCCACCTTCTACGACAATGCCGAATTTGCCGGCGATCCGGTGGCGACCAAGAGCGTGCCCGCGATCGACGTCAACTGGTCGGGGGTCGCGCCCGCGCCCGGTGTCGCGCCCGAGACCTTTTTCGTCCGCTGGTCGGGCAGGATCGCCCCGCCCGCGCCCGGCGACTACGAATTCGCCCTGGACATGCGGCGCGGCTGCAACGGCGGCACGGGATCGCGGACCTATACGATCCATATCGCGGGCGCGCCCGACCACCGGGTGACGCGATCGTGCAGCGGAGAGGAGTCGGCGGCCGAACCGATGACGGTGCATTTCGCCGACACAAAGCCGCGCGCCTTCTCGGTCGAGCTGGCGCAGCGTTCCGCGGCGCCCGGCAGCATCACCTTCGCCTGGAAGGCGCCGCTCGACGCGCTGCGCGACCAGGCGGTGCAAACGGCGCGAGACGCTGATGTCGTGGTCGCCTTCGTCGGGCTGAACGCCTGGCTGGAGGGCGAGGAGATGCCGCTCGAAATTCCCGGCTTCGATGGCGGCGACCGCACCAGCATCGCGTTGCCGGCGGCGCAGCGGCAATTGCTGGACGCGCTCGAAGCGACGGGCAAGCCGGTCGTGATCGTGCTGCAATCGGGATCGGCGGTCGCGCTTGGCGACAGCGGCGATCGGGCCGGGGCGGTGCTGCAGGCCTGGTATCCGGGCGAGCAGGGCGGCCGGGCGCTCGGCGACGTCCTGAGCGGCAAGGTCAATCCCAGCGGCCGGCTGCCGGTGACCTTCTACGAATCGGTGGACGAGCTTCCGCCCTTTACCGACTACGCGATGCAGGGGCGGACCTATCGCTATTTCGACGGCGCGGTCGAATATCCGTTCGGCCACGGCCTCAGCTATACCGATTTCGCCTATTCCGGGCTGAAACTGGGTGCGCCGACGGTAACGGCGGGCGACACACAGACCGTCAGCGTCACGATCCGCAACACCGGCAGGATCGCGGGCGACGAGGTGGCGCAGCTCTATCTCTCGGTGCCCGGCCGGCCGGCGACGCCGATCCGGTCGCTCAAGGGCTATGAGCGCGTGCACCTGGCGCCCGGCGAGCGCCGCACCGTCAGCTTCACCCTCGATCCGCGCGACCTGGCCTTCGCCGACGACAAGGGCGTGATGCGTATCGCCCCCGCGACCTATCGCCTGTGGATCGGCGGCGGTCAGCCCGACACCGGCGCGCCGGGCGTCTCCGGCGCCTTTTCCCTGACCGGGAGCCTCGCTTTGCCGCGCTGAACCCTGCTCTCCCGGCAACCATGACTCGCTTTCGCCGTTGAAATTTTATAACAACATGGCGAAAGCGAATCCCCGCGCGTTCCTGGAACGACGCGGACCGTCATTCCGTTTGGAGAGAGCATGGCCAGCGAACCGCGCGCCAATCTGAAGCCCTTGTCGCTCCACGTACCCGAGCCGAAATTCCGGCCGGGCGACGAGGTCGATTTTTCCGACATCGCGGTGCCGGCGGCCGATGCCGCGAAGCGCCCGGATGTCGGCGCACATCCCGACAGCTTTCACGAGCTGGCCTACGGCCTGGTCCGCGTGCTCGACCAGGACGACCGGGCGGTCGGCCAGTGGAACCCGCGGCTCGATCCCGACATGCTGCGCCGGATGCTGCGCAACATGGCGATGACGCGCGCGTTCGACGAACGCATGTTCCGCGCGCAGCGGCAGGGCAAGACCAGCTTCTACATGAAATCGACGGGCGAGGAGGCGGTCGCGGTGGGCGCGGCGATGGCGCTCGCCTCCGACGACATGTGTTTCCCCAGCTATCGCCAGCAGGGCATCCTCATCACGCGGAACTATCCGATGATCGAGATGATGAACCAGATCTATTCGAACAAGGGCGACAAGCTGCAGGGCAAGCAGTTGCCGATCATGTATTCGTCGCGGGAAGACGGCTTCTTCTCGATCTCCGGCAACCTCGCGACGCAATATCCGCAGGCGGTCGGCTGGGCGATGGCGAGCGCCGCGAAGGGCGATACCCGCATCGCCGCGACGTGGTGCGGCGAAGGCTCGACGGCCGAGGGCGATTTCCATTCGGCCTGCACGTTCGCATCCGTCTACCGCGCACCGGTGATCCTCAACGTCGTCAACAACCAATGGGCGATTTCGAGCTTTTCCGGCTTCGCGGGCGCCGAGGCGACGACGTTCGCCGCGCGGGCGATCGGATACGGCATCGCCGGCTTGCGCGTCGACGGCAACGATGCGCTGGCGGTCTATGCCGCGACGCTGTGGGCGGCCGAACGCGCGCGGACCAACCAGGGGCCGACGCTGATCGAACATTTCACCTACCGCGCCGAGGGGCACTCCACCTCCGACGATCCCACCGGCTATCGCAGCGCGCAGGAATATTCCAACTGGCCGCTGGGCGACCCGGTCACGCGGCTCAAGGATCACCTCATCGCGCTCGGCGAGTGGGACGAGACCCGGCAGGAAGAGATGGACAGGGAATGCGCCGACGAGGTCCGCAAGACGCAGAAGGAGGCGGAGAAGAACGGCATCCTCGGCCACGGCCTGCACCAGCCGCTCGATACGCTGTTCGAGGGCGTGTACGAGGAAATGCCCTGGCACCTGCGCGAACAACAGCAACAGATGATGGCGGAGGAAGAAGCCTCCGGCCGCCCCTGGGCGCGCAAGTGATGGCGGTTGTGGTGCGAACGGCCATATATTCCTGCGAACGCAGGAATCCAGAGCTTCAAACGCGGCGTGCGCGGCCCTGGGCTCCTGCCTTCGCAGGAGCACGGTTGCCGGCGATAATGGGAATGTACTGGTGAGCGACACACAGGAAATCGAACGCATCGCCCCCACGCCCGAACGCGAGGGCGACACCGCGCGGATGAACATGATCCAGGCGGTCAATTCGGCGATGGACGTGATGATGGCGCGTGACGAAAACGTCGTCGTGATGGGCGAGGATGTCGGCTATTTCGGCGGCGTCTTCCGCGCGACGGCGGGCCTGCAGAAGAAATACGGCAAGCAGCGCGTGTTCGATACGCCGATCACCGAATGCGGCATCATCGGCGTTGCCGTCGGCATGGGCGCCTATGGCCTCCGGCCCGTGCCCGAAATCCAGTTCGCCGATTACATCTATCCCGCGCTCGACCAGCTCGTGTCCGAAGCGGCGCGGCTGCGCTACCGCTCGGCGGGCGAATTCACCGCGCCGATCACCGTGCGCTCGCCCTTCGGCGGCGGCATCTTCGGCGGACAGACGCACTCGCAATCGCCCGAATCGATCTTCGCGCATGTGTCGGGGCTGAAGACGGTGATCCCCTCGACCCCCTATGACGCCAAGGGGCTGTTGATCGCGGCGATCGAGGACAATGACCCGGTGCTCTTCTTCGAGCCCAAGCGCATCTATAACGGCCCGTTCGACGGGCACTGGGACGGGCCGTCGAAGAATTGGTCGAAACATCCCGGCGGCGAGGTGCCGACCGGATATTACCGCATCCCGCTGGGCAAGGCGAACACGGTGCGCGAGGGCGGCGACGTCACCATCCTGTGCTACGGCACGATGGTCCATGTCTGCCAGAACGTGGTCAAGGAAACCGGCGTCGATGCCGAGATCATCGACCTGCGCTCGATCGTGCCCGTCGATATCGCGGCGATCGAGGAATCGGTGACAAAGACCGGCCGCTGCATGATCGTGCACGAGGCGACGCGGACGATGGGCTTCGGCGCGGAACTGTCGGCGCTGGTGCAGGAGCGCTGCTTCTATCACCTCGAAGCGCCGGTGACGCGCGTCACCGGGTTCGACACGCCGTACCCTCACAGCCTCGAATGGGCCTATTTCCCCGGCCCGGTCCGCATCGGCGAGGCGCTCAAGAACATCATGAAGGATTGACCTGAGACATGGCACGTTTCGAATTCCGCCTGCCCGACATCGGCGAAGGCATTTCCGAGGCCGAGGTCGTCGCATGGCATGTCAAGGTCGGTGATCGCGTGGAGGAGGATCAGCAGCTCGCCGACATGATGACCGACAAGGCGACGGTCGAGATGGAAAGTCCGGTCGCAGGCGAGATCCTCGAACTGGCGGGCGAGGCCGGCGACATGATCCCGATCGGATCGACGCTGGTGGTGATCGAGACCGAGGGCGACGAGGCCGCGGTAGAGGAACAGGTCGCGGCCGAGACTCCGGGCAAGGAAGCCGAGGCCGAGGCGGAGGCCGCCTGCACGACCGACGAGCAGGATGAAGCGATTCGCGAAAAGGCGAAGGAGGGGTTGTCCAAACCCTCCGTTGGCGCTGAGCCTGTCGAAGCGCTGCCTTCTTCTTCGGCGGCGGCGGACAAAAAGGAAGGGGGCTTCGACAAGCTCAGCCCGACCGGTGAAGGTGGAGCAGCCGACCGCCCCGTCCTCGCCTCGCCCGCGGTGCGCAAGCGGGCGAAGGACCTCGGCATCGACCTCGCCGATGTGCGCGGCGACGGCGAGCGGGTGCGGCACGGCGATCTCGATGCCTATCTGCGCTACGGCTCGGGCGAAGGCTATCTCGCGCCGCAGGCGAATCGCGGCTGGGCCGACGAGACGGTCAAGGTCATCGGCATGCGCAGGCGGATCGCCGAGAATATGGCGGCGTCGAAGCGCAACATCCCGCACTTCACCTATGTCGAGGAAATCGACGTCACCGAGCTGGAGGCGATGCGCGCGTCGCTCAACGCCAATCGCGGGCAGCGGCCCAAGCTCACCGTGCTGCCGTTCATCATCGTCGCGATCTGCCGCGCGCTGCCCGATTTCCCGATGATCAACGCGCGTTATGACGACGAGGGCGGCGTAGTCACGCGCTCCGGCACGGTCAATCTGGGCATGGCGACGCAGACCGATGCCGGGCTGATGGTCCCCGTCATCCGCGATGCGCAGGACAAGAATGTCTGGCAGCTCGCATCCGAGATCAACCGCCTCGCCGAAGCCGCGCGCACCGGCAAGGCGACATCGGAGGAAATGCAGGGCGGCACGCTGACCGTCACCTCGCTCGGGCCGCTGGGTGGTGTCGCGACGACGCCGGTCATCAACCGTCCCGAGGTCGCGATCATCGGCCCCAACAGGATCGTCGAGCGGCCGGTCTTCGACGGAGACGACATCCGCCGCGCCAAGCTGATGAATCTGTCGATCAGTTGCGACCACCGCGTCGTCGACGGCTATGACGCCGCCAGCTACGTGCAGGCGGTGAAAAAGCTGCTCGAGACGCCGGTGCTGCTGTTCGCGGACTGACCGGGTGGCGCATTTCCTCCTGATCTACGACCTGGCGCCCGATTATCTCGAGCGCCGGGCCGCGCTGCGCGACGAGCATCTGACGCTGGCGTGGGAAGCGGCGGATCGCGGCGAGCTGGTGCTGGGCGGGGCGCTCGACGAACCGGTCGACCGGGCGGTGCTGCTGTTCCAGGGCGACGATCCGGACGTGGCCGCGCGGTTCGCCGCGGCCGATCCCTATGTGACGCAAGGGCTGGTCACGCACTGGCAGGTGCGGCGCTGGACCACGGTGATCGGAAAGGACGCAGCCACCCCGGTTCGCTGAGCCGCCGACCCGGCCCATGCCGATGGGGTTCGCACGGTCGCCCGACCCCGTCCATCCGTGCCGCCCGCCCCGCCTCCGTTCGTGCTGAGCCTGTCGAAGCACCGTTCTCCTTCCGCCACACCGGAGAAAAGAGCAGTCCTTCGACAGGCTCAGGAAAAACGGGGGCGGGTGGCCACGCCCCGGCGCCTCAATTCCCGGTGCCGGGAAAGGACGGGCGATATTTGTCGGCGACATAGGGGATCATCGCCTTCGGGATCATCAGGTCCAGCGTATAGTCGCCCTCCGCATACGGCCCCGCAATATAGGGCGGCACGATGAAGGTGATCCGTCCGAACTTGCCGCCGACCGGGTGCGTGAAAGCGACCGGGATCTTCTCGTCGAATTCCGGGCAGGCGGTGAAGCTCTCCATGGTGTCGTCGGTGCTCTTCTTCAGTTCGGCGAGCGAGATACCGCGCTTGTCGGCACGCGCCTTGTCCAGCTTGGCGCAGAAATCGTCCCGCACCGTGGCAAGCGCCGCGGCACGGTCGGTGAACAGGGCATCGAACGGGATTTCGCGCGCCGCGGCCTTGTCCCAATAAAGGACCCGGTGGATCGGCATGCCATGGGCGCCGCCGCGATAGTCGTAGCCCTCGGCCGTGAGCACCAGCAATTGCGGCGTGTCGGCCGCGACCGACCAGTCGACGGTCAGTTCAAAGGCACGGGCCGGTGCGTCCACCGGCAACGATTCGGCCATTTCGGCGTGCTCGGTCAACGCATCGCGCTTCGCCGTTTCGGCACGGGTCTTCAGCATGTCGGCAAGGCCGGGGATCGCCGCCGCTTCCGCCGGGATGCGATAGGAGAATTCGAGCGCGTCGCTCTTTTCCTTCAGGTCGATCGCCTCGGTCCGCTCGGGCTGCGGCGAGACCGGCGATGCCTGATTGCCGGTCGGCGCCACATGACCGGCGACGGTGGCGTTTTCGCCGGCCGGATCGGATTCACCATCGGTTCCGCCATTGCATGCGGCGAGGCCGAAGCCGGCAAGGAGGACGAGGGTCGGTGCAAATCGGGTCATAGGAGGATCAATGTTCGATGCCGGCCCCGGTTCCGCTCAGGCAACCGCGAGCGCATGCAGGTCCGGCCCGTCTTGGTCGTTCGCCGCCGGGCGCCGCGCGGTCGTGCGCTGCACCGTCTTGCGCGTACGCGCCGCGCGCGGGCGGATGGTGCGGCCGACGATGCGTCGCGTCCGGGCGCCCGTCGTCGCGATCGCCGATTTCGCGCGGATCGCCGTCGCCACGGTCCAGCCGGCGATTATCAGGTCGATATAGGCGGAGATGTCCCAGGCGAAGATCACGGCCATATCGGCCGACCCCATCATCAGCACCGCCTCGCCGGCAAGCGACAGCGCCAGCAAGAGGATCAGAAAGATAAAATGCCTCCGTTCGATCCCGCCCAGCAGGCTGGCGGGCGCGGCGACCGTCCAGCGGTGCAGGACCTGCCCCGCCACGCTGTCGGGAAAGCGCCACAGGATCGCCATCGCGACGAGCAGCGTGCATTCGATCATGGCCGTCCCCCTCCTGCTTTGCAGGCCAGTCTAGGGTCGCAGGCGGCGGAGTGCAAATCAGGGCAGGCGCGTGCGTTGCAGCGAGGCGACCAGCCGGCGGACCGCGAACCGCGGCGCAAGACGCGCAGACGCCGCCATGATCCGGTTGCGCAGGCCCGAAATCCGCACCGCCTCGTTCGCCGCCAGCGCCTTCAGCCCGTCGCGCGCCACGGCTCGCGGATCGGCGGCGAAGTGTTTGAACGGAGCGCTGTCGCCCATGCCGGCCACAGCGGCGAAGTCGGTGCGCGTCGGCCCCGGACAGAGCGCGCTGACATGGACGCCGTGCTGCTTCACCTCCTCGTGCAGGCCTTCGGAGAAGTGGAGCACGAACGCCTTGCTGGCGTAATAGGCGCTCATCCACGGGCCGGGCTGGAACGCGGCGGTCGAGGCCAGGTTCAGGATCGCGCCGGCGCGCATCCGGATCATGCCCGGCAGCACCGCGTGGCACAGTTCGACGAGCGCGCGGCAGTTGCAATCGACCATGCGCGCGAGCATCGCCCGGTCCTGCTCGGCGAACGCGCCGCTCGCGCCGAAACCGGCATTGTTGATCAGGATATCGACGGCGAGGCCGCGCCGGTCGATCCCGGCCATCAGCATGTCGACCGCCCCCGCCTCCGCCAGATCGGCGGCGATAGCGGTCGCGGCGATGCCGTGCCGCGCGCGCAGGTCGGCGGCGAGCGCCTCCAGCCGGTCACCGCGCCGCGCGGTCAGGATCAGGTCATGGCCACCCGCCGCCAGCGCACGGGCGAAATGCACGCCCAGCCCGGCCGATGCGCCGGTGACGAGCGCGGTTCCGCTCAGCTTCATCCACGACTCCTGCGCAAGCAGACGATGCCGCAGCCTAGGCGTGTCAGACGATCTCGAACAGCCCGGCCGCCCCCATGCCGCCCGCGGTGCACATCGACACCACCGCCCAGCGCACGCCGCGCTTGCGCGCCGCGATCAGCGCGTGGCCGACCAGTCGCGCGCCGGTCATGCCGAAGGGATGGCCGATCGCGATCGCGCCACCGTCGACGTTGAGCCTTTCCGGGTCGATGCCGAGTACGTCGCGGCAATAGAGGCACTGGCTGGCGAACGCCTCGTTGATCTCCCACAGGCCGATATCCGCGACCGAAAGCCCGGCGCGGCCCAGCAGCTTCGGCACGGCGAAGACCGGGCCGATGCCCATCTGGTCGGGGGCGCATCCGGCCACCTGGAAGCCGCGATAGATGCCCAATATCTCCCGCCCTTCCGCCTCCGCGGCCTTGCGGTCCATGACGATCTGCGCCGCGGCGCCGTCGGAAAGCTGGCTGGCGTTGCCGGCGGTGACGTTCCTGCCTCGTTCGATGACCTCGCCGTCCTTCCAGACGGGCTTCAGGCCGGAAAGCACCGCCGCGGTCGTCCCCGGACGGATGCCCTCGTCCTGCGTCACGGTCACCGTTTCGGTGCCGGTGCGGTTGCCCTGCCTGTCGACCACCGCCTTGTCGACGGTAATCGGGACGATCTCCTCGGCGAAAGCGCCTTCTTCCAGGCCCGCGGCCGCGCGCTGCTGGCTGATCGCGGCGAATTCGTCCTGGGCTTCGCGGCTGATGCCATAGCGTTCGGCCACGATCTCGGCGGTCTCGATCATCGCCATATAGGCGTGCGGTTCCCGCTCCAGCACCGATCGGTTGCGCCGGCGCGGCGCATCGCTGGTGACGGTGTGGCTGATCGATTCCATTCCCCCCGACAGCGCCACGTCGATCTCGTCGCACATGATCGACCGGGCGGCGAGCGCGAGCGTGGTGAGCCCGGAGCCGCATTTGCGGTCCAGCGTGAAGGCGGGGATCGTCTCGGGCAGGCCGGCGGCGAAGATCGCCATGCGGCCGGCATTGCCGCCGGTCGTGCCCCATTGGTTGCCCACGCCCCAGAACACGTCGTCGATTCGCGCCGGATCGATGCCCGCCCGCGCGATCGCCGCGTTCATCACGTGCGCGGCGAGCACCGGCGCCTCGGTCTCGTTGAAACAGCCGCGATAGGCCTTGCCGATGCCGGTGCGGGCGGTGGATACGATGGCGGCTTCGCGCATGGCGACCCTCTCGAAGATTTAGAATATCGGGTATGGCCGTGATGGACCGCCCGGCCGCGCTTGGCAAGCGGCTCAGTCGGCGAAATCGGGCCGGCGCCGCTCCGTGTTGGCGCGCACCGCCTCGATCTGATTGGGCGAGCGCAGGAGCTTTGCCTGTTCCCCGCTTTCGGCCGCCAGGATCGCCGCCGCATCCGCATCGGCCGCCAGGGTGGCGAGCCGTTTCGCCGCGCGGATCGCGTGCGGGTTGCGAGCGGCGATTTCCTTCGCCAGCGCCATCGCCGCGTTGCGGGGATCGTCCACGACATGGCTGACGAAGCCGAAATCGAGCGCCTCGACGCTGTCGAATTCGCGCGCGGTATAGATCAGCTCGCGCAGATGATCGTCGCGCACCAGCCCGCGCCACAGCGCGAAGCCCGCCATGTCGGGAACGATGCCCCATTTCATCTCCATCGCCGACAGCCGCATCTCCGGCGCTGCAAACCGCACGTCGGCGCCCGACATGATCTGCAGCCCGCCGCCGAATGCGATCCCGTGCACCGCCGCGATCACCGGCACCGGCAGCGTGCGCCAGCCCCAGGCGACCTGCTGCGCCCGGTTGGCCAGGCCGTGCGCGCGCTCCAGCAGGTCGGCGTCCGACCCGCCCGACGCCATGACCGTCACGTCGAGCCCGGCGCAGAAGGCCCGCCCCTCGCCCGACAGCACCACCGCGCGCAGCCCCGCCCGCTTCGACAGCGCATCGATGGCGCCGGCGATGGCGTCGAACATCGCGGGGTCGAGCGCGTTGCGCTTGTCGGGCCGCGCCAGCCGCACCTCGGCCACATGGCCGTCCATGTCGATCGTAACCCGCCGTCCGGTCATGCTCGCGCCCCCGTGCTACGTCGCCCTTATGCCGCGTCCGGCGCGCCGAGGCGATAGCCTTTGCCTTTCACGGTATGGAGCAGCGGCGTCGCGAAGCCGCGATCCAGCTTGGCGCGGAGACGCGACATGTGCACCTGCACGACATTGGTGCCCGGATCGAACCCCAGCCCCCAGACATCGCGCAGCAGCGCCCGCCGGCTGACGCACCCGCCGGCCTGTCGCGCCAGATGCAGGAGCAGCGCCCGTTCGCGCGGCAGCAGCGGCAGGTCGCGGCCGGCGCGCATGACGCGGCCGGCATCGCCTTCGATCACCAGGTCGCCGATGCACAGCGTCGGTGGCCGATTGCGCAGCAGCGCGGCCAGACGTGCGGCGATCAGGGCCGGACCT
This sequence comes from Stakelama saccharophila, assembly GCF_032229225.1. Taxonomy (NCBI): domain Bacteria; kingdom Pseudomonadati; phylum Pseudomonadota; class Alphaproteobacteria; order Sphingomonadales; family Sphingomonadaceae; genus Stakelama; species Stakelama saccharophila. Next base: position 255,704 of record NZ_CP135076.1, read on the forward strand.
GCCGCTTCGCACGCGGCGTCGTCCGCGCCGGCGTCGAGCGCAGCCGCGATTGCGGATTCCTCGGCCAGGCGGGTCAGGGTCATGGCCGGCCCCTGCCACCCGCCGGCCCGGACGCGGCGGAGGCGATGCGATACCGGCTCGCGGCGATCGTCCCAGCGCAGAAGGAGCGCGGCAGCGGTGCCCGGCCGGCCATGCCATGATACGATCTCGAGCGAACGACTGCGCGCCGCGGCGGCCAGTCCCGGCATCTCCACCTCGCTCACGATCCGAGCCTCCATCGCGCCCATAGTACCGCAAGCCACGCCTATCGCGGCTGTAATCGCATCCGGTCCGGTGCCGATTCGGCAAGTCGGGCGCGCGCCCGTCGCGCCACCGCCGGTCGCGCCGACGCCGCCGCCCGGTCATAGATCGCCAGGGCCGCATCGGGATCGGCCGATGCCGATGCGAGCGCTTCGAACGCGGTCCATCGCATCCGGTCGCAGGGATGTTCCGCGGCGAACCGCTCGGCCAGGTCGCGGCCGTTTCCGCCCAGTTGCGCGGCCAGTGTCACCAGCGGCTCGGCCGGAGCCGTCGTCATCGCCTCGGCGATGCAATTGCGGCGGATGTCGAAGCGATACTGGTCCAGCCAGGGCTGTTCGGGGTCCACGCCCAGGATGTTGAGCGACACGGAGAACCGATCGGGCGGAAGCTGGACATGCACGTCGCGCCGCATGCGATAGAGCATGACCGTGCCGGGGGACAGGCATGCCCGCCCGGTGAAGCGCAACCGCGCCGGATCGCCGGGCAGGCCGCCGATCGCGTCGCCGTCCACCTCGTAATAATCGCTCCAATAGCCGGGGCCGTGATAGCCCACGGTCAGGAACGGGAAATTATGGTCGTGCGGCAGGTCGTAGAAAAAGGTCGCAGGGCCGCTATGGCGCGTGACCGCATCCTCGCGCGCCGGCCAGAAATTGGCGCGCAGCACGAACCGGCCGTCGGGCGGGCGGAGCAGCAGCAGCTGCGGGCCATATCCGCCGCGCGCCGGCCGCGCCGTCCATTGCCGCTTCAGTTCGGCGACGGCCAGTTCCGCCAGAAAGTCCCGGTTGCGCGACAGCCGTGCGAGCGCGGGGCCGAGCGCGGCGAAGGCGTCCTCGTCCCGCACGTCCACGTCGCTCGCCGCCAGCAGGTCGACCAGCGCGTCCGGGCCGATGGCCTCGCCGTCTCCGGGTTCGATCAGGCGGGGCAGGGCAGCCGCTCCCCGTCCAGCCGCCGGCGCACCGCCGGCAGCATCCCGGCCGCCGCCGCGCGCACCTCGGGATGCGGGTCGCCGTGCGCCATGTCGGCCAGGCGCGGCAATGCCGCCGCCGCGTCATGCGCGAGCCATTGGCGCATCGCTTCCCAGCGCAGGAAAAAGGCCGGGTCGTGGCTGGCGTCGCGGAAACATTCGCCCGCGCCGGCCGCCCCCAGTTCGCGCAGCAGCGTCAGCAGCATGGCCGACCGGGCCGGCCGTGCGTCCAGCATCGCCACGCGCGACAACCGGCCATCGGCGCGGCGATATTCGCGCGCGATAGCGGCCTGTCCGGCAAGCAGGGTGACGCCGACCGACAGGAGATCGCGCGACGCCCGGACGATCCGGTGCGCCCGGTGCCGTCCGTCCTGCACCACGACGCGGCCGTCGTGCAGCCGCACCGGCTTCAGGCGGCGGGCCGGCGGCGCCGATGCGGCGCGGAAATCGTCCCCGGCGACACCGGCCTCCCACCGTTCGAGCAGCGCCTCGCCGGCATGGACATAGGCGCTGACCGTCAGGCGGCCGGGCACGACGACGGCCGACGGTGCGCCGCGGCGCGCAAGCGCGCGTGCCGACCAGTGGGTGCAGGCGATGCGGACCCGGTCGTTTTCGAACAGGATGGCGCCCGTCCGCACGGCGTCGCGATCGACGCGGAACGGCGGCTCGAAGAACGGGTCGCGGGCCAGCGCCGCCACGGCGGGAAACAGCATCGCCTCCAGCCAGCCGGGGTCGCGGAGCAGTTGGCGCGCGCGCGCGATCAGGGTCGCCTCATCGCCGCCATCGGCGAAATCGGCGGCGGCGCGGCGAACAGGGCCGCTTTCCGCCCAGTCCGCTGCGAAGTCGGCGGAGCGCCGCCGCGCGTCGATCATCGCCCGGCGAATCTCCGCCGGGAATCGCTCCCGCATCTCAATAAGACGATTGGTACACGACCACCGCGACGCCGACGATCATCTCGAACACTTCGTCGCCGTCGCCCATCTGCTGCAGCGCGCCCGCCGTCGCGACCTCGGTGCCCAGATCGACGATCTCGTCCATGTCCAGCCCGAACGATGCCATGCCCCTTCTCCCTCCGGTTGATCGGTGGCGGAAACGCTAGCGCGACGCCGGCGCGGGGCCGTAGTTACAAATCCTGTAACCCGCCCGCGATTGCCCGCGCGTGCCCACCGCGATAAGCACGTTCCGGCATGACCGACAGCGCATCCCGCCCCGGCTTCGATCCCGCCCGCTTCTTCGCGGCGCGCCAGGACGGGCACGGCCGCCGGCTGGGCATCCGCTATCGTGCACACGGGCCGGACTGGGCGGAACTGGCGCTGCCCTACGACCCGGACCAGATCGGCGATCCCGGCCGCGGCGTGGTCGCGTCGGGGCCGATCCTGACGATGATGGACATGGCGACCAGCATCGCCGCCTGGCTGAAGCGCGGGCAGTTCGCGCCCCAGGCGACGCTCGACCTGCGCATCGACTATCTGCGCCCCGCGACGCCGCGGCGCACCGTGATCGGCCGCGGCGAATGCTACCGCGTGACGCGCTCCATCGCCTTCGTCCGCGGTCAGGCGCATGACGGCGACCCGGACGACCCGCTCGCCCATGTCGCGGGCACCTTCATGCTGCTGGACATGCCGGCATGAAGCTGCCGCCTTATGCCGATCTGCTGAACCTCTCGGTCGCGGCCGAACCCGCCGGCGAAGGGCCGATCCTGGCCATGCCGTTCGATGCCGACATCGTCGGCCGGCCCGGTTTCCTGCACGGCGGCGCCATCGGCGGCCTGCTGGAAATGGCGGCGATCGTGGCGCTGCATGCCGCACTCGGCGATGAGGATGCGCGGGTGAAGCCGGTCAACGTCACCATCGACTTCATGCGCGGCGGCCGCGACAAGCCGACGCGCGCGCAGGGCATCGTCCGCCGTCTCGGCACCCGTGTCGCCAATGTCGACGCAATCGCCTGGCAGGACGCGCGCGAGAAACCCATCGCCGGCGCGCGGATGAACTACCTGATCGCGCGCAATTAGCGCGGTCGCCGAACGCGCTTACTGTTTCGGCACGGCCTTCATCAGCTTGCCGCCGTCGCCGTCCTGCAGCAGCCACAGCGAACCGTCGGGCGCCTGGGCGACGTCGCGGATGCGCATGCCCATGTCCCATTGGTCCGCCTTCTGCGCGTTCTTCCCGTTCAACGCCGCGCGCACCAGCGCCTGGCCCGACAGCGCGCCGAGGATGGCCGAACCCTGCCATGCGGGAAAGTCGTCGCCCGAATAGATGACGAGGCCGGCCGGCGAGATGGACGGGTTCCACCACAGCTTCGGCGCCTCGAACTCGGGACGGGTGTCGTGATCGGGGATCGGCGATCCGTCATAATTGTCGCCGTTCGACACCACCGGCCAGCCATAGTTGCGGCCCTTCAGGATCAGGTTGAGCTCGTCGCCGCCCTGCGGCCCCATCTCGATTTCCCAGAGGTTGCCGGCCCTATCGAAGGTCAGGCCATAGGGATTGCGGTGCCCGCTCGACCAGATATAGGCGCGCTCGCCGCCGGCCGAGAGATAGGGATTGTCCGGCGCCGGCTTGCCGTCCAGCGTCATGTGCAGGATCTTGCCCATGGCGCTGTTCGGGTCCTGCGCCGGCGTCTTGCGCTGCCGCTCGCCCGAGGACAGGAACAGCGACTCGCCGTCGGGGGCGAAGGCGATGATGCTGCCGAACTGCCCGCCGCCGCCGGGCGGCTGCTGGTGGAAGAGCACCTCGAGATTCGTCAGCTTCGGCGCGGTCCCGCTTTCGTCCAGCGTCGCATGGGCGAGCGCCAGGGCGCTGCCGCCCTGCCCCGGTTCGGAATAGCTCAGATAGACGCCGTGATCGTCGGCAAAGGTCGGCGCCGGCGCGATGTCGAGCAGACCGCCCTGCCCGCCATAATCGACCGCGGGCACGCCGGCCACGTCCGCCAGCTGTTCGCCGGGGCGCAGCAGCTTCACCTTGCCGGGCTTTTCCGTCACCAGCGCCCGGCCGTCGGGCAGGAAGGCGACCGCGAAGGGATTGTCGAATTCCGCCACGCTCTGCAGCGTGAAGGGCGCGGAAGCGTCGGGAATGTCGACGGGCGTGCCGGTTGCCGTCGGCGCGGGCGCGCTCGCCGTGGGCGTGGGGCCGGGCTTGGTCACCGATCCCTCGGACGGGCCGGAGGAACAGGCGGCAAGGGTCAGGGCACTGACGGCGAGATAGCAGAAGGACATGCGCATGCGGTTCTCCGGTGGCGGTTTTCGGACACAACGTATCGCGGCCCGTGCGTTTCCGCGAGCGGCATCCGAATCGCAGGACTTGCCGCCGCGCGCGACATCGCATATATCGCTGGTCGCGCTCTCTACATCGGTAACGTTGCAGAGGTCGGGACCCCCCGGTTCCGGCGGCGCAGAAGCTGTATTCACGGAGTCGCATGTGGCTGACCTGGCCGAACTGACCGCATTGATCGAACCCGAGGCGAAGGCGCTCGGGCTCGACCTCGTGCGCGTGGCGATGTTCGGCGGCAAGTCCGATCCGACGCTGCAGGTGATGGCCGAGCGGCCCGATACGCGCCAGCTCACCATCGACGATTGCGCGGCGCTGTCGCACCGGGTGTCAGACAAGTTCGATGCGCTGGAGGCCGAGGGCCGCGACCCGATCGACCATGCCTATCGGCTGGAGGTCAGCTCGCCGGGCATCGACCGCCCGCTCACCCGCCTCGCCGACTACCGCGACTGGACCGGGCACGAGGCGCGGATCACGCTCAGGCAGGTGGTCGAGAAGCGCAAGCGCATCCAGGGCCCGATCACAAGCGTGGAGGACGACCGCATCACGATCGACGTGAAGAATCACGGGCCGATGGCGGTGCCCTTCGACGCGATCGAAGACGCCAAGCTCGTGATGACCGACGCGCTGATCGCCGCCACCCAACCGCTTTCCGCCGAAGGGGCGGACGAAATCGTCGAAATGGAAGGATAACCAAGACCGATGGCCACTGCCGTTTCCGCCAACAAGGCCGAGCTGATCGCGATCGCCGACTCCGTCGCGCGTGAAAAGCTGATCGACAAGGGCATCGTCATCGAGGCGATGGAAGACGCCATCCAGCGCGCCGCCCGTGCGCGCTACGGCGCCGAGAACGACATCCGCGCCAAGCTCGACCCCGACAGCGGCGACCTGCGCCTGTGGCGCGTCGTCGAGGTGGTCGAGGCGGTCGACGACTATTTCAAGCAGGTGTCCGTCAAGGACGCGCAGAAGCTGAAGAAGGACGCCGCCGTCGGCGACTATATCGTCGATCCGCTGCCGCCGATCGAATTCGGCCGCATCGCCGCCCAGGCGGCCAAGCAGGTCATCTTCCAGAAGGTCCGCGACGCCGAGCGCGAGCGCCAGTATGAGGAATTCAAGGACCGCGCCGGCGAGATCATCACCGGCGTCGTCAAGCGCGTCGAATTCGGCCATGTCGTCGTCGATCTCGGCCGCGCCGAGGGCGTCATCCGCCGCGACCAGCAGATCCCGCGCGAAGTCGTGCGCGTCGGCGACCGCATCCGCAGCCTGATCAAGGAAGTGCGGCGCGAAAATCGCGGGCCGCAGATCATGCTCAGCCGCTCGCATCCCGATTTCATGCGCAAGCTGTTCGCGCAGGAGGTGCCGGAAATCTATGACGGCATCATCGAGATCAAGGCCGCCGCGCGCGATCCGGGCAGCCGCGCCAAGATCGGCGTCATCAGCCACGATTCCTCGATCGACCCGGTCGGCGCGTGCGTCGGCATGAAGGGCAGCCGCGTCCAGGCGGTCGTCCAGGAAATGCAGGGCGAGAAGATCGACATCATCCCCTGGTCGGAAGACACCGCGACCTTCGTCGTCAACGCGCTGCAGCCGGCCAATGTCGCGCGCGTCGTCATCGACGAGGAGGAGGAGCGGATCGAGGTCGTGGTTCCCGACGACCAGTTGTCGCTCGCCATCGGCCGCCGCGGCCAGAATGTGCGCCTCGCCAGCCAGCTCACCGGCCGCGCCATCGACATCCTGACGGAGGAGGATGCCTCCGAGAAGCGGCAGAAGGAATTTGTCGAGCGCTCGGCCATGTTCGAGAAGGAACTCGATGTCGACGAGACGCTGGCGCAGCTCCTCGTCGCCGAGGGCTTCGGCGCGCTCGAGGAAGTCGCCTATGTCGACCAGGACGAGCTAGCCGCGATCGAGGGCTTCGACGAGGAACTCGCCGCCGAGCTGCAGAACCGCGCGACCGAAGCGCTCGAGCGCCGCGAGGAAGCGAACCGCGAGGAGCGCCGCTCGCTCGGCGTCGAGGACGATCTGGCCGAAATGCCGTACATGACCGAGGCGATGCTCGTCACGCTCGGCAAGGCGGGCATCAAGACGTTGGACGACCTCGCCGACCTCGCCACCGACGAACTGGTCGCCAAGAAGCGCTCCGAACCGCGCCGCCGCAGCGAAAAGGCATCGCGCAGCGAGGACAAGGGCGGCGTGCTCGGCGAATACGGCCTGAGCGAAGAGCAGGGCAACGAGATCATCATGGCCGCCCGCGCCCATTGGTTCGCGGACGAAGAAACGCCGGAAACGGCGGAGGAGGACGCAATTGCGGACTCCGAGCAATGAGACAGCGCTAGCCGCCAATCCCATCCGTCATGCCGGACTTGTTCCGGCATCCACGGTCAGCCCTACCTTGCGTTCGCGCATTCCGCACCGCGGCTGCCGCGGGGGCGGGAGCGCCGGTGCGGCCACGCTATCGGAGCGGCGGGAGGCCGAGACCGACAGCAAGGTCGTCCCAGTGCGGGTTCTCGCGCTCGATCACGTTCTTCTTCCAGTCTCGCCGCCAGCGCTTGATCCGTTTTTCGGCGGCGATGGCGGCTTCCATGCTCTCATGAACCTCGAACCAGACGAGGCGAAGAACGCGGTGACGCTTGGAAAATCCGTCATGCGTGCCGCTCCGGTGTTGGGCGATTCGAGCGATCAGGTCCGAAATGACCCCGATGTACAGCGTGCCGTTGAAAGCGCTGGCGAGGATATAGACGCAGGGTTGTCGCTCCTTCATGCCGGGGAGCGTGCCGCGCCGTGGATGCCGGAACAAGTCCGGCATGACGGCTGCCGGCGCGGGAGGTGCCTGTGAACGCGTCGCGCACCTGCATCCTGTCGCGGGAGGGGACCCCGCGCGAGGGGCTGATCCGCCTCGCGCTCGCGCCGGACGGCGACGTCCTGCCCGACATCCGCGCCAGGGCGCCGGGCCGCGGCGCGTGGATCGGCGTCGGCAGGGCCGAACTCGAAGCCGCGCTCGCCAGGGGGCGGCTTCGCGGCGCATTGGCGCGCGCGTTCAGAACCGGCGACCTGCGCATCCCCGACGACCTGCCCGATCGGATCGAACAGGCGCTGGAACGCGCCACGCTCGACCGGCTGGGGCTGGAGGCGCGGGCCGGGCACCTGATTACCGGGTCGGAACGGATCGAAACCGCCGCCCGGGCGGGCCGTCTGCACCTGCTGCTGCATGCCGCCGATGCCCGCGCCGACGGGGCGGCGAAGCTCGCCCAGGCGTGGCGCGTCGGCTCCGAGCGCGAAGGTTCCGGCGCCAAGGGATTGGCATTGCCGGTTTCGCGTACCATATTGTCCTTGGCCCTCGGCCGCGAAAATGTGGTACATGCCGGGCTGACCGACGCCCAGGCGGCGATGCGGGTGCGAAACGTGCTCGACCGCTGGCTGCACTTTATCGGACCCGATCGCGCGAACGTATCTTGCGAAACCAACTCGCAGGGCGCATCCGCGCTGGAAGCGGGCGCGGGAACCGAGGCCCGTGAACAAGAAGGATTTTGAGTACCGGATGAGCGACAAGGACAACGAAAAGCCGAAACTGGGCGCGCGGACTCTCGGCATCAAGCGCACGGTCGAGACGGGCAAGGTGAAGCAGAGCTTCAGCCATGGCCGCTCGAACACCGTGGTGGTCGAGGTGAAGCGGCGCCGTGTTCTCGGCCGTCCCGGTGAGGAACAGCAGCGCGAGGAGGCGAAAGACTCCCCCGCGCCCGCTCCGGCTGCGCCCGAGCCCGCTGCGCCGACGCCCGCGCCGGCCGCGAAGAAGGCGGAAGATGACGGCCTGACCAAGCAGGAGCGTCAGCAGAAACTGCTGCGCGAGGCCGAGGAAGCGCGCATGAACGCGCTCGAGGAAGCGCGCCGGCGCGAGGAAGCGGAAAAGCAGCGCGCGGCCGAGGAAGAACGCCGCCGCGCCGAGGAAAAGCGCAAGGCCGAGGAACAGGCGCAGAAGGAGGAGGCCAAGGCGGAGGCAGAGCCCGCGCGCCAGGCCGAATCCGCCGAATCCAAGGCCGCGCCGGCCGAGCCCGCCCAGCAGCAGCCCGCCAAGGCGGAAACGCCGCAGCAGAAGCCCGAGAAGAAGGCGGAGGCGAAGCCGGAGGAACCGGTCACGCTGCAACTCGATCCGAACATGCCGGCGCCGCGCCGCTTCACGCCGAAGAAGCGGCCCGAAATTCCGAAGCCCGAATCGCGGCCCGAACCGGCCCAGGCGAAGCCGGCGCCCGGTGCGCCCAAGCGGCCGGACAAGCCCGATCGCGGCGGAAAGGCCGAGCGCAAGGACCGCGGCGACCGCCGCCAGTCCGGCAAGCTGACCGTCACCCGCGCGCTGGGTGGCGAGGAAGGCGCGCGGGCACGCAGCCTGGCCGCGCTGAAGCGTGCGCGCGAAAAGGAAAAGCGGTCGCACACCGGCGGCCCGCGCGAACCGTCGCAAAAGCAGGTTCGCGACGTGCAGGTGCCCGAAGCGATCACCGTCCAGGAACTCGCCAACCGCATGGCGGAAAAGGGCGCCGACCTGGTGAAGGCGCTGTTCAAGATGGGCATGGCCGTCACCGTCAACCAGACGATCGACCAGGATACCGCCGAACTGCTCGTCACCGAATTCGGCCATAACATCCGCCGCGTGTCCGACGCCGATGTCGAGCAGGATCTCGACACGACCGAGGACCGGGAAGAGGATCTGCAGCCGCGCGCGCCGGTCGTGGCCGTGATGGGCCACGTCGATCACGGCAAGACCTCGCTGCTCGACGCGCTTCGCGGGTCGGGTGTCGCGGGCGGCGAGGCCGGCGGCATCACGCAGCATATCGGCGCCTATCAGGTGACGATGAAGGACAAGTCGAAGATCACCTTCCTCGACACGCCGGGCCATGAAGCGTTCACCGAAATGCGTGCGCGCGGCGCCGACGTCACCGACATCGTCATTCTGGTGGTGGCGGCCGATGACGGGCTGATGCCGCAGACGATCGAGGCGATCAATCACTGCAAGGCGGCGAACGTCCCGATGATCGTCGCGATCAACAAGGTCGACAAGGAGGACGCCAACCCGCAGCGGGTGCGCGAACGCCTGCTCGAACACGAGGTGATCGTCGAGGAAATGTCGGGCGACGTCCAGGACGTGGAGGTCTCCGCGCTCAAGAAGACGGGCCTCGACGACCTGATCGACAAGATCCAGCTCCAGGCCGAACTGCTCGAACTGAAGGCCAATCCCGATCGCGCCGCCGAAGGCGCGGTGATCGAGGCCAAGCTCGACAAGGGCCGCGGCCCCGTCGCGACGATCCTCATCAACCGCGGCACGCTCAATGTCGGCGACGTCTTCGTCGTCGGCGCCGAAAGCGGCAAGGTGCGCGCGATGCTCGACGACAAGGGCCGCCAGGTGAAGAAGGCGGGTCCCTCCATGCCGGTCGAGGTGCTGGGCCTGTCGGGCGCGCCGATGGCGGGCGACCGCCTGCAGGTCGTCGACAACGAGACGAAGGCGCGTGAGATCGCCGAATATCGCAAGGGCGTCATCCACCAGAAGCGCACGGCGCAGGCGCCGGCGAGCCTGGAGAGCATGTTCTCCGCGATGAAGGAGAATCAGGCGATCGAATATCCGGTGGTGGTCAAGGCCGACACGCAAGGGTCGGTCGAGGCGATCGTCGGTGCGCTCAACAAGATCTCGAACGAGGACATCCGGGTGCGCATCCTGCATTCGGGCGTCGGCGGCATTACCGAGAGCGACGTGACGCTGGCATCGGCCAGCAAGGCGCCGATCATCGGCTTCAACGTCCGCGCCAATGCGAAGGCGCGCGAGATCGCCGAAAAGAACGGCGTGGCGCTGAAATATTACGACGTCATCTACGACCTGACGGACGAGATCCGCGCCGCGATGGCGGGCGAGCTCGGCCCCGAGGCGTTCGAGACCGTCGTCGGCCGGGCCGAGATCAAGGAGGTCTTCTCCGCCGGCAAGCACGGCAAGGCGGCGGGCCTGCTCGTCACCGAAGGCGTCATCAGGAAGGCGCTCAAGGCCCGTATCACACGCGAGGACGTCATCATCTACAATGGCGAGATCGCCTCGCTGCGGCGCTTCAAGGACGACGTGCCGGAAGTTCGCGCCGGGCTGGAATGCGGTGTGACGTTCACGCAGAACTTCACCGACATCAAGGCCGGCGACTATCTCGAGACCTTCGAGGTAGAGATGCGCGAACGGACGCTTTGATTGAAGTTGCCTGGTTAGTTCCCAGTTCGTTCTCACCTAGCTAAGATCATGTGCTATCCCTCCTTTCGGTCGCGACTGCGACCGAAAGGAGGTGAAGGCTGATGGATCTAACCGCTGTAGTAGTGGCGCTGAGCTTTGCGATGTTCGTCATCGCGTTGCTTGGCCTTGTGGTGAAGCTCATTGAGCTGAAGCACACGTAGTGCCAAACGGGGTCTTCGGCGCTGCAACGCCGGGGGCCCCAAACCATTTGAGCCCGAGCGCTGCAACGCCCGGGCTCAGAAGGTGGAAGCATGGACCGCTTCCGCTGTAGTAAGCCCTTGATAAGCGAAAATCGCGAAAATTTCAATATGCGTCACAACCAACCCTCCGAATCGCAATCGGTCCGCACGCTGCGCGTCGGCGAACAGGTCCGCCACGTCCTGTCGGACATATTGAGCCGCGGCGACGTGCATGACGACACGCTCAGCCGCCACATGGTGAGCGTGACCGAAGTGCGCATGTCGCCCGACCTGCGCCACGCCACCGTCTTCGTGAAGCCGCTGCTGGGCAAGGACGAGGAAGCGGTCTTGAAGGCGCTTCGCACCAACACCGCCTATCTCCAGCGCGAGGTCGCGCACCGCATCCGCATGAAATATGCCGCGAAGCTCAAATTCCTCGCCGACGAGAGCTTCGAGGAAGCGAGCCATATCGACGCGCTGCTGCGCGATCCGAAGGTGGCCCAGGATCTGGACGACGGCGGGGACGAGGCCCGGCGCGAAGAAGGTTAAGTCACCCTCCCCGACCGCGTCTTCCTCCCCTGCAAGGGGAGGTGGCAGCCCGAAGGGCTGACGGAGGGGTATCCCCGCCAGCCGCATACCTCCACCCCGCTGCGCGCGATCCCCCTCCCCCTGCCGGGAAAAGATTGCGGCCACGCCCGCCGGTTCGCCCCTGCCCCCCGGGATCGACTTTGCCGTTGCCAGCGCGCCGCTTCGGCGGCAGGCAGTCACGATGGCCAAGCTCTATTTCTACTACGCCTCGATGAATGCAGGGAAATCGACCACGCTGCTGCAGGCCGATTTCAACTATCGCGAGCGCGGCATGGCGACGATGCTGTTCACCTCCGCGATCGACGATCGCGCCGGCGCCGGACGCATCGCCAGTCGCATCGGCCTCGCCGCCGCGGCGCACAGCTTCACGCCCGATACGGACCTGTTCGCCGGCGTCGCCGCCGAGCAGGCGAGCCGCAGGGTCGATTGCGTGCTGGTCGACGAGGCGCAGTTCCTGACGGCCGAACAGGTCGATCAGCTCGCGCGGGTGTGCGACGATCTGAACGCGCCGGTCCTCGCTTACGGCCTGCGCACCGATTTTCGCGGGCGTCTGTTCGCCGGCTCGGCCCGGTTGCTGGCCATCGCCGATGCGCTGGTCGAGCTGAAATCGGTCTGCCGCTGCGGCGCCAAGGCGACGATGAACCTGCGAGTCGACGCCGCGGGCCGTGCCGTCGCCGAGGGCGCCCAGACCGAAATCGGCGGCAACGACCGGTATGTCGCCTTGTGCCGCAAGCACTTTCACGAAGCGCTCGGCCCCGGTTCCCCCTATCCGGGTGCGCACCGGAAGGACGACGCGGGCTAAGGCTGGCCTGGGCCGAGCGCCACCGCGGCCTCCCTTTGCCGTTGACCGCGCGGCGACGTCGTGCAGAAGGCCGGCACGGTGCAATAGGAAAACGGCAAGGCGGTGACGGGCGACAACATTCTCTACGACATCGCGATCTGGCTGGTGCCGCTGGTCGTCGCCATCGTCTTTCATGAGGTGGCGCACGGCGTCGTCGCGAACCATTTCGGCGATCCCACGGCGGCCGATCAGGGGCGGCTGACCTTCAATCCGCTGCGCCATGTCGATCCCGTCGGCACCGTGCTCCTGCCGCTGGTGCTGGCGATCACGCACGCGCCGATCTTCGGCTGGGCACGGCCCGTCCCGGTGCGCGCCGAGCGGCTGCGCAATCCGCGCGTGCACATGATGCTGGTGGCGCTGGCCGGGCCGGGGATGAACCTGCTGCTGGCGGTCGCCGCCGCGATGCTGGTGGCGCTGTTGCTGGGCGGCAGCGGGCAGGAGCCGCAGGGCGCGGCTGCCTTCCTCACCGACAATCTCGTCAATTTCCTGCTGATCAACGTGTTTCTCGCCATCTTCAACCTGCTGCCCGTCCCGCCCTTCGACGGCGGCCATGTCGTCGAGGGGCTGCTGCCGCGCCCCTGGGCGGCGCAATATGCGCGACTCGGCCGCTTCGCCTTTCCCATTCTGGTCGTGCTGCTGCTGGTCGTGCCGCTCCTGTTTCCGCAGGCCAATGTCGTCGCGCGCGTCGTTTCGCCGATCGCGACCTTCGTGGCGACCGGCCTCTTGTGGCTGGTCGGGCTGGGGGCCTGAGGCGGATGCACGGCTGGCTGATCCTCGACAAGCCCGTCGGGCTGGGCTCCACCAGGGGCGTCGGCGCGGTGAAGCGCGCCCTGCGCGAAGGCGGCTATCCGAAGCGCAAGGTCGGCCATGGCGGCACGCTCGACCCGCTGGCGTCGGGCGTCCTGCCGATCGCCGTCGGCGAGGCGACGAAGCTTGCCGGGCGGATGCTCGACGCATCCAAGGTCTATGACTTCACCATCCGCTTCGGCGAGGAGACGGACACCCTCGACGTCGAGGGGGCGGTGATCGCGACCTCCGGGGCGCGGCCGACCCGCGAGCAGGTCGAGGCGGTGCTGCCGCGCTTCACCGGCGCCATCGAACAGGTCCCGCCGGCCTATTCCGCGCTGAAAGTGGACGGCCGGCGCGCCTACGACCTCGCCCGCGCGGGCGAGGCGGTGGCGCTCAAGACCCGCAACGTCACGATCCACGCCCTCAGCTCCTCCCCGGAGCGGGAAGGGGGGCCGCCGCGAAGCGGTGGTGGAGGGGGATCGCCGCCGGGCGAGTCGCTCAATGGTGCCCCCCTCCACCAGCCTTTGGCTGGTCCCCCTCCCCGTTCCGGGGAGGATCGGCTGGAATCCGCCACCCTCACCGCCCATGTATCGAAGGGCACCTACATCCGCAGCCTCGCCCGCGATATCGCGCGGGCGCTCGGCACCGTCGGTCATGTGACCATGCTGCGGCGCACGCGCGCGGGCTCGTTCGGGATCGAGTCTGCGATTTCGCTGGACAAATTATACGCAAGCGCTAAGGACCGCGCGCTTGAAGACCTATTCCTGCCGTTGCGGGCGGGGCTGGACGACATCCCGGCTCTTTCCCTCACATCCGACCAGGCAGGATTGCTCCGACAGGGGCGGGTCGTGGTCGGGACCGCCGCAGACGATGGCCTCTGCTTCGCGATGCTGGACGATGTTCCGGTCGCGCTGGTCGAGGTCCGGGCCGGGGAAATCCGGGTCGTGCGCGGCTTCAACATGGACTGATTTCAGAAAGGACGACGATGTCGATCACCCAGGAGCGCAAGGATGCGCTGATCAAGGAACATGGCCGCGCGGACGGCGACACCGGCTCTACCGAGGTTCAGGTCGCCATTCTCACCGAACGCATCGCCAACCTGACCGAGCATTTCAAGTCCCACGCGAAGGACAATCATTCGCGCCGCGGCCTTCTGATGCTGGTCAACAAGCGCCGCGCCCTTCTCGACTATCTGCGCAAGAAGGACGCACAGCGCTACACCGACCTCATCGCGAAGCTGGGTCTTCGCAAATAAGACGGGACGGCCCCATCGCGGGGCCGTTTCCATATCCGGCCACGCTGCAATCCGGTATCGTGGTCGGAACCAAAGCTTCCTCCGTTCGCCCTGAGCTTGTCGAAGGGCTGCACTTCCCGAGAAGAAGAACGGGGCTTCGACAAGCCCGGCCCGAACGGGTTGGGGAAGCGCTGAAAAGAGCCGGACAGGCTCGCAACAGGCCCCGGACCGCATAGGGCGGCCGGTGAAAAGGAAATCGAATGTTCGACATGAAGAAAGTGGAAATGGAGTGGGGCGGCCAGACCCTCACCCTGGAAACGGGCCGCGTTGCCCGCCAGGCCGACGGCGCGGTGCTCGCGACGCTCGGCGAAACGGTCGTGCTGTGCGCCGTCACGGCGGCCAAGTCGGTCAAGGAAGGGCAGGACTTCTTCCCGCTGACCGTCCACTATCAGGAAAAATTCTCGGCCGCCGGTCGCATCCCCGGCGGCTTCTTCAAGCGTGAGCGCGGCGCGACCGAAAAGGAAACGCTGACCAGCCGCCTGATCGACCGGCCGGTGCGCCCGCTGTTCCCCGAAGGTTTCTACAACGAAATCAACGTCATCTGCCAGGTGCTTAGCTATGATGGCGAAAACGAGCCCGATATCGTCGCGATGATCGCGGCGTCGGCGGCGCTGACCATCTCCGGCGTGCCCTTCATGGGGCCGATCGCCGGCGCGCGCGTCGGCTATCAGGACGGCGAATATGTCCTCAACCCGACCATGGTCGAAGCTGCCGAGGGCGATCTCGACCTCGTAGTCGCCGGTACCGGAAATGCGGTGATGATGGTCGAATCCGAAGCCAACGAGCTGTCGGAAGAAGTGATGCTGGGCGGCGTGATGTTCGCGCATCGCGAGATCCAGAAGGTCGTGAACCTGATCATCGACCTCGCCGAACAGGCCGCCAAGGAGCCGTGGGAAATCGCCGACAAGGGCGACCAGTCGGCGCTGAAGAAGCAGATCGAGGATCTCGTCGGCAAGGACGTCGCCGCCGCCTACAAGAAGACCGACAAGTCCGAGCGTTCGGCCGCCCTCAACGAGGCGCGCGCCAAGGTGAAGGAAGCCTTTGCCGGGGAAACCGGCCAGGAACAGATGGCCGCCGGCAAGATGCTCAAGAAGCTCGAGGCGGAAATCGTCCGCGGCGCGATCCTGAAGGACGGCGCCCGCATCGACGGCCGCAACACCAGGCAGGTCCGCCCGATCGAGGCGATGGTCCACTTCCTGCCGCGCGCGCACGGTTCGGCGCTGTTCACCCGCGGCGAGACGCAGGCGATCTGCACCACCACGCTCGGCACCAAGGACAGCGAGCAGATGATCGACGGGCTGGAGGGCCTGACCTACCAGCGCTTCCTGCTGCACTATAACTTCCCGCCTTATTCGGTCGGCGAAGTCGGCCGCTTCGGGGCGCCGGGACGTCGCGAAGTCGGCCACGGCAAGCTCGCCTGGCGCGCGCTGCACCGCGTGCTGCCGTCGAAGGAGGAGTTTCCCTACACGATCCGCGTGCTCAGCGACATCACCGAATCCAACGGCTCCTCGTCCATGGCGACGGTGTGCGGCGGCTCGCTCAGCATGATGGACGCGGGCGTTCCGCTGAAGCGTCCGGTGTCGGGCATCGCCATGGGCCTGATCCTCGACGGCGACGAATTCGCCATCCTGTCGGACATCCTCGGCGACGAGGATCACCTGGGCGACATGGACTTCAAGGTCGCGGGCACCAGCGAGGGCATCACCTCGCTGCAGATGGACATCAAGGTCGCCGGCATCACCGAGGAGATCATGAAGGTCGCGCTGGCCCAGGCGAATGAGGGCCGCGCCCATATCCTCGGCGAAATGGCCAAGGCGCTCGATCACACGCGCGAAGAGCTGTCGGCACACGCGCCGCGCATCGAGACGATGCAGATCGACAAGACCAAGATCCGCGACGTCATCGGCACGGGCGGCAAGGTCATCCGCGAAATCGTCGCGGAAACCGGCGCCAAGGTCGACATCGACGACGAAGGGGTGATCAAGGTCTCCTCGTCCGACCTTTCGCAGATCGAAGCGGCGATGAACTGGATCAAGGGCATCGTCGAAGAGCCCGAGGTCGGCAAGGTCTATACCGGCAAGGTGGTCAATCTCGTCGATTTCGGCGCGTTCGTGAACTTCATGGGCGGCAAGGACGGCCTCGTCCACGTCTCGGAGATCAAGAACGAGCGCGTCGAGAAGGTCGCAGACGTTCTGTCCGAGGGTCAGGAAGTCAAGGTCAAGGTCCTGGAGATCGACGGCCGCGGCAAGGTCCGCCTGTCGATGCGCGTCGTCGACCAGGAAACCGGCGAGGAGCTGGAGGACACCCGTCAACCGCGCGAACCGCGTGGCGATCGGGGCGAGCGCGGTGATCGCGGCGGCCGGGGCCGTGGCGGCGACCGCGACGGCAATGGCGGCCGTGGGCGCGGGCCCCGCCGCGACCGTGGCGACCGCGGCCCGCGTCGCGAGCGCGGCGAGGACAAGGGCAAGTCCGACGACGATGACGGCTCGGACATCGGCCTGCCGTCCTTCATCACCGAGGACTGATCGCGACATCCTCGCAACACGGCAAAGGGGCTCGTTCGCGGGCCCCTTTTTCGTTGCGGACTCGAACCGTTGCCCGCTGGCGGGGATTGCGGCATATTGGAGGCGGATGCTGTCAACCTTGCACGATCGCCTGAACTTTCGGAAGGTTCGGAAGTACGATTTGTATCCCCGCGAAGAGCGCCCGGACCGGGAGCACAAGGAAATAGCGTTGGTACGGGGCTCTTGCTGAGCCAGCCGAAGGGAGATCACCATCCGCCCGCAATCACCCGCCCCGCATCCGCCGGAACGCGGACGCTTTCTCGAGCGCCTGCCGCTCGCCCGCGGCCGGCCGCAATTTGCCGGTGCGACGATGCTGGGCCTCGTCCTGCTGGGGCTGTTCCTGCGCTTCGCGGTGGACCGGGGGCTGCCGAGCGGCTTTCCCTATGTCACCTTCTTTCCCGCCGTCATCCTGTCGTCCTTCCTCTTCGGCGTGCGCTGGGGAAGCGTGGCGGCGGTCCTTTCGGGCCTTTGCGCATGGTATTTCTTCATCCCGCCGCCCGACAGTTTCGCGCTGGAACGCAGCGGCGCGGTCGCGCTGGGATTCTATTGCTTCGTGGTCGTCACCGACATCCTGCTCGTCCACTGGATGCAGCGGGCGAACGCCAATCTGGCGCGCGAACGCGAAACGAGCCGTGCCCTCGCCGAAACGCGCGAATTGCTGTTCCGCGAATTGCAGCACCGGGTGTCGAACAATCTCCAGGTCGCCGCCGGGCTGCTCGCGCTGCAGAAACGCCGGTTGCACGACGACAGCGCCCGACTGGCGCTGGACGAAGCGTCGCGCCGACTGGCGCTGATCGGCCGGATCAGCCGCCAGCTCTACGACGCCGGCGGCGCCACGCGGTCGATGCGCGAATTCCTCGAACCGCTCTGCGCCGATGTCGTGGAGGCGAGCGGGCGCCAGAACATTCGCTGTACGATCACCGTTGCCGAAGACGCGCCGTTGACGCCCGACGCGGCGGTGCCGCTCGCCCTGATCGTCGCGGAGGCGGTCTCCAACGCGGTCGAGCACGGTTTTCGCAACCGCGACGGCGGTACGATCGAGGTGCTGCTCGCCCGCGACGAAACGGCGATGGTGAAGGTGGAGGTGACGGACGACGGCGAAGGGCTGCCCGACGGCTTCTCGATCGAGGCCAGCAACAGCCTGGGCCTGCGCATTGCGGTGATGCTGGCGGAACAACTCGGCGGCCGCTTCGACCTGCTCGGCGGCAAGGGCACGACCGCACGGCTGACCTTGCCGGCATGAACGCGCGTCCGGTCGGCGCCATCGGTTCGCCGATGGCAGAGCGGAGCGCTTCGGGTTGGCCGGTGCTCCGCATCTGGTGGAAGGGTCCGGGGGGTTCTGTTGCTCGGCCCCCCCGGCGGCCGCCGGAATCCGCTTCTGTTGCCCGGTGCGGTCCAACCGCGCTTATCAACTTTGTAACCTAGGCCCGGTGGGGCATTTGGTTACGCAGCAATAGCGAGCGCCTCGTTATCGTTGGCACTTGTGGGTTTTGAGCCTGTTACGGGGTACTCAGCCCGGGCGAAAACAACGTCTTTCAACGCACGTCGATCCTGGTTCGGCCCCGTCACAAACCCCTGGAAACAGGGCCTTGTGGTGGAGCCGCCGGGTACTGCCCCCGGGTCCGCTGCGCCTATTGCACGCCGCAATTTATCGCCATAGCCGGCAGATGCCGGCACGGACTAATATAGGCATTCGCGCCGCGAAGAAAAGGCGTGATCCGCCATGACACCGCCATAAAGAACCGCCATAGAGGCGCTATGCTTACCCAGAGGTCCCGCTACGCCCTTCGCGCCATGCTTTATCTGGCGGAGCAGCCGGCAAGCGGCGGGCCGGTGCCGATGAACCGCATCGCGGCCAGCGCGAATGTCCCGCGCAAGTTCCTGGAACTGATCCTGGCCGATCTGCGCGACGCCGGCATGCTCGACAGCACGCGCGGAAAGGCGGGCGGCTATCGCCTGGCAAAGGCGCGGCACCTCATCTCGTTGGGAGAGGTCGTCCGGGTGATCGAGGGCCCGCTCGCGCTGGTGCCGTGCGTCAGCCGCACGGCCTACAGGCCCTGCAAGGATTGCCGCGACGAAGCGAGCTGCGCCATCCGCATCGCCATGGCGCGCGTTCGCGACGAAACGGCGCGCATCCTCGACGGCACCAGCCTTGCCGATGCCCTGGCCGAAGATCGCGCCGCCGCCTGATCCGTCAGGGCGCGGCGCGCTTCGCCCGCAATTCGTCGCGAATCTCGCGCAGCAGCACCACGTCGGTGGGCTCCGGTGCCGCGACTTCGGGTTTCTTTTCCTCGAAGCCTTCCATCATCCGGTTCACGGCTCTCACGAGCAGGAAGATGATGAAGGCGAGGATCAGGAAGTTGATCGCGACCGTGATGAACTCGCCGTAGCCGAGCATTGGCACGCCGGCTTCCTTGAGCGCGGTATAATTGGTGCGCGAGCCCGTATAGCCCGAAGGAATTGGCCCCAGTCGGATGAAATAGCTGGAAAAGTTGAACCCGCCGAAGATCCAGCCGACCACCGGCATGATGATGTCGTCGGTCAGCGACTTGGTAATGCCGGCGAAGGCGCCGCCGATGATCACGCCGACGGCAAGGTCCATGACGTTGCCGCGCATGACGAATTTGCGGAATTCCTTCAGCATGCCTGTCCATCTCCTGAACGGTCGCGGGTGGCGATTACCCCTTCGCGCCGCCATCCTGCCCCGTTACAAGGAGCCTGCCAAGGCTTGGGAGGACCATCATGCGATTTCGGGCGATATTGGGGCTGATGATGGCGGTGATGCTGTCGGCCTGCGGGTTGAACAGCGTTCCGACCGCGGAAGAGACCGTAAAGGCACGCTGGGCGGACGTGCAGGCGGACTATCAGCGCCGTGCGAACCTCATCCCCAATCTCGTCAACACGGTGAAGGGCGCGGCCAGTTCCGAGCGCGACATCCTGACCGACGTGATGAACGCCCGCGCGCGCGCCACCTCGGTGCAGATCAGCGCCGAGGACCTGAACGATCCGGCCAAGGTGCAGCAATATCAGGCGGCGCAGGATCGGCTCGGCAGTTCGCTCGGCCGCCTGCTGGCGACGGCGGAGGCCTATCCCGAGCTGCAGAGCCAGCGCGCCTTCCAGACCCTGATGCACGATATCGAGGGCAGCGAGAACCGCATCGCCATCGCCATCCGCGACTATAATCAGGCGGTGCAGGAATATAATACGACCATCCGCACCTTCCCCGACGCGATCGGCGCCAAGGTGTTCTACGGCGCCAAGCCCAAGGTTCCGTTCCAGGCCAAGGCCGGTGCCGAGGACGCGCCGACGGTCGATTTCGGGAACACGAACTGATCGCCCGCGCCGTGTTCCCCCGCGCCGCGCTGCTTCGCCGCCTCGCGCTGTTCCTGGCGCTGCTGTTCGCCGCCGGTGTCGCGCAGGCGCAGACCTTCCCCAAGCTCACGGGGCGGGTGGTGGACGCCGCGAACCTGCTCGCGCCGCAACAGGAAGCGCAGCTCACGCAATTGTCGCAAGCGATCGAGCAGGCCTCGTCGCGCCAGTTCGTCGTCGCCACCGTGCCGGACCTGCAGGGATATCCGATCGAGGATTACGGCTATCGCCTCGGTCGCGCCTGGAAGATCGGGCAGAAGGACGCCGACAACGGCATCATCCTGCTGGTCGCGCCCAAGGAGCGGCAGGTGCGGATCGAGGTCGGCTACGGGCTGGAACCGATCATGACCGACGCGCTGTCCGGCATGATCGTCGACGACGTCATCCTGCCGCGCTTTCGCGACGGCGACATGGCTGGCGGCATCCTGGCCGGCGCGCAGGCGATCGGCGAGCAGATGAAACTGCCGCTCGAAGCGGCGGAAAAGCGCGCGCAACAGCAAATCGCGCAACAGCAACAGGCGCGCGGCCGCGGTGGCGGCGGCAACTGGGGCGCGGCGATCTTCTGGGTCATCGTGATCGTGGTGATCGCCATCCCCATGATCCGGCGCGGTGCGGGCGGGCGGCGCTATCGCCGGCGCGGCGGCATCGCCCCCGTCATCCTGTGGGGCCCCGGCATCGGCGGCGGCTGGGGCGGCCGTCCCGGCGGCGGAGGCTTCGGCGGCGGATTCGGCGGCGGCGGCGGTGGCTTTGGCGGCTTTTCCGGCGGCGGCGGCGGATTCGGCGGCGGCGGCGCCTCGGGGGGATGGTGATGGCTCGCGCGACCCGGCTTTCGCCCGAGGAACATGCCCGCGTCACCGCGGCCGTGCGCACCGCGGAGATCGACACCGATGGCGAGATCGTCACGATCATCGCGCGGCGGTCGGACAGCTACCGCGACACCGCCCTGCAATATGGCGCGCTCGCCATGCTGGCGCTGGTCGGCCTGGTGGCGATCTGGCCGGGGCTGGCGGCGGCGGCGCTCGTGCCCTTCACCGGCGGCTGGGGCACGCCCGACCCGCGCGAAGCCTTCACCGCCCTGCTGTTCGGCCAGGCCATCCTGTTCCTGATCGCGCGGTTCGGCCTCGCCTGGACGCCGCTCAAGATCGCGCTGACCCCGCGCGCCACCCGGTCGCGCCGCGTGCGCCGGCGCGCCGTCGCGCTGTTCCGGGCCTCGGCGGAAAAGCGCACCGAAACGCGGGTCGGCATTCTCCTCTATCTCTCGCTGGAGGAACGCATGGCCGAAATCGTCGCGGACGAGGCGATCCACAAACGCGTTGCGAGCGAGCGCTGGGGCGATGCCATGGCCGCTTTGGTCGAGCATGTCCGCGCCGGCGACACCGCCGCCGGCATGGCCGCGGCGGTCGAGGAGATGGCGACGATCCTCCGGGCCGAATTTCCGAAAAGCGACGGCAACCCGAACGAACTTCCGGACCGCCTGATCGAGCTATGAGCGGCGTGGATTCCGACAAGCCCGTCGAGACCGTCTGGGCCGGCGACTGGCTGACCATGAAGCGGCAGGGCCGCTGGGAATTCGTGTCGCGCGCCCGCGGCATTCGCGCCGCCGTGATCCTGGCGGTGGACGACGGCCATGTGCTGCTGGTCGACCAGTACCGGGCAGCCCTCGGCCGGCATTGCCTCGAACTGCCCGCCGGCCTGGTCGGCGACGGCGGCTCGGACGAGCCGGCGACGGTTGCGGCGGCGCGCGAGCTGGAAGAAGAAACCGGCTACCGCGCCGAACGCTTCGAGGATTGCGGCGACTTCTACTCGTCGCCCGGCATGGCGAGCGAGGGCTTCACGCTGATTCGCGCCCATGGCCTCACCAGGATGGGCGACGGCGGCGGCGTGGCGGAGGAGAATATCACCGTCCACCGCGTACCGCTGGACGGTGTCGCCCACTATATCGCGGCGAAGCGGGCCGAGGGGATGGCGATGGACGTGAAGCTGCTCCTCCTGCTCGGCGCGGGATTGTTGAAGGCAGGCTGATCGGCATGCGCAGGGCCAACGGGCCGCCAGCAAATCCTCCCCCGCAGGGGGAGGGGGACCGCGCGTAGCGCGGTGGAGGGGTATCACGGTCGAAGGAGAAAAGGCGGCGGCGATCCCTGCCGGCAGCGCCGGATAGTTGGCGGTGAAACCCCTCCGTCAGTCCTGCGGACTGCCACCTCCCCTTCCAGAGGAGGATTACCGGCGCCTGATCAGCGCCGGACCAACTCCAGCGTCAGCCCTTGTCACCGAAAATTGTCGGCATAGGCCTGCAGCTTCAGCTTGCGCTCGGGCGCGGGCACGACGTGATAGGTCAGCCCCTCGCGATCGGCATAGGCCCTGGCCGCCTCCAGCGTGGGAAAGGTCATCCGCACCTGGCTGTCGGTATTGGCATGGCCGGCCCAGCCGGTCAGCGGGTCGGGAATCTGGCGTTCGGTCTGCTCGAACTCGACGACCCAGCGATCGGTGCGCGCGCGGCCGGACTGCATCGCATTCTTGGGGCGCTGATAGATACGGGCGGCGGGCACGCTCATTCCTTTCGTGACGGTCCTGGTTCCAACGCCGATTAGCGCGATTTGGCCGCGCGTGCATCCGCCTTTTTCGTGCGCAGCGTCGGCGGCGCGGCCGCCGGATCGTCCGGCCAGGGATGCTTGGGATAGCGGCCGCGCATTTCCTTCGCCACCGCCGCCCAGCTTCCCGCCCAGAATCCGGGCAGGTCGCGCGTCGTCTGGATCGGCCGGCCGGCGGGCGAGGTCAGGCTGAGGATGAGCGGCACGTCGCGCCCCACCACCGGATGCCGCGCAAGTCCGAACAGCGATTGCACGCGCACCGTCACCGTCGGTCCGCCTTCCGCCGCATAGTCGATTCGGTGGCTGGAACCCGCGGGCGTCTCGAACCGGGCCGGGGCCAGCCGGGCGACCGCCTGCATCGCATCCCAGCCCAGCATACCCTCCAGCGCCTGGGTGAGCGCGCCGGAATCGACCGCGTCGAGCCGCCGCTTGCCCGTCAGCAGCGGCGCCAGCCATTCGTCCAGCCGCGCCGTCAGCGACACATCGTCCAGCACGATTTCCGGCCCGCCGTTCGCGGCGGCGAAGGCCACGCGCTCGCGCAGGGCACGCCCTGCCTCGTTCCAGGGCAGCAGGTCGAGCCCGCCCTCGCGCACGCCCGCCAGCAGCGCGCCTTCGATCTCCTCGGCATTCGCGCCGCTGTCCGCCCCGGCCGACAGCCGAATCGCCCCCAGCCGCCGTTCGCGCGTCGCCGACACCGCGCCCGTCGCCGGATCGAACCGGACATGGCGTCCGGCTGTGATGCGCTCGGCGAACAACGCCTCCACGGTCTCCGCCGCGATCGGTGCCGCCGACAGGATGCGCGCGCCCGCGGCCATCCCCTGCGTGTCGGCAACGGCAAGCCAGTCGCTCCGCGCGAGGTTCGACCGGGGATCGAGCCTGAAGCCGCGCCCGCCGACCGACGCCCAGCGCTCGCCCGACCCGTCGCGCCGCCTGGCCACGCGGTCGGGATACGCAAGCGCGACACAGACGGCGATGGCGTCCTCTCCGCTCCCGCTTGCGGGACGGGGCGGGGGAGACGGGGAACGGAGCGATTGCCCTCCCCCGGCCCCTTCCGTGCGCGGGAGGGGAGCAAGCCCGGCCCAGCGCTTCGCCAGCTTGCGCGCCGCCTCGGCCCGCCGGCCCCGCTCGCCGCGCCAGCGCCGCAATCGCTGCTCCAGATCGGTGTCGTTTCCACCCAGCCCGCACTCGCTCAGCAGCACCGCTACCTCGGCCGCGACCGGCGCCAGCCCGCGCTCGCCCGCGCGCACCAGCATGTGCGCCAGTCGCGGCGGCAGCGGCAGGGCGGCGATCGCCCGGCCATGCGCGGTCGGGCGCCCGTCGCCGTCCAGCGCGCCGAGCCGCGTCAGCCGCGCGCGCGCCTCGTCCACCGCCGCCGCCGGAGGCGGATCGAGCCAGCGCAGCTCGCGCGGATCGCCCACGCCCCAGATGGCCGCGGACAGGGTCAGCGCCGACAGGTCGGCCTCCAGGATTTCCGGCGGATCATAGGGTGGCATCCCCGCCGTCGCTGCTTCCTCCCATAGCCGGATCGCCACGCCCGGCCCCTGCCGCGCGGCGCGGCCGGCGCGCTGCGTCGCCGCCGCCTGGCTCGCGCGTTCGGTGACGAGCCGCGTCATCCCCGCCGCCCGGTCGTAGCGCGGCCGGCGCGCCAGTCCCGAATCGACGACGATGCGGATGCCGTCGAGCGTCAGGGAGGTTTCGGCGATGGCCGTGGCCAGCACCACCTTGCGCCGCCCCTGCGGATCGGGAGCGACCGCCGCGCGCTGCGCCGCCGGCTCCATGCCGCCGTGCAGGCGGTGGAGCGCGATGTCAGGCCCCAGCCCCTCCAGCCGCTCGGCCGTCCGTTCGATCTCCGCCACGCCGGGCAGGAAGGCGAGCACCCCGCCGTCATGTTCGGCAAGCCCCGAACGCACGGCCGCGGCGACCTCCGCCTCGATCCGCGCTTCGCCCCGCCGGCCGAGATGGCGCAGCGCCAGCGGATGGCTGCGCCCCGCGCTCTCGATCACCGGCGCGCCCTCCATCAGCGCGGCGAACCGGGCGCCGTCGAGCGTCGCCGACATCGCCACCAGGCGCAAATCGGGACGCAGCGCCGCCTGCACGTCGAGCGCCAGCGCCAGGCCGAAATCGCTGTCGAGGCTGCGCTCGTGCACCTCGTCGAACAGCACCGCCGACACGCCGGTGAGTTCGGGATCGGCCTGGATGCGATTGACGAAGATGCCCTCGGTCACGACGTGGACGCGCGTAGCGGCGGAGCGTCTGGCGTCCATGCGCGTGGCATAGCCGAAGGTGCGCCCCACCGGCTCGCCCGCCAGCGCCGCCATCCGTTCGGCCGCCGCCCGCGCGGCGATGCGCCGCGGCGACAGCAGCAGCACCTCGCCCGTGCACCAGTCCTCGCCGAGCAGGGCCGGCGCCACCGCCGTCGTCTTGCCCGCCCCCGGCGGCGCCACCAGCACCGCGGCGGATCGTTCGCGCAGCGCGGCGAGGAGATCGGCGAGCACCGCATGGATAGGAAGCGTATCGGCCATCACTGCAACCGAATCGCGGTGTCCGCGTTCGCCCCCAAAGTCGATTGCCCCGTAAGGAGAGCCGTCATGGCCAAAGCCCTGGCACAATTTGCGATCACCAGCATCGGTGACGAATATGTCCTCCATATCGAGGACGAGGATGGCGAGATCATCGAACTGACCGCCACCGACGAGCAGATCGAGATGATCAGCGATTCGATCGCCGAAGTGTACGAGCTGGACGAGGAGGAAGACACGCTCGGGATCGACGACGAGGACGATCTGGACGAGGACTGACGCCGCACCGTCGGCTCTAGAAGGCGCGCGCCACCGCGAATTCGACCGCCTCGATCATCGCGTTCTTCGCCGCGCCGCCCGAAAAGCCGCCCAGCGCGTCGACCGCCCGCTGCCCGTAATGGCGCGCGCGCGCCAGCGTGTCGTCCACCGCACGCGTTTCCTGCATCAACCCGATGGCGTGCGCCAGATCCTCGTCCGAACTGCGCTTGCCCGACACCGCGTCCTTCCAGAACGCCTTCTGCTCCGCATCGCCGCGCGCATAAGCGAGGATGACCGGCAGCGTCATCTTGCCTTCGCGGAAATCGTCGCCGGCATCCTTGCCCATCGTGCCCGCGTCCGACACGTAATCGATCGCGTCGTCGACGAGCTGGAAGGCGATGCCCAGATTGCGGCCATAGGCGTCGAGCGCGGCTTCCTCTTCCTCGCCGCGCTCCGCCACCACGGCGGCGATGCGGCAGGCGGCAGCGAACAATGCCGCCGTCTTGGCGCCGATAATGTCGAGATAGCGTTCTTCCGACGTCTCGATCCGGCGCACGGCGGTCAACTGGTTGACCTCGCCCTCGGCGATCACGGCGGAGGCGCCCGACAGGATCTTGAGCACCTTCAGGCTGCCGTCCTCGACCATCAGCTCGAACGAGCGAGAGAAGAGGAAATCGCCGACCAGCACGCTCGCCGGATTGCCCCAGATCAGATTGGCGGTGCGCTTGCCGCGCCTGAGGTCGGATCCGTCGACCACGTCGTCGTGCAGCAGCGTCGCAGTGTGGATGAACTCCACCGCCGCGGCCAGGCGGTGGTGTCGCGTGCCGGCATAGTCCAGCAGCTTCGCGCTCGCGAGCGTCAGCATCGGCCGAAGCCGCTTGCCGCCGCCGGCGATCAGATGGCCGGCCAGTTCCGGGATCAGCGGAATATCGGACTGCATCCGGTCGAGAATGACCGCGTTGACCAGGTTCAGGTCGTGGGCGACCAGCCCCATTACGGGATCGAGCGAGGGTTCGCCGCGGGGGTCCAGCTTGTGGATGGTGGCTGTCATCGTCTGCGCGATGTGGCGGGCATCGCTACGGAAAGCAAGCCTTGCGCATTCCGGCATCGCACGCGACAAGGCGGCCCCACCCCACAAGCGGAGACCCGGCAATGAGCGACGACGTGCTGACAGGCTATCGCCAGAGCATCGACAATATCGATGCAGCGCTCGTCTTCATGCTCGCCGAACGCTTCAAGATCACCCAGGCCGTCGGCCGCTACAAGGCCGAAACCGGCCTGCCGCCCGCCGATCCGGGCCGCGAGGACCGGCAGATCGAGCGGCTGCGCCGGCTTGCCGACGAGGCCGATCTCGACCCCGAATTCTCCGAAAAGTTCCTGCGCTTCATCATCGACGAGGTCATCCGCCACCACGAACGCCTGCGCGAGCATTGAGGCGCGGGCCATGGGCGGCTTCGGCGATCACCTGATTGTCACCCCCGACATGGTGGACCTGTCGCGGTCGCCCTTGCGGCGCGGCGTGAGCGAGCCAACCTTCGTGCTCGGCGCCTTCAACCCAGGGCTCACGCGGCTGCCCGGCGGCAACCTGCTGCTGATGGTGCGCGTGGCCGAGGCGCTGCGCGATCCGGTCCGGGGCGACCGCGTGCGCCAGATTCGCTGGACGCCGCAGGGCTATGTCCTCGATGCCCGGCCGCTCGCGGACGTGGTGATGGACGATCCGCGCTTCTTCACGCTGAAGGGCACGGGCGATTCCGTCATCGGCCTGACCTCCTTCTCCTGGCTGCTGCCGGTCGAGCTGAGCGCCGATGCGCGCGAGATCGTCGCCATCCATTATGACCGCGCGATCACGCCTTGCGCCGACTATGAACAATATGGGGTCGAGGATGCGCGCATCAGCGTGGTCGGCGGCGCCTGGCAGATGGTGAGCTGCGGCGTTTCCTCGCTGCGCCATTGCACCGTGCTGCGCCGCTCGGTCGACGGCATGGAATACCGGCCGGTGGGCGTCGTGCTCGATCACCAGAACAAGGACATGGCGCTGTTCCACGGCAAGGTCGGCGACCGGTTCTTCGCACTGACCCGGCCGCTGGGCGAAAGCTATCTCGCCCCGCCGCCCGGCAGTGCGATCGCCGGCGGCCCCTCGGTCAACCTCGCCCAATCGCCCGACGGGCTGCACTGGAAGCCGTGCGAGACCGGCGGCATTCGCCCACGCCGCGGTTCGCAGGCCGCGCGCAAGGTGGGCGGCGGCGCGCCCCCCGTGCTGACGCCCGAAGGCTGGCTCGTCCTCTATCACGGCGTCGACCGTGACGGCGCGATCGGCGCCTATCGCACCTTCTGGGCGCTCCTGGATCGCGACGATCCGAACCGGCTGCTGCACGTCGCCGACGAGGCACCGCTGCTCGAGGCCGACCCGGCCCTGACCGCGCCGCTGGCGGAGCAGATGTACCTGTCCTCGCCGATCGTCTTCACCACCGGCATCGCCGAGGCCGGGGATCACTATATCGTCGCGAGCGGCGAGGCCGACCTCGCCTGCCGCATCAGCTACATCCCCAAATCGCACTTCGCCTGAGCCGCGCCACCCGCTACGAATCCGACTTCCAGCCGAACAAGAACAGTGCTTCGACAGGCTCAGCAAAACGGTTCGGAGAGCCCCCCGAACCTCCCACACCCCCGCTCGTGCTGAGCCCGTCGAAGCACCGCCCTCCCCTCGCAGCGCAGAGCACCCCTTCAAAAGACCGCACGGCCAGCTCCCAAAACAGGCTCCGACGGACTCCGGGCAATCGACCGGCGGCGGTTCATTCCGCCGCGAGCAATGTCTCCGCGCCGCCCAGATCGACCGACACCAGCCGGCTGACGCCCTGTTCCACCATGGTGACGCCGAACAGGCGGTGCATGCGGCTCATGGTCGCGGCATTGTGGGTGACGATCAGATAGCGGGTCTGCGTCTCCCGCGTCATACGGTCCAGCAGGTCGCAGAAGCGGTCGATATTGGCGTCGTCCAGCGGCGCGTCCACCTCGTCCAGGACGCAGATCGGCGCGGGATTGGTCAGGAACAGGCCAAAGATCAGCGCCACCGCCGTCAGCGCCTGCTCTCCGCCCGAAAGAAGCGTCAGCGATTGCAGCTTCTTGCCCGGCGGCTGGGCCATGATCTCCAGCCCGGCCTCCAGCGGATCGTCCGAATCGACCAGTTCCAGATGCGCCTGCCCGCCGTTGAAGAGCGTCGTGAACAGCCGCTGGAAATGGCCGTTCACCGCCTCGAACGCCGCCAGCAGGCGCTGCCGCCCCTCGCGGTTGAGCGTCCCGATCGAGCCGCGCAGGCGGTTGACCGCCTGGCCCAGTTCCTCGCGCTCGGCCAGGTTGGTCGCCGCCTTTTCCTCCAGTTCCTTCAATTCGCTTTCGGCGACGAGGTTGACCGGGCCGATCCGCTCGCGGTCCATCATCAGCTTTTCATGGGCGTGCGATTCGGCCTCGGGCGTGCCGACGCCGTCGGCATCGAACCCGGCCTTTTGCGGCAACAGAGGCGGCGGGCATTCGAATCGTTCGCCGGCGACGCGGCCCATCTCGATCCGCCGCGCCTCCTGGTTCTCGGCGCGCGCGGCGGCGCCCGCCCGCCCCTCGCGCGCCTCGGCAAGCGCCTCCGACGCCGCGCGCGCGGTCGCCTCCACCTCGCGCAGTGTCGTCTCGGCCTCGCGCTCGGCGGCCGACGCCGTCTCAGCCCGTTCCCGCGTCGTCGCCAGCCCGGCCTCGGTCTCGGCGATCGCCTTGTCGAGCCCGGCCGGCTTGGCGTTCAGGATGGCGCTTTCCTCGGCCAGCTTTTCCTCGCGCTTGTCCATCTCCGCCATGCGCTTGGTCGCCTCGCCCGCGCGCGCCTTCCAGGAACGGCGGTCCGCCTCGGCGGCGCCCGCACGCTGGCGGTCCTGCGCGATTTCGCGGTCGAGCGTCGCGCGGTCCGTGCGCGCGCTCGCCACCGCGCCGCGCCGCGTCTCGGCCTCGGCGGTCAGGCGCGCCACGCGCGCTTCGGTGGCGCTGCTGTCGGGAAGCGCCGCGACCGCCGCCTCGGCCCGCGCCAGCTCGGCCTGCGCCTCCTCCTGCTCGCCGGCGATGCGCTTGCGCCGTTCGTCGAGGTCGGCGCGCTGCGCCGCCATGCGTTCGATCTGGCCGGCGATCCGGTCCTCGGTCCGCCCCGCCTCGCGCGCGGTCGCTTCGCAGGCCTGCAGCACCCGGCGCGCGTCCGCCGCCGATTCCCGCGCCGCCGCGATCGCCTGTTCGATGCGGTCGCGCTCCGCATCGGCCGCTTCCAGCGCGCGCACCGCCGCCGGCCGCGCCGTCTCGATCGCGCGCAGGCGGTTCCTGCGCTCCAGCCGCTCCGCCGCCGCCGCACCGCCCGCTTTCGCGACATAGCCGTCCCAGCGCCGCAGCCGGCCGTCCATCGTCACCAGCCGCTGCCCGACCGCCAGCGCCTGCCCGCCATCCGCGTCGGCGACCAGGATCTGCGCCAGCCGCCGCGACAGGGCGGGCGGCGCTTCGACATGCTCGGCAAGCGGGGTCGTGCCGGCCGGCGGCGGCGGGTCCCCCGGCGCGGCTTCCGCTCCCGCCCAATAGCGCGTCGCCTGCGGGTCGAGCCCCGCCTCCAGATCGTCGCCCAGCGCCGCGGCCAGCGCGCGCTCATAGCCCGGTTCGGGCTGCAACCGGTCGAGCAGCCGGTCGCGCCCGTCGCCCTGCAATGCCTTGCTGAGCGCCGCCGCCTCGCTGTCGAGCGCGGCGAGTTCGGCATGGGCGGTCGCGCGCGCCGACTGCGCCCGCTCTCGGGACTGAATCGCGCTGCGCTCGTCGGCATCGGCGCGCGTCGCCTGCGTGCGCGCCGCCTCGATGCGCGCCAGCGCCTGATCGCGCGCCTTCGTCGCCGCGTCGCGCTCGGCCTTCAGCGGCCCGGCATCGGGCAGCGATTCGATCTCCGCCATGACGCGCGCCAGGTCGCGGGCCGATCGGTCGCGGCGTTCCTCCGCCGCTTTCAGCGCCGCCGCCGCCACACGGGCATCGGCCGATTCGCTCGCCTGTTGACCGACCGCTTTGGCCAGCGCCACTTCGGCGTCGCGCGTGCCGCGCTCGGCCTCGGCCAGGACCTTGTCGAGTTCCGGCACCCGCGCCTCGGCCGCGGCGATCCGCTTGTCGAGCGCCGCCTCTTCCTCCGCCAGCCGCTTCATCGCGGCGGAGGCATCGTTGGCCAGTTCGCCCTCGCGCGCGCGGTCCTCGGCCAGCCGTGCCTTGCTCGCCACCAGCTCCCCGATGCGCCGGCCGACGCTGTCGCGCTCGGTGCGGAGCGCCTCCAGCCGGTGCCCGGCCTCGTTCGCCGCGTCGCGCGCGGCGAGCGCGGCCTTGCGCGCCTCCGCCAGCGCATCGGCCGCAGCACCTTGATGCGCCGCCGCCGCCCGCTGCGCCTCGGCCCGCTCGGCGACCAGCGCCTCGGCGGCCTTCGCCTCTTTCTTCGCCAGTTCGGCCGCCGCCGCCGCGTCGCGCCAGCGGGCATAGATCATCCGCCCTTCGGCGGTACGGATCTCGTCGGAGAGGCGGCGATATTTCTCCGCCTGCCGCGCCTGCCGCTTCAGCGCGGCGGCGCGGGCATCCTGGTCGGCGATGATCTCGTCCAGCCGCGCGAGGTTGGTCTCGGTCGCGCGCAGCCGCTGCTCGGCATCCTTGCGGCGGACGTGCAGCCCGGCGATTCCCGCCGCCTCTTCCAGCATCTGGCGCCGCTCGCCCGGCTTGGCGGCGATGACGGCGCCGATCCGGCCCTGGCTGACAAGGGCGGGCGAATGCGCGCCGGTCGCGGCATCGGCGAACAGCAGCGCCACGTCCTTGGCGCGCACGTCCGCGCCGTTGATGCGATAGGCCGATCCCGCCCCGCGCTCGATCCGGCGGACGACCTCCACCTCCGCGTCGGGACCGGCGACCTGTTCGGCATGGAGCGACACTTCGGCGAAATCGCGCTGCGGCCGGGTGCCGGTGCCGGCGAAGATCACGTCCTCCATGCCGGCGCCGCGCATGGACTTGGGGCTGTTCTCGCCCATCGCCCAGCGCATGGCCTCCAGCAGGTTGGACTTGCCGCAGCCATTGGGGCCGACGATGCCCGTCAGGCCCGGTTCTATCGCCAAGTCGGCGGGATCGACGAAGCTCTTGAAGCCCGACAGCCGAAGCCGCGTGATCTGCATGATCCCGCCCCCGCGCCGCGCCCCGGCGTCAGGCGCCGTGGTTTTCGAGCGCCTGCTTCACCACCTTCCAGGTCGTCCCGTCGATCCGGTCGCCATTGACGAAAAAGGTGGGCGTGCCGGTGACGTTCTTGTCCTGCGAAGCGGTCTGCATCCGGTCGCTCAGCGTCTCGATCTTCTGCTGGTCGTTCAGGCAGGCGCGCGCCTTGGCCTCGGGCAGGCCGCGCTGCTTCATGAAGTCGATATAGCCCGCGACCTCGGCCAGCTTCGTCACCTGCTGCGTCGGCGTCATGCCCTGGAGCGATTGCGCCGTCGCATCGTCCATCGCCATCAGCCTGCCGTTCAGTTCCTCCTGGTCGGCATACATCTGTTCCAGCACCGGGAAATAGGCGCTGGTGGCGACGCACTGGCCCAGCAGCGAAGCGGCGAGGTCGGACGCGCCGTGCACCATGAACTCGTTGAACTCGAAGCTCACCTTGCCGCTGTCGACATAGTCCTTCACCAGCGGATCGAACGCCTCGCGCGCGAACGCGCCGCAGACCGGGCACCCGCGCGAGCCGTATTCGACCAGCTTGATCGGCGCGTTCGGGTTGCCCATGCGGAAACCGCCGCCGGACACCTGCTCCACCACCTCGTGCCACTGCTTGCCGGCGGGCGGCTTGGCGCCGGCCACGGGTGCGGCATTCGCGCTGTTGCTGCCGGCCGCGTCACCGCCCGAACAGGCGGCGAGCGCAAGGGCGGGAAGAAGGAGGAAAAGAAAACGGATCACCTCGGGGATACTCCTGCTAGTTCGCCGCGGCGGCGGCGGTGAGTTCGGGTTTCAGCTCGGCCCAGCCATGGGCGTCGGTCAGCGTGCCATTGATGGCGAAGGACGGGGTTCCGCGAATGACCGACCAGTAACCGGTCGCTTCCTTGCGCAGCCGCTCGAACGCGGCCTCGTCCGTCAGGCAGGCGTCGACCGCATCGGCCGTCATGCCGCTCTCGCGTGCGAGCCGCGTCAGCCCGGAACCCTCGGCCACCGCGCGAACCTCCGCCAGCGTCACCTTCGGCACGCGCGAATACATGCCCGGCACCGTCCGCGCGCCGTCCTGCAACGCCTTCTGATCGGCAAAGATCGCGCGGTGCAGCCCGACGAAATCCGCGCGCGGGGCGCAGCGCGTCAGCATCGCCGCGGCGATGTCGAGCGGGTCGCGCACGGCGTTGCGCAGCGTTACCGCCACCGTGCCGTCGGCGATCATCGGTTCCAGCCCCTCGGCCGATTCGGCGACATAGTCCGCGCAGTGCGGACAGGTATAGCTGAGATATTCGACCAGGCGCACCGGCGCATCCGGGTTGCCGACCACGGCGGCGCCATCCGCCGCGGTGGCGACCGTCGCGGCCCAGTCCGCCTTCGGCCCCGCCTGCGCAGGTCCCGTCGTCAGCAGGCCCGCAAGCGCCGCCATCATCACCAGCAAAAGTCGCATCAATCGATCTTTCCGATCTTCGGGATGGCGCCGGGCCGTTCGATGCTGACCGCAAGCGCGCCCAGCACGTCGCGCAGTTCGTCGTCTTCTATTCCGCGCAGGCCGCTGCGCAATTCCGATTCGCCCGGTTCCGGCCGGGGCTGCGGTTTCGGCCGGGTCGCGCGCTTCACCTCGCCCTGGCGGAACTGTACGCGGGCGACGGCGGGATAGCCGAAGAAGCGGTTCACCCGTTCGATGATCTCGGGCGCGATATGCTGCATCATCGTCACATGCGCGCCGGCGACGACCAGGCTCAGCACCCCTTCGGTCCGCTCGCCGCGCGGAAAGCGGATCGATTCGGGGCTCGACACCCGGGCATAGCGTTCGCCCACGATCTCGTTCCAGCGGCTGACGACCGAACTCTGGACGAAGCCGAAACGCCGGAACGCCGCGCGCCCGATATCGGGCACCAGGTCGGCGACCGCGCGCGGCCCGCCATGGCGGCGCGGCGCTTCCTGCGTCTTTGCGCGGCGGCGGAGTTGCGGGGGCTTCGTCATCACGACCGTTCATGCCATAGGCGCACCGTGCCCGCCAAGCTTCCTTCGACGATCGCGCCGCATCTTCTCGCCCGGTACGACCGACATGCCCGCGATCTGCCGTGGCGCGCGCCGCCCGGCACGCCGCCGCCCGCGCCCTATCGCGTCTGGTTGTCGGAGGTGATGCTGCAACAGACGCAGGTCGCGACCGTCAAACCCTATTTCGAACGGTTCACCACCCGCTGGCCCGATTTCGAAAGCCTCGCCGCCGCCGATGAGGGCGAATTGATGGCCGCCTGGGCCGGGCTCGGTTATTATGCCCGCGCCCGCAACCTGCTCGCCTGCGCCCGCCAGGTGGTGCGCGACCATGGCGGCCGCTTGCCGGATACCGAGGCGGAACTGCGGAAGCTTGCCGGAATCGGCGACTATACCGCCGCCGCCATCGCCGCCATCGCGTTCGGAGCGCGTGCCGTGGTGGTCGATGCCAATGTCGAACGCGTCGTCGCCCGCCTCGCGGCGCTGGAAGATCCGCTCCCCGCCGCGCGGCCGACCGTCCGCGCGCTCGCCGACACCATCACGCCCGAGCCCCGCGCCGGCGATTTCGCGCAGGCGATGATGGATCTCGGGTCCGACATCTGCACCGCGCGTGCGCCGCGATGCCTGCTCTGCCCGCTGCGCGCCGATTGCGCGGGCCATGCCAGTGGCGCGCCCGAGCGCTTCCCGGTCAAGACGCCGAAACGCAAGCGCCCGCACCGGCGCGGGACCATCTTCTGGCTGACCAGCGGCGATTCGGTTCTGCTCGTCCGCCGTCCGGACAAGGGGATGCTGGGCGGCATGCGGGCACTTCCTACCGGCCCGTGGACCGACGCGGCGCCGGGCCTTGCCGAACCGCCGATCCCGGCCGAATGGCGCCTGCACGATGCGACCGTTCGGCACGGCTTCACCCATTTCACACTGGAATGCACGCTTGCGAGCGCGCGTGTCGAGGCGCACATCAACCCCGAGGCCGGGTCGTGGTGGCCGATCGACGACCTCGATTCGGCCGGGCTGCCGACCCTGTTCGCCAAGGCGGCGGCGGTGATGAAGAAGCAGGGATGAAGGGAATGGGGATGCAGATGTTCCGGAAAGTTGCGAGTGCGCTAGCCCTCGCCGTGCTGCTGACAGCGCCGGCCGTACCGCTGACGGCGGCGCCGCCGCGCAACGGCGCCGCCGCCGATGCGGCGACCGCCATCGCCCTGCCGAAGACCCGTGCCTTTGCGCAGAGCTTCGTCGGCGAGGACAAGGCGCCCGGCATCGTCATCGCCGTGGGCAAGGGCGACCGCCCCACCACCTTCATCGCCGACGGGCGCCTGTCGGACGAAACGGGCGCGCCCGCGGTCGACCGCGATACGCTGTGGCGCGTCTATTCGATGACCAAGCCCGTCACCGCGATGGCGGCGATGATGCTGATCGAGGACGGCAAGCTGTCGCTCGATCAGCCGGTCGCAGACTTCATTCCCGCCTTCGCCGACATGCAGGTGCTCGACACGCCCGACGGCGACAGCCTGGCGAGCCACCCGGCGGAGCACCCGATCACGATCCGCAATCTCCTGACCCACACGGCCGGCCTGGGCTACAACATCATCTCCAGGGGTGCGCTCAAGACCGCCTATGAGGAGCAGGGCATCCTGCCGGCGGCCGTCAACGCACAGACGGAACCGCAGATGCGCGCCGTGCGGCCCGCCAGTCTGAAGGCCTTTGCCGAGCGCGTCGCCACCCTGCCGCTCGCCTACGAACCCGGCACCCGATGGAGCTATTCGATCGGACTCGACATACTCGGCCGCGTGATCGAGGTCGCGAGCGGCCAGCCCTTCGACACGTTCGTGCAGCAACATATCCTCGACCCGCTCGATATGACCGAAAGCTACTGGACGGTGCCGCAGGCGAAGGCCGATACGCTCGTCACCAACTATTTCTGGGCCGGCGATGCCCGGGTGCCGCTCGATCCGGCGCAAAGCTCGGTGTTCCTCGAGGCGCCCTCCTTTCCCTATGGCGGCGCCGGGCTGGTGATGTCGGCGCGCGATTACGACCGCTTCCTCCACATGCTGCAAAATGGCGGCACGCTCGATGGCGCCCGCATCCTGAAGCAGCGGACGGTCGATCTCGCCATGTCCGACCTGCTGCCCGACGGCGTCGCCTTCACCGGCGTTGCGGGCACGACCGGCGGCAATGCCGACGCGGGCCCGAAAATGGGCTTCGGCGCGGGCGGCTCGGTCTATCTGGAGGATGTGCCCGGCGGCCCGGCCAGGGGGACCTATGGCTGGGGCGGCGCGGCCGGCACCATCGCCTGGGTCGACCCGGCAAACGACGTGCGCGGCACCGTGATGGTCAACTATTTCCCCAGCGACAAGTGGCCGCTGCGCCAGGATGTCGTGCGGGCCGTCTATTCCGACCTCGGCGACTGATCGCGGTGCGCCCGCCCGGCTTCACCGGCGGCACGCTCGATCGTGCCGATCACCTGCGCCAGGACCCGGCGGCGCTGGCCGGTGTCCGCGCCGACGCGCGGGCGCGCCTGCTCCGCCTCGATGCCGCCGAGCCGGAGGTGAACGAGGACGGCCGCCTCGTCTGGGCGCCGCTTTCCGAAGCGCCGGACCGGGCCGAACTGATGCTGCTCGGCCTCGACGGCGAAGCGCGTCCGCATTTCGCCGCCCGCCTGCCCGACGATCCGCCCGCCGCCGGCCGGTCGCCCGCCCTGATCGCCATGCTCGATGCGATGCGCGCGGAAGACGCCGCCCATTACGCCGCCGCGCGCAGTCTGATCGACTGGCACGCCCGCCACGGCTTCTGCGCCAATTGCGGCGCGCGCACCTCTCCCCACCGCGCCGGCTGGGCGCGGCATTGCGACGGCTGCGGCGCCGAGCATTTCCCGCGCGTCGACCCGGTCGTGATCATGATCGCCGAACATGACGGCCGCGCTCTGCTTGGCCGCCAACCCGCCTGGCCGCAGGGCCGGTACTCCGCCCTCGCCGGCTTTCTTGAGGTAGGCGAGGCGATCGAGGAAGCCGTCGCCCGCGAAATCGCAGAGGAAGCCGGCGTGCCCGTGCGCGGCGTCCGCTATGTCGCCAGCCAGCCCTGGCCCTTCCCCTCCTCGCTGATGATCGCCTGCATTGCGGAGGCGACCGACGACACCATCACCGTTGACGAAAACGAACTCGAATCCGCCCGGTGGTTCACCCGCGAAGACGTCCGCGCCGCCCTCGCCGGCAACCCCGCAGCCCCCTTCCTGCCACCGCCGCCCTACGCCATCGCCCACACCCTGATGCACGCCTGGGCCGACGGCTGACAACCTCCCCCCTCCCTTTCTAGAGACTTCTCGCGAAACTCCCCGTCACCCCGGACTTGTTCCGGGGGCCACGGAACCACGAACCCGTACGGTGCTGGTTTGCTGCGCCGTGGATGCCGGAACAAGTCCGGCATGACGAAAAATGAAAAGGGTACGCTCACCTTTCGCAGAGGCCTCGAAAGGGAGGAGAAAATAAACCGACCTCCCCCCGTTCCGTCGTTCCTGCGCAGGCAGGAACCCATGTCTCCCCCGACGCCCGCACCGCGCCGAAAACCATTTTCCTACACCCGCCGGCCTGTGCCACCACGGGCACGGCTCTTTGATATCGGTTATACTTCTCCCCTCGCGCGCACCCGCGCACGCTGAGGTGCGACTCTGTGCGACCTTTGGCAGATTTCCGTGCCTGTGCCTGCCCGCCTCAACCGCGGCGGCGGGCCTGCGGATAGGTGCCGAGCAGGCGGACCCATTTGGTCTGGAACGCCAGTTCCTCCAGCGCGCGGTCGACCGCGGGGTCGCCCGGCGCGCCTTCGATGTCGCAATAGAATTCGCTCGCGGCGAAGCTGCCGCCCTGCTGATAGCTTTCCAGCTTGGTCATGTTGACGCCGTTGGTCGCGAACCCGCCCAGCGCCTTGTAGAGCGCGGCCGGCACGTTCTTCACCGCGAAGATCAGCGTCGTCACCGCCGCGCCGTCGACCGCACCGTCCGCCGCCTCGCGCGCCAGCACGACGAAGCGGGTGGTGTTGTGGTCGGCATCGGCGATGTCGTCGGTCAGCACCTCCAGCCCGTACAGCTCCGCCGCCTTGGGCGGGGCCAGGGCAGCGACCTCGGGATCGCCCATTTCCGCCACCAGCGCCGCGGCGCCGGCGGTGTCGGGATAGGCGACCGGGCTGATGCCGTGCGCGTTCAGCCAGTTGCGGCACTGGCCCAGCGCCTGCGGATGGCTCATCGCCTGGCGCACCCGCTCGCGCGGGCCCTGTCCCACCAGCGCGTGGCGGATGCGCAGGAAATGCTCGGCGGTGATGACCAGCCCCGATTCCGGCAGCAGATAGTGCATGTCGGCGACGCGGCCGTGCAGCGAATTCTCGATCGGGATGATCGCCCGGTCGGCCCGCATCTGCCGCACCGCGTCGATCGCGTCGGCGAAGCCGAAACAGGGCAGCGGCAGGCAGTCGGGAAAGGCCTCCAGCGCCGCGACGTGCGAATTGGCGCCGGGCGCGCCCTGGAACGCGACCACGCGTTCGGGCGCGGTCGCGGCGGCTTCGGTCATGCGCGCGACAAGCGGGCGCGCCGGCGTCGGAAATTCCTGCATGGCAGCGCGCGCTTACGAAGCCGGACGCTTCGTGGCAAGCTCGGCTTGCGATGGCGGATCGAGCCCCCTAAAGGAACACAGATTTCTTTCGGGGCGAGAACCAGGCACAATGGATAATCGGACGAACACGATCGCCGGGTGGGTGTTGGCAGGATGTGCCTCGGCATTGGGACTGTCGATCGTGAGCGGCATGGTCTTTCACGACGAACGGCCGGAAACGATGGGCTATCCGATCGAGGGCGTCGAACAGGCCGCCGGCGGCGAGAAGGAAGTTCCGCTGGCGACGCTGCTGGCGAGCGCCGATCCCGACAACGGCGCCAAGATCTTCAACAAGTGTTCGGCCTGCCACACCATCGATCAGGGCGCGCCCAACGGCATCGGCCCGAACCTGTACGCCATCGTCGGCGATCCCGTCGCACACGGCCGGGGCGGCTTCGCCTTTTCCGACGCGCTGAAATCGGTCGGCGGCGAATGGACGTTCGAGAAGCTGAACGCCTGGCTCACCAGCCCGCGCAAGTTCGCCTCGGGCACGAAGATGACCTTCGCCGGCCTGTCGGATCCGCAGGACCGCGCCGACATCATCGTTTATCTCAACAATCACGGCTCGAACGTGCCGCTTCCCGCCGCGCCGACAGAACCGGCCAATGCCGAGGAAGAGGCCCTGGAAAACCAGGCCGGCGCAACCTCGACGGCGAATCTCGTCAACGAGGCGACGCCCGCTCCCGGCGCGCCGTCGGTGGACGAACGCGCGGCCGAGGAAGCCGAACAGAACGACTGATCGGCCGCGCGACGGCGCTCAGGCCGGGGGGAACGCCTCGGCCACGGCCTCGTCCCGCTTGCGATAGAAGTCGCGCACCGCGTTCCAGCCTTCCTCCGCCGTTTCCACGAAGGTGATGAGGTCGAGGTCGCGCGGAGAGATTACGCCCTCCTCGCACAGCGCCTCGAAATCGACGACGCGGTTCCAGAAGTCGCGGCCGTAGAACAGCACCGGGATCGGATCGATCTTGCCGGTCTGGATCAGCGTCAGCAGCTCGAAGCTCTCGTCGAACGTGCCGAAACCGCCCGGGAACACCGCCACGGCGCGCGCATGCAGCAGGAAATGCATCTTCCTGAGCGCGAAATAATGGAATTGCATGCTCAGGCTGGGCGTCACATACGGATTGGGCGCCTGTTCGTGCGGCAGGACGATGTTCAGACCGATCGATTCGGCGTCCATGTCCGCCGCGCCGCGATTGGCGGCTTCCATGATCGACGGCCCGCCGCCCGAACACACCACAAACTGCCGGTGCCCATCCTCGTCGAGCGGGAATTTCGACGCCAGCCGGCCCAGTTCACGCGCGACGTCGTAATATTTCGACTTGGCGATCAGCCGCTCGGCGATTCGCTTTGCGCGCTCGTCCTCGGCCAGGTCCAGGAGCGCCTGCGCCTTCGCCGGCTCCGGGATTCGCGCGGAGCCGTACATCACGAAGGTCGACGCGATCTTCGCTTCGTCCAGGACGAGCTGGGGTTTCAGCAATTCGAGCTGGAACCGGACGGGACGCAGATCCTCGCGCAGCAGGAAGTCCATGTCCTGAAACGCCAGGCGATAGGCCGGATGCTCGGTCTGCGGCGTCTGGACCTGGGTGCGGGCGGTCTCCGCCTCCTGCTGGGCGGGCCGGAAGACCCGCGAAGGCAGGCGGGTTTCCTTGTCGGTATTCTTGTCGGTCATTGGCGCGGCCATAACCGATCCGGCGAGGCGCGCAAGCGCCGCACCCGATCAGCGGCAGAAATGACCGCCGCCCATATCGATGTGAAAATGGTTGCGGTGGGCGCTGTTATATTCCGGCCCCAGCGTCGTGGAGAAGCGCTTGCAGGCCGAACGGTGCACGACCCGCAGAAAGGCGCGCACCTGCTGGTTGTCCGAATTCCATCCCTCCAGCACGCTGATCCGCCTGCCGTCGGCAAGATCGAAGGCGGCGATGTCCACCGCATCGGCGACGGCGTGTTCGGAAAGCCGGCTGGCCGTTCCGTTGCCGACGATTCCGCGGCAGGAATAGGTGCCGAAACTTTCGATCTTCACCACGTCGCTGCCCAGGATCTGGCGCGCCGCCGGGCGGATGCCGTAGCGCACCCAGTTGACGAACCGGTCGGCGAGGCCGCAGCGCATCGCGCCCAGATTGGTGACGGGCGTGCCGATGTCGAGCAACTGGATCGTGCCGATGCGCGAACAGCTTCCAGGCGTGCCGCGATCGGGCAGACTGCGGAATTCCACCCGCTTCCGGTTCAGGCTGGCATAGCATTGCCGGGTCTCGGCATCGGTCGGGATGCCCGATTTCGCCGCCTTCAGATGCGGTTTGGAATGCGGCGCGCCCGGACGTCGCGGTCCGGTTCCGCTGTCTCCGCCGCCAAAAATGCAGGCCGACAGCAACAATATGGACGCAAGAACGAATACGCGCTTCACGCCCCCTCGCTACGCACCGCCGCCGCCGCTGGCAACCCGCACTCCGTCCCGAAATGCGCCGCGGCGCATCCGTCAGCAGTTGACAGGCGCCCGCACATCTTTAGGCCCGTCGGCGGGCCACGCTGTCCCAACGCAGCGCGCGCTCTCTGTAAGGAGAGACTATATGACTGACACGACTACCGCGCCCGCCACGGGTGCGTCCGCCAAACCTGCCGAAAAGCCGGCACGCCCCTATTTCTCGTCCGGCCCCTGCGCCAAGCCGCCGGGCTGGGACGCATCGAAGCTGGCGACCGATTCGCTCGGCCGCTCGCACCGGTCCAAACTGGGCAAGGAGCGCCTGAAACGCGCGATCGACCTGACGCGCGAGGTTTTGAAGGTGCCCGACACGCACCGCATCGGCATCGTCCCCGCCTCCGACACCGGCGCGGTGGAGATGGCCATGTGGTCGATGCTGGGTCCGAAGCCGGTCACCTGCATGGCCTGGGAAAGCTTCGGCGCCGGCTGGGTGACCGACGCGGTCAAGCAGCTCAGGATCGACCCGGAGGTGATCGAGGCCGATTACGGCGACCTGCCCGACCTGACGCGCGTCAGCCCCGACCATGACGTCATCTTCACCTGGAACGGCACGACCAGCGGCGTGCGCGTGCCGAATGGCGACTGGATCGCCGACGACCGCACCGGCCTGACCTTCGCCGACGCCACCAGCGCGGTCTTCGCGGTCGACATGCCGTGGGACAAGCTCGATGTGACGACCTTCTCCTGGCAGAAGGTGATGGGCGGCGAAGGCGGCCACGGCATCCTGATCCTGGGGCCCCGCGCGGTCGAACGGCTGGAAAGCTACACGCCCGACCGGCCGCTGCCGAAGATCTTCCGCATGACGAAGGGCGGCAAGCTGAACGAAGGCATCTTCGAAGGCTCGACCATCAACACGCCGTCCATGCTGGCGGTCGAGGATTATATCTTCGCGCTTGAATGGGCGCAGTCGATCGGCGGGCTCGACGCGCTGGTCGCGCGCTCCGAGGCCAATGCGGCGGCGCTCGGCCGGATCGTCGCGGATCGCGACTGGCTCGACCATCTGGCGGCCGACCCGGCGGTGCGTTCGACCACCAGCGTCTGCCTCAAGCTCGTCACCGACGCCGATGGCGATACGCAGGGCAAGCTGGTTAAGAAGATGGTCTCGCTGCTCGAAGCCGAGGACGCGGCCTACGACATCGCCAGCTATCGCGACGCCCCGCCGGGCCTGCGCATCTGGTGCGGCGCAACCGTCGACACCGCCGACATCGAAGCGCTCGGCCCCTGGCTCGACTGGGCCTGGGCACAGGCGAAGAGCGCGTAACCCGAACAACCGTCATCCCAGCGTAGGCTGGGATCTCGTGCCACCTGCCCGCCGATGAGCGTCGCTCGTGCCGCCCGAGATCCTGACCTTCGTCAGGATGACGAATTGCAGCAAGGAGCAATTCGTCATGCCCAAGGTACTCATTTCCGACAAGATGGACCCCAAAGCCGCCCAGATCTTCCGCGAACGCGGGGTCGAGGTGGACGAGATCACCGACAAGAGCCCGGAAGAACTGAAAGACATTATCGGCCGGTATGACGGCCTGGCGCTGCGCTCCTCGACCAAGGTCACCGGGGACCTGCTCGAGGCGGCGGACAATATGAAGGTGGTCGGCCGCGCCGGCATCGGCGTCGACAATATCGACGTGCAGGCCGCCTCGGCCAAGGGCATCGTCGTCATGAACACGCCCTTCGGCAATTCGATCACGACCGCCGAACACGCCATCGCGATGATGTTCGCGCTCGCCCGCGAAATCCCCCAGGCCGACGCCTCGACCCAGGCCGGCAAATGGGAAAAGAAGAAGTTCATGGGCGTGGAGCTGACGTCCAAGACGCTGGGCCTGATTGGCGCGGGCAATATCGGCGGGATCGTCGCCGACCGCGCGCGGGGGCTGAAGATGAAGGTCGTTGCCTACGACCCCTTCCTGACCGAGGAGCGGGCGCTGGAAATGGGCGTGGAGAAGGCCGATCTCGACACGCTGCTGAAACGCGCCGACTTCATCACACTGCATACGCCGCTGACCGACCAGACGAGGAACATCCTGTCGAAGGAGAATCTCGCCAAGACCAAGAAGGGCGTGCGCATCATCAACTGCGCGCGCGGCGGGCTCATCGACGAGGCGGCACTCAAGGAAGGTCTGGATTCGGGCCATATCGCCGGCGCGGCGCTCGACGTGTTCGTCGAGGAGCCGGCCAGGGAAAACCCGCTCTTCGGCACGCCGGGCTTCATCTCCACCCCGCATCTGGGCGCATCGACGACCGAGGCCCAGGTCAATGTCGCCATCCAGATCGCCGAGCAGATGTCCGACTATCTGCTGTCGGGCGGCGTCACCAACGCGCTCAACATGCCGAGCCTGTCGGCCGAGGAGGCGCCGCTCCTGAAGCCTTATATGGCGCTGGCCGAAAAGCTCGGCAGCCTGGTCGGCCAGCTTGCCCAGGACGCGCTCAAATCGATCGCGATCGAAACCGAGGGCGCGGCCGCCGAGCTCAACCAGAAGCCGATCACCGGCGCCGTGCTGGCGGGCGTGATGCGCGCTTATTCCGACTCCGTGAACATGGTCAACGCGCCCTTCCTGGCCAAGGAACGCGGCCTCGACGTGCGCGAAGTGCGCCATGACCGCGAGGGCGATTACCATACGCTGGTGCGCATCACGGTGCAGACGGACGAGGGCGACCGATCTGTCGCCGGCACGCTGTTCTCCAACACGGAGCCGCGGCTGGTCGAATTGTTCGGCATCAAGGTCGAAGCCGATCTCGCCGGCAAGATGCTGTACGTGGTCAATGCCGACAAGGCCGGCTTCATCGGCCGCATCGGCTCCGCGCTGGGCGAAGCGGGCGTCAATATCGGCACCTTCCATCTCGGCCGCCGCGCGACCGGCGGCGAAGCGGTGCTGCTGCTCTCCGTCGATCAGGACATCACGCCCGAATTGCTGACCACGCTGCGCGGCATGGACGGCGTGAAGACCGCGATGGCGCTCGACTTCTGATGGCGCTAGGGGGAGCGGCACGATGACTTCCGGACTGCTCCCCCAGGGCTTTCACGACCGCCTGCCGCCTCATGCCGACGCCGCGGCGGCGCTGGAGGCGCGCGTGCTCGCCACCGCACACGCCCATGGCTATGAACGCGTCGACCCGCCGCTCGCCGAGTTCGAGGATTCGCTCGCCAGCCGGTTGAAGTCGGGCAGTGCGCACGATGCGGTACGGTTCGTCGATCCCGTCTCGCAGCGCACGCTTGCCATCCGCACCGACATGACGGCGCAGATCGGCCGCATCGCCGCGACCCGCATGGGCCACCATCCGCGCCCGGTGCGCCTGTCCTATGCCGGACCCGTCGTGAAGCTGCGCGCGCCGCAGCTCCACCCCGA
The DNA here is from genome assembly GCF_032229225.1 of Stakelama saccharophila. NCBI lineage: Bacteria > Pseudomonadati > Pseudomonadota > Alphaproteobacteria > Sphingomonadales > Sphingomonadaceae > Stakelama > Stakelama saccharophila. Next base: position 300,141 of record NZ_CP135076.1, read on the forward strand.
GCGCGCCATGCGCCAGATCGGCGTCGAACTGATCGGCAGCGATGGCGTCGCCGCGGCGAAAGAGATCGTCGCGGTGGCGGTCGAGGCGTTGCAGGCGGCGGGCGTGGACGGTCTGTCGATCGACTTCACCCTGCCCGATCTTGTCGACACACTCGCCGATGGCCGGCTTTCGCGGGAGCGGCTCTCCGCGCTGCGTCAGCGACTGGATGCGAAGGACGCCGCCGGTGTCGCGGCGATCGACCCCGCATATCTGCCCCTGGTCGCGGCGGCCGGGCCGTTCGACGAGGCGCTGGCCGGGCTGCGCGCGTATGGTTCGGCGGCGCTTGCCAGCAGGCTCGACGGCATGGCGCGGATCGCCGACCGGGTGCGCGGCTCGGTCGCCATGACGCTCGACCCGACCGAACTGCACGGGTTCGAATATCAAAGCTGGTTCGGCTTTTCCCTGTTCGCCGCGGGCTCGCGCGACGCCGTCGGGCGCGGCGGCAGCTATACGATCGTCCATGGCGACGGGCGCGAAGAGGCTGCGGTCGGCTTTTCGCTCTACGCCGACGCGGTCCTCGTGGGGCGGGCCGGCGGCGAGGGTCGCAAACGCCTGTTCCTGCCGCTCGGCACCGATCCGGATCACGCCGCGGCGCTTCGCCGCGACGGCTGGGTGACCGTGGCCGCGCTGGACGACGCCGATACGCCGCAAGCGCAACTGTGCACGCACCGGCTCGCGCCAGAGGGGCCGGTCGCCGCCTGATGCGGCCGATTGTCGGCGCGCACTTTTTGCCGATGTCTTCGAACTGTCATCCCACGGCAAACCCGCATTTACCTTCTTCGGTATAGCAGGGCGGCCATGCAGACCACATCGCCCCTCGCCGTCGTTTCGGCCTCCGCAGACATCGGCTGGCTGCGCGCCGACGACGGCAATGACGAGCATGTCCGCGCGGATACGCCGCTGCACCGCGCCATCGACCGTTTCTACCGCGATACGGCGCTACGCCTGTTGCCGGTGGTTGATGCGCTCGACCAGCCCGTCGGCGCGTTGTTCGATCGCGACATCCGGCAGTTGCTGCTCAATCCCTTCGGCCACGCCTTGCTGCGCAACCCGTCCTACGGCGCCGATCTGGGCGCATATGTCCGATCCTGCCCGGTCGCCGAGGCCAGCCTGCCCGTTCCGGAGATCATCGACCGCTATCGCGCCGCCGACGGATCCGAAGGCATGATCCTGACGCGCGGCGGCCGCTTCCACTGCGCCATTTCCAATCGCCGCCTGATCCAGTTGGCAGCCGAGCACGAATTGTCGCGCACCCGTTCGCGACTGGCGCGCTCGCAGCAGGTGGAAGCCGCCAGCAAGGCTTTCGAGCGGCACGTCGCCCTGCTGTCGCGCGACATGGTCGGTCTCGCAGAGCGCATCGAGGCCAATGCCGTTGCCACCGCCGAACGCGCGAGCACCACGGGCGAAAGCGCGTCATCGGTCGCTGCGGCCGCAGCGCAGGGCAACGGCAATCTCGCTGCCATTGCCGAACAGGGCCGCCGGCTCGCCACCGCTCTGGCCCAGATTTCGGCCAATACGCGCGAAGCCAAGGCGGTGGCTTCCGATGCCGTCGCCCTCGTCGCGCGGGGTAGCGCGCGTACCGCCGATCTCTCGCGCTCGGCCCAGTCGATCGATGCGGTGATCGGGCTGATCAGCGAGATCGCGGCCAAGGTGAACCTGTTGGCGCTCAACGCCGGCATCGAAGCGGCCCGTGCCGGCGAGGCCGGGCGCGGCTTCACCGTCGTCGCCAACGAGGTGAAGGCGCTTTCCCGCCGGGCGTCGGACGCGGCCAAGACGATCATCGAGCATGTCGGCGAAATGCAGATGGCCGTGCGGGAAGTGACCGATACCCATGGCAAGGTCGAAACCGCGATCGCCGCCATCGCCTCGCGCTCCGGCGAGATCGAGCGCGAAGTTGCGGGGCAGGCAAGCGGTACGCACTCCATTGCCGAAAACACCGCCGAAGTCGCGGAGGCGACGGCCGTGATCCAAAGCGATACGGAGGCAATCGCATGGAGCGCGGCCACCGCCTCGCGCGGCGCCGACGACATGCGTTCGCTGGCGCGCCGCCTGGCGGAGGACGCCGAACAGCTCTCGTCGGAAGCGGAAAGCTTCCTGCGCGTTCTTTGACGAACGGCTGAACCATCGGCCGGTCCATCGGTTGGAGACGGCATGACCGATACTCCCATGCTGCAGATGAACGATGGCCGCCATATTCCCGCTCTCGGTCTCGGCACGTACAAGATCCCCGATTCGCAGGCCGATGCGGTCGTGCGTCGCGGCATCGATCTCGGCTACCGCCTGGTCGATACGGCAGCCATGTATGACAATGAACGCGGGGTCGGCAGCGGCGTGGCGGATGACGACACCGTCTTCCTGACCACCAAGTTGTGGAACCCGCAGCAGGGCCATGACGCGGCGATGCAGGCGTTCGAGGAAAGCCTTGCCCTCTTGGGCCGCGACGATGTCGATCTCTATCTGATCCACTGGCCCTGTCCGGCGCAGGACAGGTATGTCGAAACCTGGAAGGCGCTGATCGGGTTACGAAAGAGCGGCCGGGCGAAATCGATCGGCGTGTCCAACTTCCTTCCCGAACATATCGAGCGCATCGCCGCCGAAACCGGCGAACTGCCCGCGGTGAACCAGATCGAACTGCACCCCGGATTCCAGCAAAGGCAAGCACGGGCATTTCACGACCGGCACGGCATCGTCACCCAGAGCTGGAGCCCGCTCGGCCAGGGAGCCGCCCTGAAGGACCGGCGGATCGCGCAGATCGCCGAAAAGCACGACCGGTCGGCGGCACAGGTCGTCCTGCGCTGGCACCTGCAATCGGGCCTGTCGGTAATTCCGAAGGCAGGCGCCCCCGATCACCTGGCCGACAATCTGGGCGCCCTGGGCTGGACCCTGGACGACGAAGACATGGCCGCGATCGACCGGATGGACGATCCCGACGGGCGCATCGGACCGCATCCGAACCGGATGTAGGCGTCAGCCGCCCGGCGCGGGTGCCGCCCCTTTCGCCAATACCGACCGCGCCGCCAGCCGCTCGCGCGCCGCATCGTGGATGGCGGGCGCTGTGGCCAGCACGCCGAAGGCATGCGCTTCCGGCGAATTGAACGCGAGCGGCTGACCCAGCGCATCGGTCACCGCCGCACCCGCTTCCCGCGCGATCAGGACGGCGGCGGCGATGTCCCATTCATTGCCCCAGCGCAGCGTCGCAACCAAATCAGCATCGCCCGCCGCCACCATCGCGATGCGCAGCGCGATCGAATTGGGCTTGTAGACCGTGGTGAAGTCGCGGTCCGCCTTGGGGAGATGTTCGGCCGGGACGCGCGCGCCGGAAAGCGTGGCGTGATCGCTCGCCATGATCCTCTGGACGCCGCGATAGGCGCCCTTGCCGTTTTCGGCGTGCCAGTGCTCGCCCCGGGCCGGGGCATCGAGCACGCCGACGACCGGCTGGCCGCGTTCGATCAGCGCGACCGACACGGCCCAGCCTTCCCGCCCGCGGATATAGTCGCGCGTGCCGTCGATAGGGTCGACCACCCAAATCCGCGTCGCGGCGAGTCGGCTGGCGTCGTCCTTGGTTTCCTCCGACAGCCAGCCGGCATCGGGCAAAAGTGCACCCAGCCGCTGGCGCAGCAGGTGATCGACCTCCAGGTCGACTTCGCACACCGGGTTGCCGGGCGATTTCTCCCAACGGCGGAAATCGGTGCGCCAGCGCTTCATCGCGAGCGCGCCGGCGTCGGCCGTGACGGACCGCACCGCATCGGCGAGCGTTTCAGTCACCAGCCACCGTCATTCCGTCGATGCGCAGCGTCGGGACATTGACGCCATAGCGAAATTCCAGGTCGTTGGCGGGCATGGCCCGTGCGAACATGTCCTTCAGGTTGCCGGCGACGGTGATCTCCGCCACCGGTGTCGTCACTTCGCCCTTTTCGATCAGGAAGCCGGCGGCGCCGCGACTGTAATCGCCCGTCACCGGGTTGACGCCCTGGCCGATCAGCTCGGTGACCCACACCCCGCGCTCGATGTCCGCGACAAGCGACTCCACCGGCACGTTGCCCGCTTCCATGTACAGGTTGCTGACGGACACGCCGCCCCCCGGCGCGGCATGGCCGGTCGGCTCCATTTCGAGTTGCCGCGCCGAGGCGCTGTCGAGCAGCCAGGTTTCGAGCAGGCCGTCCTCGACGATCGAAACCGGTGATCCGCCCACACCCTCGCCATCATAGGGGCGCGAGCGCAGGCCGCGGGGCCGGTGGGGATCGTCCCGGATGGTCACGCCGCGGGCGAAGACCCGCTGGCCCAGTGCGTCCCGCAGAAAGCTCGTGCGTGCGGCGATGCGCGTACCCGAAATCGCGCCGACAAAAGCGCCCATCAGCGAACCGCCGACCCTGGGGTCGAACACCACCGGCATCGTCGCACTGCCGATACGCGCGGGCGACAGCCGCGCGACGGCGCGTTCCCCGGCCAGCCGGCCGATATCTTCCGGCGCGTCGAGCAGACGCAGATGGCGGGTGGTGTGGTGGGCATGGTCCCGCTGCAGCGCACCGGCGCGGCCCGCCACCACGCTGGCAGAGATCGCATGCGAGCTGGTCGCATAGCTGCCGGCAAAGCCGTGGCTGGTGGCGAGTGCGGTAATGGTTCGGCTTGCGGAGGCAGAGCCGCCCTCGCTGTTGGTCACGCCGGCGATGCTCCGCGCGGCCTCCTCGGCAACCAGAGCACGCTGCTTCAGTGCCTCGGGCGAGACGTCGGCGCCGTCGTCGATGTCGAGATGCGGCGGGCTGCCGTGCAGCAGCCGTTCCGCCGGCGCGAGGCCCGACCAGCGGTCCTCGCTCGCCTCGCGCGCCATCGCTATCGCCCGGTCGGCGAGTGCGGCAAGCGCGCCGTCCGACAGGTCGGACGACGATACGCTCGCCGATCGTCGGCCGATGAAGACGCGCAGGGTAAGGGTGTCCCCCTCGGACCGCTCCACATCCTCCAGCGCGCCGAGCCGCACCGAAACCGCCACCGACCGGTCGGTGATGTAGTGCGCATCGGCGGCATCGGCGCCGCGGGCAATCGCCCGGTCTACGGCGGACTGGGCAAGCGATCGGGACGTTTCGGGGGTCAGCATCGACGCGATTTAGGGTGGCGAACCGCAATCGTCAAAGTGCGGACGCCGTGCCGACCACGAAACAGGCCGCGAACATCAGGAAGCCTGCATTGCGATTGGCACGGAACCGCGCCAGCGCACTTGCGCCGTCGGCGGTGTCGAGCGTCAGAACCTGCCAGGCGAGATGTCCCGCCATCGGCAGGAGCGCCAGGAGCGCGAGCCAATCGGGCCGCACCAGCCAGATCGCGCCCGCCCAGCAAGCGAGCGCAACCGCGTAGAAGAGCGCCACGCCCGGCCGTACCTTGCTGCCGAGCCGCCGCGCGGACGAGCGAACGCCGACCAGGGCGTCGTCCTCGACATCCTGCAAGGCATAGATGGTGTCGTAGCCGATCACCCAGAAGACGGCGCCGGCATAGACGAGCAGGCCCGGCCAGGCGATGCCGCCCGTCACCGCCGCCCAGCCGACCGGCGCCGCCCAGGAAAAGACGAGACCCAGCCACGCCTGCGGCCACCAGGTGATCCGCTTCATGAACGGATAGGCCGCGACAAGCGCCAGACTGGCCAGCGCGACCCCCGCGGCGACCAGGTTCAACTGGACGAGCACGACCAGACCGACGAGGCATTGCAGTACCAGCCACGTCCAGGCGGCCTGCAACGACACCGCACCGCTGGCGAGCGGCCGGCTTCGCGTGCGCGCCACCCTGCGGTCGAGATCGCGGTCGACAATGTCGTTATAGGTGCAGCCCGCCCCGCGCATCGCAATCGCACCCAGCAGGAACCACAACAGCAGGTCCCAGCGCGCGATGGCGCCGCCGGACAGGGCGATCGCCCAGGCGCCGGGCCAGAACAGGAGCCACCAGCCGATCGGGCGGTCGTGCCGCGCCAGCAGGGCATAAGGGCGCGCCCGCCGCGGGAGCAGGCCCACCAGTCCGTGATGCTGGGTGTCGGGAAGCGCGCGGTCGTCGGTCATCGCCCCTTTGCTGCCACAGCCGGTCGCGCGGGGACAGCAGGAAGTGCACCGCTTCCGGGCGTGTTAATCGGGTATTAACCGTCTGCGGTCAGCTTAAGCGCGTTGTGGGGGGATGATGATGGCGACACGCATGACCCAATATCGGCCGGTAGGACCGGCGCTCGTCGAACAGCGCCGCGCGCCGCGGCATCCCGTATTCGTCACGCGGGCCACGACGCGCCGCCACAAACAGGAAGCGGTCGAGGCGCGGCTGTGCGACCTTTCGGCCTATGGCTGCCGCCTCGCCGGCGATGACCAACCCGATGGCGAACGTCTGTGGCTGCGGTTCGAAGGCAGTATGCCGGTCGCCGCGACGGCGGTGTGGAGTCGGGACGGCATGGTCGGCTGTCGTTTCGACGAACCGATCGATCGCAAGCTCGTGCGCGCGCTGACGCTGACCGTCGACTGACGGCGCGCCGGCGCCGTTTCAGGCGGCGTCCTCGGCATCCAGGCCGTAGGCGGTGTGCAGCACGCGCACCGCCAGTTCGGTATAGTCTTCCTCGATCAACACGCTGACCTTGATCTCGGACGTGGTGATCGCCTGAATGTTGATCCCCCGGTCGCCCAGTGTCTTGAACATCTTGGACGCGACGCCGGCATGGCTGCGCATGCCCACGCCCACGACCGAAATCTTCGATACCCGGGTGTCGTGGACCATTCCGCCGAAGCCGATGGCCTCGCGGTTGTTTTCCAGCGCCTCCAGCGCGCGCGGCATGTCGGCTTGCGGCACGGTGAAGGTGACGTCGGTAGAGCCCGCCGAATGGGCGATATTCTGCACGATCATGTCGACATTGATGTTCGCCTCGGCCAGCGGACCGAAGATCGACGCCACGGCGCCGGGATGATCGGGCACCTCGGTGAGCGTGATCTTCGCCTCGCCCTTGTCATGGGCGATGCCGGTGATGAGCTGCCGTTCCATATCCTCGATCTCCTCTTCGCCGACGATCAGGGTGCCGGGCTCCGGATCGTCCGTGGCCTCGGTGAACGACGACAATACCTGTACGCGCACGCCTTCCTTCATCGCCAGCCCGACCGAGCGGGTTTGCAGCACCTTGGCCCCGACGCTCGCCAGCTCCAGCATTTCCTCATAGGTGACGCGCGACAATTTGCGTGCGCGCGGCACGATGCGCGGGTCGGTGGTATAGACGCCGTCGACATCGGTATAGATGTCGCATCGGTCCGCCTTCATCGCCGCGGCCATGGCGACCGCGCTGGTATCCGACCCGCCACGGCCGAGCGTCGCCACCCGCTCGCCGGCCGCCACGCCCTGAAAGCCGGGGATGACGGCGACCTCGCGCGCCACCAGTGCCGCCGCCAGCCCGTTCGTGTCGATTTCCGCGATGCGCGCGGAGCCGTGGCCGTCCGATGTGCGGATCGGCAATTGCCAGCCGAGCCAGGAACGCGCCGGAACGCCGATCGCCTGCAGCGCGATCGCCAGCAGCCCGCTGGTAACCTGTTCGCCGGAGGACACCACCACGTCATATTCGCGCGCGTCGTAGAGCGACGATGCCTCGCGACAGAAGTTCACCAGCCGGTCGGTCTCACCCGCCATGGCCGACACGACGACGGCGATCTCGTTGCCCGCCTCCCATTCGTGCTTCACGCGGGCGGCAACGGCGCGGATGCGTTCGATCCCGGCCATGGAGGTGCCGCCGAACTTCATCACGATGCGCGCCATGCGGGTTTCCTGTAGCTGCGGGGTGCGGCCTGATAGGAAGCGCCCGGCGCCAAGGCAAGCATAGCACTGCTTTCGGACGCAGAACGACCGCTTGGCGCCGCCGCAATCCGCTTGGGATGCGGCACCGCTGCTGATATGCGGGTTCCATGGCCGACCCCGACACGACGATCGATCCGGCGGAAGCCGCGCATTTCGGCAAGCTCGCCGCCGACTGGTGGAACCCGAAAGGGTCCTCGGCGATGCTCCACCGGCTCAATCCGGTTCGGCTCGCTTATCTGCGCGAGGTGATCGACGCCCATTGGGATGCCGACGAACGCGGTTTCACGCCGCTCGCCGGCAAGACGGCGCTCGACGTCGGCTGCGGGGCAGGCCTGCTGGCGGAACCGCTGGCCCGACTGGGCGCACAGGTGACGGGCGTCGATGCGGCCGGCGAGAATATCGGTGCGGCGCGCGCACACGCGGCGGCGTCGGGCCTGGACATCGACTATCACGAAGGCGGCATCGCGGCGGTAGCCGGTCGCACCTTCGATCTCGTGACGTCGATGGAGGTGATCGAACACGTCGCCAATCCGGCGGCCTTCGTCCGCGGCCTCGCGGCGGCGCTCGGCGAGGACGGGATACTGGTCCTGTCGACGCCGAACCGCACGCCGCTGTCGCGCCTCGGACTGATCACCATCGGCGAGGGGACGGGCGCGATCCCAAAGGGGACGCACGACTGGAACCGCTTCCTGACGCCCGAGGAACTGACGGACCTGATCGAGGCGGAAGGGCTGGAAGTCAGCGACCTGCGCGGCCTCGGCTACTCATCCGGCCGCGGCTTCGTCCTGTCGAGCGACCTGCGGCTGGATTACCTGATGACGGCGCGGCGACGCGGCTGACGACCGGGACGGCGCCATGGCGGCACCGTCCCTGCATCGACTCGTTCAGGCGGCTTTCTGGCCTGCCCGGTCGACCGCTTCCTGAAGGATGCGCTTGGCCTCTTCGGCATCGCCCCACTTGCCGATGCGCACCCACTTCTCGGCCTCGAGATCCTTATAGTGGGTGAAGAAGTGCTCGATCTGCTGAAAGATGATGGGCGGCAGGTCGTCCTTCTGGCCGACCTTGGCGTAATAGGGAAAGGTCGTGTCCTCGGGCACGCAGACGAGCTTTTCGTCGCCGCCATGCTCGTCTTCCAGGTTCAGGACGGCGATCGGCCGGGCGCGGACCACGCAGCCCGGCACGAAGGACGAACGCGCGATCACCAGCGCATCGATCGGATCGCCGTCCGGCGACAGCGTGTGCGGCACGAAACCATAATTGGCCGGATAGCGCATCGGCGTATGCAGGATCCGGTCGACGAACAGCGCGCCCGACTTCTTGTCGAACTCGTACTTCACCGGTTCGCCGCCCACCGGCACCTCGATGATCACATTCACGTTGTGCGGCGGGTTTTCCCCGACTGGCACCATATCGATACGCATAAAGTGTCAACCCGTCCTTATTTCGGGGCGAGCAGCCGGTCGAGGCCGGTTTCGCCCTGTCCGATCTTTTCGAGGTGCGGATACCGCAGACCATCGTGATAGTCGATGGCGACTTCGCGGTAGTGATCGGCGTCCTCAATGAGCAGGCGGATCGGCTCCTTGTCGTCCTTGGCCGCGCTGATGGCGTTGGTCAGCCGGTCATTCGAATATTCGACACCGTTCACCGCAACGATATGGCTGGCCGAATCGAGCCCCGCCTCGAATGCCGGGCTGCCCCAGTTCACCGAAGAGACATCGCCGTCGCTGCCGACGCTCACGCCGATCGAGTTCGACGCGTCGATATAATCCCGTCCGGCCATCAGCTTCTTCTGATAGTCGCTCGGCGTGTCGGTATAGACGAGCTGATAGCCGTTGCGGCGGAAACCCTCGAATGGATCGCTGATGCCGGGTTCGCGCAGTTTCCTGTTCAGATAGGTCGCCCAGTCGTAGGGCACGATCGAATTGAGCGTGTCGACCACGTCCTGGAACGAATAGGTCACCTCGCCCCAGTCGCCATCCTTGATGCCGAAGAACGCCCTGGCGAAGTCGTCGAGCGACTTCGCGCCGTTCGATTTCTCGCGCAGCAGCGAATCGACCCCCATCCACACGAGCAGACCGCCATTGTAATAATCCTCCGAACCCTGCAGGCTGTACCAGCCGCGCGGCGACCGCTGGTTGATGATCGGATCGTTGGTGGTATCGATCAGCGGACGCCAGCCGAGTTCGGCCTTGTCGTCATAGCTCGCCATGATGCGGGCATAGGCATCCAGCGTATGCTGTTTCGAAACGAGGCCGGAACGCGCCTGCAACACATAGCCCCAGAACTGGTCCTGGCCTTCATAGACCCACAGGCCGTCATCGCGCATCGGCATCCGGTAATCGGGCGTCCACAACGCTTCGGGCCGGCGGAACTTGCCGTCCCAGCTATGCGTGAACTCGTGCGGCAGCAGGTTGCGCGCGCCGACATTATTCTCCCAGTCGGTGAAATAGCCGGTGTCGACGCCGTTTTCCGAGCTGCGATGATGTTCCAGGCCGATTCCGCCGAGATAGTCGGAGATGGTCAGCAGGAATTCGTACTGGTCGTAATGCTGCGCGCCGAACAGCTTGACCGCCTGCTCGACCAGATTCTTGTGCTTCTGGATCTGCTCCGGCGCCGCTTCCAGCTCCTCGGGGCTGTCGGCGACGACGTTCAGGTCGACCTTCGGCGACAATTCCCACTGTTTGTAATATTCGCCGGCGATCACGGGCGAATCGACCAGCACCTGATAATTGGTCTTCTGGTAGGTGTAGGTCGAACCGCGGTCGTTGGCGGGCAGGCCCGAAACCGCCGTCCACCCTTCGGGATATTTCACCGTCGCCTGTACCGGGATGCCGCGCACATAATAGCCGGCCGGGTAGAGCGTCATCTTGTCGAATTGCAGCGATAGCATCTCCGGCGTCATCATGATGCGCCCCTGGTTCGATGCGGTCGGCGACAGGAACTTGAAGCGCACCTTGAGTTCGCGCGCACCCTCCGGCACGTCGAGGTGGTAGGCGGCGACGTCGACATCGTCGCGCGTCCACGGCACTTCCTTGCCGTTCGCGGTGATGTGCAGATCGGCGATTTTCTCGACCGGCCCGGTCGGCGAATGGTGGCCCGGAATCCACAGCGGATAGAGCAGTGTGAACGGCCCCGACTGCGTCACGGGAATGGTCTGTTCGACGCTGAAGATACCCTGGCGCGTGTTGGTCGCGTCGATGTCGATATCGATCGTGCCGGGATAGGGGATATCGCGCGCGGCGGGAATCGTGTCGGTGAAGGGAACCGGGTTGGGTTTCGAGATCTGCTGCGCGTTGGCGGCTGTGGAGGCAAGAAGCAGGGTAGCGAACGCGAAGCGATGGATCATGAACCACGGTCCTTTGAAGCGATGGAAGGGTGCGAAATCGGGCTGAAGGTAATTTGCTACCCAGTTGAAGGCAGCGCGTCCAGTGTCGGGCGCCGGACCCGGCGAAAAGCGCTTCACGGCTTGCTTACCATTGGTCGATAGAGCGGGCGCCATGTTCCACGATCTCGCGCTCGCCCGTCGAACGGCCGCCGATCCCCGTCCGCGTTCGGCCACGAGTACCGGCACCGGTCTCGTCGGCATCGCCGGCCTGCTCGTCTGGACGACGATCGCGACATATTACGGCATGGACGGACCCTATGCCGCGCTGGTGAATGTCGCTGCCTGCGGATTGCCGATGGTCGTGTGGTCGATCCTTGTCGACAAGGTGCATCGCCGGCCCTCCACCGGCATCGACTGGCATGCCCCGCGGAAGTGGCGCGAGACGATCGACATCAGCATGGTGAAGATCGCAGGCCTGTGGCTGACCTGGGCCGGGATCGCCGGCATCTACGCCGTGTCGCGCTTCTACTGGAGCTTCGAATGGGGCGCTTTCCCCTTCGCGATGTGGTGTTTCGAGCGCGCGGCGCCGGTGCTCGTCATCCTGTCCGTTCCCTATATCGTCTGGCTCGACCGCTATCTGGTGGCGCCGCGCGACGGCTGCTGGGCGCTCGGCGCGTGGATCCTGGGGCTGAAGCAGCCGATCGTGCACGACGCGATCTACAACCATCTGCGCTGTTGGGCGGTGAAGGCCTTCTTCCTCGCCTTCATGCTCGCGATCGTGCCGCCGGGTTTCGGCAATTTCGTGCGCGGTGATGTCGCCGGCATGTGGCGCGACCCGGTTGCGCTGTCCAACTGGCTGATCACGTTCATGTTTTCCATCGACGTCGCCTTCGCGACGGTCGGCTACATGCTGACGATGAAGCCGCTCGACGCGCATATCCGCACCGCCAATCCCTATGCCGCCGCCTGGATGGCAGCGCTCATCTGCTATCCGCCCTTCACCCTGATGGGCGAGGGCGAGCCGCTCGACTATCATCCCGGCACGTCGGACTGGACGCACTGGTTCGCGGGCCATCCCGTCTTGCTTGCGGCAGTCGGTGCGACCCTGGTTGCGCTGACGGCGATCTATGCCTGGGCCACGGTCGCGTTCGGCCTGCGCTTTTCCAACCTCACCCACCGCGGCATCATCACCAACGGACCCTATGCGCTGTCGCGCCACCCGGCCTATCTGTCCAAGAACCTGTTCTGGCTGCTGTCGACCATTCCCGTGCTGACGCTGGGAAGCTGGACCGACGCGGTGCGCGCCACCGTGCTGATGGGCGTCGTCGCCGGGGTCTATTACTGGCGCGCCCGCACCGAGGAGCGGCATCTGCTCGCCGACCCGGACTATCGCGCTTATTGGGACTGGATGGAGCGCAACGGCCCCGTCCCGCGCCTGTTCGCCTGGATGAAGGGCGAACCGCGCATGCCGGCCTCGCCCACTACCGGCGCCTAGGAACAAGGCTCTGGAGCGGATCGCGGTCAGCTAAGGCTACCCGTCCCCGATCGTGCTGAGCCTGTCGAAGCACCGTCCTGTTTTCTTCCCGACAGAGAAAGACAGTCCTTCGACAGGCTCAGGACCAACGGGTCTGCGCGATCACAAGCCGTTCTAGAAGCGCGTTTCCGCATAGATGCGGCAGACATCGCCCTGCCATTCGCCGGCATAGTGATCTAGCAGCACCTGCGCCGGCACCTTGCCGCTGCGCACGATTTCGCGCAGCGGATCGAGAAAACCGCTTTCATTGTCGCCCGACGCGTTCAGCCGGCCCCGCGCGGTCAACCCGGCATTGGCGATGTCGAGCAGTTCCGGCGCCAGGTCGCGCAAGATACGCCCACCCGGCACCGGCGCGTCCAGCCCGTGCTTCGGCACCGCGTCGCGCAGCGCCTGTCGTTCCTCCAGCGTCCAATGCTTGACGAGGTCCCACGCCGCATCGAGCGCCGTGCCGTCATAGAGCAGGCCGACCCACAGGGCCGGAAGCGCGCAGATCCGGCCCCACGGCCCGCCATCGGCCCCGCGCATCTCCAGGAAGGTCTTGAGCCGCACCTCGGGGAAAGCGGTCGAAAGATGATCCGCCCAGTCTTCCATCGTCGGCTTCTCGCCGGGCAGGACCGACAGCTCGCCATTCAGGAAGTCGCGGAAGCTGAGGCCGGCGGCGTCGATATATTTGCCGTCGCGATAGACGAAGTACATCGGCACATCGAGCGCATAGTCGGCATAGCGTTCATAGCCGAAACCGTCCTCGAACACGAAGGGCAGCATGCCGGTGCGCATGGGATCGGTGTCCGACCAGATATGGCTGCGATAGGAAAGGAAGCCGTTGGGCTTGCGCTCGGTGAAGGGCGAATTGGCGAACAGCGCGGTTGCCAGCGGTTGGAGGGCGAGGCCGACGCGGAATTTCTTGCGCATGTCGGCTTCGGATTCGTAATCGAGATTGACCTGGATGGTGCAGGTCCTGAGCATCATGTCGAGGCCGAGGCCGCCCACCTTCGGCATGTGGCCGGCCATGATGCCGTAGCGGCCCTTGGGCATCATCGGCAGGTCCGCACGCGCCTTGTCCGGCCACATGCCCAGCCCCAGAAAGCCGAGGCCCAGCTTTTCGCCCACCGCCTTCACCTGCTTCAGGTGGCGATCCGCCTCCGCACAGGTTTCGTGGATGTTTTCCAGCGGCGCGCCCGACAGCTCTAGCTGGCCCGCCGGTTCCAGGCTGATCGTGCCGTCCGGGCCGGACAGCGCGATCACCTTGCCGCCCTCCTCGACCGGCTGCCAGCCGAATTCGGTCAGCCCGAGCAGCAGGTCGCGAACCCCGCCGGGCTCTTCCCAGGACGGGGCGCGGAGATCGCCGAGCCTGTAGACGAATTTCTCGTGCTCGGTGCCGATCCGCCAGCGTTCGGCCGGCTTTTCGCCCTCCGCGAAATAGGAAACGAGCTGAGCACGATCCTCGATCGCGACAGCGTTGCTGTTCGAAACGGTTTTCGTGCTCATGGCGCGCCATGTAGCGGCGAGCCGGCCCCGGCGCCAGTACCCCCTTACCAATCGCCGGCCGTCGCCATCCAGACCGCCATGGCCGCCGCCGCCGCCGTATCGGCGCGCAGGATGCGGGGGCCAAGGCCGATACCCACCGCCTGCTCCAGCGCGCGGATCGCCTCTCGCTCGGCATCGTCGAAGCCGCCTTCCGGACCGATCAGCAGTGCCGCCGGGCCGGGATGGGCGGCCATGGCCCGGGCCGCCGGTACGCCGCCGCCCTCGTCGGCGAAGAACAGCGTTCGCTCGGTCGGCCAGTCGGCAAGCAGCGCGGCGAGCTTCACCGGCTGGCAAAGGTGCGGCAGCGCCGTCCGGCCGCATTGCTCCGCCGCCTCCACCATATGCGCCCGCAGCCGGTCGACCTTCACCTTGTCGACCACCGTGCGCCGGGTAAGCACCGGCACGATGCGGGCCGCACCCAGTTCGCAGGCCTTTTCCACCATCCAGTCGATCCGGCCCTTCTTGATCGGCGACAGGCACAGCCAGAAATCCGGCACCGTCTCGCGATCGCGCAAATGCTCCGTCACTTCCAGCGTCAGGTCGCGCTTGCGCACCTCGCGCGCGGTGGCGAGCCATTCGCCCGTCACGTCGTCGCACAGCTTGACCGGGTCGCCCTCGGCCGTGCGCATGACGGAAATCAGATAATGCGCCTGCGCGGCATCGATCTTGAGCACATGGCCGCGCGCCAGCGGATCGGCAACGAACAGGCGCGGCGTCGATTGCGGGGGCCAGGCGGGCGTTGCGACCATGCACGCTGCTTAGAGGGTTGGAAGCGGGGCGTCATCTCCCCTCCCCTTCAGGATGCCTCTGCGAAATCCATTCTCGTCTCCCCGGCGGAGGCCGGGTCCACCGAGCCGCTTAGCTTAAGCGTTTGATATTTCAGCCAAGTGAATGCTGAAACACGTTCAGCATGACGAAAGAGGCTTCCGTTTCGCGCCTTTCGGAAAGGCATCCATTCAGGGGAGGCAGAGCCCTTCACGCGCCGATCAGGTGCAGCGCCACCCGCCGGTGATGCGGCGCGCGGCGATGTTCGAACAGATAGATGCCCTGCCATGTGCCGAGCACGGTGCGACCATCCGCCACCGGGATCGAAAGGCTCGTCGCCGTCAGCGCCGAACGCAGATGCGCCGGCATGTCGTCGGGGCCTTCGTCGTCATGCTCGTAATGCTCGCTTTCCGGCGCGATGCGGGCGAAATAGGCCTCCAGGTCGCGGCGGGCGGCCGGGGCGGCGTTTTCCTGGATCAGCAGCGAGGCGGAGGTGTGGCGCACGAACAGGGTCAGCAGGCCCTGGACCATGCCGGTATCGCGCACCCACCGATCGACCCTGTCGGTGAATTCGACCAGGCCCTGCCCCGTCGTGGCGACGACGATTTCGGTTCCTGTCTGTCGCATGTGCTTTCCCCGTTCGTTTTGAGATACCTTGCCCGATGGCACCGACCGACGCTACGGCGCTGGCCATGACCAACACCACCACCGTCGGCGAGGAACGCCTCGCCCGCCGCATGGCCCGCGGCCGTGAATTCCTGGGCACCGACGTCGCCATTCTGGGCGGCGCCATGTCCTGGGTATCGGAACGCAATCTGGTGGCCGCGATATCCAATGCCGGCGGATTCGGCGTGATCGCCTGTGGCGCCATGACGCCGGACCTGCTCGATGCGGAGATTGCCGGTACGAAGGAGCGCACGTCGAAGCCGTTCGGCGTCAACCTGATTACGATGCACCCGCAGCTTTTCGATCTGATCGAGGTATGCAAGCGCCACGGTGTCGGCCATGTCGTCCTTGCCGGCGGCCTGCCGCCCAAGGGGTCGATCGAGGCGATCAAGAGCACCGGCGCGAAGCTGATCTGTTTTGCTCCCGCGCTGATCATGGCGAAAAGGCTGATGCGATCGGGCGTCGACGCGCTGGTGGTCGAGGGCAACGAGGCAGGCGGCCATATCGGCCCGGTATCGACCTCGGTGCTGGCGCAGGAAATCCTGCCGGAGGTGGCGGGCGACATTCCCGTCTTCGTCGCCGGCGGCATCGGGCGAGGAGAAGCGATCGCCGGCTATCTCGAAATGGGCGCGGCAGGCGTGCAGCTCGGCACGCGCTTCGTCTGCGCGGCCGAGAGCATCGCCCACGCCAATTTCAAGAAGGCGTTCATCCGCGCCTCTGCCCGCGATGCGGTGGCGAGCGTCCAGATCGATTCGCGCTTGCCCGTCATTCCCGTCCGTGCGCTCAAGAACGCGGGCGCCGAGCTGTTCACGAAAAAGCAGCGCGAGGTGGCGCAGGCGCTCGACGAGGGCACCGTCGAGATGGCCGAGGCGCAGCTCCAGATCGAACATTACTGGGCCGGTGCGCTCAGGCGCGCGGTAATCGACGGCGATGTCGAGCACGGATCGGTCATGGCAGGACAATCCGTCGGCATGGTCAAGACCGAAGAACCGGTCGCGGACATCATCGCCGCGCTGATGGCCGAAGCGGCCTCCGCATTGGAAAAAAGGCAGGGCTGACCGCGAGCGGGACCTTTTCCGGCCGGGACCACGTTATGCGTTTCGCCCCCGATCCTCGGGGCGTCGCATCGTCCTGAGGTAACTGTCTTTGTCGCAAAGCCTGATCGTCGCCTGCGCCATCGTCGTCGCTCTCGCCGTCGGCCTGTTGCTCACGTTCACCAAATTCGCCCGGTCCGAATCCTGGATCGCCACCGTCACGCCGCTTGCCTCCATCATCGGCAGCGGCTTCCTGATCTGCGGACCGCTGCTCGCGCGCGAATTCGGCCTTTTCGCGGCGCCGGCAATGGCCATATTGCTGCTGCTCGCCTACGCCGCCGGCTGGGTGATCCGGTACAATATCGTCCATGTCGAACCGCATCTGACGGAAGCTCACACGCACGATCCGGTGCAATGGACCGCACGGATCGCCAAGGGCATGCTCGCCGTCGCCTATGCCATTTCGGTCGCATATTACCTGAAGCTGCTGGCGGTATTCGGGCTGCGGCCGCTGGGCCAGGACGACAATGTATTCCTGACGAACCTCATCGTGACCGCCATCATCGTGGCGCTCGGCCTGCTGGCCTTCACCGGCGGATTGCGCCGGGTCGAGCGGGTGGCCCATGCCAGCGTCTCGGTAAAGCTGGGGCTGATCGCGGGGATGCTGGCCGCGCTCGCGCTCGACTGGGTCGCCGGCGGCGGGGTCGCCCGGCCGCTGCCGCCCGTCTTGTTGTCGCCGGCCAGTATCCTGATGCTGCTCGGCCTGTTGATCACCGTCCAGGGCTTCGAGACCTCGCGCTATATGGGCGATAGCTACGATGCGGAGACCCGTGTCCGCACGATGCGCAACGCCCAGCTCATCGCGTCGGCCATCTATCTGCTGTTCATCCTCCTGCTGACGCCGCGCCTGGGCCAGGCTGCCGAGACCGAGGGCGTGGCCGGCGTGCTCGACGTGATGGAAGCGATCGCGCCCTTTCTCGGCATATTCGTGCTCGCGGGTGCGTTGTCGAGCCAGCTCAGCGCCGCCGTCGCCGATTCGATCGGCTCGACCGGCATCGCCGTCGAGCTGTCCGACCGGCGCCTGTCCACCGCGACCGGCTTCCTCCTCGCCGGCGGCCTCGCCATCGCCGTCACCTGGATGACCGACGCGATCGAGATTATCGTTCTCGCCTCGCGCGCTTTCGCCGTTTTCTACGGTATGCAGGCGATCCTCGCCATCATCGTGGCCTGGAAGGATGGCAAGGGAACAGCGCCGCGCTATGCCGGTTTCGCCGGTGTGGCGTTGATGTGCCTCGTCGCGGCGGTTGCCGGCGCCCCGGCCGAGGGATAATGCGCGCCAGGGACGAGCGGCGGTGCAACCGCATGGCGCTTTGCCGCGCGATCTGGTAGCCGATTTTGCATGGCCGTTTCCGCCGCAGCCTCCGCCCGCGAAATCCTGACGCGTCTGCACGACGTGATGGCCTCGCGCGACCGGGCGCAATCGAAGCTCAACGGCGTCGTCAACATCATCGGCGAAGCGCTCGACAGCGAGGTCTGCTCGATCTACCTGCTGCGCGAGGGGGTGCTGGAACTCTTCGCCACGCGCGGCCTCGACGAATCGGCGGTCCATGTGACCAAGCTCGCCATGGGCGAAGGCCTGGTCGGCACCATCGCCGCCAATGTCGAGACCCTGAACCTGGCGGAGGCGGCGACCCATCCCGATTTCGCCTATCGCCCCGAAACGGGCGAGGAGCGCTATCACAGCTTTGCCGGCGTGCCGATCATCCGGCGCGAACGTGCGGTCGGCGTCCTGGCCGTTCAGCATGCCGATCCCAGGCGCTACGAAGATGTCGAGATCGAGGCGTTGCAGACCGTGGCGATGGTGCTTTCCGAACTGATCGCCAATGCCGGGCTGATCGATTCGGCCGGCGGGTCGTCGACCCGGCCGCAATCGACCTCCACCGAACGGGTGACCGGTTTCAAGCTGGTCGACGGCATGGCCGCCGGCGTCGCCGTCTTCCACCAGCCGCGCATCCATATCGAACATACCGTCGCCGAGGATATCGAGGCCGAGCGTCACCGCGTCTATGCCGCGTTCGACAAGATGCGCGACGGCATCGAACGCATGGCGAGCCAGGCCGAATTCGGCGTCGGCGGGGAACATGAGGAGGTCCTCGAGACCTATAAGATGTTCGCCTATGACGAAGGCTGGGCGCGGCGCATCAACGAAGCGATCGACAGCGGCCTGACCGCGGAAGCGGCGATCGAGCGCGTCCAGCAACGCACCCGCATGCGCATGCGCGAGATCGACGATCCGCTGCTCAGGGACCGGATGCACGATCTGGAGGATCTCTCCAACCGCCTGATCCGGATCGTGTCGGGCCAGCTCGGCACCGCGGCGCAACTGGGCCTGCGGCAGGATTCGATCCTGATCGCGCGCAATCTGGGGCCGGCGGAGCTGCTGGAATATGACCGTCGGCGGCTGAAGGGCGTGGTGCTGGAAGATGGCTCGCTCACCGCCCATGTCACCATCGTCGCGCGCGCCATGGGCGTGCCGATGCTGGGGCGGGTGCGTGACATACGCCGGCTGATCGCCGAGGGCGACCTGCTGCTGCTCGATGCCAGCGAGGAATCGCTGGTCATCCGCCCCAGCGGCGGGATGGAAGAGAGCTTCGATGCAAAGCTCCTGGTCACCCAGCAGCGCCGCGCCAAGTTCGCCAAGCTGAAGAACGAACTGCCGGTCACGACCGATGGCCACCGGGTCGCGCTGATGGTCAATGCGGGTCTTCGCGACGATGTGGGCGCGCTGGAGGTGACGGGTGCGGACGGCATCGGCCTGTTCCGCACCGAGTTTCAGTTTCTCGTGTCCGCCACCCTGCCGCAGCGCGAACGGCAGATGCGGCTCTACCGCGACGTGCTCGACGCCGCGGGCGATCGGCCGGTCACATTCCGCACCGTCGATGTCGGTGGCGACAAGACGCTGCCCTATCTCAACCATGACGAGGACGAGGCGGAGGAAAACCCCGCCATGGGCTGGCGTGCGCTGCGGCTGGCGCTGGAACGCGATGCACTGTTGAAAGCGCAGGCGCGCGCGCTGCTGGAGGCGGCGGCGGGCCGCACGCTCAACGTGATGTTCCCGATGGTGTCCGAACCGTGGGAATTCGACGAGGCGCGCGCCATCTTCGAACGGCAGCGTGAATGGCTGGGCGCGCGCGGGCACAAGCTGCCGGCGGAGATACGCTACGGCGCCATGCTGGAGGTGCCGGCGCTCGCCGAAAGCCTCGATGTGTTGCTGCCCAGGATGGAATTCCTGTCGATCGGCACCAACGACCTGACCCAGTTCCTGTTCGCCGCCGATCGGGCCCATCCCAAGCTCGCCATGCGCTATGACTGGCTGAGCCCCTCGATCCTGCGGTTCGTGCGCCGCATCGCCGACCAGGCGCGCGCCGCCGATGTGCAGGTGGGGGTCTGCGGCGAAATGGGCGGCCGGCCGCTGGAAGCGATGGCGCTGATCGGCATCGGCATCGACCGGCTGTCGATCACGCCGGCGGCGGTCGGGCCGATCAAGGCCATGATACGGTCGCTGAACCGCGAAAAACTGATGGCCCATACCGAAGCGCTGTTGCAGCATCCGCCTCGCACGTTGCGGCAGGATCTGAAAGCCTGGGCCGAAGAAAACGGCGTCGAATTGGCCTGATGGTATCGGAAAAAGCGCCGGCGCGGCGTTGACAGCGCCCTGCTGCTGTTGGACTTAACGCGGCCGGGGATGTCACGAGTTCGCGGGCGCAGCCCCTTTCGGAGATTTTGATGGGCGAAAGCGAAGCGGTAGACGACAATGGCGGACATACGAAGCCGGTCGGGGAGCGGCTGCGGATCGAGCGCGAACGCCAGCAGCTCGATGTAGCCGACATCGCCTCGCGCACCCGGATTCCGCAACGCCACCTCGAATCCATCGAGACTTCGGATTATTCCAGCCTGCCCTCGCCGACCTATGCGATGGGCTTTGCAAAGGCTTATGCCCGCGTCGTCGGGCTGGACGAGGCGGGCATCGGCCGCGACCTCAGGGCCGAGCTAGACACCGGCTATGAACGTCAGCCTTATCATGTTCCCTATGACACCAGCGAACCCGCCCGCGTCCCGACCGGCGGCATCGCCATGGCAGGCCTCGCCGTCGCGATCCTCATCCTGATCGGTGTCGGTATCTGGTATGGAACCGACTGGTTCCGCAGCGAGGAAGTTGTGCCGCAGACCGTGCCGGTCGCGAGCGCACCCGCGACCCCCGCTCCCGCACCGGCACCGGCCGGAGCGGCAACCACGCCGTCGGCCGACGGCCAGGTCGTGCTGACCGCGACGGGGGAGGTCTGGGTCCGAATCTACAATGCCGCCAACGACACGCTCTTGATGAAGACGATGCAGCCCGGCGAAACCTATGACGTGCCGAAGGATGCCGATGATCCGATGATCAATGTCGGCCGGCCCGGCCAGATCAAGGTCACGATCGACGGCGCCGAGGTTGCGCCGCTCGGTCCGGCGGAGCGTGCGATCAAGGATGTGCCGATCAGCGCCGCGGCCTTGCGCAGCCGCGGATCGACCGCTGCTTCAGGCTGACGAAAGGAAGCCGGTGCCAATCAACGAAGCCCCAACAACCGCCCGGGAACTCTAAGCATGCGGATCCTCCTCGTCCCTGCGCTGACGCTCGCCGCGCTGGCCCTGCCCGGCGCGGCGCGTGCACAGAGCAATCTCGATGCCCGTGTCGATCGGCTCGAACATGAAATGCGCGCCGTCCAGCGCAAGGTCTTCCCCGAAGGCGCCGGCCGCTATTTCGAGCC
This sequence comes from Stakelama saccharophila, assembly GCF_032229225.1. Classification (NCBI taxonomy): domain Bacteria; kingdom Pseudomonadati; phylum Pseudomonadota; class Alphaproteobacteria; order Sphingomonadales; family Sphingomonadaceae; genus Stakelama; species Stakelama saccharophila. Next base: position 321,637 of record NZ_CP135076.1, read on the forward strand.
CCAGATCACGCCGACCGCGCCGCAGCAGCAGGCAGCACCGGGCGCGCCGGTATCCGGACCCATCGTCAATCTCGAATCCCGCGTCCAGGCGCTGGAATCGCAGGTGGCGGACCTGACCGGCAATGTCGAACAGACCAGTTACCGCATTCGGCAGCTTCAGGACGCCTTCGACGCCTATCGAAAGAAGACCGACGCCCGGCTCGACGCGCTGGAATCGGCCGCCGCGGGACGCGCAGGCCCGGCGTCGGAAACGGATGCGCACGGCAACGGCACGCTCTCCCCGCCGTCCGGAGCGGAGCCGGTCGAAAAGCCGGAAATCAGTGCCGAGCGTGCCGAAAAGGTGGCCTCGATCGAACATCCCGATACCGGCGACGAGGCCGAGGACGCGTATATATATGGTTATCGCCTGTGGGAGGCCGGCCTCTATCCGGAAGCCGAGGCACAGTTGAAATCGGTAGTGGAGAAATATCCCGACAGCCGCCGTGCCAGCTTCGCGCAGAACCTGCTGGGCCGTGCCTATCTGGACGACGGCAAACCGTCGCTCGCCTCGATCGCCTTTTACGACAATTACAAGAAGATGCCGAACGGCGAGCGTGCGCCCGACAGTCTCTTCTACCTCGCCAAGGCGCTGATAAAACTGAAAAAACCCGAGGATGCGTGCCAGGTCTATGCCGAGCTGAGCGACGTCTATGGCGAGCAGATCTCGGCATCCATGCAGGCCGGTATCGCCGAGGGACGTGAAACCGCCGGATGCAACTAGCGCGCCCGACGCCGCGGCGCTGACCCGCTTCCGCCGCGATTTCGAACGCGCGCTCGGCCGGCCGGTCGACCGGCAAGAGCACGTCGCGATCGCGGTATCGGGCGGGCCGGATTCCATGGCGCTGCTGGCGCTGGCGGCATCCTCTTTTCCCGGCCGCACCCATGCCGCCACGGTCGATCACCGCCTGCGGCCCGATGCGGCGGCGGAAGCGCGCATGGTCGGCGACTGGTGCACCGGACGGGGCATATCGCACGCCGTCCTCGTACCGTCGGGCGATCTGTCGGCGCAGCCGAGCGCGTTGCAGGAACGCGCGCGTCACGCACGCTACGCGCTGCTCGAAAGCTGGGCCGAAGCCATCGGTGCCGGCATTCTCGCCACCGCGCATCAGGCCGACGATCAGGCCGAGACGTTCCTGATGCGCGCGCTGCGCGGTGCAGGCGTCGCCGGCCTGCGCGGAATCCCGGCGCGGCGCGATGCCTTCACGCTCGCCGAGCCCGCGCGCTTGCAGATCGTGCGTCCCCTTCTGAACTGGCGTCGGCACGAGCTTTTGAACGTCGTGCGAGACGGCGGCATCCCTTATGTCGACGACCCCAGCAATGCCGACCAGCGCTTCGAACGCGTCCGAATCCGATCGGCACTGACGGAACAAGCCTGGCTGGATCCCGCCGCGCTCGCTTCTGCCGCGGCACATGCAGCAGAGGCCGACGCCGCGCTCGACTGGACGGTAGAGCGGCTGTGGCGCGAGCGGGCGAGCGGCGATCCGGAACCGGTGCTGGACGTGGGCGGCCTGCCCATGGAACTGCGCAGAAGGCTCGCCCGGTACGCGATCCTTCACGTGCGGTCGCGGGCGGGTATCACCTCGCCCGCTTTCGGAACGGACGCCAATATCGAGCCGCTTCTCGCCGCGTTGACGGCGGACGGCGCCGCCACCCGGGCCGGTATCCTGGTCCGCGCGAAAGGCGATCGCTGGACCTTCCGCCCTGCCCCGCCGCGGCGATCACACTGATCGGCGTTGTTCCATTGCCATTAACCTGACTCTGCCTATCTTGGAGGTCAGGAAAGGTTACACCACGCATGAGCGACGACAACAACAAGCCCGACCCGAACGGGGGCGGCGGCAATCCCTGGATGAAGAGCCTGCTGATCTGGGTCGGCATTCTGGTGGCACTGGCGCTGTTCGTGACGCTGTTCGACAGCCGGACATCACCGGCCGCGAACGACAGCATCGCCTATTCGACCTTTCTCGACCGGGTCGAACAGTCCGAGGTGAAGGAAGTGAGCGTCTCCGACGGCGTCATCACCGGCACCATGGCGGACGGCGACACGTTCCGCACCAACGCACCCAATGATCCGCAGCTCATTCCCACGCTGCGCCAGTCCGGCGTCACGATCAACGTGAAGCCGCCGGAACAGGGTTCGCTGTGGCAATATCTATTGGTCCAGTCGCTGCCCTTCCTGCTGTTCCTCGGCATCGCCTTTTTCGTCGTTCGGCAAATGCAGAAGAATTCCGGATCCGGCGCAATGGGCTTCGGCAAGAGCCGCGCGCGCATGCTGACGCAGAAAGAGGGCAAGGTCACGTTCGAGGATGTCGCCGGCATCGACGAGGCGCGCGAGGAGTTGCAGGAGATCGTCGAATTCCTGAAGGACCCCACCAAGTTCGCCAAGCTGGGCGGCAAGATCCCCAAGGGCGCGCTGCTGGTCGGCTCGCCCGGCACCGGCAAGACGCTGCTCGCCCGCGCCATCGCGGGGGAAGCGGGCGTGCCCTTCTTCACCATTTCCGGTTCCGACTTCGTCGAGATGTTCGTCGGCGTCGGCGCGAGCCGCGTGCGCGACATGTTCGAACAGGCCAAGAAATCGGCGCCGTGCATCGTCTTCATCGACGAGATCGACGCCGTCGGCCGGCATCGCGGCGCGGGGCTCGGCAACGGCAATGACGAACGCGAGCAGACGCTCAACCAGCTCCTCGTCGAAATGGACGGGTTCGAGGCGAATGAGGGCATCATCATCGTCGCCGCGACCAACCGGCCCGACGTGCTCGACCCCGCCCTGCTGCGTCCCGGCCGGTTCGACCGCCAGGTCACCGTGCCGCGCCCCGATATCGACGGCCGCGTCAAGATCCTGCAGGTGCACATGAAGAAGGTGCCGCTGGCGCCCGATGTGGACGCCCGCGTGATCGCCCGCGGCACGCCGGGCTTTTCAGGCGCGGACCTCGCCAACCTGGTGAACGAGGCGGCATTGATCGCCGCGCGCCGGTCCAAGCGCCTGGTCGCGATGAGCGAGTTCGAGGACGCCAAGGACAAGGTCATGATGGGTTCCGAACGGAAATCCATGGTGATGACCGACGATGAAAAGCGCATGACCGCCTATCACGAGGCCGGCCACGCTATCGTCGCGCTGCACGAGCCGGCGTCGGACCCGATCCACAAGGCGACGATCATTCCGCGCGGGCGTGCGCTGGGCATGGTCATGCGCCTGCCGGAGCGGGACAGCTACAGCTATCACCGCGACAAGATGTACGCGAACCTCGCCGTGTCCATGGGCGGCCGCATCGCCGAGGAGATCATCTTCGGCTATGACAAGGTGTCGTCGGGCGCCTCGAGCGACATCCAGTATGCGACGAAGCTTGCCCGCGACATGGTCACGCGCTGGGGCATGTCCGACAAGATGGGGCCGCTGATGTATTCGGAGGGCGAGGAGGAGGTTTTCCTCGGCTATTCGCGCAACCAGAACAGCACCATGTCCGACGAGACCGCGAAAGCGATCGACGAGGAAATCCGCCGCATCGTCGACGAAGGCTATAACCGCGCGAAGACGTTGCTGACGAAGCATATCGATCAGTTGCACACGCTGGCAGGCGCGATGCTCGAATATGAGACCCTGACGGGTGACGAGATCAAGCGGCTGATCGCCGGCGAAGAGATCGGACGCGAGGCGATCGGCCCCGAAACGGCGAAGCTTCCCGTCGGCGGAACGTCGATTCCGAAAACCAAGCGGCCGAAGGGACCTTTCGGCAGACCCAGTCCCCAGGGGGCCTGAGAGGCGTCCCACGGACGGCAGGTCCGGGGAAAGCGCTTCTTGGGGTGGATCCGGCTGCGCCGTAGCCGCGCACATCCGGTCTGCCTGAATGGATCGCTGGCACTGTCGCGAAAGACGGGCGCTTCAGCGCTGGCCGGAGCCCGGGCCTCACATAGGGACCGTGGTCGAGGCCAGCCGCCGGCGTACGAGGGACGGCGGAAAAGAACATCCGGTGCATCCCGGTATCTGTTGCCAATCTGTTCCGTGTGCGCGACAAGGACGCCGTGGCCGACTTTCCCTATCCCGCGCTGCACGCCAGCCATGCCGGTGCGTGGATCGCCGCACCGGATGGCGAAACGCGATCGGTCGGGCGCGGTGAGGCGATCCGGATAGCGGCGGATACGCCGGTGCTGATACTGAATGCACCGCTCGTCGGACAGCGGCTCGGCTATGGCGACCTGTCGGGGCTCGACATTCTCGAACTCTTCGCCTTTCTCCATCCCGCGCGTTTCATGGTGCCGACGCCGAGAGGCCTGGCGAAAACGCTCGGTCTGGCGCCGCCCGCCGACGACGCCGCGGTTGCGGCATTCTTGCGCGAAGCCGCGGCCAGGCTGCTCGCCGTGCCGGAGGGCGACTGGCCGGAGCGGGAGGGGGCATGGACGGCCGGACAGTCGCTGATGCGGCTGCGCTGGCCCTGGGCGCCCGCGTTGCTGCCGCTGATCGAAAAGCCCCAGCGTGCCGAGCGCTGGCTGTTTTCGAAGCTGCCCGAATGGGAGGAGAGCGCGGCACGCCCCGCCCCGCGCACCATAACCCTCGGCGATGCCGAAATCGAGGAACGGCTCGACCGGCTCACCGGGCACGGCGCCGAGCGGCGCGAAGGGCAGCGCAGCTATGCCGCCGCCACCGCACACGCCTTTGCGCCGCGCGACATGCGCGATTCGCCCAATCTCGTGCTCGCCGAGGCGGGAACGGGTATCGGCAAGACGCTCGGCTATCTGACGCCGGCTTCGCTGTGGTCGGAACAGGCGGGCGGCGCGGTGTGGGTGTCGACCTTCACCAAAGCGTTGCAGCGGCAATTGGGGCACGAAACCGAGCGGCTGTTTCCCGATCCTGAGGAACGCCGCACACGCGTCGTCACGCGCAAGGGACGCGAAAACTATCTCTGCCTGCTCAACCTCGAGGATGCGTTGCAGGGCGGCTTCGCCGGGCGCGCGGCAATCCTGGCGCAGCTCGTCGCGCGTTGGGCGGCCTATACGTCCGACGGCGACATGATCGGCGGCGACCTTCCCGGCTGGCTGCCGGCGCTGTTCCGCCGCAACGGCTCGACCGCGCTTACCGACCGACGCGGCGAGTGCATCTATGCCGGCTGCCCGCATTACCGGAAATGCTTCATCGAACGCGCCGCACGCGGTTCGGCGCAGGCCGATATCGTCATCGCCAATCATGCGCTGGTAATGGTCAACGCCGCGCGCGGCCGCGAGATGGGCACGCGGCCGACGCGCTACGTCTTCGACGAGGGGCACCACCTGTTCGACGCCGCCGACTCGATGTTCGCCGCCGCGCTGACCGGGCAGGAAGCAATCGAACTCCGCCGCTGGATCACCGGCCCCGAACGCGGCAGCCGCGGACGGCGTCGCGGGCTGGCGGCGCGGCTGTCCGACGTCGCCAGCTATGATGAGGAGGGCGGGCGCGCCATCACCCAGGCGGTCGAGGCCGCGATGGCGCTGCCGTCGGACCAGTGGCTGCAGCGCGTGAACGAAGGCGAGCCGTTCGGCCCCGTCGAGACGCTGCTCGCCGCCGTGCGCGGCCTCGTCTACGCGCGCGACACCAAGGGCGCCGAGGCTGGGTACGGGCTGGAGACCGAGCTTGCCGAACCCACACCCGAACTGGTCGAGGCGGCGGGACCGGCCGGCGAAGCGCTGGACGCGCTCGTCCGGCCGCTGGTGGCGCTCGGGCGGCGGCTGGAGGCGGTGCTGGCGGAAACGCCCGACTGGATGGACGGGCCGGCGCGGGCACGGATCGAGGGAGCGATCGCCTCGCTGGGCTGGCGCACCGACACGGCGGGCGCGTGGCTCGCGCTGATTGCGCGCATCGGCGGGCCGGCCGATGCCGACTTCGTCGACTGGCTGGCGGTCGACCGGTTCGAAGGGCGCGAATTCGACATCGGGCTGCACCGCCACTGGCTCGATCCCAGTCGTCCCTTCGCGAAAACCGTCCTCGAACCCGCGCACGGCGCACTCATCACCTCTGCGACGCTGCGCGCGGGCGGCGACTGGGACGTGGCCGAGGCGCGCAGCGGCGCCAACCACCTGCTGCGCGGGCCGAGCCATTTCGAAGCGGCGAGCCCGTTCGATTACGCCCAGCAGGCGGAGGTCGTGGTCGTCACCGACGTCAAGCGCGGCGACCTGGGGAGCCTCGCCAACGCCTATGCCCGACTAATCGCGGCGGCGGAGGGTGGGACATTGGGTCTGTTCACCGCGATCCGGCGTCTGCGCGGCGTCCATGCCCGCATCGCCGACCGGCTGGCGCGCGACGGGCTGGCGCTCCATGCCCAGCATGTTGATCCGATCGACACCGGCACGCTGGTCGACATTTTCCGCGACGATCCGCGAAGCTCGCTGCTCGGCACCGATGCGCTGCGCGACGGCGTCGATGTGCCCGGCCATTCGCTGCGCATGGTGGTGATGGAAGGCGTGCCCTGGCCAAAGCCGACCGTCCTCCACGCCGCGCGGCGCATGGCGGCGGGCGGGCGCGACTATGACGACCGCGTCGTGCGCGCCAAGCTTGCCCAGGCATTCGGTCGGCTGATCCGCCGCGCCGACGATCGGGGGCTTTTCGTGCTGCTGTCGGCGGCGATGCCGTCACGGCTATTGTCGGCCTTTCCCGAGGGAACGCCGGTTACCCGCATGACCCTCGATGAAGCGATTGTACGCGCGCAGCGTCTTTCATCTGTGCCGGCCATGGTGCATGAGCGGGCCGAGCAAGTCTGATGGAGCGCCATGAAGACGCTGATCCTGCTGCGCCACGCCAAGTCGGGCTGGGACGATCCGGTGGAGCGCGATTTCGACCGGCCGCTCAACGCCAAGGGCAAGCGTGCGGCGGCGATTATGGGGCGCCATGCGCGCGGGCTGGGCATGATTTTCGACCATGTGGTTGCTTCGCCCGCGCTGCGCGTGGGGCAGACCCTCGACCATTTCGAGCGCGGATACGGCACCTTGGCGGCGCCGGACCGGGACCGGCGCATCTATCTCGCCTCGTCGGCGACGTTGCTGGAGCTGGTGCGCGAACTTTCCGACGCATATGACCATGTCCTGCTGGTCGGGCATAATCCGGGTCTGGAAGATCTGATCCTGGCGCTGATTCCCGACGACGCGGACGAACCGCTGCGAATCGCGGTCGAACAGAAATTCCCCACGGCCAGCATGGTGGAACTCGCTTTCGACGTGGACCACTGGGCCGACCTGATTGCGGGCGGTGGCCATCTGGAACGGTTCGTCCGACCGCGCGACGTGGATGCCAGTCTCGGCCCGGATCGATAATCTCAGCGATCGTCGGCGGCGAGCGCTGCGGCCAGTCGATCCCGGATCCGGCGCAACTCGCTGCCGCGGTCCCGTCGCTTTGCCGGTTGCGGGGCGGCATTGCCGGCAAGCACGCGCTGGACACCGCGAATCGTATATCCCTGGACATTGATCAGGTCGTTGATGCGGCGCACGAGCGCAACGTCCTCGGGCCGGTAATAACGGCGCTGCCCCGCACGCTGCACCGGGCGCAACTGGGGAAAACGGCTTTCCCAATATCGCAGCCGATGCTGCGGCAGGCCGAGTTCGCGCGACAGTTCGCCGATGGTGCGAAACGCAGTCTCCGCCTTGCCGGACCGCGAATCGGACATGCCTAGCCCGCTTCGACGATGCGGTCGCGCATCATCTGGCTGGCGCGAAAGGTGAGCACCCGGCGCGGGGCGATCGGCACTTCGACGCCCGTCTTCGGATTGCGGCCGATCCGTTCCCCCTTGTCGCGCAGCACGAAACTGCCGAAACCGGAAATCTTGACGTTCTCGCCATTCGCGAGCGCCTCGCACATGTGAGCGAGAATTTTTTCGACGAAATGCGAGGAATCGGCGCGGGAAAGCCCGATCTCCTGGTGCAGCGCGTCGGCCAGATCGGCCCGGGTCAGCGTGCCTGCGGGTGCCATCATTCTCTCCCTGCGCGTGGGTTACGCAAACAAGCGTAACAGATTGCCGAATCGGCGCAATCCCTGAGATATGGACCTGACTCCTGCGCCTCAGAAGCGGACCACCGACGCCCCCCAGGTGAAGCCGCCGCCCATCGCTTCCAGCACCAGCAGGTCGCCGCGCTGAACGCGACCGTCGCGCACCGCCGCATCCAGCGCCAGCGGAACCGATGCGGCAGAGGTGTTGGCGTGCTGGTCGACGGTGACGATCACCTTGTCGTTGGCGAGTTCGAGCTTGCGTGCCGTGGCGTCCAGGATCCGGGCATTGGCCTGGTGCGGGATCACCCAATCGACATCGTCGGATTGCAGACCCGCTGCCTGGAGCGCCTCGCCCATCACCGCGGCCAGGTTGACCACGGCGTGGCGGAACACTTCACGCCCCTTCATGCGCAGCTTGCCGACGGTGCCGGTCGTCGAAGGGCCGCCATCGACATAGAGCAGCGCATTGTGCCGCCCGTCGGCGTGCAGGCGCGTGGCCAGCACCCCCGCCTCGCCGTCGCGCGCCTCCAGGACAACCGCGCCGGCGCCGTCGCCGAACAACACGCAGGTGGCACGGTCTTCCCAGTCGAGAATGCGGCTGAACGTTTCCGAACCGATCACCAGCGCGCGATCCGCCGCCCCGCTCGTCACCATGGCGTCGGCGACCTGCAGGGCGTAGAGAAATCCCGAGCACACCGCCGCGACGTCGAAGGCGACGCAATCGTCGATGCCAAGCGCCGTCTGGACGCGCGTCGCGGTCGCCGGAAAGGTCTGGTCCGGCGTGGCGGTGGCCAGCACGATCAGATCGATATCGGCGGCGGCGATCCCGGCGGCGGCGAGCGCCGCCTTGGCCGCATCGGTGGCCAACGTGCCCGTCGTCTCGTCCGGTCCGGCGATGTGGCGAAAGCGGATGCCGGTCCGCTCGACGATCCATTCGTCCGACGTTTCGACCGTTTCCGCCAGTTCCGCGTTCGACACGCGCCGCGCGGGCAGTGCCGACCCGGTGCCCGCAATTACCGACCGGCGCTTCACGCGGCCTCCGCTTCGAAATTGCCAAGATCCTCGGTGATCCGGCGCGTCAGGTCGTTGCGCACCATCTTGGCCGCGACGGCGCAGGCATTGGCCACGCCGATTTCGTTCGCGCCGCCATGGCTTTTCACCACCAGGCCGTTCAGGCCCAGAAAAACGGCGCCGTTGTGATTGTTCGGATCGAGATGGTCGCGCAACAGCTCGGTGGCGGGGCGCGAGATCAGAAATCCGATCTTGGAACGCGTCGAACTGCGGAACGCCTGCTTCAGAAGGTCGGCGACGAACCGCGCCGTCCCTTCGGCCGTCTTCAGCGCGATGTTTCCGGAAAAACCGTCGCAGACGATCACGTCCACCTCGCCGCGCGACAGGCGGTCGCCCTCGATAAACCCGTTAAAGTCGAGCGGAAGATGCGGGGCAGCGCGAAGCTGCGCCGCCGCATCGCGAATCTTGTCGGTGCCTTTCTGGTCCTCGGTGCCGATGTTGAGCAGCGCCACGCGCGGCGCATCGAGGTCGAGCGCGGTGCGCGCATATGCCGCGCCCATCACCGCGAACTGGACGAGATTGCGCGTATCGCACTCGGTATTGGCGCCGAGATCGAGCATGACGAGATCGTTGGCGCCCAGCGTCGGCAACAGCGCCGCCAGCGCCGGCCGCTCAATGCCGGGCATCGTCCTGAGCGACAGCTTCGCCATCGCCATCAGCGCCCCGGTATTGCCGGAAGACACCGCGGCGCCGGCGCGACCCTGCTTCACCAGGTCGATGGCGATTCCCATCGACGTGGTCCGGGCGCGGCGGATCGCCTGGCTGGGCCTTTCGGTCGCCTCGACCGTTTCGGGGGCGTGCACCACCTCGGACGCGGCGGTCAGGTTGGGGTGGCTCTTCAGGCCGGCGCGAATCGCGTCCTCGTCGCCGACCAGGAGGAACTCCATGCCCTCGAACCGGCGCCGCGCGCGCGCGACTCCGGCCAGCATGACGGCAAGCCCCTCGTCACCGCCCATCGCGTCGATGGCGATCCGGGAGCTCGAAGTCATGCGCTATTCACCCCGTTCGGTTGCGGCTCAGCCCTCGACCGAGACCACTTCGCGGCCATTATAGTGGCCGCAAGCGGTGCACAGATTATGCGGGCGCTTCAATTCGCCGCAATTCGAGCATTCCTGGAATGCCGCGACAGTCAGCGAATCGTGCGCACGGCGCATGTTGCGCTTGGAAGGACTGGTTTTTCTCTTCGGAACGGCCATTTCGGCACCTTTACAACAAAATATCCATCGTCGGGATCGCGATACGCCCCGTATTCGCGGCAGGCAAGCGGCACAGGTCCGGCCGGACACCAGACCAGCAACCAGGCAGTCGCGGGAGCGAGCGTGGCGCTATACCGATTTTCCGCGCCGTTGCAAGCGGTGCGGGCACGTGGCACGGATCGCGCGACGAGGCAACAGGAAGGACGATCCGGCCATGCTCATCATCACGCTGGTGACCGCGGGTGCGTGCGCGCTCATCGCCCTTTGGCTCGGCTTCCGGGTCGCCCGGCTGCGCCGCGCCCGGGGAATCAACATCGGTGACGGCGGCGATCCGGCGCTGACGGCGCGGATGCGGGCGCAGGCCAATTTCGTCGAATACGCTCCTTTCGTTCTCATCCTGCTGGGGTTGATCGAGCATGCCGACGGCGGTTCGATATGGCTGTGGCTGGCTGCGGCGGCCTTCGTGCTCGGGCGCGTGGTCCACGCCTTCGGCATGGACGGATGGCTGCCCGGCCGGCAGATCGGCATCGCGACCACGCTGCTCGTGCTGCTGGCGCTGGGGCTCTACGCCATCGCGCTGCCCTTTTACGGCGGAAAGACCGGCACGGCGTTGGACGACGGGATCGAGATCGTTCCACCCGCCGCATGAACGGATTTGGTCAGCGCGAGAGCGCGGCGTCCGAGACAAAAGGATTGGACCGGCGTTCGCGGGCGAAGTCGCTCATCGGCCCGTGCCCCGGAAGAAAGGCGGTTTCCCCGCCCAGGGGCCAAAGCTTGGTTACGACCGATTCGATCAGCGCCGCATGGTCGCTCATCGGAAAGTCGGTGCGGCCGACCGATCCCGCGAACAAAACGTCGCCGACCAGGGCCAGCTTCGATTCGGGCTGGTGAAAGATGATGTGCCCCGGCGTGTGCCCCGGGGTATGATAAACGTGAAGGGTGACGTTGCCGACCGTCACTTCGTCACCTTCCTCCAGCCAGCGGTCCGGTTCGAAGGCAGCGCCGGCAATGCCGAACTGGCGGCCGTCCTCGTCCAGGCGGGATATCCAGAAGCGATCGGCCTCCTGCGGGCCCTCGATGGGAACCCCCAGCTCGCGGGCAAAGGTGCCCGCTTCGCCGCAATGGTCGATATGGCCGTGGGTCAGGATGATCTTTTCGATCGTCACGCCGTGCCGATCCCGCGCGGCGCGGAGTTTCGGCAGGTCGCCGCCGGGATCGACGAAGGCGCCGCGCATGGTCTGCGTGCACCAGATCAGGCTGCAATTCTGCTGCAGCGGGGTGACGGGTACGATCGCGACGCGCAGGGGTGGATTGGCCATGCCGGAGACATAAGCGCCGTGGCCGGCAGCGACAACTGGGCTTGCGGCGCGCCGATGCCGGTTGCATGGCCCGGCCATGCGGCTCGATCCTGCCACTCCCTTCGTCCTCCTGGACGATGCGCGTGACGACGGCGTTCCCGCCAGACTCTACCGTCGGCCGAGCGGGATCGTGCGTGCGGACGGGCCCGACGGCGTGGCGCCGCTGTTCGAGAAGCTCGCCGGGGCCGGGCGGCACGGCCTCCATGCCGCGGGCTTCTGCAGCTATGGTCTGGGCACCGTGCTGGAACCAAGGGCCGGCATTCCGGAATCCGGTCCTCTCGCCTGGTTCGGCCTGTTCGAATCCTACCGGACTGTCGCGCCCGGCGATATCGCGGCACTGCTTCCCGATCCTGCCGGCGCATGGGTCGGAGAGGCGGAACCGGAAATCACGCAATCCGAATATGAAGCGCGCGTCGCCCGGATCGCCGAATGGATCGCGGCGGGCGACATCTATCAGGCCAATTTCACCTTCCGCGCCACCGTCCGCGCCGCGGGCGACCCGCTGGCGCTCTATGCCGCGATACGCAAGCGCGCCCGCGCGGGCTTCGGCGCGATCGTCGCGACCGGCGAGGACCTGATCCTGTCCTTTTCCCCCGAACTGTTCTTCGCGCTGGCCGATGGCCGGCTGACCGCGCGACCGATGAAGGGTACGGCCGCCCGCGGACCAACGCCGGCACTCGATGCCGCCAGCCGCGACGCCCTGCACCGCGATCCGAAGCAGCGCGCGGAAAACCTGATGATCCTCGACCTGATGCGCAACGATCTCGGCCGTATCGCGCGGCCCGGCAGCGTGCAGGTGCCGGAGCGGTTCGTGGTCGAGACCTATCCGACCGTGCACCAGATGGTCTCCGCGGTGACGGCGGACCTGGGTCCCGGGCTGGGCGCGGTCGATGCCTTGCGGGCGCTGTTTCCCTGCGGCTCGATCACCGGCGCACCGAAAATCAGGGCCATGCAGATCATCGGCGCGACGGAAACCAGCCCGCGCGGCGTCTATACGGGCGCGATCGGCCGCATCGACGCCAATGGAGATGCGATGTTCAACGTCGCCATTCGTACCCTCGCGCGCACCGGCGATGGGCGCTATGTCCTGGGCCTCGGTTCGGGCCTGGTCGCGGACTCCGTTCCGGCCGGGGAATGGCGCGAATGTTTGGCCAAGGGGGCGTTTCTGACCACGGGACAGCCACGATTCGACCTGATCGAGACGATGCCCTTCGATCCGGAAGAGGGCATACTGCGCCTGAAGCGCCACCTGGCGCGGCTGAAGGAAAGCGCCGCCGCCTTCGGCTTTCGCTTCGACCGGCACGATGCCCGCAATGAATTGCAGGCCGCGACCTTCCGGCTGCGTGAGCGCGTCCGCATCCGATTGCTGTTGGCAGCGCACGGCGCCACCGCGATCGAGGTCACGCCGATGCCGCCGCCCCTCCCCCGGCCGGTGCGCGTGGCGCCCATGCCCCTGCCCGTCGACCCGGCGGACTTCCGCCTGCGCCACAAGACGACAAATCGCGCCTTCTACGACGAAGCGCGACGGCGAAGCGGTGCCGACGAAGTCGTCTTCGTCACGCCCGACGGCGCGGTTACCGAGGGCAGTTTCTCCTCCGTTTTCGTCGAGCGCGACGGAACACTCGTCACGCCGCCGCTATCGGCGGGCCTGCTGCCGGGAATCCTGCGCGGGGAACTCATCGATACCGGCCGTGCGGTCGAAGGTCGGGTCACGCCGGAGGATCTGACGCAAGATTTTTACGTCGGAAATGCGCTTCGTGGCTTGAACATTGCGCGATTGGTTGCGCCTGCGGCAATCCCCGGCTAAGAGCGCGCCGCCTTCTTTCTCCAGACCAAAGGCCCGCCCCATGAAGACCTCCGCCGCACTCGACCGCATCCAGCCTTCGGCCACGCTAGCGATGACCGCGCGGGCCGCCGAGTTGCGGCGCCAGGGGATCGACGTCATCGGCCTGGGCGCGGGCGAGCCGGACTTCGACACCCCCGATTTCGTCAAGGAAGCGGCGATCGAGGCGATCCGCGCGGGCAAGACCAAATATACCAATGTCGACGGCACGCCCGAATTGAAGGAAGCGATCGTCGGCAAATTCCGGCGCGACAACGACCTGTCCTATGAGACGACGCAGGTCTGCGTGAATGTGGGCGGTAAGCACACGCTGTTCAACGCCATGGTGGCGACGCTGGACGCCGGCGACGAGGTGATCGTGCCTGCGCCCTATTGGGTCAGCTATCCCGACGTGGTGCAATTCTGCGGCGGCAAGCCCGTCTTCGTCGCGGCCGGGCCGGAGCAGGATTACAAGCTGAAGCCGGAACAGCTCGAGGCGGCGATCACCGAACGCACCAAGTGGCTGATCCTCAACTCGCCCTCCAACCCGACCGGCGCCGCCTACACCGCCGACGAGCTGAAAGCGTTGGGATCGGTGCTGGAACGCCATCCCCATGTCTGGGTGTTCGCCGACGACATGTACGAACATATCGTCTATGACGGATTCGAATTCACGACGATCGCCCAAGTCTGCCCCTCGCTCTACGAGCGGACGCTGACGGTCAACGGCTGTTCCAAGGCCTATGCCATGACCGGCTGGCGCATCGGCTTCGCCGGCGGTCCCCAGTGGCTGATCCGGGCGATGGCCAAATTGCAGTCGCAGTCGACCTCCAACCCGAGTTCGGTGGCGCAGGCCGCGGCCGTCGCCGCCCTGACGGGCGATCAGTCGTTCCTGAAGGACCGCACCGCCGCCTTCCAGAAGCGCCGCGATCTGGTTGTCGCGCGACTGAACGCGATCGAGGGCATGACCTGTCCGACGCCGAAGGGCGCCTTCTACGTCTATCCCGAGTTTTCCGGCCTCATCGGCAAGCGCGCGCCGGACGGCACGACGATCGACGACGATCGGGCGATGGTTGGCTATCTGCTCGATCAGGCGCGTGTCGCCGCCGTCCAGGGCGAGGCATTCGGCCTCTCGCCGGCCATGCGCGTCAGCTACGCCACCGCGACAGAGCTTCTGGAGAAGGCCTGCGACCGCGTTGCGGAGGCGTGCGCCGCACTGGGCTGAATAGCGTACTCATCGTAAATTAATGTACGGTCTGGTACATTAGCGACTTGACGCTGGTGATGGCGCGGCTATGTGGCGTTGCGCCGCAACATCGCCAGCAGCGTCGGATCGCGGCATGGGGCCTGACAAGCTCCCGACAATAACAAGAGATGCGACATGCGTAAGTTGGTCAAGGCCGGTTTCCTCCGGCATTTCATCAGTGGTTTCGTGCTCGGCGCGATCGGCCTGGGCGCCGTCCAGGTCGTGGAAGCGGCCCATGCGCAGGAAACCGCACCCCCGGCTGCAACCCAAAAGCTGCACTGACCCTCACTTTTCCGGTATCACGGCAAGGACGCCGCAAGACCGTGACGAGGATCGAGGATAGCGCTTTCGATCCGGCTGAATCCTGTCATCAGGACTTTTATCGGCGGCATCCAACCACCACCATGTCGTTCGCTGGGACAAGCCGAATATCGCCGTGTTCCAGATCGCTCGTCCAGCGCTTGCGCTAGCTTTTTCTAGATCAGCGCCAGTTCGCCGAGCTTGCCGACCAATTCGGGCGGCATGGCCGCTATGGCGTCATCCTCTTCGTCGCCGAGGTCCGATGGGGCATCCTTGTCCTCCAGATAGCGCCAGCCCTGGTGCGCGCGCTTGGGTTGCGGGCGTACGAGGATCAGGCGCGGCTCCAGGTGGATCGCGACGCGCCCGCCCTCGGCGTCACCAAAGCCCAGAATCGCCGATCTCGCCACGAGCTGATGCTTGATGATCCAGTAGAGCGAACCGCCGTCGACCACCTGCTCGTGCCGCTTCGGCAGGTAACGGGTGGTCAGCACAAGCCCGCCCTGGCGCGCGCACAGCCGGATCCGATCGTCGAGATCGGGCAGGCTGTCATGGCCATAGGCGACCTTGGTGAGATGAAGCGGCACCTAAAGAATTTGGGCGGTCGACGACCCGGTATCAAGACGCTTCACCCGGCGGTGGCAAGCCCGGTTACGGTTGCCAGACCGAGGAAGGAAAAGAATCCCATCACATCCGTCAGGGTCGTGACGAACACCGCGGAACTGACCGCGGGGTCGATCCGCAGGCGCTCGAGCGTGATCGGCACGAGAACGCCTCCCATTCCGGCCACGAGACTATTGATGACCATGGCGGCAGCGAACACCGCGGACAGCAGCGGATTATGATACAGCAGATAGGAGCCCGCACCGATCAGCATGCCAAGTGCGGCACCATTGGCCGCGGCGATGCGCAGTTCGCGGACGATCATCCACCAGGTGTTGGAGCTGGCGAGCTGGTTGGTCGCGAGCGCGCGCACGACGACGGCAAGCGTCTGCGTCCCGGCATTGCCTCCCATGCCCGACACGATGGGCATCAATACCGCGAGCAACGCGAAGGCGGCGATTTCGTCCTGGAAAAGACCCACCACCGAGGCGGCCAGAATCGCCGTGCCGAGATTGACGACCAGCCAGGAAAGTCGGGTCCTTACCGTCAGCAGATAGGGCCGATTGATATCGCCCTCGCCCGCGCCGGACAGCAATAGCGCGTCTTCGCCCGCCTCCTGGGAAATGATATGGACGACGTCGTCGGCCGTGATCATGCCGACCAGTCGGCCGTCGTCGTCGATCACCGCGGCAGAGATCAGCGCATATTTCTGAAAGCGCAACGCCACTTCTTCCTGATCCATGTCGACCGGAATCAGCGTCTGCTCCCGCTTCATGACGTCGCCGACGGGCACCATGCGCGGCGTACGCAGGATCCAGGACAGATGACAGGTGCCGATGGGGCGGTGCGCGGGATCTACCACGAACACCTCCCAGAAATCCGTCGTCAGATCCTCGCCGGCGCGCAGATAGTCGATGACGTCGCCGACGGTCCAATGTTCGGGCACCGCGATCAGGTCGCGCTGCATCAGGCGGCCGGCCGATTCCTCCGGATAGCGCAGCGCTTCCTCGATCGCGGCACGGTCGTCGGGGTCGAGCGCGCGCAGCACCGCCTGCTGGCCGGCGGCCTCCATGTCCTCGATGATCGCGACGGCGTCGTCCGTCTCCAACTCGGCCGCCATGCCGGCAAGCTGGTGCGGGTCGAGCGATTCGATCAGCGCCTCGCGGACCCAGTCGTTCATCTCCGACAGCACGTCGCCATCGACCAGTTCGCCGATCGCGTCGATCAGCGCGGGGCGCTGTTCCGCGGGCGTCAGTTCGATGAGATCGGCGATGTCGGCGGGGTGGAGCGGCTCCACCCTTTCCCGCGCGCCTTCGGCATCGCCCTGCTCGACGGCGTCGAGTACCGCACGGACATATTCGGGCTTCAGCCGGTCGTCCTCGTCGAACTCGCTGTCCTCCGGCATTTCGGCATCG
The DNA here is from genome assembly GCF_032229225.1 of Stakelama saccharophila. Classification (NCBI taxonomy): domain Bacteria; kingdom Pseudomonadati; phylum Pseudomonadota; class Alphaproteobacteria; order Sphingomonadales; family Sphingomonadaceae; genus Stakelama; species Stakelama saccharophila. The sequence continues at coordinate 338,629 of NZ_CP135076.1, forward strand.
GGAAGCTGGGTGTCGCTCATCAATCCCTCCTGCCAGGCGCGTGGTCGATTCCGGCTCGCTCTAGCGACCGGCGGTGATCCTGCCAATCATCGTCTGATGCGCGGATGTCTCCGATGGGCGAGTTGCAAAGGGTGGACGGCAACAGTAGGGGCGGCTTTCCCTTACCTTCCGGCGGAGAAGCTTTCCTTATGGCCGATACTCCCGAAACGCTCGTCATGACCCTGGAACCGGGCGACGTCACCATCCGGCTGCGCCCCGACCTGGCGCCCCAACATGTCGAGCGGATCGCCGGTCTCGCCGACGAAGGCTTCTACGACGGCGTCGTCTTTCACCGGGTGATCGACGGCTTCATGGCCCAGGGCGGCGATCCCACCGGCACCGGCACCGGCGGCTCCAAACAGCCCGACCTGGCGGCCGAATTCAGCAAGGAGCCGCACGTCCGCGGCGTCTGCTCGATGGCGCGCACGATGGATCCGAACAGCGCCAACAGCCAGTTCTTCATCTGTCTCGACGACGCCACCTTCCTCGACGGCCAATATACCGTCTGGGGCGAGGTGACCGACGGCATGGAGCATGTCGATGCCCTGCCCAAGGGCGAACCGCCACGCACGCCCGGCAAGATCGTGAAGATGCGCACGAAATAGGCGGCGCGGAGCGCCGGTCAGACGGCCGGCGCCGCGAAGCTGTCGACCAGCCAGTCGTGAAACAGTTTGACCGGGCGCTGCGCCAGCGCACGCGGTCGGCATACGAACCAGTAGCTATAGGTGCTTTCCACGTCGAAATCGAACAGCCGCACGATGCGATCGTCATGCGCCGCCTCGAAATGCGATTCGAGCATGAAGGCGACGCCCAGGCCCTGCGCCGCCGCTTCCAGCATCAGCGATCCCGAATCGAAATGGTCGATCGCCGCCGGTTCGAGGTTGGGCAGGCCCGCCGCACGCCGCCAGGCGACGAAGGTGTCCGGCATGTCGCGGTGGATGAAGGCGGTAAGGTCCGATAGCTGCTCCGGTCGCGTGATCGGATCGTCGCCTTCCAGCATCGTTCGCGCGCCGATGACATAGACCCGGTTGCGATCGAGCCGGCGCGAATAGATTGCGGGGTCAACCTCGTGCGCCAGCACGATCGCCGCATCCAGGCCGTCGCCCAGCCGCGCCAGTCCGTGGCCGCCGGTATCGACATCGAGGTGCAGTTCGGGATGGTGCGCGCGCAGTTCGGGCAGGCGCGGCAGCAGGCGCTGGGTCGCGAACAGGGGCAGCACGCCCAGGCGCAACCGCAGGATATCCACCCCGCTCGTCATTTCCTCGACCGCGTCAGACATGGTGTCGATCGCGGGCGCGATCCGCGACAGGAGCCGTTCCCCATCGGGGTTCAGTTCGAGCGCCTGGTGCTTGCGCTCGAACAAGGGCCGGCCGATGAAGCGTTCCAGCGCCTGTACCCGCCGGCTGAGCGCGGGCGAGGACAGGGCCAGTTCATCGGCCGCGGCCTTGATCGACCCCAGGCGGGCGACCTGAACGAACGCTTCGATCGCGGTGAGGGGCGGAAGCCTGCGCATGGCAGACATTTGTGCAATGCAATAGGTGTTTGGCAAGAGCGGGATTGCACCCTTGCGCCGATGGTAACGTTACCAATTGCATTTTCCGCAATCATAAAAAGCTTTTTCGCACTTGCACAAATTCATGCTGCAGCGCACATAGAGCGTGCCTTTCAGGCATCCTCTCCTAAACCTTTCACGGCCGGTCCTGCGGGACCGGCCTTTTTTTTGCCCGCTCCAACCCTCGTCATCGTCCACGACCGATCCTATCTGTCGCGGTTCAACCCGATACACCAACTTCCCCGAGGTGACGGCATGATGGCGGACGACGAATCCGAACCCAGAAAATTGCAGGTGGCAAATGCCCGTCCGGAGGATTCCGGGCGCGGACTGGCGCATCTGCCCCGATCAATGATGGCCGCAATGGCGCTGAGCGAAGGCGACGTGATCGAAATCGTCGGCAAGCGCGCCACGCCCGCCTTCGCCGTTTACCCCTATCCCGAGGATGAGGGACTGGAGATCCTGCGCATCGACGGCCTGCAGCGCGCCAATGCCGGTGTCGGATCAGGCGAATTCGTCGAAGTGCGCAAGGCCGAGGCGAAGCCGGCGACGCGCGTCGTCTTTGCGCCCGCACAGAAGAATCTGCGGCTCCAGGGCTCCACCGACGCGATCAAGCGGACCTTCGCCGGGCGGCCGCTGTGCCAGGGCGACGTGGTGGCGACGGTGGGGCAGAAGCCGGTCGGCAACATCCCGCCCGAGGTTGCCCGCCATCTGCGCGCGCCAGCCTACGCCCTTCAGGAAATCCGCCTGAACGTCGTCTCGGCGAGCCCCAAGGGCGTGGTCCATATCGACGCCGATACCGAAGTCGAGCTGCGCGCCGATTACGAGGAAGCGCGCGAAAGCCGCCGCGCCGACGTCACCTATGACGATATCGGCGGCATGGCCGGCACGATCGACCAGTTGCGCGAGATGGTTGAACTGCCGCTGCGCTATCCCGAACTGTTCCAGCGGCTGGGCGTCGATCCGCCCAAGGGCGTGCTGCTGCACGGCCCGCCGGGCACCGGCAAGACGCGGCTGGCACGCGCCGTCGCCAACGAATCGGACGCGCAGTTCTTCCTGATCAACGGGCCGGAAATCATGGGGTCCGCCTATGGCGAGTCGGAAAAACGGCTGCGCGAGGTGTTCGAGGAGGCAACCAAGTCCGCGCCGTCGATCGTCTTCATCGACGAAATCGACTCGATCGCGCCCAAGCGCGACAAGGTGCAGGGCGAGGCGGAGAAGCGCCTCGTCGCGCAGCTCCTGACCCTGATGGACGGGCTGGAGGCGCGCGCCAACCTCGTCGTGATCGCCGCCACCAACCGGCCGGAGGCGATCGACGAGGCCCTTCGCCGGCCCGGCCGGTTCGACCGCGAGATTGTCGTCGGCGTACCCGACGAACGCGGCCGGCGCGAGATCCTGGGCATCCACACCCGCGGCATGCCGCTGGCGGACAATGTCGACATCGGTGAACTGGCGCGCACCACCTATGGCTTCGTCGGCGCCGACATCGCGGCACTCACGCGCGAAGCGGCGATCGAGGCGGTGCGCCGCATCATGCCGAAGCTCAACCTGTCGGAAGGCACGATCCCGCCCGAGGTGCTCGATTCGCTGTCGGTCGACCGCAACGATTTTCTCGAGGCGTTGAAGCGCATCCAGCCGTCCGCGATGCGCGAGGTGATGGTGCAGGCGCCGCAGGTTCGCTGGGGCGACGTCGGCGGCCTGGATGAAGCGCAGATGCGGCTGAAGGAAGGCGTGGAACTGCCGCTGAAGGAACCGGAGGCGTTCCGCCGGCTCGGCATTCGTCCGGCCAAGGGCTTTCTGCTGTTCGGCCCGCCCGGAACCGGCAAGACGCTGCTCGCCAAGGCGGTCGCGCGCGAGGCGCAGGCGAACTTCATCGCCACCAAGTCCTCCGACCTCCTGTCGAAATGGTATGGCGAGAGCGAGCAGCAGATCGCCAAGCTGTTCGCCCGCGCGCGTCAGGTGGCACCGTGCGTGATCTTCATCGACGAACTCGATTCGCTGGTGCCTGCGCGCGGCGGCGGCCTGGGCGAACCGCAGGTGACCGAGCGCGTGGTCAACACCATCCTGGCCGAAATGGACGGGCTGGAGGAATTGCAGTCGGTCGTGGTGATCGGTGCAACCAACCGGCCGAACCTGGTCGATCCGGCGCTGCTGCGTCCCGGACGGTTCGACGAGCTGGTCTATGTCGGCGTGCCCGATGCCACCGGGCGCGAGCGTATTCTCACCATCCAGGCAGCGAAGATGCCGCTCGCGAGCGATGTCGACCTGGGTGCCATCGCAGCGCGTGCCGAACGCTTCACCGGCGCCGATCTGGAGGACGTGGTGCGCCGCGCCGGCCTGGTCGCGCTGCGCGAATCGCGCGAGAACACGCATGTCACCATGGCCCATTTCGAAAAGGCGCTGGAAGAGGGCCGCGCATCCGTCACGCCCGAAATGGAACAGGAATACCGGCAGATGGCGGCGAAACTGAAGCAAGAGGCGGCGGCGATCCAGCCGATCGGCTTCATCACGCCTGGGATGCTGGAGCATCGGCCGCGCGAAGGCTGACCGGCGGATCGGCGAACAGCATCTCCAGCGCGACGGCCGTAACCGTGCCGGAGATGCTGGCCCGGTCCGTCTTCGATGAAAACGTGCTCCTGCGAAAGCAAAAGCCGAAAGCGGCAAGGGACGACGCTTGCGGCTCCGGATTCCCGCCTTCGCGGGACTGCATCAAAAGGACAAAATTTGGAGCCGCGACGGATTCAAGTACGATTCCAGCGATAGCCGCGCGTCACCGTCGCCACCGTGACCGTATAGGAGTCGTACCAACGCGCCCGGCCGAGTTCGCGAATCCGGACATGCTCGGGATGATCGCGCCAGGCGGCGGCGCTCGCCGCGTCATTCCAATAACTGATGGTGATCCCGTCGCCATCGGAGTCGCGCACGCTCTCAAGACCGGCATAGCCGGGCTGGCGCGCCGCAAGGTCCGCCATCCGGGCAGCCGCCCGGACATAGCCCGCATCGTCCTCGCCCGTGCGCCGCGATGCGAAGATCACCGCGATCTGCCCGTCCCGCTCGCCTACCATCGCGCCGAAATGCGCCGGCTTTGCATCCATGGCAAGCCAGCGTGTATAGCCGGGCGCGCAACCGGAGCGCTTGATTGTTCGTTGGCATTTTGCAACGGACCGGGCAACGTCCGACCAACTTTCACGGGATCGTCATGTCAGCAACCTCCACCAGCGCCGCTCGGGGCGCCCGGCGCAGCCGGCCGCTATCGCCCTGGGCCATGTTCTTCCGGGGTTTTCTGAAACACCCGGTGATGGTGGGATCGATCGTTCCGTCATCCGACAGGCTCATCCGCAAGATGCTGGATCGGGTGGACTGGGATACGACCAAGGTGTTCGTGGAATACGGGCCCGGCGTCGGCACCTTCTGCGACGCGATCCTGGAACGCATGGCCCCCGATGCACAGTTCATCGCGATCGACACCAACGAGGATTTCGTCGACTATCTACGCCATCATTTCCGCGATCCGCGGTTCTCCGCGGTGCAGGGATCGGCCGCCGACGTGGTCGACATCGTTGCGGACCATGGGCACGACAACGCCGATTTCGTCCTGTCGGGCCTGCCCTTCTCGACGCTGCCGCCCGGCATGGGCGCCCGCATCTCGGCCGAAACAGCCAAGGTGATCCGGCCGGGGGGTGCTTTTCTCGTCTATCAGTTCTCGCCCAAGGTGAAGGATTTCCTGACCCCGGAATTCGATCGCATCGATCACGACATGGAATGGTGGAACGTGCCGCCGGCGCAGCTCTACTGGGCGTGGAAGGATTGATCGACGGCGGTCCGGGCAAGATGCGATACGACACGCTGCCGGATTCGCGCGGTGTTCACGGCCGTTGCAGACACCGTCTGACCAATTGCCCGATTGACGAAGGCCGAGGATGACCACACATCTTGCGCCATCATGGACCAGGTAAATCTTTCCGAATCGGAATGGCGCAAGAAGTTGACGCCGGATCAGTATCACGTGCTGCGCGAAGCCGGCACCGAGGCCCCGTTTTCAGGCCGCTATAACAACAACAAGAACGATGGCGTTTACCGTTGCGCGGCATGCGGCAACGACCTGTTCGACAGCGCGGACAAGTACGATTCGGGTTCGGGCTGGCCCAGCTTCACGCGGCCGCTGGCCGAAGACCGCGTGACCAACCACGGTGACGCGAGCCATGGCATGCAGCGTACCGAGAGCCGTTGCGCGCGTTGCGACGGGCATCTCGGCCACGTCTTTCCCGACGGCCCGCCGCCGACGGGGCTCCGCTATTGCATCAACTCGGTCGCGCTGGAGTTCGAAGCGCGCAAGGCCGACGCCTGATCTTCGCGCGGGTATCGCCTTGTTCCGGGCGTAATTTGCGCGTACCCCACGGCCCGTTCGATGGCAAAATCCCCTAGATCCAGACGACCCAGGTGGCGCAGCATCCTGCGCTGGACGATCGGCATCGGTGTGGCCGGCGCGCTGATGACGCTCGTCGCCCTTTTCATTGCCGTCTATACCACCGAGCGGTCCCTGCCGTCCTATGGCGCACTGAAATCGTCTCCCAACGGCCAGATGATCCGGGTTCACTCGGCCGACGGCACCGTGATCGTATCGCTGGGGCCGAGCTATGGCGAGTGGATCGCCTATGACGATATTCCACCGGTCATGCGCAACGCCATCGTTTCGGTCGAGGACCGGCGCTTCCGCTCGCATATCGGCGTGGATCCGATCGGGCTCGTCCGTGCCGGCAAGATGGCATATGAGAATTGGGGAACCGGGCACCGCATCCAGGGCGCGTCGACGATCACGCAACAGGTCGCGCGCACCATCTTTCTGTCCAACCGGTACGATGTCGGCCGCAAGGTGCGTGAGGCGATCCTGGCGCTGGCGATGGAATGGAAGTTCTCGAAGGATCAGATCCTCGAACTCTATCTGAACAAGGTCTATTTCGGCGGCGGCGCGTACGGCATCGATGCGGCGTCGCGCCGCTTCTTCGGTCATCCCGCCACGCATCTGAATCTTGGCGAGGCGGCAATCATCGCCGGGCTGGTGAAGGCGCCGTCGCATTATTCGCCCACCGCCGATGCCGAAGCCGCCCGCGACCGCGCCGGCGTGGTGCTTTCCCTGATGCGCGAAACCGGAACGGTGAGCGCGGGCGAAGTGGCCGGGCTGGACCTCGGCGCCATCGATTTCGTGCCCGAGCCCAACCGCAACTCGGTTCGCTATTTCACCGACTGGGCGCTGCCGCAGCTCGAAGTGCTGATCGACGAGAATCAGGCCCCGCTCGACGTCTGGACCACGCTCGACCTGTCGATGCAGCGCGCCGCCGACGCCGCGATCCGCGCCAATGCTCCAAAAGCAGCGCAGGGAGCGCTGGTGTCGCTCGACCGTGACGGCGCGGTGCGTGCCCTGGTCGGCGGCAAGGACTATGTCTCGTCCATCTACAACCGCGCGACGCAGGCGGTGCGCCAGCCCGGATCGTCGTGGAAGCTGTTCGTCTACCTCGCCGCGCTGGAAGCGGGCTACCGGCCGGACGATATCGTCGTCGACGAACCGGTGAACATCAACGGGTGGAAGCCCGACAACGACAATCATCGCTTCGCCGGGCCGGTGACGATCCGCAACGCCTTCGCCTATTCGATCAACACGATCGCGGCCAAGCTGGGTAACGAGGTCGGCTTCGATACCGTCGCCGACATGGCGAGACGCTTCGGCATCACCACCGATATCGACACCCATCCGGCGATGGTCCTCGGTACCTCGGAGGTGCACCTGATCGACATGGTTCGCGCCTTCGCCTCCGTTTCGCAGCGGGGCGTCGCCGTGGTGCCTTATGGCATCACCCGCGTCACCGCGAACGGCAAGGTGATCTATCAGCACGAGGTCGATACGTCGCGCGTGCTGGTGGCGCCCTATGTCGCAGCGGAGATGACCGACCTGCTGCAGACCGCAGTGAATACCGGCACCGGCCACCGCGCGCAGATCGGCCGTCCGGTCGCGGGCAAGACCGGCACCACCACGTCCAACAAGGACGGCTGGTTCATCGGCTTTTCCAGCGGCCTGACGACGGGCGTGTGGATGGGCAAGGACAGTGCGGACCCGGTGGCCGGTCTGTACGGCGGTACCGCGCCCGCCCGCGCTTTCGCCGACTTCATGCGCAAGGCCGTGGCCGGCCGCCCGGCGACCAAGTTCGACACCGCTGTCACGCTGCCCGACTGGCAGTTGGAACCCGACGCCCAGTCCTATTTCGGCGAACCCGATAACGGATTGTTCGTGGACGAAAACGGCATGCCCGTCGACGACGGCGGCGTACCGGACGGACAGGGCTATCCTCCCGGAGCGGGTCTTCCCGGCGATGGGGAGGGCGTACCGCAGCAGCCGCCCGAACGGCTGGACCAGGACTGGATCGACCGCGTCCTCGGGCGGACAGAGCCCGCGTCACCACCGGCAAGTGATCGGGATGGAACCGGCGAGCGCGGTGCGCCGCGGCGCGACGATCAGGGTTCCCGCCCGAACCAGTGAAGCCGGGCGCCGTGGCGCCGCAGCCACGCCCGCGCGGCTTGCGGATCCTCATCCGCGATCGCCGCGACGAGCGCGTGAAAAGCCGGGGAATGATTCATGTGCACCCGGTGGGCGATCTCGTGCGCCACGGTCGCGCGCCGGACATGTGCCGGCGCCAGGATCAACCGCCAACTATACCGGATGGCACCGTCCGACGAGCAACTGCCCCAACGCCCGCGAGGGTCGCCGATCGCGACACCGGTGACGGTCACCCCGGCGCGGGCGGCGAACTCGATCGTCTCCGCACGGAGCACGGCGAGGGCGCGCTCGCGCAGCCACCGCTCGGTCCGACGTGCAAGCGCATGTTCGGGGCCACCGACCAGCAACCGGTCGCCAACCAGTTCCGGGCCGCGCGGCGCATCGGCACGCCAGGTCAGCCGCACGTCCCGGTCGTCGAGCGGCAGAAGGGCGCCGTCGGCGAAGGGCACGGGCCGCGGCAGGCGGGCACGCTGCGCCGCGATCCATCGCTTCTGCGTCGCCGCCCAGGCAAGCGCCGCCCGCTCCGAAGCGCGTTTCGGGATAGTGAGGCGCACGGTGCCGGTCGCGGGGTCGACGCTCAGCCGCATGGACCGTGCGCGGGGGTGGCGACGGACCTCGACGGCGTCGCTCACACCTCGCGATCGACGATGTGATGCGCCAGATCGCCGACACGCGTTTCGGGGACGGTCCAGCCGCGCGTCGATTCGCCGGCGCGGTGGACAGCCTCGCGGTCGCCACAGACCAGATGGTGCCAGTCGGGCAGCGATTTCCCCTCCGCGCGCAGGCGGTAGGCACAGGTGCGGGGCAACCAGCCGAAGGATGCAACGTCCCGCGCCGTCAGCCGCACGCAATCGGCGACATGGGCGCGCCTGTGGCGATAGTCGCTGCAGCGTCCGGCGGCGCAATCGAGCAGCCGGCAGGCAACGTTGGTGGGATGAATCTCGCCGGTATCGGCATCTTCCAGCTTGTGCAGGCAGCATTTGCCGCAGCCGTCGCACAACGCTTCCCATTGCGCCCGGTCCAGCTTGTCCAGCGGCGTGTCTTCCCAGAAGCGCGCGCTCACGTCACCCACCGTTTCAGCACTTTTTCCACCGCTTCCGGCGATTCGTCGACCGGCACCAGCGCGATCGGCTCGCCCGACGGCCCCATCAAATAGGCCTGACCGCTGTGATTGACGAGATAGTTTTCGTCATTATCGCCGACGCGCTTGTAATATACGGCGAATTCGTCGGCCACCTTCGCGATCTGCTCGTCGGTGCCGGTAAGTCCCACCATGCGGGGATAGAAGGCGGAGACATATTGCTTGAGCACCGGCGGCGTGTCGCGGGCGGGATCGACGCTGATGAAGACCGGCACGACCTGCCGCGCGAGCGCGGGATCGCTCCGGTCGAGGTCGCGCATCGCTTTGCCCAGATTGCCCATGTCGACGGGGCAGATATCGGGGCAATAGGTGTAACCGAAATAGACGACGCGGTATTTTCCGGCGAAATCGTCGCGGCCGACCGTCTTTCCGTCCTGGTTCACGAGACGGTAGGGGCCGCCGATCGACGCGCCGGCCAGCGGCGGCTCGTCCGAACGGGCGGAAGCCGGATCGGACGCCTGGTCGCAGGCGCCAAGAAGCGCGAGAGCGGCCAGGCCGATCATGCGCGGATATCGGTGAGTCATGGCAGGCGCATCCATGATCTGTTAAAGCGCCCGATGCAAGGGCGATGCCCGGATTACCGTATGGGAGTAGTTTCGACGTGCGTTCGTTTCGTTCCGCCTTTTTCACCGCCGCCATCGCCGCCGTCGCCCAGGTACCCGCGACCGCACAACAAACGTCCGACAGCTATACCTTTCTGAAGGCGGTGCGCGAAGAAGACGGGGCAAAGGTTACCGATATGCTGAACCGGCCCGGCCAGCGCATCGTCAACGCGACCGACCGCGACAATGGCGAGGGCGCCCTGCACATCGTGGTTCGTCGGCATGACCCGACATATCTCCGCTTCCTCCTCGCCAAGGGTGCGGACCCCAACCTTCGCGATGGACAGGGCGACACACCGGCGATGGTGGCGGTGCAGAGCGATTTTCCCGCCGCCATCGATATTCTGGACAACTACAACGCCGATTTCGACGTCGGCAACGACCGCGGCGAAACCCCGCTGATCCGGGCGGTGCAGAATCGCGATGTGGCGATGGTCCGCAAGCTGCTGGAGGTCGGCGCCGACCCGGACAAGGCGGATGCCGTCGCCGGACTTTCCGCACGCGATTACGCCAAGCGCGAACGACGGACGCCGGCCCTGCTCGCGGCGATCGAGAAGGGGCCGGAAAAAGACGACGACATCCCGCTGATCGGCCCCGGTTTCTGATCGCCGTCAGAACCTGGTCCGCGCCGCCTCCGCAGCTTCCGGATCGCAGATACCGATCAAACGCCGCGCCGCGCGCCGGCCGAACGCCAGGGTACAACTTCGCCGGGTCGCGGCCGGCAGCGGTTGGGTCCGCGCCTCGCGCAGAATGGCCGCGTCATAGCGGTCGGCGATCATCACGCCCGACCGATCGGGCAGGAACGCCTCGCCCTCCAGCGGCGTCGTGTCGAACCCGTGCGGCACGGCCCAGAAGAACCGGTCGCAATGGACCAGATAGTCCTGCCACTTGGCGTCGCCTAGCAGATCGGCCCGCGACACCTTGATTTCGACGATCACGATCCGCCCCTTGGGGTCGAGCGCCATCAGGTCGGCACGCCGGCCCCCCGACAAGGGAACTTCGGCCATGGCGACATAATCGTGGCGCAGCAGCATACGCGTCACGCCGCGGGCGACATCGGCTGCGCAGGGAACGCCGCCGGACATGTCGGCGGTCGAATCGGAAACAGGAGGGGCAGGGCGTGTGGCCATCCCCCTCCTGCTAGAACATTTGTCGAACGAAAGAAAGGCGGCGATCAGCGATAGAAGATGTGGTTGCCGACCGTTCCGACCTTGGCCATGCGCCAGCTCGGGCTGACATAGCGGGCGTGGAAGAACAGCGCGTCGGGCACCGGACTTTCCCACAGATCGCGGCGCGCGACCTTTGCCACGGCCACGGCGGTGCGCCACGCGCGGCTGTGCGTGCGAACACGCGGCAGGCGGCCGTTACGCACGAAGGAAAATTGGTGACGCTGCGTAAGCACCGAGCATACCGACTTCGGAAAGCGGTGGGATTGGGCCCGGTTGAGAATGACGTCGGCAACCGCCAGTTGCCCCGACAGGGGCTCGCCCTTGGCTTCGAAATAGATGCCCGTCGCCAGACATGTCAGTTCCCGATCCATCGCCTCGGGCATTTGCTGCGCGGCGACGGCAGCGGAGAGGCTGGCATAGTCATCGTCGACCGTCGCCGGGTTGCCGCCATCGACCGACGCCACCGTGTCTTCGGTCGTCTCGGGCGTCAGTTCCGGCGGCACGATGGGCGGCGGCGGTGTCGGAACCGTGCGCGCCGGCTGCGCATTCAGTTCGGCGCTGGGTGTGCGATCGAGTTCGAACGCGAAACCCGGGGTGGTGAACCCTGCGGTCGAAGCAGCGCAAACCCCCACCGCTGCCATGGCAGCAAGGCGTAGACGAAGTTTCATCAATGATCGTTTCAATGCGGTGGGAAGGCGAAGCGGCCGAAAACCAATCAACCGAGGCCGGTTCGCGTTGCCCCCCGACTACGTTGCCGACAGGTGGAATGTCACCCATGCCGGCCCAACGCATTCATCGTTGCGCGGCCTAATCGTTTCGCGGGCGCACAAAGTCAACCCGAAACGATCGTTTCAGCGGCAAGGCGTTCCGCCGCTGCGATATCCAACTCGACCACCCAGAGATCGGGGTCGTTACGGCATCGGCGTTGCCAATAGTCATTGATATCATGGGGCGTTTCCGCATTCGCCGGACCGGCCTCGGCCAGTCGATAGCGCCCGTCGAAATCCATAAGGCGCTCCAGAAAGCGCGGATTCACGCCGCGGTCGAGCAGCAGGAGCAGGATCGCACCCGATATCGCATCCCCCCGCGCCAGCACGGCGCCGCTGCCGCCCTCGGCATGCACGCGCCGCAGCAGCGCCTTGACCACGAATTCGCTCGTCAGGCGCGCGGTCACGATGCCGTCCGATAGCCGTCCAGCCCTGCCAGCGGGATTTTGGAACGCATGAAAGTACCGGTTCCCCGCGCGGTTTCCTCTCCCTGCCCGTCGACGAGTCGCGCCTCCGCCACCAGCACCCGGCGCGATCCGCTGATCCAGCGGCCCTCGGCCACGAATCGGCCGGCGCGCATCGGCCGCGTGAGCAGCAGGTTGAACGCCGTGGTCAACAGAAACCGGTCGGTAACCAGGCTGTTGGCGGCATAGAAGGCGGCATCGTCGAGCATCTTGAAATAAATCGTGCCGTGCGCCGCGCCTGCCGCGTGAAAATGGCGCTCGTCGGCCTCGAAATGAATGGCGGACCGGCCACTGCAGGATATCTCCAGCCGCGACTCGAACAGCCGGTTGATCGGCGCCGCGCCATATAGCGATTCCAGCGCCCGGAAGTGGGCCGATTCGGCCGCCTGATCCCGCGTTGCCGAATCGCCGGGCATTCGCTCAGGCTGCGTCACGCGCTTCCGAATCGCTCAGCAGCGCGTACAGCGCGTCGTCGGAGCCGGCGCCGCGCAATTTTTCGGCGAAGCTGCGGTCGCGCAACATCCGCGAAACCCGCGCCAGCGCCTTCAGATGCGCCGCGCCCGCCTGTGCCGGCGAAATGAGCATGAAGACGAGGTCGACCGGCAGGTCGTCCACCGAATCGAAATCGACCGGCTCCTCCAGCCGAAGAAACGCGCCGTGAATCGTCCTCAATCCTTCGATGCGGGCGTGGGGCAAGGCGATTCCCGCACCGCAGCCGGTCGACACCAGGCGCTCGCGCTCTACCAGAAGGCGCTCAACGGTCCGGGCGTCGAGTCCCCATTGCTCGTGAGCGAGTTTTCCCAGTTGCTGGAACAAGGACTTGCGGCTGCCGACGGACACGGCGGAAAACACCGTCTCCGGCGACAATATCGTACTTAAATCGTTCATTTTTATTCCGTCTGGCCGCTGGAACGCCGCGGTCCAACCTGATCGCTTCAGCGCGCGCTACTGCTTCGTGCTGTCCGGTTCGACCCAACCGATCGAACCGTCGCGGCGGCGATATACCATGTTGTGCAATCCTGTCCCGATATTCCGGAACAGCAAGGCGGTGGTATCGCGCAGGTCGAGCATCATCACTGCATCGGACACGCTGGCATCCGGAATATCGGTGCGCGTTTCGGCGATGATCAGCGGCGCGTCCTCGGCTTCCTCTTCTGCATCGCCGCTATTGAACACGGTATATCCGGCATTGTCATAGGTCGCGGCCTCGGCCGCTGCCTTGATTGCATGGTTGTTCCGGTCCTTCAGCCGGCGCATGTATCGGCGAAGCTGCTTTTCGATCTTGTCGGCCGCGCCATCGAATGCGTTGTGCGCATCCTGCGCTTCGTTCGTGCCCTTCAGCACCAGGCCCTGCATCACATGGGCGACGATGTCGCAGGTAAAACCGTGATCGTGCGGTCCTTTACCGAAGGTCGCGTGCGACATGATGGCTCGGGAAAAATATTTGTCCGCGATCGCCTGAAGCCGGTCCTCGACGTGGCGCTTCAGCGCGTCGCCGGTTTCGACCTGATGACCCGATACCCGGATATCCATATTTTCCTCCTGGCAGAAAGCGGCATGCGGAGCAGCATCCGCGCCGCTAGACATGATCAAGATGCGGTCGCTTCCCAAAGGGGATCGCGAATACTCTCCATGAACGCTGCGTGGCGGGAAAGTTCCTCGGCCGTCGGACGAAACCGGCGGGGCGGACGCGGTGTGCTTTCGACCGTCTCGGATGCCGCGATCGCTTCCGTCGAAACCTCGCGGACGAGGCCGAGGCCGATCTGCCGCCCGCCCATCAGCTCGACATAAACCTGCGCCAAGAGCTGCGCATCGAGCAAGGCGCCGTGAAGCACGCGGCGGCTGCGATCGATGCCGAACCGGACGCACAGCGCATCGAGCGTGTGCTTGGCACCCGGGTGGCGCGTACGCGCAATGGCAAGCGTGTCGACCATCCGTTCCATCGCGATCGCTTCGCGCGCACAGAGGCCGAGTTCCCCGTTCAGGAAGCCGAAGTCGAAACTCGCATTATGCGCGACCAGCGGGCTGTCGCCGATAAAGTCCAGCAGCTCGGCCGCCCCGTCGGCAAAGCGCGGCTTGTCGGACAGGAAGGCATCGGAAAGCCCGTGTACCGCCTGCGCCTCCGCCGGCACCGGCCGTCCCGGATTGAAATAGGCGTGGAACGTACGGCCCGTCTCCACCCGGTTGACGATCTCGACACAACCGATCTCGACGAGCCGGTCTCCCCCCGGGAAGCTGAGCCCGGTGGTTTCGGTATCGAAGACGATCTCGCGCATGGGCTGATTATTCACCGCTACCGGGCACGAGGCAAGCGATCAAACGCCGTACCGCCTCCCTCGTTCGGGCCGGATCGACGCCGGTGTCGATCACATGGTCCGACCGGCGGCGCTTTTCGGCGTCGGGCATCTGCTTGGCGAGGATGGCCGCGAATCGCTCCGGCGTCATACCGGGGCGAGCGAGCACGCGGGCGCGCTGTACCTCGGCCGGCGCGCTTACCGTGACGATGGCGTCAACGGTGTCCGCGCTACCGGTTTCGAACAATAACGGTATGTCCAGCGCGACGAGCGGCTCGCCCGCATGCTCGGTCACGAATCGGTCGCGCTCGGCCGCCACTGCCGGGTGCATGATCGCCTCCAGCCGCCGCAATGCTTCCGGGTCGCCGAATACGGCAGCGCCAAGGGCCGTCCGGTCCACCCCGGCGGCGCCGGTCGTTCCCGGGAAGGCCGACTCGATCGCCGGCAGCACCGCGCCGCCCGGCCCCTGCAGACGATGAACCGCGGCGTCGGCATCGAAGACCGGCACGCCTTCGGCGGCGAACATCGCCGCGACGGTCGACTTGCCCATGCCGATCGAGCCGGTGAGGCCCAGCCGGATCATCCCGTCAGCTTTTCGCGCAGCGTTTCGTCCAGATCACGCGGGGGCGCCGTGTCGAACAGGATCTCGAACGCGATCGCCGCCTGACCGATCAGCATTTCCAGGCCGTCCACCGTTTCCAGCCCGCGTGCATGCGCGCGCGACAGCAGATCGGTTTCCAGCGGAGCATAGACGATATCATAGACGATCGCTTCGTCGGGCAGGGGAGCAAGATCAATGTCGAGCGGCGCCTGCCCGGCCATTCCCAGCGCGCTCGCATTGACCAGCAGATCGACCGGCGGAACCGGCGCGTCGAGCGGTACAGCGTCACCCTTCAACCCGAATTGCGCCAGCAGGCCCGCGGCCTTGAGCGGGGTACGGTTGAAGATCGTCACGCGCCCGACCTCCAGCCGCGACAGCGCGAACAGCACCGCGCGCGCCGCGCCCCCGGCGCCAATCAGTCCGACATGCGCGCCCGCCATGTCCATTCCCGAAATCGGCGCGAAGAACCCGCCCGCGTCGGTATTGGTGCCGAACAGATCGCCGCGTTCGTCGCGCGCGGCAAGATTGATCGCGCCGATCGACTCCCGCACGCCGCCGGGATCACCGACATGATCGAGCGCCGCCTGCTTGTGCGGCAGGGTGATATTGCATCCGCGCCATGCCGGATCGGCCCGGCGCGCCGCGAAATAGGCGGCCAGTTCTTCCGGTCGGACATGGTGCGCGCGGTATTCGGCATCGATTTCCAGATGCTTCAGCCAGAAATTGTGAATTACCGGTGATTTGGAGTGCGCGATCGGATCGCCGATCACCTCTGCATAAACTTGCGTCATGACGTCAGGACCCCGCGCGTGCGCAGATAATCGAGGATCGGCAGCAGCGGCATGCCGAGGATGGTGAAATAGTCTCCCTGGATACGCGAAAAGAGCTGCACGCCCATTGCTTCCAGCCGATAGCAGCCGACGCAGCCGGATATCGCCGGCCATTCGGCATCGAGATAGCGCTCGATGAACGCATCGGAGAGGGTACGAACGTGCATCTGCGCCGTTGCGACGTGGCGCCATACCGGCCGGCGGTCTTCGGCAATCACCGCCGCGCTGATCAGCTTGTGGCTGCGGCCGGACAACATCTGCAGATGCCGCCTCGCGGCGTCGCGATCGACGGGCTTGTCGAGATACGTGCCGTCTTCCAGCGCCGCGATCGAATCGCCGCCGAGCACGAGCGCACCCGGCGTCCGGCCGCTGACGCGCAGGGCTTTCATCTCGGCCAGGGCATCGGCGAAGTCGCGCGGCGGCAGGCTCTCGGCGACGAGCGTCCGTTTGAGCGCATCTTCGTCGACACCGCTCGCCATCGCCTCGTGCGGGACGCCCGCATCGGTCAGCATCGCCCGGCGGGACGCGCTTCGGGATGCCAGGATCAGCTTCACGGCGCCTCGCCCCTGCCGCGCTCACCGCACAGCTTGATGATAGCCGCCGCCGTCTCCTCGATCGAACGCCGCGTGACGTCGATCACCGGCCAGCCATTGTCCCCGAACAGGCGCCGCGCATGGGCGACTTCGCGCGCGACGGCATCGTGGTCGACATATTCGGTCTCGCGCCCCTCGTTGAGCTGCAGCAGCCGGTTGCGCCGCACCTGGATCAGGCGTTCGGCACTCGTCGTCAGCCCGACGATCAGCGGATGTTTGAGCTTGAAGAGCAGGTCGGGCGGCGGCGATTCCAGGACGATCGGGATGTTCGCCGTCTTGAACCCGCGATTGGCGAGATAGATCGATGTCGGCGTCTTCGACGAGCGCGACACGCCGACCAGGAGGATATCGGCTTCCTCCCAATCTTCCCAGCCCAGCCCGTCATCGTGCGCAATGGTGAACTGAATGGCATCGACGCGCGCGAAATAGGCGGCGTCGAGCGTGTGCTGGCGGCCGGGCCGGGCCTTGGCTTCCTGACCGAGCAGCGTCGACAGGGCGTCGTTCACCGAATCGAGCGGCGCCACCGCCGGCAGACCCATGGTGCGGCAGCGATCCTCCAGGGTGCGGCGGATATCGGTATTGACCAGCGTGAAGAGCACGAGACCCGGATTCTGCGCGATCTCTTCCAGGATACGCTCGAGATGCGCCTCGCTGCGCACCATCGGCCAGAAATGGCGCAGCGTTTCGACATCGTCATATTGCGCCAGCGCCGCCTTGGCGATGTTCTCCAGCGTCTCGCCGGTGGAATCGGAGAGGAGGTGCAGGTGAAGCCGCATGGCCGTCAGGACAAACCTGTGGAAAACATGAGGACGGGCGCTAGCGCAACACGCCGCGTCCGCCAAGCATGCGGACGAGATCGATTCCGTCCAGATTCCATCCACAGCCAATCGACATCACAGTCCTTAGTCCACATGCTGTGGAAAACGGGGACGCCGTTCCTCGAATCCCGACGCTGCCGAACGACGCCCGGAGTCAAGCTGTTGGCATTTCGGGACGGACCCCATACATCCCCGGTTCCACACGCCAACAACCTCAACATCCTTTCTTTAAAGATTCCTAGATTCTTGTAGGGGCTTTCCACTGACCGGAAACGCGAACTCGAAACCGGTGCTTTCGGTGCTGAAGGGCGATCAGGTGGATCGTCGTCCGATCTGGTTGATGCGACAGGCCGGGCGCTATCTTCCCGAATATCGCGCCTTACGAGCGGAAAAGGGCGGTTTCCTGGACCTGGTGCAGGACAGCGAAAGCGCGGCGGAGGTGACGCTGCAACCGATCCGTCGGTTCGGCTTCGATGCCGCCATCCTGTTTTCCGACATCCTGATGATCCCCCGCGCGCTGGGCCAGGATCTCTGGTTCGTCAGCGGAGAGGGGCCGCGCCTGGCGCCGCTGTGCGACACGCGGCAGGCGATCGATGCGCTCGGCCCCGACAATTTGTCCGTGCTCGACCCGGTATATGAAACGGTGCGCAGGGTGGCCGCCGCGCTGCCCGCAGAAACGACGTTCCTCGGATTTGCCGGCAGTCCGTGGACGGTCGCAACGTATATGATCGCCGGCCAGGGCAGTCGCGAACAGGCGCGGGCGCGGCGGCTGGCTTATGCCGATCCGGGGGCGATGACGGTCCTGATCGATCGCATTGCGGATGCGACGATACGCTATCTGCTGGGGCAGATCGAAGCGGGGGTGGATGCGGTGCAGTTGTTCGATAGCTGGTCGGGCAGCCTGTCGCCCGAACAGTTCGAGCGCTGGGTCGTCGCGCCCACCGCGCGCATCGTCGGCGCCCTGCGATCGGCGGCGCCGGGGACACCGATCATCGGCTTTCCCAAGGGTGCCGGCGGAAAGATCGCCGCCTATGTCCGCGAAACGGGAATCGATGCGGTCGGGCTGGATGAAACGGTGGATCCCGTCTGGGCCGCCGCCACGCTTCCGGCCGATTTTCCGGTGCAGGGCAATCTCGATCCGCTGGCGCTCGTCGCCGGCGGCGAAACGCTGGACCATGCAGTCGACCGCATTCTTGGCGCGTTTCGGGGCCGGCCGCATATCTTCAATCTCGGGCACGGCATCCAGCAGGACACGCCGATCGCCCATGTCGAACGCCTGCTGACGCGGATAAGAGGGGAAAGAGCATGACCGGCTGGCTCGGATCGGCCTATCTTTGGGTGATTGCCGCACATATCATCTTCGTCATCTTCTGGATGGCGGGGCTGTTCATCTTTCCCCGCTATCTCGTCCATCACCAGGAAGGGCTGGACGATCCGGCCGAACCTGCGCGGTGGGTGGCGCGCGAGGGCAAGCTGCGCCGGATGATCCTCACCCCGTCGCTGATCCTGGTCTGGGTGCTGGGCCTGATGCTCGCGGCCAATGACGGCCTGTTCGACGGTGCCGCCGGTCTGGGCTGGCTTCATGCGAAATTGGCGCTCGTGATCCTCCTGTCGGGCTATCACGGCTGGATGGTGGGCTATGCGCGCAAGCTGCAGTCGGGCAAGCCGGCCTTTCGGGCACGCACGCTGCGGATGCTGAACGAAGTGCCGGCGGTCTTCGTCGCGCTGATCGTGATCCTGGCGGTGGTGAAGCCGTTCTGATCCCGCCCGGCAGTGCCCCTGCGGAAATCTTGACTTGGATTCGGCCGCGCCTTAAGTGCAGAAACGTCGCCGTGCGGATTCTACGCGTGGCGGAACACCCTTCCCACATTGCCGTTCGTGCAATCGCACCAGCTTTCCAGACCGGCACTCGCACAACATATTAGGCGAATCCGAACCGATGCATCTCAAGGATCTCAAGAAAAAGGCGCCTGCCGAACTCGTAGAAATGGCGGAATCGCTGGGCGTCGAAGGCGCCTCGACCATGCGCAAACAGGATCTCATGTTCGCGATCCTGAAGGTGCAGGCCGAACAGGGCGAACAGATCATGGGGCTGGGCACCATCGAGGTGTTGTCCGATGGCTTCGGCTTTCTGCGCTCGCCCGAGGCGAACTATCTCGCAGGACCGGACGATATCTACGTTTCGCCCAACCAGGTCCGAAAGTTCGGCCTGCGCACCGGCGATACCGTCGAGGGCGAGATCCGCGGTCCCAAGGACGGCGAGCGCTATTTCGCCCTGACGAAGCTGCTCAAGGTCAATTTCGACGATCCCGATGTCGTTCGCCACCGCGTCAATTTCGACAATCTGACGCCGCTTTATCCGGAAAAGAAGCTCACGCTCGATCCGCAGGACCCGACCGTCAAGGACAAGTCGGCGCGCGTCATCGACATCGTCAGCCCGCAGGGCAAGGGGCAGCGCTCGCTGATCGTCGCGCCGCCGCGCGTCGGCAAGACGGTGCTGCTGCAGAACATCGCCAAGGCGATCACCGACAATCATCCGGAAGTCTTCCTCATCGTACTGCTGATCGACGAGCGGCCGGAGGAAGTGACCGACATGCAGCGCTCGGTGAATGGCGAGGTGATTTCCTCCACCTTCGACGAACCGGCGCAGCGCCACGTCCAGGTCGCCGAGATGGTGATCGAAAAGGCCAAGCGCCTGGTCGAGCACAAGCACGACGTCGTCATCCTGCTCGATTCGATCACGCGCCTCGGTCGCGCCTACAACACCGTGGTGCCGAGCTCGGGCAAGGTGCTGACCGGCGGTGTCGATGCCAACGCGCTGCAGCGGCCGAAGCGCTTCTTCGGTGCCGCGCGCAATATCGAAGAGGGCGGTTCGCTTTCGATCATCGCCACCGCGCTGATCGACACCGGCAGCCGCATGGACGAGGTCATCTTCGAGGAATTCAAGGGCACCGGCAATTCCGAGATCGTTCTCGACCGCAAGGTTGCCGACAAGCGCATCTTCCCCGCGCTCGATGTCGGAAAATCGGGCACGCGCAAGGAAGAGCTGCTGGTCGACAAGGCGACGCTGTCGAAGATGTGGGTGCTTCGCCGTATCCTCATGCAGATGGGCACGATCGACGCGATGGAATTCCTTCTCGACAAGATGAAGGATTCGAAGACCAACGAGGATTTCTTCGCATCGATGAACCAGTAAGGTTCGTCTCTGGTGTTCGATTTCGGCGACATCTTCACCGCCGCCGGCCTCGCCGTGCTGGGGCAGGTGATCATGATCGACCTGACGCTCGCCGGCGACAATGTGGTGGTGCTGGGCTCGCTGGCGGCGGGCCTGCCGCCGGCGGAGCGCAAGAAGGTGCTTGGCATCGGCGTCGGGATCGCGCTTGTTTTTTTGATCGGTTTCGCGCTGGTCGCCACCCAGTTGCTGCACGTCATCGGCCTGTTGTTCGCCGGCGGGCTGCTATTGCTGTGGGTCGCGTGGAAGCTGTTTCGCGAATTGCATCCCGCTCCCGCGCCGGCACCCGTGGACGATCCCACCACGCCGGAGATCGAAGGGCCGCGCGCGTCCCGTTCCTTCGGTCGTGCCATTCTCTCGGTGACGCTCGCCGACCTGTCGATGAGCCTCGACAACGTGCTGGCCGTCGCCGGCACCGCGCGGGAGCATCCGGCGGTGCTATTCGTCGGTCTCGCCTTTTCCGTGACGTTGATGGCGGTTGCCGCCAACTTCGTCGCGCGCATCATCGAGCGCTATCACTGGATCATCTATATCGGCCTGGCCGTGATTCTCTACGTGGCGGGCAGGATGATCTATGACGGCATCGTCGATCCGCAGGTCGGGCTGATGGTGCTGATGCGCTGAGGCTTGCCGCACAGGGCGGTCTTGGCTATCGGCGCTGTACCATGGATTTCGGATCGCTGTTCACGGCCGACGCACTGTCGGTGCTGGCCCAGGTCATCATGATCGACCTCGTGCTGGCGGGCGACAATGCCGTTGTCGTCGGCGCGCTTGCGGCCGGCTTGCCGCGCGACCAGCAGAAGAAGGTCATCCTCGTCGGAATCGGCGCGGCGCTCGTGCTGCGGATCGGGTTTGCGCTCATCGCGACGCAATTGCTTCAGGTGATCGGCCTCCTTCTCGCCGGCGGGATCCTGCTCCTGTGGGTCGCATGGCGGATGTGGCGGGAGCTTCATGTCGGGCAGGCAGAGGAAGATGCCGGAACCAAGCAGGCCAAGACCTTTGCCGGCGCGGCCTGGGCGGTGGCTCTGGCGGACGTCAGCATGAGCCTGGACAATGTGCTCGGTGTCGCCGGAGCGGCGCGCGACCATCCGGCGATTCTCGTCTTTGGTCTGATCTTCTCGGTCGCGGTGATGGGGCTCGCAGCGAACGTCATTGCGAAGTTCATCGATCGCTATCGCTGGATCGGATATCTCGGGCTGGCCGTCATCGTCTATGTCGCCGGCAAGATGATCTACCAGGGCATCGTCGACCGCGATATCGGCATCCTGCAGCTCGTCGCCTGACGCGCCGCAGGAAAGGCGACGGCCTAGCCGAGATGTTCGGCAAAGAACGCGGCGGTTCGCCGATCGGCCAGATCGGCCGATGCGGGAGAGCGCCGGGCCCCCATTTCGGTGGCGAATCCGTGATCCTCGCCCGGATAGTCGTGCAGGACCACCTTCGGATGATCGTCGAGCCCGGCATGTATGCGTGCCTGCGCGTCCTTGTCGACGAAATGGTCTTCCTGCGGAATGTGGAGCATTACAGGCTTCGCAATCGCCTTTGATTCACCTAATAGGTTATCTATTCCGACGCCGTAATAGCCGACACTGGCATCCACATCGGTGCGCGCGGCGGTCATGAAGGCAAGGCGCCCGCCCAGGCAATAGCCGACCGCACCCACCTTGCCGCCATCGCAGCGCAGGCGCGCTTCCTTGATCGTCGCCTCGATATCGCGCACCCCCTGATCCTGGTCGAATTGTTCCATCAGCGAAAATGCCCGCTGCAACTGGGGTTCGATATCGGGGCCGAGTTCGATCCCGGGTTCGAGCCGCCAGAACAGGTCCGGCGCGATGGCGAGATAGCCTGCCTCTGCCAGCCTGTCGCATTTCCGGCGAATGCCAGCGTTGACGCCGAAGATTTCCTGGATCACCACGATGGCGGCCTTCGGGCGGCGCCCTTGCGGTGTGGCGCAATAGCCGTCGAATTCGCCCGAGCCATCGAGCGTGGAAATGCGGGTCATCTGCGTCATGGCTGCCTCCGGTGCTATATCGCGCCTCCAGGTCATACCGCGACGCCGCGGTGCGACCAACCCTGGGAACGGGCGACGGAGAAACGGCTTGGCATTGCTCGCAAGCCCCTGATCGACGCATAGAAGAAAGCCGGATCGCGGCGATGGGAGCGAATATGAAGATCAATATCGATGTCGATTGCACGCCGGAGGAGGCGCGCCGGGCCATGGGGCTGCCTGACTTCACGCCGGTGCATGACCGCTACATCCAGATGATGCTCGAATCGGTGGAGAAGGGAGCCGCCCCCGAAGCGCTGGAGTCGATGATGCGGAACTGGGCGCCGATGGGTGAGGCCGGGATGCAGATGTGGCGCAAGATATTCGATACGGGAAAAACGGGCGACTGAGCGTGGATACCATCTTCGCGTTGTCGAGCGGCGCACCGCCGGCGGCGATTGGCGTCATCCGCATCAGCGGCGTCGATGCCGCCGAAGCAGCCAGGCGCTTTGTGGCGCCTGCCGGGTCGCTGCCGGAACCGCGGCGTGCGGTTCTGCGCCGCTTGTACGATCCCGATACCAAGATGCTGCTCGACGAAGCGTTACTTCTTTGGTTTCGGGCGCCGCACAGCGCGACGGGGGAAGATCTCGTGGAGCTTCACGTTCACGGTGGTCGTGCCGTTGTCGATGCGGTGCAGGGTGCGCTCGCACGCCAGGCCGGCTTGCGCCATGCCGAACCGGGCGAGTTTACCCGCCGCGCCCTTATGGCAGGACGCATGGATCTGACCCAGGCCGAGGGTCTTGGCGACCTTTTGACTGCGCAGACAGAAGCCGCACGCGTCGCCGCCATGGGAACGATGCGTGGGACGGTGCGGCATGCTGCGGAAGCCTGGCAGGCAGCGTTGCTCGCGCTGGCTGCACGCGTGGAAGCGGTGCTCGACCATGCCGACGAAGACGATGTCGAGGAGGAGCGGGAACTGGCCGCGGTACGGTCCGGCACTGCGGACCTGGCTGCGGATATGGGGAGTCGGCTCGACAATCCGCCGGTCGAACGCCTCCAGGAGGGGGTACGGGTGATCCTGGCCGGGCCGCCCAATAGCGGCAAGTCGACGCTGCTGAATCGGATGTCCGAACAGGAAGCTGCGATCGTATCGCCGATTGCGGGGACGACGCGCGACCGTATCGATGTCGCCTTGCGCCGCGCGGGCAAGGCGTTCGTCTTCACCGACACGGCGGGGCTCGTCGACGCAACCGACGATCCGATCGAGCGTATCGGGATAGAACGCAGCAAGGATGCCATCGGACGCGCGGACATCATTGTCTGGCTTGGAGACGGGCCGCCGCCGGATGCCGCAGCGGAAATTCTCAAGATCCATTCGCGTGCCGACGAGGCGGGCAGGGGCGATGCGCCGAGCGACCGCATCTCCGTGTCGGCAGTGACGGGACAGGGCATCGACGCATTGTGGCGCGCCATAGAGAAGACGGCGGCAAGCCTCCTTCCGCGGCTTGACGTGCTCGTTCTCAATCGGCGGCAACGGTCGCTGCTGGAGGAGGCAAGGGTGGCGCTGACTGCGGTCGCTGGCGTCGAGGACCCGCTTGTCCTTGCCGAGCAGCTCCGCCTTGCGATGCGGAGTATCGACCGGGTAACCGGCAAGGCGGACGTCGAGGCAATGCTGGATTCCCTGTTTTCCCGTTTCTGCATTGGCAAGTAGCCAGCGAGCGTTCCACGTGGAACATTTTGACCGGTACCGGGAAACCGGGTAGCGCGTCAGTCATGCAGCATTTCGATGTTATCGTCGTGGGCGGCGGTCACGCCGGTGCCGAGGCGGCCGCCATAGCCGCACGCCGTGGCGCTCGGGTGGCAATGGTGACGTTCGATGCCACGAAGATCGGCGCAATGTCCTGCAATCCGGCGATTGGTGGTTTGGGCAAGGGCCACCTCGTACGCGAGGTCGACGCTTTCGACGGGCTGATGGCCCGCGCGGCCGATGCTGCCGCTATCCATTACCGCATGCTCAACCGCAGCAAGGGTGCGGCCGTCCGGGGACCGCGGATCCAGGCCGACCGGCGGCTCTATGCAGCGGCGGTCCAGCATATGCTGAATTCGCAGCCCGGCGTAACAATCATTGAAGGTGAAGCGGCCGAGCTGGTCATGCGGTCGGATCGGGTCGTCGGCCTTCGTCTCGGCGACGGGACCACGGTTCGGGCCGCAGCCACGATTCTCGCGACCGGTACGTTTCTGGGTGGACGCCTGTTTCGAGGCGAGGAGCGTTATGCCGGCGGCCGGATCGACGAGCGCAGCGCCACCGCGCTCGGTGAGCAACTGTACCGGCTCGGCTTGCCGATGTCGCGGCTGAAGACCGGCACACCGCCGCGGCTGGACGGGCGCACGATCGACTGGGGGAGGCTCGAAGTGCAATCTTCGGATGCCGAACCCTGGACCATGTCGGCGCTGACGGCGCAGCGCCAGGTTCCGCAGCTTTTCTGCGCGGTCGCCCGAACCAATCGCGAAACCCACGAGATTATCTCTGGCGCGGCCCACCGCTCGCCTTTGTTCAGCGGCGCGATCGGCGCTGTCGGCCCGCGTTACTGTCCTTCGATCGAGGATAAGGTCAAGCGCTTCGGCGACCGCGATGGGCATCAGATTTTCCTCGAACCCGAAGGCTTGGGTACGACGCTGGTCTATCCCAACGGAATTTCCACATCTCTGCCGCGCGATATCCAGGCCGCATTCCTGCGCACGATTACCGGATTGGAGCGCGCGGAAATCGTTCTACCCGGTTACGCGGTCGAGTATGACTATATCGACCCGCGTGCGCTGTCGCGGACGCTGCGGGTGCGTGAACTGGACGGCCTGTATTTCGCTGGACAGATCAACGGCACGACCGGCTATGAGGAGGCAGCGGCTCAGGGCTTGGTCGCCGGTGCGAACGCCGCCGCAGCCGCGCTGGACCTGGAACCGATGCTGCCCGATCGGGCGATGAGCTATACCGGCGTCCTTGTCGACGACCTGGTGGTGCAGGGGGTTACCGAACCGTATCGCATGCTCACAGCAAGGGCCGAGTATCGCCTTCGCCTGCGCGCTGACAACGCTGAGACCCGTCTCGGGCCGGAAGCCCGGCGTCTTGGGTGCCTTGGTACGGAACGCTTGGCACATCAGGTCGCAAAGGCCGACGCGCGGGCGGAGGTCGATCGGACACTTTCAATGATGTTCAGCGCAAAAGCGCTGCGTGATCGGGGGGCCGAGGTTCCGCTCGACGCCGGAACGATGGCGGCATTCGACTGGTTGCGCTTCCCGTCGGTGGAATGGCGGCATCTGAGCAACAACGCTGCCGGTGCAGACGACCGAAGGGATATCATTGCAGAGGCCGTGGAGGACGCACGCTATGCGCCTTATCTCTTGCGTCAGGAAAGCGAACTCGCCGAACTGCGGGCTAATGATGGGGTAAACCTTCCTGCCGAATTGCGATATGACGACGTTCCGGGACTCTCCGCCGAAATGATCGAGCGGCTGACCATGGTCAGGCCGGAGACGTTGGGGGAGGCCGGTCGGATTCGCGGAATCACGCCTGCTGCGCTCTCCGCGATCTTGCTGCACGCGAAGCGACGCCGCGCCGCATGACGGAGGAGGAGGCCAGATCCTGGATCTCCGATCGCTACGGTGTTTCACGTGAAACGGTATTGGAGCGATTGGCCGAAGCGGTGGCGATCGAGAACAGGTCTCAGAACTTGATCGCCGGCTCAACCGTAGATTCGATGTGGAGCCGGCATATCGTCGATTCGGCGCAGCTATTGCCGTTGGCTCCTGATCGGGGCATTTGGGTCGATGTCGGAAGTGGCGCCGGGTTTCCTGGAATGGTGGTCGCAGCCCTGAGCGGCCGCAAGGTGACTTTGATCGAACCGCGGCGGCGGCGCGCCGAGTTTCTGGCGACGCTTGCCGAGAAACTCGATCTGCCCAATGTCACCATCATACAATCAAGCGTCGAAAAGGCACCGGCGCCTGCGAGAGTGGCCGCGATTTCGGCTCGAGCGGTGGCTTCGCTCGATGCCTTGTTCACGAAGGCGGCCCATCTTGCAGATGCCGATACGCTATGGCTGCTTCCGAAAGGACGTTCCGCCAAATCGGAACTGGATGCTGCGCGGCAAGCATGGCAAGGTTCGTTCCACGTGGAACAAAGCATCACGGATGCCCAGTCGCGAATAATTGTCGCTCGAAAGGTCAGGCCCCGATGATCTGTATCGCTATCGCCAATCAGAAGGGTGGGGTGGGCAAGACCACCACGGCCATCAACGTCGGGACGGCATTGGCGGCCATAGGATTGCGGGTGCTGCTGCTTGATCTGGACCCGCAGGGCAACGCCTCAACAGGACTTGGCATCAACCAGTCCGACCGGGGAAAATCGACCTACGACCTGCTCGTCCGGGAAACTTCCGTCCGTGACGCCGCGGTGGCCACCAAGATTCCCCGGTTGGACATCGTACCCGCAACCGTCGATCTCTCCGGTGCCGAAATCGAGCTGGTCGAATTCGATGCGCGGACTCACCGGCTCGATCGCGCAATGGCTCGCGATGCGGACAATTGGGATGTTGTGTTGATCGATTGCCCGCCGTCGCTCGGCCTGCTGACGATGAACGCCATGGTGGCATCGCATGCGCTGCTTGTGCCGCTGCAATGTGAATTCTTTGCGCTCGAAGGACTGAGCCAGCTTCTCAATACAGTCGAGCGGATTCGCTCGCGGTTCAACCCTGGATTGTCGATCATCGGTGTTGTCCTGACCATGTTCGATCGTCGGAACCGGCTCACTGATCAGGTATCGGCCGACGTCCGGGCCGTGCTCGGGAAAGTGGTGTTTGAAACCGTTATTCCGCGCAACGTACGGTTGTCGGAGGCCCCCAGTCACGGCGTGCCGGCATTGATCTACGACCATCGCTGCCCCGGCTCGGAAGCCTATATCGCGCTGGCCAGGGAACTGATCGGCCGTATGCCCGAATCGGCGGAGGCTGCATGACCGACGAGCAGGCATCGAACCGCAAGGCACGACCCGGCCTCGGACGTGGCCTCAGTGCCCTGATGGGCGATATCGCGCGCGAAGAATCGATCGGTGGTGAGCGTGCCCCGGCCGGAATCCGGATGCTACCCGTCAGTGCCCTGACGCCGCATCCCGATCAGCCCCGCCGCCATTTCGACGATGATGCGATCGGTGAGCTTGCCAATTCGATTGCCAATCGCGGCCTGATCCAGCCGATCATCGTGCGACCGCACGGTAAGGATTATCAGATCGTCGCGGGCGAGCGGCGGTGGCGTGCAGCACAGCGCGCCCGGCTTCACGACGTCCCCGTCATCGTCCGGGAGCTGAGCGATGCCGAGACTCTGGAAATTGCGCTCGTCGAGAATATCCAGCGCCAGGATCTCAACGCGATCGAAGAAGCGGACGCGTACCGCAAGCTGATCGAAGAATTCGGCCATACCCAGGAGGCGCTGTCAAAGCTGATCGGCAAATCGCGCAGCCATATCGCCAACCTGATGCGGCTTCTGGATCTGCCGGCAACGGTCCGGCGGATGGTGATCGACGGCGATATACAGATGGGCCATGCGCGGGCGCTCATCTCCGCACCCGATCCGGTTACGCTCGCCGAACAGGTGCGGGACAAGGGCCTGACGGTACGTCAGGCGGAACGTCTCGCCCGCAACACAGGCGGCGGGCGCGGAAAAGGTGGTTCGCAAGGGCGCGGCTCCGGTACGACCGGCGCAGGCGCCAACGCCGACATCGCTGCTCTGGAGCAGCAATTGGGCGATGTCCTGGGCCTCAAGGTCAGCATCGCCCATGCGGAATCAGGCGGAACGCTGGCGATCAGTTACTCGACGCTGGACCAGCTCGATATGGTATGTCAGCGGCTGAGCGGTGAGCGCATCTGATAGCGAAGATCGGCCGTTACCGCCGCGACCGGGCGGCGGCACGCGCCATCGCCAGCACCATCTGATCGGCGAAGATAGTGTCGAGCGTTGAATGAGCGAGTGTCGCCCGCTCGGCTTCGCGAATACGGTGTAGCGCATGGGCGATTTGATCGGACCGCCATGAACGAAGCGCGCGCGCGGTCGGGGCGCGTTCGCGAAAGAAAATCCGGTTTCGGCCTATCGCGTCCTCAATGCTGGCGCCGGCATCCACCTCCGCGCGCAGTTTGGCGAGCGTCAGCATTTTGCGCGCCAGTTGCCGCAGCAGTGCGATGACCGAAACGCCGGCATCTTCGAGCGCCTGCATTTCCTCGCCGGCCCTGGCGGCGTCGCCAGCCACGATCGCGTCGATCGCACCGTATAATTCGGCCGAATCGAGACTCGCGCCGATGGCCTCCAGCACCGCCCCGTCAGCTTCGCGGGGCTTGTCCGGAGTCGCATCGAGGTACAGGCAAAGCTTGTCGATTTCCTTTGCGAGGACCGCGCGATCTCCGCCGGTCGCCTCCCACAGGGTCGCAGCGGCAGCGGTCGTGAGGCGTACGCCCTGATCGGCCGCCATCGTCGCGGCGAGACGGGCCGCTGCGGCTCCTTCCGGCACGTAGCAGCCGGTGCTGATGGCGATCGGCGACGCTATCGCCAGCTTTACGAGCTTGCCCGACGTCTTGACTCCCGGCGCAATGACGACCACCGGGTTGCCGGCCTGTGGCGCATCGAGGAGGCGTTGCGCGGCCTCTCCGATCTCCTCGCCGGCGCCGGTCACGCGAATATACCGGCTGCCGCCGAATAACGACAGGGACGCCGCCTCGTCGATCAGCCGGCCGGGCGATCCGCGCAGGCTGGCGGGATCCATGTCCACCCGCTCGACGTCATCGCCTAGGTGATCGGCCAGCCGATCGGCGAGTGCCGTGGCTCCGGCCTCGTCCGGGCCGTGGAACAGGTAAAGCCGGATGTCGGCGGACGGACGATCGAGCCGGGCACCGATCTGGCCCGGCTGCACCTTCACGACCCGTCCCCGCTTTCGGTGGTGCCATAGCGCGCGATCCGACCGACGATCTGGTTCGCGACGATGTTGGCGAGCCGCTCGAGCGCGCTCTCTTCCGCAGCGATCGTGGCATATTCGGATCCCACGACGTCGATCCCCGCATCCGATCCGGCGGTATCGTCCAGCACCACCGCCCCCGTGGAGAGGTCGATCAATTGATATCGCGCCCGCAGCGTGCGGCGTTCGCGCGTGATGGCGTCGTCACGGCGGACGCCCAGCCCGATGATGTCGTCGTCCAGGGCCACGGCCAAGCGATAGCGCGGCGCGATGCCGTCCTGCGTGTTCAGCCGATCGCGCAGCGCATTGGTCACGAGCCAGCCATTCTTGCCGGCAACGGGGTCGACCTGAACCGCGGCCAGGGTTCTCGCCACCGTCCCGTCGCCGCCTCCGCCATAAAGCGGATGCAGCCCGCCACAACCGCTCAGCGGCAGCAATAACGCGAGGGCGGGAAGGGATAGCTTCTTCATGCCACCAGATTCACCAGCCGGTCGGGCACCACGATCACCTTGCGGGGCGGTTTCCCGTCCAGGCTGCGCAGCACCTTGTCGGATGCGAGCGCGGCGGATTCGACATCGGCCCTGGCTGCGCCCTTGGGCATGATCAGCGTATCGCGCAGCTTGCCGTTGATCTGGATCGCGATCGTCACCTCGTCGTCGACCAATAGGGCGGCATCGACCTCGGGCCAGGCGGCGTCGGCGACGAGCCCGTCACCTCCCATCGCCGCCCATGCTTCCTCGGCGATATGCGGCGCCATCGGCGCCACGATGCGCACCAGCGTACGGATCGCACCCACGCGCGATGCGGACGGCTTGGCCTTCTCGATCGCGCCCACCAGCTCGTAGAGTTTGGCGACCGCCTTGTTGAACGACAGTTCCTCGATGTCCTCGGCGACGCCGGCGATCGTCCGATGCAGCTTGCGGTCGAGCGCCTTGTCTTCGCCTTCGGCCGCTTCCAGCCCGTCGAACAGCCGCCACAGCCGTTGGACGAAGCGCCACGCGCCCTCGATACCGCTTTCCGACCATTCCAGGTCGCGCTCGGGCGGCGAGTCCGACAGCATGAACCACCGCACCGCATCCGCGCCATATTGCTCGACGATCGGACCGGGATCGACGGTATTCTTCTTCGATTTCGACATCTTCTCGACGCGACCGACGGTGATCGGCCTGCCCGTCGATTTTTGACGAAGTTCGCCATCAACCCTTTCGAGATCGTCGGGACCAACCCAATAGAACGATTTCGCGTCGGCCGCGCCATTACCAGTATCCGCGGATGCTCGATAGGTCTCGTGCGTGACCATGCCCTGCGTGAACAGTCCGGCGAACGGTTCGGCGATGTCGAGCTTGCCCATGCGCCTGAGCGCGCGCGTCCAGAACCGCGCATAGAGCAGGTGCAGGATCGCGTGTTCCACGCCACCGATATATTGTTTCACCGGGAGCCACTGTTCTGCAATTTCCTTGTCGAATGGCCGATCGACCGGTTGGCTGGCGAAGCGGATGAAATACCAGGATGAATCGACAAAGGTGTCGAGCGTATCGGTTTCCCGCTGCGCCGCCGCGCCGCACGTCGGACAATCGACGTGCTTCCAGCTTGGATGACGGTCGAGCGGATTGCCCGGTACGTCAAAGCTGACATCTTCAGGCAACTCGACGGGAAGCTGATCGCGCGGCACCGGCACCGGCCCGCATGTCCCGCAATGGATGATCGGAATGGGCGTACCCCAGTAACGCTGACGCGAAACGCCCCAGTCGCGCAGCCGCCAGACGGTCGTGCCCGCACCCCAGCCGTCGGCCTCGGCCCGCGCGATCACCGCGCGCTTGGCATCGGCGATGTCCATGCCGTCCAGAAATTGCGAATTCACCAGTGTGCCGGGGCCGGTATAGGCCTCGTCGCCGTGAAATTCGACCGATTCCTCCGCACCGTCGCTGACCACGCGCCGCACTTGCAGGCCGTATTTGCGCGCGAAATCCAGGTCGCGCTGGTCGTGCGCCGGCACGCCGAATACCGCGCCGACGCCGTACTCCATCAGCACGAAATTGGCGATATAGACGGGAAGCTTCCAGTCGGGATCGAGGGGATGCGTCGCGGTCAGCCCGGTGTCGTAGCCCAGCTTTTCCTGCGTTTCGATCTCGGCCGCGCTGGTCCCGCCGGCGCGGCATTTCTCGGCGAAGGCCGCAACCTCTTCATTGCCTTCGGCCAGTTTCAGCGCCAGCGGATGATCCGCCGCCACCGCGACGAAACTCGCGCCGAAGATCGTGTCGGGCCGGGTGGTGAAGACCTCGACCGCCTCTGTCCCCCTCCCGCTTGCGGGAGGGGCCAGGGGAGGGTTTGTCTCGCTGGCATCATGCCCTCCCGCAGCGAGGAGGGGAGAAGAAAGCTGAAACCGGAAGCGCAGTCCTTGCGACTTGCCGATCCAGTTCTCCTGCATCAGCTTGACCTTGTCGGGCCAGTGCTCGAGCCCCGCGAGACCCTCCAGCAGCTCGTCGGCGAAGTCGGTGATTTTGAGGAACCACTGGCTCAGCTTGCGCCGCTCCACCGTCGCGCCCGATCGCCAGCCCTTGCCGTCGATCACCTGTTCATTGGCGAGCACGGTCATGTCGACCGGGTCCCAATTGACCGCCGATTCCTTGCGATAGACCAGACCCGCCTCGACCATGTCGAGGAACAGCGCCTGTTCGTGGCCGTAATATTCGGGGTCGCAGGTGGCGAATTCCCGGCTCCAGTCGAGCCCGAAGCCGATGCGCTTCAACTGCGCGCGCATCGCCCCGATATTCTGATAGGTCCAGGCGCCGGGATGGACGCCTTTTTCCATCGCCGCATTTTCCGCGGGCATGCCGAACGCGTCCCAGCCCATCGGATGGAGCACTTCCATGCCCTTCATCCGGCGGAAGCGGGCGAGCACGTCGCCCATCGTATAGTTGCGGACATGGCCCATGTGGATCTTCCCCGACGGATAGGGAAACATCTCCAGCACATAGCTTTTCGGCCGCGGGCTATCATCCTTCGCGGCGAAGGTGCGGCGTTCTTCCCAGACCGCCTGCCATGCCGCGTCTGCCTTCAGCGCGTTGAAACGCGACGCCATGAAGTCCCTTTCGCTCTATTCTTCGATGACGGCCGAGCGGCGCATGTCGCGGGCGCGGGACAGGATGATGTCTTCCAGCTTCTGGACCGTCGCCGCCTGGACGGGCGCCTGCACCCATTGGCCGTTCTGCCGCGTCTCGCGCAGCGCCGCTACGCGCAGTGCATCGGCGCGCAGATCCTGATCCAGGATCGAGACCGTCAGCTTCATCCGTTCGTCCGGGTTGCCGGGATTCGCATACCAGTCGGTGACGATGACGCCGCCATTGGAATCGGCCTGCAGCAATGGCATGAAGCTCAGCGTGTCGAGCGAGGCCCGCCATAGATAGCTGTTGACGCCGATCGTGGCGATTTTGGCGGCCGCGATATCGGCCTGCGGGCGCTCGCCTCCCCCGCATGCGGTAAGCGAGATGGCTAGCGAGCCCAGAAGTACGGGGGCCAACAGGCGGTTCATCGGCATTTCCTTGCACTAAACAGAGGGTAGGCCACCTATAGAAGGTCATGGGGTCGCCGCAAGCGTGTCGTCCCTGTGGACAAGGTGCAACAGTCGCCGACGAAACGACTCCGGCCGGTGGCCGGGTGCAACCGAATCGTGCTAATGGAATTCCTTCACGGTAGAGGAAAGCATGCCGCAAGCTCGCGTAATCGCAGGAATCGGGATCGGGGCGTTCGTCGTCGCCGGGATTGCCGTCGCGCCTGCGATCCACGCGCAGGGCTCGTCCGGCGCGCTCGCCGCATCCGTGTCCGAACCGCGCCTGGGTTCGTTCACGCCCGCATCGGCCGATCCGAAGCTTGCGGCGGTACTCGCCAAGAGCGGGATCGACACCAGCGACTTCCGTTTCACGCCGTCCGAATCGAGCAAGAGCAAGAGCCGCTCGGTGACGCTCGCGGTTCAGGCCCGCACGCAGCGGGGCAAGACGGCGGCGACGGAGACCGCCGCGGCCACCGCGCCGGGTCTTACGCTGGCGCCCATCGCCTATAATCTGGGCGTCTCCGTCGGTTGGAAGCGTCTTGCCGTCTCTGGCGATGTGTCGCGGCTCGACCTCGCCGGAGAGCCGGGCAGCCGCGAATCGGCAGAGGTGGGTCTCAGCTATACCGGCGAAAAGGTCGGCGGCAGCGTGAAGGCGAAGGCGACCCGGCCGCTGGAGCACAGCCCGGCCATGATCGCGGAAAATCAGAGCTATTCGATCGATGTCGGTGGGTCTTACAAGATCGCCCACAATCTCGATCTGACCGCCGGTGTCCGCTACAAGTCGGAGCAGAATCGCCTGCCGCGTCTTGCCGACGACAATCGCCGCGACAGCCAGGCCGTCTATATCGGAACCGCCTTCCGCTTCTGACCGGCCCACCAGTCGATCGCCGCCCATCCCGCAATGTCGAAACCGGCCAGCCTGCGCACCGTTTCCGGGCGCATACCGCCCAATGCGATCACGGGGGTGCCGAGGCCGCGCCGAACGCGTGCCAGGCCGAATCGGCCCAGCGTGCGTGCGTGCGGGTGACTGCGGGTGGCGAAGACGGGCGACACGAACATCGCGTCGACGCCGTCGCGCGCGGCGCGGATGGCTTCGCGCCGGTCATGCACGGCCCGCGTCAACAGTCCCGGGCGCTTGCCGCGGGCATTGTGCACGCCGTCCTCGAAGCGGCCGAGCCGGTCGGGACCGGCGCGCAACAGCACCAGATGCCGCCGCCGCGCCACCCGGGCGATGCGGCCGAACAATGCCCGGCGTTCGTCGAGGGGCAGGCCGTAGTGGCGCACGATCACCCCTGATCCCGGTGGCAGGCGTTCGAGCGCCTGCCACAAGGCGTCGCCCAGGCGCTCGTCGGTCATCAACCAATGGCGGGGAATCGGACGGCGGGTCTGGCGGCGCGGCATCGGCATTCCTATAGCGTAGCCCATGCGATCCGACGATTCCGAACAACGCCTCGCCGCCGCGCGTGACGCGATCGCCCGCGCGGCACGCCGGGCCGATCGCCGGCCCGATGCCGTCGAACTGGTCGCGGTGTCGAAAATGCACGATGCCGACACGATTCGACCCGTTCTGCGCGCCGGCCAGCGCGTTTTCGGCGAGAACCGGGTTCAGGAAGCCGCTGCGAAGTGGCCGCAACTGCGCGAGGAGACGCCCGATATTCGCCTGCACCTCGTCGGCCGGCTCCAGTCGAACAAGGCGGATGACGCGGTCGCCCTTTTCGACGTGATCCATTCGCTCGACCGGCCGTCGCTGGTGAAGGCGCTGGCGAAGGCGATGGACGTGGCGGGGCGGCGTCCGTCCTGTTTCGTCCAGGTCAATATCGGCGCGGAAGCGCAAAAGGGCGGTTGCCCGATCGGCGAGCTGTCCGACCTGCTCGAACAGGCCCGGTCCGTCGATCTGCCCGTCATCGGATTGATGTGCGTGCCGCCGCTCGATGTCGAGCCCGCACCCTATTTCGCGCTGTTGGCGAAGCTCGCGCGCGATCACGGCCTCGGCGGGCTCAGCATGGGCATGTCGGGCGACTATGAAACGGCGGTGACGCTGGGCGCGACCCATGTCCGGGTCGGCACGGCCCTGTTCGGGGCGCGGACATGAACTACGATGCCATTCTGTTCGATTTCGACGGCGTGCTGCTGGAAAGCGAATATGCTGGCAACCGGCACATCGCGGAGTATCTGACCGCACTGGGGCACCCGACCACGCCAGCCGATTCCATGGCCAATTTCATGGGACTGAGCGGCGACCGCTTCATCGCGGCGCTGGAAGGATGGATCGACCGGCCGCTGCCCGACGACTTCCATGCCGAACGCCAGGCCGAGAACCGCCGCGTGCTGCGCGAAGGGCTCGATCCCGTGGCCGGCGCCATCGCTTTCGTCCGCGCCCTTCCCGAGGATCTTCCGCGCGCCATCGTGTCGTCCAGCAACACGCGCTGGATCGCGACCCATCTCGATCATCTGAGCCTGCGCGATGCCTTCGGCGACCATCTCTACAGCGGGCAGGAGCATGTCGCGAACGGCAAGCCGTCACCCGATCTCTATCGCTTCGCCGCGGACAAGCTCGGCGTGCCGATCGAGCGCGCCGTCATCATCGAGGACTCGCCGGTGGGGGTGACCGGTGCCGTCGCGTCGGGCGCGGAGGTGATCGGCCTGTGTGCCGGCACGCACTGCGCTGCCGATCACGGCGACCGGTTGCGCGCGCTCGGCGTGCACCATGTCGCACAGGACTTCGAAACGGTCGCCCGGCTGGTGGGTCTGTAAGCGACGTACGCCGCAGCGCGTTTTCGCGTGCGCAGCGATGCTATAGCTGATGTCCGGTGCGATCCCGCTTCGTCGCCAGATAGCGGGCGTTATGGGGGTTTGGCGGCAGGCGGTGCGGCACGCGTTCCGCCACGTTGATGCCGGCGGCGGC
This sequence comes from Stakelama saccharophila, assembly GCF_032229225.1. Classification (NCBI taxonomy): domain Bacteria; kingdom Pseudomonadati; phylum Pseudomonadota; class Alphaproteobacteria; order Sphingomonadales; family Sphingomonadaceae; genus Stakelama; species Stakelama saccharophila. Next base: position 374,711 of record NZ_CP135076.1, read on the forward strand.
CAGCGCATCGACCTTGTGCGGATTGTTGGTGAGCAAGCGGATGCGCTGCTGGCCCAGCAGCGTCAACATCCGCGCGGCGATGCGAAAGTCCCGGGCGTCGACGGCGAAGCCCAGGCGGGTATTGGCGTCCACCGTGTCGAACCCCTGATCCTGCAGGGCATAGGCCCGCATCTTGTTGATCAAGCCGATTCCGCGGCCCTCCTGCCGCAGATAGACGATGATGCCCCAGCCTGCCGCTGCGATCTCGTCGATCGCTGCGTGCAATTGGGGGCCGCAATCGCATTTCAGCGATCCGAACACATCGCCCGTCAGGCATTCGCTGTGCAGCCGCACCAGCGGCGCCGTGCCATCGGGCGCGCCGATCAGCAGCGCGACATGCTCGTCGCCCGATTCCGGCGCGCGGAAGGCGACGATCTCCGCCTGCTCGACCCGCTCGACGGGCAGCCGTGCCCGGGCCGCGATCACCAGCCGCTCGGGCAGGTCGATGTCGTCCGCGGCGGCCTTGTCGACCACGGTATCGGCTGCCTCTTCGTGCATGAAGAACGCCGGCAGCAGCCCCGCCACCCGCGCCAGCCGCAGCGCCGTCGCGGCAAGCTGGGGGTGAGGGCAGGCGACTGCGCGGAACGGCCCCTTCAACGGGTTGCGCAGGTCGAACTGCGGGTCGGCCAGCATCATCGCTTCGTCGAAGCCGAGCCAGGCCGACCGGGCGATCGCCACCGGCGCATCGGGCGTCGCCGCCTCGCGCTGGTTGGTGAGCTTCAGCGTCGCCGCGCGACCGGCGGAAATCAGAACGAGCGCGTCGCCGCCCGGATCGAACTGCTCCAGCCGTGTGCGATCCGATGTTTCGATCGGCAATATTGTCAGCGTCGCATGGCCGTCGCGAATCGTGACCGGCCAGCCGTGCCGCATCGCGTCGATCGCGCGCGTGGCGGCACGGCCGTCGCTCAAAGCGCGAACTCCGTCATGATCGGGATGTGATCCGACGGTTTCAGCCAACTTCGGCAGGCCTCGAAAACCTTGTGATCGGTCGCGGCGGCCGCCACGTCGCGGCTCGCCCACATATGATCGAGCCGGCGGCCGCGATCGTTCTTGGTCCAGTCCTTCGACCGATAGCTCCACCAGGTATAGAGCCGCTCCGGCGCGGGCACGAAGGCGCGGCCGAGGTCGACCCAGCCATTGGCCGCCTGCAATCGCCCGAGTGCCTCGACTTCCACCGGCGTGTGGCTGACGACCTTCAAAAGCTGCTTATGGCTCCAGACATCGCTTTCCAGCGGCGCGACGTTGAAATCGCCGACCAGCAGCGTCGGCGTGCCGTTCAGCCCGTGCGACCACTGCGTCATGCGTTCCAGGAAATCCAGCTTCTGACCGAACTTGGGATTTTCCGCGCGGTCGGGAATGTCGCCGCCGGCCGGCACATAGACGTTTTCCAGCCGCAGGCCGTTGGCCAGGCGCACGCCGACATGGCGCGCCTCGCCATTGGCCTGCCAGTCCAGCCGGTCGTCCTCCACCAGGGGAAGCTTGCTGATGATGGCGACGCCGTGATGCATGCGCTGACCGTGCAGGACGATGTGGCGATAGCCCATCCGTTCGAACGCCTTCAGCGGAAAATCGCCGTCGATGACCTTGGTTTCCTGCAGGCACAATATGTCGGGCTGCGCCTCGGTCAGGAAGCGCTCGACGATGCCGATGCGAAAGCGGACGGAATTGATGTTCCACGAAGCGATGGTGATGCGGTCGGTCATTGCGCGTCGATGTAGCCGCCATGCTCCGTTTTCGCCAGACATGGAAAGGCCCTCGCTCCGGGGGCATGGAACGAGGGCCGACCAGCGTTCGTCACGCAGGCAGGAGACGGTGAGCCGAGCAACAGGGGGAAAATCTCGGAAGCACCCCGTCTCCGCACCGTCTCTTCTACGCGGGCGAACCTGTCACCAACATGAATGACGCGCTCAGTTCGGCCGACCGCTGCGCCGCGGATCGTTGAAACGGAACATGTTGTCCGACACCGGCACGTTGAACTTCTGATCGCTCAGTCGGATGGTCGTGCGGTTGTTCTGCGAATCGAGCGCGACCCAGCCTTGCAGCATCAGCCCGCCCGGTGCCGAAGGCTTCTTGGCGAAGATCAACGTAATCCGGCCATATTGCGGGTTGTTCGGATCATAGGCCTCGACGCTGACGACACGCGGATCGCCCGACGGTACGATCTTGGCGTATTTCGATGCGTCCCGCGAGGGATCGAGCAGGATCGACAGCGGCGAATCCTTAATCGGATAGGGCTGCACATCGCGCACCGAATAGTCGATGAAGTATAGCGTCTTACCGTTGCTGACGAGCAGCAGGGGCACACCCTTTTCATACTGGAAGCGAATCTTGCCGGGCTTTTCCAGCGTCATCTCGCCGGTCAGCACCTTGCCGTTCCGGTCGGTCTGGGTGAAATCCGCCGTCATCGTGTCGACGGCGCTCAGATGCTGTTGCACCGCCGCCAGCGAACCACTTGCCGGTGCGGGCGCGGCGATGGCGGGAACCGCGAGCATTGCGGGCATCGCCAGAAGGGGCTTCCAGGTCACTTGTCTCGTTCTCCACATGATGCGCGGACGGATAGCGCCGGCGCGTTGAACGCGCCGTGAACCCGCTTGTTGCCTTTATGAAAGCGGACGCCCGTCCTGGTCCATCAGCACGTCGCGCCGGCCGACATGGTCGGGGCGCGACACCAGTCCTTCGCCCTCCATCCGCTCGATCAGCCGCGCCGCCGAATTGTATCCGATGCGCATCTGCCGCTGCAGCCAGGAGGTCGACGCCTTCTGGCTTTCGGCGACGAGCTGGATGGCCTGGCGGAACTGGCGGTCCTCGGGATTGTCGTCGGCCGGTGCGCCGTCGAGGGCGAACGAGCCCTCTTCCGGCTCCTCGGTGACAGCGTCGATATAATCGGGCTGGCCCTGCCCGCGCCAGTGATCGGCCACCGCCTGCACCTCGTCGTCCGACACGAAGGGACCGTGCACGCGCGCGAGCTGCTTGCCGCCGGGCATGTAGAGCATGTCGCCCTTGCCCAGCAGTTGCTCGGCACCCTGCTCGCCCAGAATGGTGCGCGAATCGATCTTGGAGGTGACGTGGAAGGAGATGCGCGTCGGCAGGTTGGCCTTGATGACGCCGGTGATGACGTCGACCGAGGGGCGCTGCGTCGCCATGATCAGGTGCAGCCCGGCCGCCCGCGCCTTCTGCGCCAGGCGCTGGATCAGGAACTCGACTTCCTTGCCCGCCGTCATCATCAGGTCGGCGAGCTCGTCGACGACGATGACGATCTGCGGCAGCGGGGAGAGGTCGAGCGTCTCTTCCTCATAGACCGGCTTGCCGCTGTCGGGATCGTAGCCCGTCTGCACGCGCCGGCCCAGTTTCTGCCCCTTGGCGCGGGCGTTGCGGACCTTCTCGTTGAAACTGGCGAGTGAGCGGACGTTGACCGACGCCATCATCCGGTAGCGCTCCTCCATCTGCTCGACCGCCCATTTCAGCGCGCGCACCGCCTTGGGCGGATCGGTGACGACATCGGCGAGCAGATGCGGAATGTCCTTGTAGATCGACAGTTCCAGCATCTTGGGATCGATCATGATCATCCGGCACTGGTCGGGCGTCATGCGATAGAGCAGCGACAGGATCATTGCGTTCAGCCCCACCGACTTGCCCGATCCCGTTGTACCCGCGACCAGCAGATGCGGCATGGGGGCGAGGTCGGCGATCACGGCATCGCCGGCGATGTTCTTGCCCAGCACCAGCGGCAGTTGCGCCGACCGGTCGGCGAAGCTCTGGCTGGCGATCAGTTCGCGCAGGTTGACGGTTTCGCGCTTGGCATTGGGCAGTTCGATGCCGATGACGCTGCGCCCGGGAATCGTCGCAACGCGCGCCGACATCGCCGACATGTTGCGCGCGATGTCGTCGGCCAACTGGATCACGCGGCTGGCCTTGATGCCGCTGGCCGGCTCGAACTCGTACATCGTCACGACCGGACCGGGGCGAACCTCGACGATCGATCCCTTCACGTTGAAATCGTCCAGCACCGATTCGAGCAGGCGGGCGTTGCGCTGCAGCGCCGCCTTGTCGACATTGCTGCCTTGACCGGCGGCACCCGGCTTCAGCAGGTCTATTGAGGGAAGCTGAAAATTGTCGCGCAGGTCGAGCGAGGTCTGCTCCGGCTTCGATGTCGCCACGGCCGGCGCCGTGGGCCGCTCGGCGATGACGGGCGCGGGGCGGCTTTCCGGCACGGCGACCTTGCGCGGCGCCGGTTTGCGCGCCGGCTCGTCGAAGGGCGGCGCTTCGACGGAATTGCCGTCGAAGTCGTCCCCGTCGCCATCGTGCTGACGGCGAAGCGATGGCAGCCGAAGGCGCGGCCGGGCGACGGTCCACTGCAACGTCAGGCTGCGGGCCCAGATGATCGCGCCCGCGACGCCCAGGATGGCGGCAAGCGTGCGGATGCTCCACATGATGATCGCCGCGTCGCCGATGAAAGACAGCGCCCAGCGGATCATTCCGCCGATGCCCAGGCCGACGATGCCGCCCCAACCACCGGGCAGGCGCAGCACCGCGGCATCGGAAACCAGCGCGAGCGCGGCCGCGATGAGCACCATGCCGATCAGGCAGTTGCGCACCATGCGTCGCCAGTCGCCCACCGCGACATCACGCCACAGCCGATAGGAAATGATGAACCCCAGCGGCAGGATCAGCGCGACCGGTATGCCGAGAATCGCGAGCAGCAGGTCTGCCGCGACCGCGCCGACGCCGCCGAGCAAATTTTGCGCCGGGCCGGCCGCCGCCGTGTTCAGCGACGGGTCGCCGGGATGATAGCTCGCCAGCGCCACCGTCACCCCCAGGGTGACCACGAACAGCACGACCGCGGTGATCATCGCGCCGCTGCGCATCGCGCCGGCCTTCATCGTCTCGCGCCACAGCGCAGGCTGCGCCTTGCTCGCCACGCCACATCCCCCGGATTTGAACGAAATCGGTTAACCGTGCGAATTGTCGCCGGTTGCGAGTCCTCCGTCAAGCTGGCGCCATTGGCAGCCGTGCGGCGACAGGCTAGACAGTGGCCATGCAACAGGCGGACCTTCTCATCCTCGGCGGCGGACTGGTCGGCAGCGCGCTTGGCGCTGCACTGGGCGCGCACGGCCTGAGCGCCATCATCGTCGATCCCGCCGATCCCGAGGATATCCTCGCCGCCGGCCATGACGGCCGGGCCTCGGCCGTTGCCAGCGCACCGAAGCGGATGCTGGACGCGATCGGCGTCGGCGAAAGGCTGGGGGATCGCGGCTGTCCGATCCGAAGCATCCGGGTGAGCGACGGGCTGAAACCGGGCAAGCTCGATTTCGACCTGGCCGAGGGCGAGGATGCGCTGGGCGTCATGTTCGAAAACCGGATCCTGCGCCGCGCCATCTTCGAAACCGCGTCCGCCGCGCCGGGGGTCGATCTGCGCATGAAGACCCGCGCCGTCTCGCTGACACGGGACGCCCACGGCGTTCGTGCGGAACTGTCCGACGGCGCCACCGTGCGCGCATCGTTGCTGGTCGGCGCCGAGGGGCGGAATTCGCCGACGCGCGACGCCGCCCTGCTGCGCGTGGCGCGCTGGCAATATGATCACACCGCGATCGTCACCTCCTTCCACCACGAATATCCGCACGACAATGTCGCCTTCGAGATCTTCTATCCCGAGGGGCCGTTCGCGATCCTGCCGCTCAACGATGACGAACATGGGCACCGGTCGGCCATCGTGTGGACCGTCACGCGCGATCAGGCGCCGGGCATGCTGAAACTGTCGGATCGCGGCGTGCTTGCCGAGGCGATGAAGCGGACCGGCGGCTTTCTGGGCGAATTGTCGCGCCTCGGGCCGCGCTCCAGCTATCCGCTCGGCTTCCATCACGCCGCACGGATCACTGCGGAGCGGCTGGCGCTGGTGGGGGATGCCGCGCACGGAATCCATCCGATCGCCGGACAGGGGGTCAATGTCGGCTTCCGCGATGTCGCCGCACTGGTCGAGGTGCTGGTGGAGGGCAAGCGGCTGGGCCTCGATCCCGGCGATGCGCAGCTTCTCAAGCGCTACGAACGCTGGCGCAGTCTCGACACCTTCATGGTCTCCCTCGCCACCGACGGGCTGACCCGGCTGTTCGGCATTCCCGGTCGCTCGGCGAGCAAGATACGCCGGACGGGGTTGAACCTGGTCGACCGGTTCGCGCCGCTGAAATCCGCCTTCATGGCAGAGGCGCGGGGCGAAAGCGGGGACGTGCCGAAGCTGTTGCAGGGGATGACGGCCTGAGGATCGGCCGCGACCGCTTCCGACGCGGCGCTACAGCTTGCGCGCTTCTTCCACCAGCATCACCGGAATGCCGTCCCGGATCGGATAGGCGAGGCCGGCGCGCTCCGAAATCAGTTCCCCGGCTTCGCGGTCATGGCGCAGCGGCGTTCGCGTGACCGGGCAGACGAGCACTGCCAGCAAGCGGGGATCGGGTTCGCGCCGGTCCGTCACTGCAACGTCCCCGCTTCGTCGTCGCCGTGCCGACCGAAGAACTGCATCAACTGAATGATCAGTTCGGACCGGCGCTCTAGCGTGTCGACTTCCAGCAGCGCCTGTTTCGAGGCAATGTCGAACGGCGCGATCTGCGCGATGCCGTTGACGAGGCTTTCGTCGTCGAGGCGCGACACCGCTTCCCAGTCGACGGCATAGCCCTGCGCGTCGGCAAACCGCCGCGCCTCGATCTCAAGCGCCGAGCGTTCGGCGAGCGCCAGCGTCTCGTCCCGGGGCGTATCGATCAATTCCGCCTCGACCTGCCGGAACGGCGTGGTGACGTCAAGTTCGCGCGCGATGACGAAGCGGGATACGCCTTCCAGGACGATATCGAAGCGGCCGTCGTCCAGCGCCTCGACCTCGATGATCTGGCCTACACAGCCCATCCGAAACAGCTCCGGCCGGTCGCCGGACCCGCGCGGCTGGACCATGCCGATGCGACGGTCGCGGGCAAGTGCGTCACGCGTCATCGCTCGGTAGCGCGATTCGAAGATGTGGAGCGGCAGATGCATTCGGGGGAAGAGCAGCGCACCTCCCACTGGAAAGACCGAGATCCGCGTCGTCGTCATCCGAACAGGATTTGGGAAAGGCGACGCCGCTGCGCCGCCACCCACGCATCCTCAAGCCCGACCACTTCGAACAGTTTCAGGAGCTGTTGCCGCGCTGCGCCTTCCTTCCAGTCGCGATCGGCGGCGATGATGTGCAGCAGGTTGTCGGCCGCCGCCTCGCGCGCACCGTTCGCCATCTGCGCATTGGCGAGGCGGTAGCGTGCTTCATGGTCGTCGGGGGTCGCCTCCACCGCGCGTTCCAGCCCGGAAATATCCTCGACAGGACCGGCGTCCCTGGCCAGAGCCAGGGCGGAGCGGGCGCGCTCCGCCTCCGGCGTATCCGCAATGTCCTGGGGCAGGGCGTCGAGCGCGGCCTGCGCCTCGTCGGGACGCCCCGCCGCCACGAGGGCGCGGATCACGCCGGCATGGGCGGCTGCCTGATCGGGGGCGATCTCGACGATCTGTGCGAAGATCGACAGCGCCCGCTCGGCATCGCCGCCGTCCAGGACTTCCTCGCCCATCGCCAGCATCGGCGCGACGTCCGGCGCCTGATCGTTTCCGTCGCCCGCCTCGACGGGCAATTGCTGTAGGACCTGATCCAGCAGCGTCTTCAATTGCGATTCGGTTCGCGCCTGGCCGAGATCGGCGACGAGTTGCCCCTGGAACATGGCATAGACGGTGGGGATCGACTGCACCTGGAATTGCGACGCGATGAACTTGTCCTTGTCGACGTCGATCTTCGCCAGGACCACGCCCTTGTCGGCATAGTCGGCGGCGACCTTTTCCAGGATGGGTCCGAGCTGCTTGCACGGGCCGCACCATTCCGCCCAGAAGTCGAGGATCACGAGTTTGGTGCGCGATGGTTCGACGACGTCGCGTCGGAATGCCTCGACGGATTCCTTGTCGGCGGCGGTCATGCCCAGCGTGGCCAATGTCGTCTCCTCACTTTACGTAACCCTCAGGTCGATCAGGCAGGCAATGTGGGACTTGCCTTCACAGAGTCCAACCCCTTTCACAGAGCGGCGATAAGGGGCTTGTACTGCCGCAAACCGGGTGCTAGAGGGCGCCGCCTCGACAGCGCACAACTCCGTTGCGCATGTCTTTCGCCAGAGCGGGCGTAGCTCAGGGGTAGAGCACAACCTTGCCAAGGTTGGGGTCGAGGGTTCGAATCCCTTCGCCCGCTCCAGTTTTTCCAAGAAAATTATACGGCGTTGTACGGCGCGGGAACGATGCCGTCGAGCCGGGTGCTCGTCATGCTGTCGAGCGTGGCAACAGCGTGACGTCCACGCCGCGTTCGATCAGCGCCGCGGTCAGCAGGCTAGTGACGAGTTCCCACGGGCCATAGTGGCGCGGCGGCGTGCAGTGGATGATGAACACGCAGGACGGGATCGCCGATGCCATCCGCGGCTATCGCGCGGCGAATTCGGCGCCCCGGCGGCCAGGGATGCGGGCTGCCAGGGCGGTCGGCAACCTCTGCCCCGTCCTCAGTCGCGCCTCGTGTCGTACCGCGCGTCGTTAATCGCCGCGGCGGCGTTGGTCAGTTCGATGAACGCCGCGCCTTCGGAGGTGACATATTCGTTCTCGCCCCAGAAGAAGGGCCAGTCCTCGTGATTTTCGGGGAAGCCGGGCTTGATGATCAGCGCGCCCGGCACGACGCCGCCGGCGATGAAGCTGAAGTCCGCGCGGTTGTTGCCATAGGCGACCTCCTTCGACCGCGAACCGACGCCGGATACGAAGGAGATGTCCGATCCCGGATGGTTGCCGAGCAGGAAGGCCAGGCTCCGGAACACCGGGTCGGCGGGCACGATATCGGGAAAGGCCCGGTGCAGCGCATAGGCGGTCAGGCCATAGCGCTGGACCGCGCCGCTGCCCGCCCAGCCGCCGGTCGTGACCGGCACGCCGTAGGGATTGTCCTTCTGCAGCGCGGCGCTCTGTTCCTGCCAGGCCTGCACCGCGGGAATCATGGCCTCGCGGTAGGTGGCGGGCATATAGGGAATCGCCTCCGCCGCGGTGACGGCGCTGGCTGTGAAGGAGTCGGCAATGGTGGGCCACAGCGCCTGGATGCGCTCGGCATATTCGGACTTGCGCGTCGCCTTGAGCAGTTCGACCGCGGCGGCGAATTCCTCTGCGTTGAGCGGGCCGCCCGTGGTGTTGCCGTGGCGGAACTCGTCGGGCGCGTGGCTATGCTCGTCGCGCCAGACCCGTTCGGCGATCGTGAGCGCCTTGCCCGCGAGCGCGTCGTCGAACCCCTTGAGCGCGCGCGACGCGGCGGCCAGCCCGGCGGCCGATCCATAGTCGAGCGCCGATGCCTTGCTGGTGAAGGCCCAGCGATCGTCGGGCGTGCCGCTGCGGCCGTCCTTTACGTCATAGGGTTCGAGCGACGGATCGTAGCTATAGCCGTCGGTCTTGCTCGCGGCGTCGCCGAGATGGGTATACTGGCCGACATCGGGTGCGACGATGCCGTTGATCGCATGACCGACCGCGTCGAACTGGGCGACGAGTTGCAATGTGCCGTGGCGGATCTGCTGCAACAGATCTGGGGCACCATCAGGCACGTGCATCTCGACGCGGCGCGTCCGCTCGTCGACGCTGGTCGTATCGCGCTTCGGCGCGAACCGTTCCCAGGCGCGGACCATCGAGCGCACCACGCCATATTGCGTCTGGGTGCGGATGTCGAAATCGCCGGCGTCGAACCAGCCGCCGACGTTCAGGCCGGGGATATGCTCGCCGGGCGCGAAGTCGGTATCGGTGGTCGGCCCCTGGGCATAGAGGTCGAGATGCTCGTGATCGACCGGTGCCTGCCGCGCATCGTCCATGTGCGCCGCCCCGTGCCAGACCCGGTAGGCTTCGTTGACGAACATATGGTCCATGGCGACGGGGAAATAGATGTCGAGCGTCGGGTGCCAGGCATCGGCATAGAGGTCGTCGGCGATGCGGAAGGGCGCGGTCCGGCTGTCGCCATATTCCAGCACGTAAAGGCCGGGCGTGCGCACGTCGGAAAAGTCGAATCGCAGATAGTGGTAGCGCAGATAGTCGCCCCAGTCGGATGGCCGGGCGGTGCGCACCGGCGCCTCGTCGCCCGTGGCGGTCACGCGCAGCAGGCGCGCCTCGGGCCGGCGCGTATCGCCGCGATCCAGTTCGATGGTCGCGACCTTGGTCTGGGACGGCGTATAGCCGAGCTGCGAATGGCCGATCACCGGCGTGCGCAGCCATCCCGGCACACTGTTCGGCGTCACCGTCCATTGCAGCACCGTGCCGGTCTTGCCCGCGGGCAGCAGCGATCGAAGCACGAACCAACCATTCTGCGCCTGGTTGCGGCCGTCATAAAGCATGACCGGACGGTCGGAACGGATATGCACGCGGCGCGCCGGATCGGACGGGGCCAGCACGAAATCGCTGCCCGTCGCCATCGGCAGCGGCTCCGCGCCGGGGCCGTCGCTGCGCCCGCTGGCGGGATTGCGCTTGGCGGTACGCTCCATCGCGCTTGCCGGATAGAGCGGGAAACCGCCCGCCTTGCCATCGGCGAGATAGCTTTTGTGGAAATAGGCAGCAGGCAGGAATTCGAGGTTGAAGCCCGCCTTTCCCGCCAGAGCGGCGGGCAGCGCCTCGGGCAGCCGCACGCTCAGCAGGATCGAACCGCCCCTCGGCTCGGCGCGGATGACATAGCGGAAATGCTGATCGGGATATTCGAGTTCGGCCTCGATCACGCCGGTCGCCGTATCGACGCGCCGGTCGACCAGGCGCCCGATCGCGTCCCATTGGCCTGGCGTGGCGGAGAGGCGGACATCGCCGTTGGTGGCGATGCGCTCACCCTGTTCGATGATCTCGATGCCGCTGATCTTCGAATCCGCGAAGAGACCGTCATACCAGTTGCTGAATACCAGCACGTTGACGGCGGGCGCGGTATAATAGTCGGCGGTGAGCCGAATTCCGGCAGATGGTCCGGCCTGCCGCGCGGCGGATTCGGGGGCGGAACGGGCCGGCAGCGCTGTCGCGGCCGCCATCGCGATCATGGAAAGCACGGCGATTCGGATGGGGCGGTTGGGCATGTGTCCTCTCCAATATTCTTTTGATCGCGCTAACACCTAAGCTGAGCGGCGGACAGCGGTAAAGACCGGTCGAACTCGTCGACGCTGAAGGAAATGTACGCGAATCGACGGGTCCACTGGAAGTTTCTTGCGGGTTTCGGTGTCGACTTGCTTGACAATGCGCGCAGTGCTGATACCGCTACCAGCAGGTCGCGTACAGACGATCACCAATAGGCGATGCTGGACATCGCGAGCAAAAAGGGGATGGATGATGGGCACTTCTTACAGCCGCACTATATCTCGCGCGGGCGCCGGCCGTTCGGCACGGGCCACGCTGTTCGTCGGCGCATCCGCGCTGGCGATAGGGGCGTTCGCGGCACCGGCCTGGGCGCAGGACAATGCCGGGGAAGATCCCGCGGCCGGCGCTCAAGCGACCGGTCAGTCCGGGGCGTCCGCCACGCCGCAGGAGGCGGAGACCCCACCAAACGAGATCGTCGTCACCGGCATCCGCGCCAGCCTTGAGCGCTCGATCGCCATCAAGCGGAATTCGAGCGGCGTGGTCGACGCGATCGCCGCCGAGGATATCGGCAAATTTCCCGACGCCAACCTCGCCGAATCGCTGCAGCGCATCACCGGCGTCGCGATCGATCGCACAAACGGCGAAGGATCGCTGGTCACCGTTCGCGGTTTCGGTCCGCAGTATAACCTCGTGACCCTCAACGGCCGCACGTTGGCATCTTCCAATGTCGGTGTCGTCGGCGGTGACGAAAATGCGGATTTCGCTCAGGGGGCGAGCCGCTCGTTCGATTTTTCCAATCTCGCTTCCGAAGGCGTGCGGACCCTGGAAGTCTATAAGACGGGCCGCGCGGCCATTCCTTCGGGCGGCATCGGCGCGACAATCAACATCGTCAGCCGCAAACCGCTGGACACCGGTGATACGGGTCTGACCGGCAGCATCGGCGCCAAGGCGGTGTACGACACCAGTGTCGATGGCTGTCTCGACTGCGGATCGCATATCACACCGGAAGTTTCGGGCGTGCTAAGCTGGGCCGATCCGAGCGACACCTTCGGCATCGGCCTCTTTGGCAGCTATCAGAAACGCAATTTCACCTCGGTCAGCGCGACTTCGAACGCCTGGAACATCCAGCCCTATAGCGAATTCCTGACTGGCGGGTTCGTCGAGGACGATGGCTCGACGGTGATCGAGAATGCGCCAAGCGATCCCGATACCCTGGTCGCCGTTCCCAACGACAGCCGCTATCACTATGCCGAGGGCAGCCGCGAGCGGATCAACGGACAGCTCGTCCTGCAATATCGGCCGAGCGATTCGCTTCTGCTGACCGCCGACGCGCTTTACGCCGAACAGTCGCAGGACGAGGTGCGGTCGGATCACAGCAACTGGTTCAGCCGCCCCTTCGATCAGGTCACGTTCGGCGGCAACGACATCGTCCCGACCACGGTCTATCTGCATGAAACCCTGAACGGCGTGAAGGACGAGGGTTTCGAGATGCAGCACCGCGCCGAGAAGAATCGGCTGCAGGACTACGGTCTCAACGCGCAATATGAACTCACCGACAATTTCTCCGTCAACGTCGATGGTCACTTTTCGAAGTCGACAAGCCGACCGGACAATCCCAATGGCGTAAGTTCGACGCTGGTCGGTCTGGCTGCCAATGTCGTCCACGCGCACTCGGTCGATTACAGCGGCGATATTCCCATTCAGGACGTGGAATTCGGCTCGAACCCGCTCTCGCTAGACACGCTCGGTTCCCAAATCGCGCGTACCGTGGCGTCGGCCCAGGAGCAGAAAGTCAAGGAAGTCCGTGCCGATTTCGGCTGGGATCTCGGTGAGGGCAGTCGGTTCGATTTCGGCGGCGAGTATCGCGATTCGAACATGCACCAGACGCGGGTTCAGACGCAGCAGACCCTCGGCGACTGGGGTATCGTCAATCCGGGCGACGTCGAAGCGCTTGCGCCGGGGGCGACCCAGACCTTCTGCCTGGTGTGCAAATTCGACGATTTCGGCCCGGTGCCCGATCCCGAATCGCAAACGGCCTTCCGCGCCGACGCATCCGAACTCTACTCGATCCTGTCGCCTTATTACACGGATCAGGGCAATGCGATCGGCCAAACCTCCAATGAGGACAATCGGGTCAAGGAAAAGATATGGGCCGCGTACGGACAGGTTACCTGGGACGGTCAGATCGCCGGTCGCGACGCCAATCTTGTCGCCGGCGTGCGGTACGAACATACCAAGACGACCTCGACCTCGCTGATCACCGTGCCGCAGTCGATCACCTGGGTGTCGGATAACGACTTCACGGTCGTACTTTCGGGTGAGAGCAATCCCCTTACCGCTACCGGAAGCTACGACAACATCCTTCCGTCGATCGATTTCAGGATCGAGCCGGCTGAGAATCTGGTTACGCGCTTCTCGTTCAGCAAGACGATCGCGCGCCCGGGCTATGCCAATCTGTTCTCGTCGACCACCGTCGGCGGGCCGCCACGCCCCACCTATAACGGCGGCGTTCCGACTGCCAACCGCGGAAATGCGAATTTGGACCCGCTGAGTTCGGACAATTTCGACGTTTCTGCGGAATATTATTTCAAGCCGGACAGCTATATCTCGCTCGGCTTCTTCGACAAACGGGTGCACAACTTCGTCGGCACCGGCCAGGTCACCAATAGCCTGTTCGGTCTGCGCGATCCCAGTTCGGGCGAGGCGGGCAGCCAGTCGGGAGAAGCCGTCGGCGCCTTGCAGAACTTGGGTGCCACGGTCAGCGACGCCAACCTGTTCGTGATGACCACGCTCATCAACCAGTTGGGATCGGTCGATGCAGCGGTCGCCGAATATACGGATCCGTCGCACTATGATCCAGCCACGCACGAGCTGGATGCCGATTACGTCAACAACGATATCAACAGCCGACCCGGCTATGACTTGCCCGGCAATCAGGACGATCCGCTGTACAATTTCCAGATCTCGCAACCGATCAACAATCAGGATGCGGAGATTTACGGCTTCGAACTGGCCGGGCAGTATTTCTTCGGCAATACGGGTATCGGCGTCGCGGCTGCCTATACGCTGGTCCGCGGCGATATCGGCTTCGATATCGACGCCTCTCCCGACGAGGATCAGTTCGCGTTGCTCGGGCTCAGCGACACCTTCAACGCGACGCTGATTTACGACAAGAACGGCATTTCGGCGCGGTTGGCCTATAACTGGCGCGACAAGTATCTGTCCGCGCTCAACCGCGGGGCCGACCGCAACCCGGTGTTCACGGCGCCGTTCGGCCAACTCGATCTGAATATCAGCTACGACATCTCGCCGCACATCGCCGTGACGTTCGAAGGGATCAACCTGACCGAAGAAAATCTGCGGACCTATGGCCGCGATGAAACCCAGCTCTTCTACGCGCAGGAACTGGATCGCCGCTTCCGTTTCGGCGCCCGGTATCGCTTCTGACGACGGAGTCCGACGAACAAGCGGGCAAGGCCACCGGTAACGGCGGCCTTGCCCGTTTATTTGAGTCCGGCCGCGCCATCGCCTAGATTGTGCGCGGCGCGCTTCGCCTCCGGGCAAGCGAGTGTACCAGGGCGCGCATCCCAACGCTGGGGCATTATTGCCGATGACCGAAACCGTACTTCTGAACAATGTCGATCATGCCGATATAAGGGTCGACACCAGCCGTTCTGCCCGGTTCGGAGACAGCGTGAACCAGGTCGAGGTCCTGCCGACCGAATTCGAACTGGTGCAGCGCGAATATCCCATTTTCTTTCGCAAGGACTCCGAAGACGCGTATCAGGCCGTCGCCCTGCTCGGTTTCGACCGGGACGAGAATCTGTTCCTGGGCGAGCAGGGCTGGCGGGGCGACTATGTCCCGGCGATCCTGGCGCGCGGTCCCTTTTCGATCGGTCTGTCGCGCACGGCCGGCGACACCGAGGCCACG
Source organism: Stakelama saccharophila (assembly GCF_032229225.1). NCBI lineage: Bacteria > Pseudomonadati > Pseudomonadota > Alphaproteobacteria > Sphingomonadales > Sphingomonadaceae > Stakelama > Stakelama saccharophila. Next base: position 389,778 of record NZ_CP135076.1, read on the forward strand.
CCCGAGCCGAAAATTCATATCGATCTGGACGATCCACGGGTCGGCCGCGAAGAGGGCGAGCCGGTATTCCTCCCGCAAGGCGGCCTTTCGCCGTATCTCGAGCGAATGAGCGAGGTGCTGCGGCTCATCTATTCGGGCGTGGCGATGCGCGGCGCGATGTTCGAAGCCTTCGCGGCACACGACCTGATCGAACCGGCGACTGTCGAGATAGAGATCGATGATGCGCGGCGCTACAATCTGTCCGGCTATCACACCATCAACAAGGAACGGTTCGCGCAACTGGACGGTGCGGCGCTGGAGCAGTTGCAGCGCGCCGGCTTTCTGGGCGCCGCCTTTTTCGCGCTCGCCTCGCTCGGCAATATCCACCGCCTGATCGCACTGAAAAACCGCAAGCATCATGGCCAGTGATCGACCGCCGGTTGCAGAAATCACCGGCCTGGCGCCGGGTGACGTCCGGTTCGAGGATCTGCTCGCCGAACAGCGTCCCGTCATCCTCAAGGGGCTGGTACGCGACTGGCCGCTCGTCGCCGCCGGCGCGCGGTCGCCGGGTGCGGCGATGGCCGAACTGCTGCGCTTCTATCAGGGAAAGCACGTAACCGGCTTTACCGGTCGCCCTGACATCGACGGCCGGTTCTTCTACAACCAAGACGCTACCGCGCTTGACTTCGCAGGCGGACGCGTGGCGCTCGACGCTTTTCTCGACCGGATCCGCGAGCATCTCGACGATCCGCAGCCGCCTGCCTTTTACGTCGGTTCCACCGATATCGACACCTATCTACCGGGCTTTCGCGCCGAAAACGACCTGCCGCTGGACGAGCCGATGTTCGCAGCGCATCCGCCGATCGCCAGCATCTGGATCGGAAACCGTACCGTTGCCGCGACGCATTACGACATGTCCAACAACATCGCCTGCTGTCTGGTCGGGCGCAGGCGCTTCACCCTGTTCCCGCCCGATCAGGTGGCGAACCTCTATCCCGGTCCGCTGGAGCCGACCCCTGGCGGACAGGTACTCAGCATGGCCGATCCGCGCGCGCCCGATTTCGATCGCTATCCACGGTTCCGCGACGCATTGGCGGCGGCGCAAACGGCCGAGCTCGACCCCGGCGACGCGCTGATCTATCCCGCCTTGTGGTGGCACCAGGTCGAGGCGCTCGACCGCTTCAACATCATGGTCAATTACTGGTGGAACATCGCGCCGCGATACATGGACACCCCGATGAATACGCTGCTGCACGCGTTTCTCAGCCTGCGCGGCCGCACCGACGCCGAAAAACGGGCGTGGCGGACGATGTTCGATTATTATGTGTTCGGCCCGGCGGAGCAGGCGCGCGCGCACCTGCCGGAGGCGGCGCACGGCGATCTTGCGCCGCTTGACGAGGCGCAGGCACGCCGGCTGCGCGCGAAGGTGATGCAGAGGCTCAACCGATGAGCGCGCGATCAGCGGAAGGCCACCGGCCGGCGGTCAGTCGGGTCGTGATCGCGGGCGGCGGCGCTGCGGGCTGGCTCGCCGCGGCGGCGCTGGTCAAGCAACTAGGATCGTTGATCGACGTCACCGTGGTCGAATCGGACGCGATCGGCACGATCGGCGTCGGCGAATCCACGATCCCTACCGCGCGCAGCTTTCACACGCTGATCGGGCTGGACGAGCGCGCCTTCATGGCGGCGACGGGATCGACCTTCAAGCTCGGCATTTCGTTCGAGGACTGGGCGCGGCGCGGCGACCGCTATTTCCACGCGTTCGGAGAGGTCGGCAAATCGACCTGGATGGGCAGTTTCCATCATTTCTGGCTGCAGGCGCGCGCGCAAGGATTCGGTGGCGGGATCGACGATTACTGTTTCGAGTTGCAAGCCGCGATGGCGGGGAAGTTCGGAAAGTCCGAAAAGGCGCCGCTCAGCTATGCCTATCATATCGATGCCTCGGGTTATGCGCGAATGCTGCGCGAACATGCCGTGGCCGGCGGGGCAATGCGCCGGGAAGGCCTGATAGATTCGGTCGAAAAGGATCCCGAAAACGGTTCCATCGTCGCGCTCATGCTGCGGTCGGGCGAACGGATCGCGGGCGATCTGTTCATCGACTGCACCGGATTCCGCGCGTTGCTGATGGGCCAGGCCCTGGATGTGGGGTTCGAGGATTGGGGGCACTGGCTGAGCACCGACCGGGCGATCGCGGCGCAAACGATGATCGCGGGCGATCCGCCGCCCTATACCCGCGCGATCGCCCACGGCGCGGGCTGGCGCTGGCGGATCCCGCTCCAGCACCGGATGGGAAACGGGCTTGTCTATGCCAGCGATCAATTGTCTGACGACGAGGCGCATGCTCGCCTGATCGATGCGATCGAAGGGCCGCCGATCGCCGAGCCGCGCGTCATCCGCTACGCCACCGGCCGGCGGCTGAAATCATGGCACAAGAATTGTGTCGCGCTGGGGCTTTCCAGCGGCTTCGTCGAACCGCTGGAATCAACGAGCATTCACCTCATCATGATCGGGGTCACGCGCTTGCTCCAACTGTTCCCGTTCGATGGGTGCAGCGAACCGCTCGCCGCGCGATTCAACAACCAGGCGCGTGCCGAACTGGAGCGGATCCGCGACTTCATTGTCCTGCATTACAAGCTGACCGAGCGCGACGACACCGAATTCTGGCGCCGCTGCCGCGACATGCCGGTGCCCGAATCGCTCGCCGAACGGATCGCCTTGTTCCGCGAAAGCGGTATCGCCTATCAGGCGACGGACGAACTCTTCCGGGTCGATTCCTGGCTGCAGGTGCTGCTCGGACAGCGGGTCGAGCCTGCCGGTCACCACCATATGGGCCGGATCATGGGGCGCGAGCGGCTGGGCGAGGCGCTTGCCGGTATCAGGAACGACATCGCCGGCAAGGTTGCGCATCTGCCGATGCACAAGGATTTCCTGCAACGTTATTGCCCGGCAGATTCTCCTGGCTAGGGCATGATGCGCGTACTCTGGCCCGTTCGCCCGAGCTGCGGCGAGGAACGCGATGGGTGCGCCAACCGGCGGATATCGACTACGCTCGATGCGAACGGTGTTTTCGGACAAGCTCCGGTCTCATTCCGCGCCAGCGGCGCGCTCAGCGGCCGGCGTTCAACGATGCGATCAGGAAGCGGCGCATTTGCTCGGTCCGTTCCGGGCTGTCCGGCCCGGCGATGCCGCGCACGTCTTCGGGAAGGTGATCCGCCGCGTGATCGGCGTCGTCGCCAAAGACATAGTGGTCGAACCAGGCCCGCCAGGCGCGCTTCAGCGCCGGATCGAGGTCGCGCAGGCTCACCATCGCGTGGAGCAGCGTCAGAAAGGGCGATTTCGCCTGATCGCGCTGCTGCCAGTAGTTGACCAGCACGTTCACCGTGTCGAAGGCGCGGACATGGTGCCACCAGATGGCGGGAATGAACAGCGCATCGCCCGGCTCCAGCTCCGCGATCCGGGCATGGTCGAGCGCTTCGGCGAAATGCGGATAGCGCTCGATATCGGGCTGGTCGGGGTCGACCATGCTGACGGGCGCACCGGCGATGGTGCGATCGAGCGGGCCGACATAGAGGTTGACGAGCTGTTCGGGCGGAAACAGCGTGAAGCGGCGCTTGCCGGCGACCACGCAGGCAAGATTGGACGACATGTCGTAATGGGTGGCGACCTGCGTCGCATTGCCGATCCAGAGCCGCGCCACCGCCTCGCCCATCGGCAGGCCGAGCGGATTTTCCTCCGGCCATCCCGGCAGATGCGTCTGCGCCGCCGCGGCGCTGGCATAGACCGAAGGCGGCCGTTCCACGCCGCGCAACTTCAGCAATTCCGCAACGAGCGCCGGCAACGGCGCGGGTCGCTTGTCGAAATTCACGCCGCGCATGTCGCCGCTGTAAAAGAACCGCCCTTCGATGTCGGGCGGGCCGATCAGGACATCCGTCGGCGCGCCGCCGGCAAAGCGGTTGATATAGGCCGCCAGGGCGTCGTGCCCGTTGGCGCCCGCCCTGACGGCGGGCCAGTCCGCGACCTGCCCGCGCAACAGCACGGGTTCGTAGCCGGACGCGATTTCGCGGTCGAATGTTTCGGAATCGACCGCGTCCCGCTCCTTCACGCGTGTCCGGGTTGCGGCTGTGACGGTGGAGAACATGTCCCGTGGGTACCGCGACCACGGATAAAACGCCACAATCGACTACGCTCCGGGAATGGTGGAACTGCTCCTCGTATGCCGGTGAAACTGGCGGGCGGCGGCCCGCGCCGGCCGCCGCCCGCATCTTGAATGCTGGTGTCGCAAGCCATATAGTTAGCATGCTAATGAACGGACGACGGCACCAGATGGAGGCGGACTATGTTCGCCGGCTGCTTCCCTCCGGGCGGAGCTGGCGGCGTGCGGCCGATCACGCGCTCACCGCCTGCGGCTTGTCCTCTGCTGCCGCCTGGCCGGTGCTCTATCTTGGGCGACTGGGCGACGGCATTCGCCAGACAATGCTTGCCCAGGCACTGGAGGTGGAGAACGCATCGCTGGTGCGGCAGCTCAACCTGCTTGCCGAGGCGGGACTGATCGATCGCCGCGCCGATCCGTCGGACCGGCGCGCCAACCTGCTCTATCTCACGCCGCAAGGTCGCGCCATGGCCGAGCAGATCGAGCACATCGTCGGCGACGTTCGCACGCGCGCGCTGGCGCGGGTAAGCGACGAAGCGCTCGCGACGGCGCTGGCGGTTATCGACCAGGTGTCCGACGCGCTGGAGGACGAGGCGTAACGATGGCGGACCGCTTTGGCACCGATGGCGCGCTTTACGGCCTGAAATGCTGGGCGGGGGCGATGCTGGCCGCCTATGTCGCGCTCAGCATCGGCCTTCCGCGTCCCTATTGGGCGATGATCACCGCCTACATCGTCAGCCAGCCCCAGGCCGGAGCGGTGCGATCGAAGGCGGTATTCCGCGTGCTAGGGACTGCGCTTGGCGCCGGCGCGACGATCGTGCTCGTGCCCAATCTCGCGAATGCGCCGGAGCTGTTGTCGCTCGCGATGGCGCTGTGGGTGGGCTTTTGCCTTTACGTCTCGCTGCTCGACCGGACGCCGCGATCCTATGTGCTGCTGCTCGCCGGCTATACCGCAGCGATCATCGGCTTTCCCAGCGTGTCGCAGCCCGGCGCGATCTTCACCGTCGCGAGCTTGCGCGTGCAGGAAATCACCATTGGCATCCTCAGCGCGACGCTCGTCCACGGGCTGATCTTTCCCCGTTCGGTGACCGCGGGGCTGCTGGCCAGAATCGACGGCTTCGTCGCTGATGCCGAACGCTGGTCCGCCGATGCGTTGAAGGGCGAGGCGAGCGAGACGCTCGACCGTGAACGGCGGCGGCTGGCCTCCGACATCACCGACCTGCACCTGATGTCGACGCATCTGCCGTTCGACACCGCCCGCCTGCTGCCGCGCGTGCGGACGGTTCGCGCGTTGCAGGATCGTCTGTCGATGCTGTTGCCTGTGGCGAGCGCGGTCGAAGACCGCCTGCACCTGCTGCTGAGCAGCCAGGGCGTGCCCCAAAGCGTCGGGGCACTGCTGGCGGACGTGCGTGGCTGGCTGCGCGATGGCGCGCCGCCCGAGCAGGCAGGGGCGCTCGCCGAGCGAGCCAACGCGCTCGAACCGGCGGGAAGCGCCGAGCCAGGGGAGTTGCTGCGCCTCAGTCTGCTCGCGCGGCTGGCGGAGATGATCGCGCTGCATCGCCAGGTCCGGCTGCTGCGCGAACAGCTCCATTCGCCCGATCGCCGCGCGGTCAGCCCCGATGTCGAAGCGCTGCTGTCCGGGCGCTCGCGCCGGCCGCTCCACCGCGACCACGGCTTCGCGCTGCGCTCGGCCGGCGCGGCCGTCGGCGGCATCCTGTTGTGCTGCACGATCTGGATCGGGACTGCCTGGCCCGAGGGAAGCGTGGCCGCGATGATGGTCGCGGTCTTCTGCAGTCTGTTCGCCGCGCTCGACGACCCGACGCCGGCGATCCGCGCCTTCTTTCTCTATACGCTGATGTCGCTGCCGCTGTCGGCCTTCTATCTGTTCTGGGTGCTGCCGCATGTCGATGGCTTCGCGCTCCTCGCGGTCGCGTTGGCACCGGCGCTGCTGATCTTCGGCAGGCTGATGGCCGATCCGGCGACGACGCTGCCGGGGCTAGCCATGGCGCTGGGGCTGCTCGGTTCGGTCGCGCTGGGGGAGCGCTATGCCGCGAGCTTTCCGACCTTTCTCAACGGTGCGCTGGCGCAACTGGGCGGGGTCGCCATCGCGTTCGTCGCGACGCGGTTGCTGCGCACCATCGGCGCGGACTGGAGCGCGCGGCGCCTGATCCGCGCGGGCTGGCACGACGTGATCGCGATGGCCGAGCGGCGAACCGATGATGTGTCCGCCTGGACCGGCCGCATGCTCGACCGGCTGGGGCTGCTGACGCCGCGGCTGGGCGCGCTGGGCGAGGACGACCGCCATGCCGCGACCGACATGCTCGTCGACCTGCGCGTCGGCCTGTCGGTGGCCGAACTCGACACGCTCAGCCGGCGCGTGGCGAGCGAGCGGGGGCGGGCGCTCGCCGATGCTCTGGCGGAGGTCCGAGCGCATTATCTGGCGCTGCTCGATGGCCGGGAGCCGGACCACGCGGGGGGCCTCGCGCGCATCGACGCGGCGATTGCTGCGGTCGGGACGATGGAGGAGCCCGCGGCGCGCCGTGCCGGGCTGATCGCGCTCACCGGTATCCGCCGCAACCTGTTCCCGGCGGCCGCAACGCCCGAATGGGACGCCGCGGCATGAGGGGAGAGGTCGCGATCGCCGGGGTCTATATGCCGAGCCTTTTGCTGCTCGCGATCCTCGCCTTCGTCCTGCTGCTGCCGGTCCGCATGCTGCTCGACCGGCTGGGCCTCTACCGCTGGACGGGTTCGCGCCCGCTTACGGACCTGGCACTGTTCGTACTGATGCTCGGTCTTGTCGTTCTGATCACGCTTCCCGGTTCGACCGGGCTTCACGGAATTTTGCCATGACCCGTTTCGGTCCGCTTCTCGTCCGCTGGGGCGCCACCATCGCGCTGATCCTCGCCGCCGTCGCGGTGGGGCTATGGCTGTGGCATCATTACGAACGGGAGCCGTGGACGCGCGACGGCCGCGTGCGCGCCGATGTCGTGCGGGTGACGCCGGACGTCGCCGGCCTCGTCACCGAGGTCGCGGTCAAGGACAATCAGCAGGTGAAGCCGGGCGACCTGCTGTTCGTCGTCGACCGCCCGCGCTATCAACTCGCCGTTGCGCAGGCGAAGGCAGCGATTGCGAGCGCGCGCACCACGCTCGCCCAGGCGCGGCGCGAGGCGGCGCGCGATGTCGCGCTCGGCGATCTGGTGGCGAAGGAAACGCACGAACAGAATCTCGCCCGTGTCGCGACGGCGGAGGCCGCGCTTCAACAGGCGATCACCCAGCGGGAGGCGGCCGAACTCAACCTTGAGCGCACCAATGTCCGCGCGCCGGTGCGCGGCACGGTGACGAACCTCAATCTGCACAAGGGCGATTATGTGGCGTCGGGCCAGCAGGCGCTGGCGCTGATCGACCGGGCATCGCTCCGCGTCGAGGGCTATTTCGAGGAAACCAAGATTCCGAAAATTCATGTTGGCGATCCTGTGCATGTTCAACTCATGGGCGACGATCATGTGCTGGAAGGGCGCGTGGAAAGCATCGCCGCCGGTATTTCCGATGCCGATCGCGCAACGGGGGAAGGGGCGCTGCCCTCGGTCGACCCAACCTTCAGCTGGGTGCGGCTCGCGCAACGCATTCCGGTGCGCGTGCGCCTGACCCGCGTCCCGGCGGGCGTCCGGCTGATCTCCGGGCGCACCGCCACGGTAACGGTGCTGCCGAGGGCGGGCTCGTGATACGGTCCCGCCTCGCCCTTGCCGCGCTTCTGCTGACCGCCGGCTGCACGACGGCGGGACCGGATTTTCGGGTGCCCGACCGCGCCGTCGTGCGCGATCCCGACGCGGCCGCCCCGTTTCTCTCTGCGCGGAATCCGGCCTTCGACCAGGCGCCGGTGCCCGACCATTGGTGGCGACTATACGATGATGCTGCGTTGAACGATCTCGTCGCCGGGGCGCTCGCCCGCAATGCCGACCTGCGCGTGGCCGAGGCCAATCTGGAGCAGGCGGGCGCCCTGGTACGCGAGGCTGAGGCGGGGCGCGCGATTTCGACGACGGTCGGCGGCGGCGCGACGCTGGACCGGCCCAACGGCACCGGCGGATCGTTGCCTGGAACGATCGGCTACGATATCGGCATCAGCGCCGCCTACCCGCTCGACCTGTCCGGCCGCATCGCGCGCGGGATCGAAGCGGCGCAAGCGAATGCCGAAGCGGCCGTGGCGGCGAGAGACTATGTGCGGGTGGCCGTCGCAGCGGCGACGACCCGCGCCTATCTGGGCGTGTGCAGCGCCAATGCCCGGCTGGCGGCGCTGGACCGCATCCTGAAGCTGCAGCGCGAGACGCTCGACGTCACCCGCCGTCTCCAGCGCGGCGGACGCGGCACCGCGTTCGACGTGACGCGGGCACAGGGCGAAGTCGACGCGACGCTTGCCCAGCGGCCCGCGATCGAAGCCGATCGCCAGGCTGCGCTGTTCGCGCTCGCCGCATTGCTCGGCCGGCCGGCGCGCGATTACCCGGCTGGCGTCGCTTCCTGCGCCGCAGCGCCGCAACCCTCGGCGCCGCTCCCCGTCGGCGACGGCGCATCGCTGGTTCGGCGGCGGCCCGACATTCGGGAGGGAGAACGACGCGCAGCGGCCGCCAGCGCGGCGATCGGCGTGGAAATGGCGCAACTCTATCCGCAGGTCAGCCTTGGAGGCTCAGCAGGTTTCGCCGGTCCCGTGTCGGGCCTGGGATCGGGCAGCGACTTCCGATTCAGCCTGGGGCCGTTGATCAGCTGGTCCTTTCCCAACCGGCCGGTCGTGCGCGCGCGCATCGACGCCGCCCGCGCCGCCCAGCGCGCGGCGCTGGCGCAATTCGATGCAACCGTGCTGGGGGCGCTGCAGGAAACAGAGACCAATCTCACCCGCTATGCGCGCGAGCGCGAACGCTTGGCCGATCTGACGCGCGCCCGCGACACCGCTGCCCGCGCGGCGGCGCAGGCGGGCAAGCTCTATCACTTCGGCCGCGCCGACTTCCTCCAGCTTCTGGACGCGCAGCGAAGCCTCGCGCAGGCCGAATCGGCGCTGGCCACCTCCCGTGCTCAGATGCTCGATCGGCAGGTGGACGTGTTTCTGTCGCTCGGCGGCGGCTGGGAGTAGCACGACACCGCGACCGGTCCCGGCAAAAGGTCGTTGCAGCCCCAAAGCAATCAATCATTATTCTCCGTTGTGGTGGCGACGCGCGGCACCGTAAAGATGACAACGGCCCCTCCTGTGGTGCCCGAAAGGCAACACGCGGCGCGACTTTGGCGCACCGATTGCGCTGTGCTCAGTCGAGCGCGAAGGTGATCGGGACGAGCACCCAGGCCGATATGGTATCCTCGCCCCGGCGCGCCGGCAGGAACCGCCAGTGTGCGACGGTCTTTCGCGCGGCCCGGTCCAGTAGCGCGAAGCCGCTGCTTTGGTTGATCCGCACCTTGCTCGCCCGGCCATCCGCGCCAACCAGCACGCGCAGCGTCACGACCCCTTCGGCATGGGCGCGCTTTGCCTGAAAGGGGTAGGGCGGTGACGGATTGTCGAGTTGCGCGGCGTCGAAGCGCGGTGGCGTCACCGCGGGCGGTGCCGGAGGCGCCGGCGGCGTCTTCATCGCCGTCACGTCGATTGCGGGCGTGGCCGGATCCGACGGCGCTGCCGGAGCCGGTGGCGCGGGGGCGTCGATGCTGTCGATTGGGACGACGCTTGGCACTTCGACCACCGGGTCGGGCGACACAATGGCATCCCGTGCCGGCGCGACGGCCGGCCTGGGGGCGGGCCGTGCGGGCGATGGCGGCGGCGCGGGCGGTGCGACATCGAACGTCTTCAGGCTCGGCTCGGGGGCCGGGGTGGATAGCCTGATTCCGGCGCTCAACACGATCGCGCCCAGCCCGAGATGAATGGCCGCCACCAGCAGAAAGGCCCGCCCGTTGAAGCCGGGCGGGCTGTAGCGGGCGAGCGGCGGACCCGCCGACGGTCTGGCCGGCCCCCCGGAACCTACCACCTCCGCAGGCCAGTCTTTCGCGAACTCGCGGCCGAGGGAGTCCGAGGCCAGCATGCCGATGCCTTAGCGGTATCCGCTATTGCAAGTCAATCGCATATCAACCTCAATAACGGACCGTCAGCGTCGCCAATGCCTGTCGGCCCTGAGCCGGTGTGGCATAGTGCGGATAGCGGATCTTGGAGATGTACCGCTCGTCGCCGATATTCTTGATATTGGCGCTCAACTCCAGATGCTCGTTGATGACATAACCGGCATGGGCGTCGAATCGCCAATAGCCCGCGGCGCTGATGAGATTTTCGGGATCGCCGTACAGTTTCGACCCGTGATAGACGCCGCCGCCGATGTTGAAGGCGGGCGTCACCTGCCAGTCGGCGGTCACGGCCAGATTGTGCTTGCGCGTCAGCGGCAGACGATTGCCGTCATTGTCGCCGCCGCGCACCTTGGCGTCGAGATAGCTGTAGCCGGCGCTGATCGATACCGGACCTGCCCGGCCGCTGGCGCCCAGTTCGACGCCGCGGGTGCGCGCCTTGTCGGCGATCGGGGTGGGGCCGTTCACCGGATCGTTGCTGATGATGTTGCTGCGGTCGATCTGGAAGACGGCCGCGGTGAGCAGCATGGCGCCGTCAAGCAGCTCCGCCTTGCCGCCGGCTTCCCAATTCTCGGTCGTCTGCGGCTCCTGGAGATAGTTGCCGTCGCCGCGCCGGCCGGGGCCGCTGAGATTGTTCGATCCCTCGCCGACATCGCTGCCTGGCGGATCCTTGGCGTCGGCATAAGACACATAGAGGCTGGTCTCGGGTGTCGGCTTGACGATGGCTGCGCCCTGCCAGGTGAAGAAGTCGCTCTTGTTCTCGAACGTGTCGAGCTGGCTGCCGGGATCGCCGCTCTGCGTGCTGGCGTCGAAGGTGGTCCAGCGGACACCGCCGTTCAGCAGCAGTTGCGGCAGGATCGTCACCGTGTCGAAGGCGTAGAGGCCGACCTCGGAGGAATCCGCGCTGTTGATGCCGCGCCCCCTGGTTATGGCGAAGGGAGACGGGTCGGACGGATCGGGGTCGGCGAGCAGCGTGCAATTGCCGTTACCGGCATCGATATCGGCCCGGGTGCACACCGAATCGGGACGCGGATAGGTATAGCCGGGATTGCTGGTTTTCGATGTCGCCAGCTCGAAGCCGGTGGAGATGCTGTGCGACAGGCCGCCGGTGTCGATCTGTCCGGACAGGTTCAGATTGTTGACCAGCGAGTCGTTGGTCGAGCGACGGCTTTTCACGCTGCGATAGACATAGCCGTTGTCGACATTGCCCTGGCTGTCGTCGGGATTGGTCGCGACATAGGCGTTCTTCGAATGCGAATAGCGCGCGGTTTCCGACAACAGCCACCCGTTGGCGAAGGCGTGCGAGAACTGGAAGGTCGCGGCGTCCACCGCCGTCTTCTGGAAATCGCGCGATGTCAGGCCGTAGAAATTGTCGTAATCCACATCGGCCGGGTGCCGCTCCACGCCGAACTCGCCGGGTGTCAGCGGAATGCCGTAATCGGGCGTGCCGTCGGTCTCATAATGATAATAGGACAGGGTGGCCCGGGTCGCGGTGCCGATGCCCCAGGTGACGGACGGCGCGATACCCCAGCGATCGTCCTCGATCGCGTCGCGGCCGGCGACGCCGGCATCCTGCGCCATGGCGTTCAGTCGCACCGCCAGCTTGTCCGACAGGCGCCGGTTCACGTCGACGGTGAAGCGGGCGAGATCGGCCGTGCCGGCGGTTGCCGAGGCGGTGGCGAAATCGTCGACAGTCGGGGCCTTGGTAACGATGTTGATGGCCCCGCCGGCGGCACCGCGACCACCGAACGCGCTGCTCGGCCCCTTGAACACCTCGATGCGCTCGACATTGAAGGAATCGCGCAGCTGTGAGCCCAGGTCGCGGGCGCCGTCAACATAGGTGTCGCCGGTGGAATCGACGCCGCGGATCTGTGGCGCATCGCGGTTGGCGGTGCCGCCCTCGCCGGCGTCGAAGGTGATGCCCGGCACGGTGCGCAGCGCGTCCTGGAAGGAAAAGGCGGCAGTGTCCTCGAGGATCGCACGCGAGACGGTGTCGATCGTGCGCGGCGTATCGACCAGCGGCGCGGTCGCTTTGGGCGACTGGACCATGTCGGCGCCGTACTCGTCCTTAGCGGCGGTGTCGCGGACCGTTACGCCCTCCAGCCGCGTCGGCTGCTCGCCTGCCTGGATATCGGTGCTCTGGGCATGGGCCGGTGCCGCGATCGAGGCGACGAATCCGACGCAACCCAGAGCGAGAAAGCCGGCGCCATGGCCGGTGGTCGAACGTGTCATGAGACCCCCTTTTGGTGTTGGATGCTTGCCGTCGCTATTGCGAATTGATTGCAACGAGTCAAGCTCGTTAATGAGAATTATTCGCAGTTATAACTACGCATCGGCCCAGCGGCGCAGGAGGTTATGATACAGGCCGGTGAGTTCGACCACGGTGGCATCATCGCCGCCGCGATCGGCGGTCAGTGTCTGGATGCTCTTGTCGAGGCGGAAAAGATGTTCGCGCGCCGCGTCCTCGCGCACCATTGACTGGAGCCAGAAAAAGCTCGCAACCCGGCACCCGCGCGTAACTTCGGTAACGTGATGGAGGCTGGAGGCGGGATAGAGGATCAGGTGGCCGGCCGGCAGCTTCACCCGGTGCTCGCCGAACAGGTCCTCGACCACCAGATCGCCGCCGTCATACGCCTCCGGCTCTTCCAGAAAGAGCGTGCAGGACAGGTCGCTGCGGATGCGGAATTCGGTGCCGGCGAGCGAGCGCACGGCGTTGTCGACATGGGTGCGGAAATGCTGGCCGCCGGCATAGCGGTTGAACAATGGCGGAAAAACCCTGAGCGGCAGCGCGGCCGCGACGAACAGCGGTGCGCGGTTGAGCGCGGCCATCACCGCATCGCCCGCCCGGCGCGCGGCCTCGCTGCCCTGGGCGAGCTGCTCGTTGCGCTTGGCAAGCCGGGCCTGGTGACCGGACGTTTCGTTGCCGTCCACCCACTGGCCCGCGTCGATCACCGCGCGCAGGTTCCGTACTTCCTGCTTCGACAGGACTTCGGGGATTTCCAGCATCATGTCATGGCGCTCCAGGCCCTGCTTTCACGGATATGGCCGGCGGCGGTCGCGATGCGCGCCGGAATAGCGTGGCGGTCGGCGAAGGCGATGCCGGCATCCGCGCCAAGTACCATCATGCTCGTGGCCAGGGCATCGGCCTGCATACAGCCCCGGTGGAGGACCGTTGCGCAGCGCGGGCTCTGAACGAGCGGGCTGCCATCGCCCGGCGAAAGGGTGTGCGACCAGTCGCGTCCCGCCGGTCCGCGCCGCCGCTGCCAGTCACCGGAGCTTGCGACCGACCAGCCGCTCAACGCGATCCGGACAGGCCTGTCGGGCATGTCGGGAACGGGGTCGACGGCCACCCACCAGGGCTGCCCGTCCGGTTTTGCGCCGGCGCCGCGAAGCTCGCCGCCGATCTCGACCAGATGCCGCGCGAATCCCGCCCGCGCGAGTCCGCGCGCGATCAGATCGACCGCAAAGCCCTTGGCGATGCCGGAAAGATCCAGCCGAACCGGTCCGGGTTGAATCAGTCGCCGGGCCGCACGGTCGAACGACAGCGATCGCCAGCCTCCGCCGGGAATGCCGTCCGGTCGCGCCTCCGGCGGTGGGCCAGGGCCGAAGCCGAAAGCATCGCTGGCCGCGCCCAGAGTCGGATCGAATGCGCCGCCGCTCGCCTCCGCAAGCGTCAGGGCGCAGTCCAGCACCTGCGCGAAGGCCGGTGAGATCGTCATGGCGGCGCCCGCCGGCAGGCGGTTGAACCGGCTCAGCTCGGACTCCGTTTCCCATTGGCTCATCTGCGCGACGACATCAGCGATCGCTCGGCCTATCGCCGCGCGGGCGGGGGCGAGATCATGGCGCTGGCGGGCGACCAGCGCCACCCGCCATTCGGTGCCCATTGCCGTCCCGGCAAGCCGGCGCACAACGCCACCGGCGACCGGGGCCAGCAGGTCGGGCGCCTCCGGAACGGGGGGAATCAGCACATGGGGTTCGCGGGTGGCGAGCATCGGTCGCGATCAGGCGGGCATGAATTCAAGCACTACGGAATAATATAGCCGCCGCGCATCCGCACCCGTGTCACCGGCGCCGCGCTCCGGACGATCCTCGGCCTCGAGGAAATACATGCCCGGATCGTCGGCGGACAGGGTCACGACCCCGTCGGCGTCGGCCGTAAGCCGCTTGACCCCGGCCTCGTCGCGATACCGCGTGCCGCCCTTGATGAACTGGACCTCCAGGCCGCTGGCGGGCTTGCCGTCCTCCAGGAAGCGCAGCTTGGCGGGTTCGCCCGCGATCAGGTCGTTGGGATGGGTGACCGGCACCATCTCGATCCCGCGCCCGGTCGGCTGCAATGCGGTGTCGCTGGGCGCGCCGAGCGTGGCAAAGGTCTCGACACGATTGGTCACCGGGACGAGATGCACCTCGCTTGCGCCGTCGGGAATGGCGGTCTTCGCCTCGGCGGCGGAGCCGTGCCAGCGATGGCGTTCGCCGTTCAGCATATAGCTGCCGAACATACCGTCGCTCGCCAGCGCGATGCGATAGGTGCCCTGCTTGTCGAGCGGCACGTCGAACACACTGCGATATGCACCCGAGCCCATAATATCCGGCTTGACCGCCTTTCCGTCCGGTCCTGTGACGGTCAGATCGTCGAGCCCCAGCGCGTGATGTTCGAAATAGAACAGCCCGTTGGCGACTGCGGCATCGACCGAGACGGTTTCGCGATCGCCCGACAATATGGTGGCCGAAGGCAGCAGCCAGCGCCGATGCGCGTCCGCCGATGTTGCGAACAAGGCGACTGCCGGCAGGATCAGGGCGGCGTGCGAAACAAGGTTCTTCAAGGTCATTTCAGGTCTCCGGTTACGGCTTGATCGAAAGCGTGACGGCGCCCAGTTCGCTTTCCCCGCGAACGGTGCCGGCCTTGTTGCCCTTGGGAGGCCAGGTGAACGGAATGGCGAGTTTCTCGCGCCCGCCGACCTCGCGCGCGGCTTCGACCAACAAGCGGTAGGGCCCGGCCGAAAGTCGGTGCAGCGGGCCGTGTCCCTCGGTGAAATGCAGTACGTGCTTGCCCGGCGCCCGGGTCGGCCCGGATACGCCGTCGACCGGCAGATCAAGCGCGCGGCCCGAGCGCCGCCACCAGGTGCGCAGGTCGGAAAGCCATTTCGCGCCGTCCTCGCGGCGATTGCGCAGGTCATACCAGGTGGCGAGATCGGCCACGACCTCGCCCTCGCCATTCTCGATCCAGACGGCGACATTGGGCCGGTGATATTCCGCCACGCGAAGCTGCGGGATGGTGATGCTGATCGTCATGTCGCCGGCGATGGCCGGTGTCGCGATCAGGCTGGTTCCGATTAGCGAGACGGTCAGACGCATCGTGGTTCCTTCAGGCGTGGACGAACAGGATGATGAGGAGAATCGGTATGACCAGGCCACCACCGACCAGCGGCCAGGTCGCCTTGCGGTGGCGCGCATGAAGCTTGAGCAGCAGAAAGCCGGTCAGGCAGAATATCACGCAGGCGGCGGCGAAGATGTCGATGAACCAGCGCCATGCCGGTCCGGTATCGCGGCCCTTGTGAAGGTCGTTCAGCCAGGCGACCCAGCCGCGATCGGTGTGTTCATAGGTGGCCTCGCCGCTCGTGCGGTTGATCGAAACCCAGCCGTCACCGCCGGGTTGCGGCAGCGGAACATAGACTTCGCGCTTGGACCATTCGGCCGGCCGACCGGCAATCGACGCCGACAGCGCCGCGCTGCTCCAGTCGGCGATCTCTCCCGGCACCGGCGCGTCATCGGCGCCGCGATCGCCGGCGAGAGTCGCCAGCAGCGACGGCGGCAGTTGCGCCTCGCGCGTCGTCATCCGCGGCTCGGCGCCGATGGTGGCGGCGTGATTGAGCGTGATCCCGGTCACGGCGAACAGCAACATGCCCACCAGGCAGATCGCGCTGCTCATCCAGTGCCAGAGATGGAACTGCTTCGTCCAGAATGGTGAGACACGGCGCCTTCGCCGTTTGACAGGCGCAACAGCCTCCCCCGAGTGGAGCATGTCAGGCGCCGGACGGCTTGGTTTGCCAAGCCGAATCGAAGGAAGGGGAGTGCGACATGCCGGCCAGCACTAATGCAAATGCGAATGACACGCAATATTGTACTTGCCCTAATCCAGCGCGATATTGTGCCAGAAATAGCACGTCGGACCAGCCACGCGGTGCCGATAGCTCACCATGGAAGGCCTTGATTGCATCTTCCCCGAAGCGTCTCGCCGCCGTCATCAGATGCACGCTCTGGAAGGAGACTTCTGCGAAAGGCGCGCAACGGAAGCCTCTTTCGTCATGCTGAACTTGTCCACCTGGCTGCAATAGCAAACGCTTAAGCTAAGCGGCTCGGTGGACCCGGCCTCCGCCGGAGAGACGAGAATGGGTTTCGCAGAGGCATCCTGGAAGGGAATAGGTGGCGACCACTTGTAGTCCGACAGCGTGGTCCCGCGCTTTCTACCGGTCTGCGCTGTGGCGCGTATCGGATATCGTCACCGGTGGGTAATTTCCCCGCGAGAAGACAAGAACTCAGAAGGCACGCCGGCAAGCCGGGTCAGAAGCGGATCGAGGCGCCGAAAAGCGGACGTGGCCCCAGCTATCGTGATGGCTTCACTGGGAGCGTTTCCGACAGGCATATATGGCGATGCCATGTTCGCCGCGGGCTGCGCTTCTCATTGCTTCTCGCGATGAGCGCTATAGCGCCTGTCGCGGTCTTGTCCGGTCAGACGAGGCGGCCTCTGTAACATTCAACCAGCTTTCCCGTCCGAAGCGCCTTGCCAGATGTGTGCAAAGGCCATCCATGACGTTGCGCTGGTGATCGGCACGGCAGAACTGCCGTGCCGAGATCCGGTAAAGGTACAAGGCCATATGCGCGGCTTGTGCTTTATCGACCAAGCGCAAGTGCCGTTCCAGGTCGTCGGGAAGTGTCGTTTCCTCCGGGGAGGCGGTGAGCAGGCCGATGCGCAATCTGGTTTCGGGGCGCAACCTGAACAGGACCAGACCTGTATCATGGGCGCGTTCACGATCGTCACAGGCCATGAAGGCAACGATCTTGAGGATCAGCAGATAGACGTGGAAGTCGCTTTCCGGTTCGGACAGCTCGATCGCCCGGTCGTACAGCGACAGGCTTTCTTCAAACCGGCCCGAGCAGGCGCGGAACTGGCCCAAGGTGGCAAAGGCCGCGGCGAAAGCAGGGCTGCGCTCGAACGCTTCTTTGGCCATGGACTGCGCCCGATCGAAATATCCTCGGGTGATGAAGAGCAGCAGTTTTGCCGCCCCGAGCGCCTGAATCGCATTGTCCTTCACGGCATGCAGATTGGCGAGCACCAACTCCTCGATCTCATCCTCTATCCGGTCCCAGGCCTCGGCCGAGAGGGCGGTAGCTTTATCGTCCTGATGCAGGAGCCGAGTATAGAGCGCAGTGGCTCGCATCAGGCCGCTTTCGGCGTTATCCGATGTCGTTGCGTTATGTCGGCTGGTCCTGGTGAGGCTTTCCCGCCAGCTTTCCTGCACGTCGCCGGTGACGGTGGTTGAAGCCTCCTGAACGCGAACGGGCAGGGGGTTCGTGGTCGGCGAGATGGTATGGGGAACGGCTGCCTTGTGCGACCAGGCGGCATCCACCAGCTTGCGCGATACCGCGCCCAGGCAGTTCCGCCAGTCATCCATCGGCGCCTGTATCCTGTCGCTCATCACGATCTCGCCCGTGGAGCCATGGCGCAATGCCAGCGCTATGTGCAGCCGGCGCGGCTCAGGAAACAGGCTCGCTTCGACCGTGTATTCGGCATCGTGGTCGTGTGCCGATTCTTCTGCCAGCACCACTCTGCCTTCGCCCGTCCTTTCGCTCAGTTCTCCGCCCAACACTTCGGGAAAACTGTCCAGCTCCCACTCCATGTCCATGCCATATACGGGACCGATGCGCAGGAATGCCCGGGGCGCCGCCAGCTTTCCCGGAGGAGCGATCCACAGATAGCCTTCGCCATATTGTGTGGCGATGAAACGGGGATTGCGCGCCTTGTCGCCGAGCTTGTTGCGCAGCCGATTGATCAGGAAATCGACATTGCGCTCTCCGGCTTCCGCACTGGCGCCATCGATAACGTCCAGCACATACTGCCGCGACACGATCCGGCCTTCGCTGCCGATCAGCGCGGAAAGAACGGCGCGCTCCTTGCGCGTGAAGGTGATCTGCCGGCCATTGTCACGCCGTGCGCTGGCGAACATCTCGTCGAAGGTCAGGTCGTGAAATCGCATGCGGCCTCTGATCTGGTGACGGGATTATGACCGGCCATGATCGCCGAAGGGTGCATAAAAAATCCCCGGAATCAAATACTGGCACAACAATCGTCGTTTAGCCCCATTGCCAGGAGTTTGGACGTAATCACCAAGGGGGTCGTGGGGTGAACGGGTATCGGTTTGGCGGGACTGCCGTCTTGTTGTGTGTGATCGCCAGCCCCGCGCTTGCCCAGACCGCGAGTCAGATCACGCCCGACAGCTATGCGCCGCCCGTCATGCGCGAGGGCGACGGGATCAGCCTGCCGGACAGCGGAGCGTTGCTGGTTCCCGAAGGGGCCGACGATGTCTCGGTTACGCTGGCGGGCGTCAGGGTGGAAGGCGCGACTATCCCGTCCGGGGTCCAGGCAGAGCTTGAGGAGGCCCTGGTCGGCCGGCGCATCCCGGTGGCGCGCATTTACGAGGCGGCCTCGCGGTTGGAGCAGCGCCTGGCGCGCGAGGGCGCGGTGCTCAGTCGCGTGGTGGTGCCGGCGCAGGACCTGGACGATGGCGGCACGCTGCGCCTGGTCGTGGTGCAGGGTTATATCTCGCGCATCGACACCGCCAGCCTGCCGCTGCAGATCCGCACGCGGGTGGCCCGGGTGCTGGCCCCGCTTACCGGCAGCCGCACTGCCACGCTGGGCGATATCGAGCGGCGCCTGCTGCTGGCCGGCGACACGCCGGGCACATCCTTGCGATCCACTTTGGCACGGGGAGAAAAGCCCGGGGCGACCGTGCTGGTGATCGAGGCCGATTATCGCCCTGTGACGATGAGCGTATCGCTCGACAGCGGGATTTCCGACACCCTGGGCGGTGAGACCTATGGCCTTGGCGCGCAGTTCAACTCGGCGCTCGGTCTGGGCGAGACCGTCTATCTGAACGCGAACGGCACGCCCACGCTCGACAAGGAAACGAGCTTTCTCGAACCCACGCCGCGCAACCGCGCGCTGGCTGCCGGAATCGTGATGCCGCTGGGCGATGATGGGCTTGCCGTCAATATCGAGGCGACCGATGCGCGCACCACGCCGGTGCGGCAAAGCGCGGCGGTGCCCGGTGTGACCAGCCGGTTCCGGCGGGGATCGCTGCGCCTGACCTATCCCGTGATCCGGTCGCGCGGCAGCAACCTGACGGTCTCGGGCGCCTTCGATATCCAGGAGGAACGGCTGAGCATCTTCGATCCCATAGACCTGCCGCTGTCGTTGGACCGGTTGCGCGTGCTGCGCGCCGGCGCAGACTGGCAGATGCGGGATGAGAGCGGCGGCAGGCTGCAACTATCGGCGCGGGCCTCTGTCGGGATCGACGGGCTTGGCGCACGGTCGGCGGACGATGCCACGGCGGTGTTGCCGCTGTCGCGCGCGGGCGCCGATGCCGCGTTCGAGAAGCTGGCCGTGGATGCCGAAGCCTCGCAACCGGTGGCGGAGCACCTGACGCTGGCCACGATGGGATCGGCGCAGACGTCCTTCGGCGATCCGCTGGTCAATTCCGAGCAGTTCGGCATCGCCAATCGCCAGGGGATCTCGCCGCTGGCTTCCGGCTCCTTGCAGGGCGATGCCGGTTATATCCTGCGTTCGGAGGTTCGCGCCCCGTTCGCCTGGCAGACGGGGCCGGGCTTCGTCTCGCTAGTGCCATACGGCTTTGTCGCGGCCGGCGGGCTGCGGCTGGAAAATCCCACGGCGTTCGAACGGCGCACGACCACGGCGGAAGCCTATGGCGCGGGCATCCGCGCCAGCTTCGCGGCGGATGACCAGTCGCCCGCCCTCTCCGCCGGTATCGAATATGGTCACGGGGATGCCGATGGACGCCCCGGCGACGACCGCGTCACCGTCTCGCTCTATTTCCAGATCTGAGGATCATCGCCATGACCCGCAAGTTCGCCTTTCTGCTCGCCACCACCGGCCTCGTCCCCTTCGTCGCTCCCGCCGCCGCGCAGACCTTGCCGCAGGGCGGCGCCGTCGTGCGTGGCGATGCCACCATTGGAATGCCATCGGGCGGCGCGCTGGGTATCGACCAGCATTCGGAGCGCGCGATCATCAACTGGAACAGCTTCTCGGTCGGCAAGGACGGCCGGGTCGATATCCGCCAGCCCGATGCGCAGGCGGCGCTGCTCAACCGCGTCACGGGCGATGCCACCTCGCGCATCGCCGGGCAGATCAGCGCCAATGGGCAGGTCTATCTGGTCAACCCCAACGGGATATTCATCACGAAGAGCGGTTCCGTCGATGCGGCGGGCTTCGTCGCCTCCACGCTCGATATCGGCAATGACGATTTCATGGCGGGCGAGATCGTGGTCACCGGCAAGGGCGGTTCGGTCGCCAATGCCGGCACCATCTCCATTGCGCACGGCGGCTATGCGGCACTTGTCGGCGGGGAGGTCAGCAATAGCGGGCTGATCGCGGCGCCCATGGGCAAGGTGGCGCTGGGCGCGGGCACGCGCGCGACGCTGGACTTCGAAGGCGACGGTTTCCTGCAGGTGGCATTGCCGGAGGATGCGGCGTCCACCATCGGCATGTCGGGCCGTATAGAGGCGCAGGGCGGCAGCGTCATCCTCTCTGCCGCCGATGCGCGCGCGGCGGCGCGCGGCGTGGTCAATATGTCTGGCGTGATCGCCGCGACCGGCGTGGAAGGGCGCGATGGCGCCGTGCGCCTGACCGGCGGTGACGTCGCCCTGTCCGGCGCGGATATCGACGTGTCGGGCGCGCATGGCGGGGGCGATGTCTCGCTGGTGTCCACGCGCAGCATGGCCGTGGATGCGGCCAGCACCATCGCCGCCGACGCCACCGCCAGCGGCACGGGCGGCGATGTGTTCATCTGGTCCGATGGCGACACCAGCGCCAAGGGCACGCTCAGCGCGCGCGGCATAAGCGAAGGCGGCTTCGTCGAGACATCGGGCAAGACGGTCGATTTTGCCGGGATCACCGTCGACACCAGCGCGGCTGCTGGGCGCTACGGCGAATGGTTGATCGATCCGCTCGATCTGATCATCGGGCAGGCCTATGCCGACAGTGTGAGCGAGCAATTACTCGTCAACAATATCACGCTGGAAACGCAGGATAGCGGCCCCGATGCCGGCGACATCATCGTCAATGGCGCGATATCGTGGGACGCAGGCACCACACTGACGCTGAGTGCTCATCGCAATATCACGGTTAATGCCGGAATTACGGTGGCCGGGAATGGCGGTGTCTCCCTGCTGACAGGTCAAGGCGGCAGCGGTGGTGATTATCGCTTCGGCGGGGGCGCGAGCTTGGCCTTCACCGGCAGCGGCGGCAGTCTGTCAATCAATGGTGCCGATTATGCTCTGATCCGCTCCATGGCCGAGCTGGACGCGATCGACAGCACCGGTCTGAGCGGCCGCTACGCGCTCGCGGGCGATGTGGAGGCGGCGGGCGTGACTTACACCCGGGCCATAGTTGGAGAGGATGTTAGCAGCCGATTTACCGGCACCTTCACGGGGCTTGGACACACCATCTCGAACCTCACTATCGAGGCGCCCGACAACGATTATATCGGTCTGTTCGGCTTCGCAAACGATAGCACATTGCGCGATGTCGGCATGATCGGCGGCAGCGTAATCGGGAGCGATTCGGTCGGGGCCATAGCCGGGATCGCGCGACGAGCCACCATACGCAATGTCTATAGCACGGGATCGGTGTCGGGCGATCAGTATGTTGGGGGGCTAATCGGCTTCGGCACCGCGGCAACGGTGACGAATGCCTATACCACGGGCGCGGTGGCGAGTGAGTCTGTGGCCGGCGGACTGATGGGCTACGGCTCCGATGCGACAGTGAGCAATGTCTATGCCACCGGCGCAGTGTCGGGCACCAATCGAGTCGGCGGCCTGATCGGCAATGGCTTCGATGCAGCAGTGAGCAATGCCTACGCCACCGGCGCGGTGTCGGGAACCGACGTTGTCGGCGGCCTGATCGGCAATGGCGGATTTGCCATGATCAGCAATGCCTATTTCGATACCGGAACGACCGGGCAGAACTCGGGCATCGGTAGCGGTACGGCGTACGGCGACCCGGTCACAGGTTTGACAACCGCCCAGTTGCAATCCGGGAGCGCGACCTTCAGCAGCGATGCCTTTGCCGGCGGCACTGGCGGTCTCTACCCCTATCTCGCCAGCTTCTTCCCTGGCGGCGTGGAGACAATCGACGGTACGTTTGCCGATGCCGCCGGCGCAGTGTCCGGGGCGGCAATCCGCTTCTACAGCGGCGGCGATGTGATCGGCACGGCATCGACCGGTGCGAACGGTTATTACTATGCCATCGTCCAGCCCGGTATCCTCGCGGCGGGGCAGGATTTCGGCAGCGTCCTGACGCTCGACCACGGACAGGGCGCCACCGGTGTGCTGCACGCCAGCGACTATACGCTGGTCCCGGGCGGCAACCTCCTGCTCACGATAGGCCAGCTCACGAGCTATAGCGATGGCTCGCTCTATTCCGAAATCGTGGATCAGTTCCCCGATACATTCGGCGGGGCCTTTGAAGCCGACTGGGCGAACCTCGACCCGTTCGTCCACACTACAGGCAACCTGGCGCTCGACCGGGCGTTGACGGTCGCGGATGGCGAAACGCTTGGCCTTATCGCCGGCGGTGATCTGCTGATCGGCGAAGACATCACGGTCGACGGCGCCGGCGCGGTATTGCTGGGCGCGGGCGGCGATTACCGCTTCGCGGGCGCCAGCCTGGATTACGGTGCGAATGATCAGGGCGGCACGCTGAGCATCGACGGTGCGGCCTATGATCTGATCTATTCCATGGCAGAGCTGGACGATATCGACGCGACCGGGCTGGGCGGCAATTATGCGCTCGCCACGGATCTGGACGCGTCCGGCACGACTTATAACGACGCGCTGGTCGGAAGTGCCGCCAAGTTTACCGGCACATTCACCGGACTGGGGCATACGATCAGCGATCTCCGGATCGATGCGCCGGATACCGATTTTCTGGGTCTGTTTGGCAGAGCCAACGGCACGGTCCGCGATATTGGAATGGTCGGCGGGACGGTGTCAGGGCGACACGGTGTCGGCGGCCTGATCGGCGGTGGCGATTTCGCGACGATCAGCAACGCCTATGCCACGGGGGTGGTGTCGGGAGTCACCTATGTCGGCGGCCTGATCGGCGATGGCCGCGGCGTGTGGCTGTCCAATGCCTATGCCACGGGAGCGGTGTCGGGGAGCGATGCCGTCGGCGGCCTGATCGGCCTTGGCTTAGGCGCGAAAGTGTTCAATGGCTATGCAGCTGGAGCGGTGTCGGGAGTCACCTATGTCGGCGGCCTGATCGGCGACGGCCACGGCGTGTGGCTGTCCAATGCCTATGCCACGGGAGCGGTGTCGGGGAGCCATGCCGTCGGCGGCCTGATCGGCCTTGGCTCGCTCGCGACGATAAGAAACGCCTATTTCGACACCCAGACCACCGGGCAGAGCGAAGGCGTCGGCTTTGACACGCCGGCCAATGGCCCCGGCACCGGCCTGACCACAACGCAACTTCAGAACGGCGATGCCACGTTCTCCGGCGATGCGTTTGCAGGCGGCACGGGCGGCCTCTATCCTTATCTGGCGAGCTTCCACCCCGATGGCGTGCGCGCGATTACCGGCTTCGTACGAGATGGCGACAGCAATGCGCTGTCGGCGGCGCTGGTCTCCGCCTATGCGGGCCGCGACGTGCTGGATAATCGCGGCGAAGCGCAGATCGGCACGGCGATCAGCGGAGCCAATGGCTACTATTACGTACTGGTGCCGGGCGATGCGCTCGATGACGCTGGAAGCTATAGCGTCATGGCAGGCGACGTGTCTGACTTCGACGCGCTTCTTCAAACGGACCGTTTGACCAACGACACGGTGCTGAGCGGGAATCTGCTAACGGACAGCGTTTGGCGGATCCTGACCGACGCCCCCTCGCTGACGGAGGCATTCGATGGGCTGGGAAACGCCCCGGGGTCTTCAACCTCGGTGACTACCTTCCATGTTGACCACGAAATTCCGGGTGTCGCCCTGGAACTCTACGCATCCGGGCCATTCACTATCGACGACGAGATCATGTTCTCGGAAGGGGGCGACGTCACAATCGATGTCGCTGCGGGAGACCTGACTCTCGGAAGTGGGGTTCTGACAGGCGGCGATATCACGCTGATCACCCGCGGGGCATTCATAAACGAGAGCACGTCTTACACGCCCCTCAAAACCCGCGATCACCGCTGGTTGATCTATTCCGCCAATCCCGACGCCAATGTTTATGGCAGGGGACTGGACAGCGGCAATACCGCCGTCTGGAACACCGAGGCGGGCGACACGGTGACGCAGGCGGGCAACCGTTATGTCTTCGCCTATCAGCCGACGATCACCGTCTCCGCCGTCGATGCCAGCAAGACCTATGGCGATGCAATCGATCTTTCCGCAAGCTATGACAGGGCGGGTATCGAACAGGGCGTGGCGGGCGCCTATCTGGGCGACGATTACGCCACGATCCTCAGCGGCGCCCCCGCGCTGGCATCCGCCGGGGCGGCGGCGGGGGCCGATACCGGCGACTATGCCATCTCGCTTGACCAGGGAGCGCTGTCCATCAGCGGCGGCTATAAGCTGGCGCTCGGCCCCGATGCGACGCTGTCGGTCGCCCGGCGCGCGCTGACGATCAGCGCCGACGATCTCGGCCGCATTTACGGCGATGCCAATCCGGCGCTGAGCTACACGGCAGGTGATCTGGTCAATGGTGATACGCTCACCGGCAGCCTGGCGACCGATGCGGATGCGCGCAGCGACGTTGGCGACTATGCCATCACCCAGGGCACGCTCACCGCGGGCGACAACTATGCGATCAATTTCACCACCGGCACCTTGTCGGTAACGCCACGCCACATCGACGTAACCGCCCTCGGCGGTAGCTCGATCTACGGCGAGGCTCCGGCCGATCCCGGCTTCGCCGCCACCAACCTCGCCAGCTTCGACACGGTGGCTGCGCTGACCGGCCTTGCCAGCAGCTTCGGCATCGACGGCACCACCGACGCGGGCAGCTACACGCTGACGGTCGACGGCGCGCTGACGAACGGCAATTACGTTATCGACGCCCGCACCGCGGGCACCTGGACCGTCGGCCAGCGCGCGCTGACGATTACAGCCAACGATCTCCACCGCATTTACGGCGACGCCAATCCGGGTCTGACCTGGACGGTTGGCGGCATGGGCCTGGTCAACGGCGACGAACTGACCGGGGCGCTTGCGACCGACGCCGTCATCACCGGCGACGTCGGCAGCTATGCCATCGAACAGGGTACGCTGGCGGCGGATAGCAACTACGATGTCATCTTCACCCCTGGGACGCTGACGATCGATCCGCGCCATATCACCGTGACCGCGCTGGGCGGCAGCTCGATCTACGGCGAGGCCGCCGTCAATCCGGGGTTGTTGGCGACAGGACTTGCCGACTTCGACGATCTATCGGTGCTGACCGGCCTCTCGAACAGCTTCGGGATCGACCGCACCACCGACGCGGGCAGCTACACGCTGATGGTGGATGGCACCCTGACCAACGGCAACTATGTAATCGACAGCCGCATCGATGGTACATGGACCGTCGGCCGGCGCAGCCTGACGATCGCGGCGAATGACCTCACGCGCATCTACGGCGATGCCAACCCGGCGCTGACCTACACGCTCGGGGGCTTGGGCCTGGTGAACGGCGACACGCTGAGCGGTGCGCTCGTGACCGATGCCGAGGCGAGCAGCGACGCGGGTGGCTATGCGATCGGCCAGGGGAGCCTCGGCGCGAACGGCAACTATGACGTGTCATTCACCGGCGGCACGCTAACGGTGACGCCGCGTCATATCGACGTGACGGCGCTGGATGGCAGCTCGATCTATGGCGAGGCGGCGACGAACCCCGGTCTTTCCGCGACCAACCTTGCCGGCTTCGACGACGTGTCGGTGCTGACCGGCCTGTCGAACAGCTTCGGGATCGACCGCACCACCGATGCGGGTAGCTACACGCTCACGGTCGATGGCGAACTGACGAACGGCAACTACGCTATCGACACCCGCACCGCCGGCACCTGGACCGTCGGCCAGCGCGCGCTGACGATCAGCGCCGACGATCTCGGCCGCATCTACGGCGATGCCAATCCGGTGCTGGCGTACACGGTCGGCGGCATGGGGCTGGCCAATGGCGACGGACTGAGGGGTTCTCTTGCCACCGACGCAAACGCGGGCAGCGATGTCGGCGATTATGCGATCGACCTCGGCACCCTGACTGCGGGCGACAATTACGCGGTCACGTTTGAAGGGGGCACATTGTCGGTAACGCCGCGCCTGCTCGCGATCGCCGGCGCCGACTTCGCGCGGACCTACGGCCTGCCCAATCCGCCTCTCACTTACGAGATCGTGGATGGGACGCTCGTCAATGGTGACCGCCTGACAGGCCATCTCGCCACCGAGGCCGCGATCGACAGCCTGCCGGGTCTTTACCGGATCACACGCGGCACGCTGACCGCGGGCGGCAACTATGACCTGCGCTTCGAGCCCGGCACCGCCCGCATTGCGCCGTTGCACCTGGACTTCGTCACAGCCGGCATGCTGCCCTTCGTGCGAGGCCAATCGCCAACCGCGATTTTGCCAGCGGCACAGCCAGATCCCGTCCCCTGTCTGCCACAGCGCTATTGCGAGTGGTGAATGCGTAGTGAGCGCGTGATGCGCTCGCGCTTGTTCGGATGGAAAACGGAGAGAGGAACGGGCGGCAGGTGTTGGGTGTCACCATCTGCGCTGTGAATGGCTGGGATTGGGCGCGAAGCCGCCGGATGCGCGATGCGACCCTTTGGTTTACTTCTTCAAGCCGATCGTCACGACCTTGCCCTTCTCGCAACCGAAGGCCGATCCCTTGAACGAGAATGTGAGCCACCGGTCGTCCGTCTCAAACGGCGCGTGTCGGTAGGAAGCGCTTGGACATGACGCCGCATGGCGTATGTTCGTCGGATGCGAGGCGCAACGGTG
The DNA here is from genome assembly GCF_032229225.1 of Stakelama saccharophila. Lineage (NCBI taxonomy): Bacteria > Pseudomonadati > Pseudomonadota > Alphaproteobacteria > Sphingomonadales > Sphingomonadaceae > Stakelama > Stakelama saccharophila. The sequence continues at coordinate 417,238 of NZ_CP135076.1, forward strand.
ATTCTCCTGGCCGCATGCGGACTGGCGGCCGGTTGTTCGACCGAGCCCTCAGCCTCGGCCGAGCCGCAGTCCGTCGCCATCGTGGCTGAGCGGCCGCAGGCGCTGGCGGAGCGCAAGGTAATCGAGGCGATCGGAACCGCCCGCGCCGTCATATCGGCGGAACTCTATCCCGAATCCGCCGGCGCCGTCGAAGCTGTCAATTTCACTACCGGCGACTATGTTCGCAAGAATGCGCCGCTAGTCGAGCTCGACGCGCGACGCCAACGGTTGGCGGTCGACCTGGCCCAGGTCCAGGTCGAAGAAGCGCAGCAACTACTCGACCGCTATCGTCGGATCGAAGACACCGGCGCCCTGTCCGCGAGCCAGATCGAAGAGGGGGAGACCGCACTGCGTTCCGCCCAGCTCGAACTGCGCCAGGCGCGTGTCGCGCTGGCCGACCGCACGGTGCGCGCGCCCTTTTCGGGCTATATGGGCTTGCCGCAGATTGATCGCGGCGATCGGATCACGCCGACGACGCTGATCGCCAGGCTCGATCGGCGCGACCGCCTGTTCGTCGATTTCGATGCGCCCGAAACGGCCTTCGACCAGCTTCGCGACCGGTCGGTCCTCGAGCTTCGGCCCTATTCGCAACCTGACAGCACGGTGCGCGCACAGGTGGAGGCGATCGACAGCACGGTCGGCGACGAGGCGCGGACCTTCACCGTACGCACCATCATCGACAATCGTGACGACACCTTCCGTCCGGGCATGAGCTTCGGCGTGCGGATTGCGGGATCGGGAAGAACATATCCTTCCGTGCCCGAGGCTGCCGTTGTCTGGGGCGGCGACGGCGCCTATATCTGGGTCGTTCGCGACGGTACGGCGCACAAGGTTCCGATCACCATCGCCGGGCGTCGAGACGGTCGCGTGCTGGTCGGTGGCGCGCTCGACGCCAGGATGCCGGTCATCGTTGAAGGCGTGCAGAAGGTCCGGGAGGGGCAGACGGTCCGCACGGTCGCCCAGGCACGGGCCAGATCGGCCGCTGGAAGGGTGCAACAGCCAGACCGCCCCAACGGGCGCACTTCCGGCACCGACAGTGCTACCGACAGCGCGCCGTGAAGCCGGAGCGCGACGATCTGCCGATGCTGGCCGTCCGGCGGCCATGGCTGATCACCGTGCTCAACCTGCTGATCGTCATCGCCGGTGCAGCCGCCTTGTTCGGCGTCGAGGTGCGCGAGCTTCCCGATATCGACCGGCCGGTGGTCTCCGTCACCGCCAGCTTCCCCGGTGCCGCGCCCGAGACGATGGACGCAGAGGTGACGAGCGTTCTGGAAAATGCCGCGGCGCGCGTGTCCGGCGTGCGCCGGATTCGCTCGTCGAGCGAGGAAAATAACAGCCGCGTCCATATCGAGTTCAGCCCCGACGTCGATCTCGACACCGCCGCGACCGACGTGCGCGAGGCGGTGAGCCAGGTGACGCGTGACCTGCCCGAACGGGTTGAACAGGTTCGCGTCGTGAAGGCGGACGAGGATGCCGAGCCGATCATCCGGCTCGCGGTGGCGAGCCGGCGTTATGGCGAGGCCGAGCTTACCACGATCATCGACAACGATATCGTCCCCGAACTGCTTACCGCCGAAGGCGTGGCGAGCATCGCGCAGTTCGGCGCGCGCGAGGAACAGATGCGCGTCGCCGTCGATCCCGTCCGGCTAAACCGCTATCGGTTGACGGTGGGCGATGTCGCCGACGCGCTTGCCCAGGCACCGTTCGACGTGCCGGCCGGCAGCTTCCGGTCCGAAAGCCAGGAACTGGTCGTGCGTGCCGAAGCCATCGCGGCAACGCCGGAAAAGGTCGCCGACGTCACGATCCGCGATGACATTCGCGTCGGCGATGTCGCCAATGTCTATCTGGCGCCCGCCGATGCCGACAGCTTCGTTCGGCTGAACGGACAACCGATCATCGGCCTGGGCGTGATCCGCCAGGCGGGATCGAACACGATCCAGATATCGGACTCGGTCGCCCGGTCCGTCGAACGCTTGCGCGCCCGCTTCCCCGAAATCGCCATTTCGGTGATTTCTGACGATGCCGACTTCATCCGCATTTCGGTGCGCGAGGTCGTGATAACATTGTTCGCGACTGTCGCGGTGGTCATGGCGACGATCCTGCTGTTCTTCCGTTCACTGCGCGCGACGCTCATCCCCAGCACGTCCATTCCCGTCGCCTTGATCGGCGTGCTGGGCGGGATCTGGCTGGTCGGCTTTTCGATCAATCTGCTGACATTGCTGGCGCTCGTCCTCGCCACCGGCTTGATCGTCGACGACGCCATCGTCGTGCTGGAAAACGCCCAGCGGCTCCAGGCCGCCGGCATGGGCTGGCGCAGTGCGGCGGTGCTGGGCACACGTCAGGTTTTCTTCGCCGTCGTGGCGACGACCGCGGTACTCGTGTCGGTGTTCGTGCCGATTTCCTTCCTTCCGTCGGACGCGGGGCAGTTGTTTCGCGAATTCGGCTTCGTCCTCGCGCTCGCCGTCATCATCTCGGGCTTTGTCGCCTTGTCGCTGGTCCCGGCGATTGCGGCCAGGACCAGGCTGAGCGACGAGAATGCCGGCACCGCGGATGGGCGACTGGTGGCGTTCGGCAAACGGCTGAATACCCGCTATACGCGCGCCCTGAAATGGTCACTCGACCATCCGCTGGTGATCATCGTCGCTTCGGTCGCAGCGGCGGGAGCCGCAGGCGCGCTGTACGGGACACTGAACCAGGAACTGGTGCCCGACGAGGATCGCGGTACCGTGGTGGTTTCCGCACAGGGGCCGGACGGCGTCGGCCTCGCCTTCATGGACGCCGAACTCGACGAGATCGAGACGCGGTTGCAGCCGCTGGTGGACGACGGCGTCATCCATTCGACCTTCTCCATCGTCGGCCGATACGATCCCAACCGTGTGCAGGTTACCGCCAATCTCGTGGACTGGAGCAAGCGCGACCGTTCCCAGCAGGATATCGTCGAAGCGCTGCGCGAGCCGATGCGTGACATTCCGGGGTCGCGCGTCGGCGTGTACGGGCGCGGCTCGCTCAGCCTGGGCGGCGGCAACGACCAGATCGAGGTTGCGCTGACCGGCACCGACTATGATCGCATCTACGAGCGCGCACAGAAACTCGCGACAGCGATCGACACACGGTCCAGCGGACTCGCCAATGCCGAAATATCCTACCAACCGACCCAGCCTCAGGTGGCGCTGCGGGTCGATCGCCAGCGCGCAGCTGAGTTGGGCGTCGGTCTCGATCAGATTTCCGCCACCCTCAGCGCCATGGTGGGCGGTGAGGAGATCGTCGACCTGAATGTCGGCGACCGCGCGCTGCCCATTCTGCTGACCTCCACGAACCGGGCGATTACCTCGCCCGATCAGCTCGGCAATCTTTTCGTTCGCACTGCTCAGGGGTCGCTGACCCCATTGTCGAGCGTGACCAACGCGACCGAGCAGGGCATTGCCGCACAGCTCGACCGGGTGGAACAACGCCGCGCGATCGAGGTGCAGGCCGACATTGTCTCCGGCACGCTGGGCGAGGCCGTAAACGAAATCCGGCGGTTGACCCGCGAGGCGGTCGGCCCGGACGCCGACCTGCTGCTTCAGGGCGGCGCGCAGACGCTGGGCGAGACATCGCAAGCGGTACTTCTGACCTACAGCTTCGCGCTCCTGATCGTCTTCCTCGTGCTGGTGGCGCAGTTTGAAAGCCTGACGAGCGGCCTCGTTGTGCTGCTGTCGGTGCCCTTTGCGCTGGCGGCGGCGATCCTGTCGCTGTTTCTTACCGGCATTTCGCTCAACATCTATTCGCAGATCGGGCTGGTGATGCTGATCGGCCTGATGGCGAAAAATGGTGTGCTGATCGTCGAATTCGCTGACCAGTTGCGCGATCAGGGCAAATCGGTGCGCGAAGCGATCGAGGACGCCGCGGCGCTGCGTCTGCGCCCGATCATGATGACGCTCATTTCCACCGTCGCCGGCGCGATCCCGCTGGTCATCGCGAGTGGTGCAGGCGCCGAGGCGCGGCAGTCGATCGGCTGGGTTATCTTCGGCGGGCTCGGTATCGCCAGCATCTTCACCCTGTTCCTGACGCCGGTGCTCTATCTGGTAATCGCGCGCTTCGGTAGACCGCGAAGCGTCGACCTCGCGCATATGCACCGTGAACTCGACGCGGCGGAGGCGTCGGCATGAAGGTGCGGACCACGATCGGGGTCGCCCTCATCTCTGCCGGACTTGTCGGCTGTGCGACAAGCGAACCCTATCGGCCCGAGGGCAAGGTTACCGTTCCGGACGCCTATGTCAGCGATTTCCGGCCCAGCGTCGGTGATGTCGACCTGTGGTGGCAGGGATTCGACGATCCCGCGCTGAACGCGCTGGTATCGCGCGCGCTCGAGCGTAACCTGACGATCGCCGCAGCCCGCAAGCGGCTGAAGGCGGCGCGCGCGCTCGTCACTGCCGAGCGGTCGGACAGGGCGCCGTCGGTCGATGGATATGGCGAGGCGGCGCTAAGCGGCGACACCGACGGCGCAAGCGAGACCGATGCCGGCGCGGGCGCCGATTTCCTGCTCGACCTCGACCTGCCAGGCCGGCTGTCGCTGGAGGTCGAGGCAGCCGCCGCCAATGCACGGGCCAACGCATATTTCGTCGCCGATCAGCGCCGCGTCATCGCCGCCGCCGTGGCAAGCCAATATGTCGAGCTTCGCAGGACCCAGGCCCGCCTCGCGCTTCTCGAGGAATCGACCACGCTGCAACGGCGCACGCTGCAGATCGTCGAAGACCGTTTTTCCGCCGGACTTTCCGCAAATCTTGATGTACGGCGGGCCGCTGCCGATCTGGCGCAGACGACCGCGCAGGCAGGGATATTGCGGCTCCAGCGGGCGCAAGCGGCCAATGCGTTGTCGGTGCTGACGAGCGATACGCCCTCTCCGATTCCGGGAACGGCAGCGTCCGGCGATATCGAACGCCTGATCCCGCGCTATGACGGCGGACCGCCATTGGGGCTCCCGGCCAATCTGCTGCGGCGCCGGCCGGATCTGCTGGTCGCCGAAGCACGGCTGGCCGAAGCGGCAGCCAATGTCGGCATCGAGCGTGCGGACCTTTATCCCAGCCTGGTCCTGCCAGGGCGGATCGGTACTGGGGGTGGCGGTTTTGAAGGACTGCTCGGCAACCTGATCGGCTCGGTCGGCGCCTCGCTCGACCTTCCTCTGTTCGATGGCGGCCGCCGCCGGGCGGAGATCGCCGCCGCGCGGGCGGAGGCCGATGCCCGGTTCGACGAATATCGCCGCTCGGTGCTTGAGGTGCTGGCCGAGGTGGAGAATTCGCTGGTTGCGATCGAAAGCTACCAAAGCCGGATCAATTCGCTCGAGGACGCGATCGACCAGAGCCGGGAGGCCTATACCCAGCTCAACGCCCTCTATCGCGAGGGACTGAGTTCATTGTTCGACGTGCTGGACGCGCAGCGCCAGTTGATCGCCAGCCGCCAGTCGCTGATCGACAGCGAGGCCGATCTCGCCAACGCCGTGATCGATTTCTATGCCGCCGTAGGCAGCCCGAACGGTGAGGCGCTGGAGCTGGAGAAAGCTTGCAGCGGTGCCGACTGTCGGTGATGGCGAGTTGTGCCAGCGACGAGAATTGCGCCGCGGCGGTCTGGTTGCGGTAGACCCCCGTAAGCGGATGCCCGCTGGCAGATCCCGACTGCTGTCATGATGGGAGGGCCGCCGCTTTCGTGGGTACGCCGAGCCAGTCGGCAATTCGCGGAATATGGGGAAGAACGAGCCGATCGAACAGCCAGAGCACGACCAGCGAACCGGCCAGCAAGGGCAGGAGCGCGGCGAGCACGAGGAGGATCGGCACCACGCCCCCGATGCGTGCCGGCACGCTTGCCGGCGGCGGGGCGCCCAGCACATCCTCCGGCTTGCGCCGCCGCCACATCACGAACCCGCTCACCGCCATGGTGATGAGGCCGATGGCGGTGAGCACGCCGACGAACTGGTTGATCCAGCCAAAAAGCTGCCCCTCGTGCCAAGCGATGCCGTAACCCACGACGCGATCCGCGAGATGGCCGTCGGCAAAGCCTTTGCGGGACAGTTCGCGGCCGGTCGCCATGTCATAGGTGATGGTGGTGCGCAGCGGACGGTTTTGTGCGTCCGAACGGATGCTCCACACCATCCTGCCCGGCTTGCCGAGGCGGCCCGGCGCGCCCGGTGGGATGACGATTACCGGAAAGGCGAGGTTTTCCGCTTCCGCTTTCGCCACCATCGCATCCAACCCGATCGGGGGACCAATCAGGGCCGACGCTGCCGGCAATGCCCGCATCATCGCGGCGTGATCGTGCCCGGCGTGAAGGTCGCCCGCGTCACCGGCCGGCGCCTCGCCCGCGAGCGTCCAGTCCTGCGGACCGTTTACCCAGCCCAGCTCGGTGCGGGCCGCCTTGAACGCGCCGCCCCACAATCCCGCCCAGGGCAGGCCGGTGCCGAGCAGCACCAGCACCAGCCCCGAAATCCAGAACCCCGTGACCGCGTGCAGGTCGCGCCAGAAGATGCGCTTGCCGCTCCGCAAGCGCGGCCAGACGACGCCGGCGAATTTCCGCCCGCGCGGCCACCACAAATAGAGGCCGGTGAGCACCAGCACGATCGCCCAGCTTGCCGCCAGCTCGACCAGCCAGCTTCCGCGCTTGCCGAGCAGCATTTCTCCGTGAATATCCTTGTCGATCTCCATCAGCCGGTTCTCGGGGGCGATGCTGCCCAGCACCTTGCCCCGAGGGGAAACGAACACGTCCGTCATCGACCTGCCGCCCGCGAGCGCCACATGGATCATCGTGGCATCGCCCGGCCGTTCGGGCAGGCGGTAGCTATCGAAGCGCGCGCCGGGGAAAGCGGCCAGTGCCGCCTCCACCCGGTTCTGGGGGGAAACCGAGTTCTCGACCGGCAGGTCGTGGAAGGCGCGCTCCTCCCATCGCTCCACCTGCGGCTTGAACAGGTAGAAACTCCCGGTGACCGCGAGCAGCAGCACGAAGGGGATGACGAACAGCCCGGCATAGAAATGCCAGCGCCAGATGGTGCGGTAGAATGCGGCGCGATCGAAGGTCATGGTCAGAACCTCGCCTTGACATCGGCAACGAACGTCCGCTGCGGCAGCGGATGCGAGACGTACGCCCGGTCGTTGAAGATGTTGTCCACGCCGATGCTCAGCTCCAGCACCTTGTTGAGCGCGAAGGACGCGCGAGTGTCGACGAAGAAATATTCGGTCTGGAAGCCGTAAGCCCCGCCACGCTTCTGTCCGAGCAGATCGGAGTTGGGTCGCGTCGCGAAGCGCCAGCCGAGGGAGAGCTTGACCGGCTCCGCCACCTGGTAGCGGATATTGCCATTGGCCCGCCAGCGCGGGATGCGCGGGAATTGCACGCCCTCGGCGCGCGGATCGGCGACGTTGCGCAGCGTCTTGGCGTCGGTCCAGGCGACGTTGCCGTCGATGTCGAGGCCGGGCAGGATATCCCTGGCCTCGATAATCAGCTCGACGCCCACCTGCCGCATCCGATCGACATTCTTGTAGGAACTGACGACCGTGCCGAACTGGTTGAGCCCCTGAAAGCTGAAGATCGCGTCGTCGATGCCCTGGTAGAAGATGCTGGCGGTGGTTCGCACCTTGCCGAAGCCGCGGCTCAGGATCAGGTTGGCGTCCTTCGACTTTTCCGGGCGCAGATCGGGATCGAAGCTTTCGGGGTCGATGATGCCGAGATCGGTATCGAACCGGCCCTGGAACAATTCGCCCACGGTCGGGAAGCGGGTGGCGGTGCCGAAGCTCAGTTGCAAGTCGATGTCGCCGGGAAGCCTGCCCTGGAGGCTGAGCTTGGGACTGACCGAATCGTCGGTGCGGCTGGCGTAGAAGGCGTCTTCGCGGGCGCCGGCGACCAGGCCGGAGATACCCCCGTCGAAGGCATGCCAGCGATCGTATCGGATGCCGCCGGTCAGGGTGAAATCGTCTCCGATCGACCAGGCATCCTCTGCCCATATGCCCCACAGACTCGTCTTGCCCTGGGTCGCTGCGGTGAAAACCGGGTTGGTGGCCGAGCGCCAGTTGGTTGTGCTGAACGTGTCTTGCGAGGTTTCATAGAGATTGGCGTTGAGGCCGAAGGCGAGCTTGTGCGCGCCGAAGCGCTGCTCGCCTGTCAGGTCGCCGGTCCACCATCCCGGTGTGTTCTGGATCGTCTGCGTGCCCGCGCCCGATGCGGCGCCGGTCGCAAAGTCGGTCGACGTACGGCTGTCCTGCCTGGGTATCCAGTAATGGGAGAAGTTCGCCGAGACGTTCCAACCGGCAAGCGGCCCGGCCAGCTTTAACCCGGCGAGAGATTCGGTGCGTCGCATGGTCGAAAAATCCAGGCCGGTGGCATTCCAGACCCGGCCTTCATAGGACACGCGACCCTGATAGACGGGATCACCATCGGCATCGGTCAGGAAGCTGCGCGGATCGGTGAGGTCCTGCCTGGTCTTCCAGATGAAGCCCAGGCCCTCGATCTTCCAGCCGCCCCCGGCGTCATAGCCGATCCGCAACCGCGCCTGGCCTTGCGTGACATCGACGGGCGATGCGCCGCCGAACACCGGCATCGCGAGGCGGTCGTCATCATAGGCGCCCGTTACCGGCGTGGCCGGCGCCGTCCCGGTGGCGCGGCTCAGCAGGTTGTAGGTCATCGATTGGCCGGTATTCTCGAAATGACGGAAACCGCCATAGATGCTCCACGGTCCGTTCTCCTGCTTCCAGCCCGCGCCGCCCTCGATGCTGTAGCCGGTGAAGGTTTCGTCATAGCCATATTCCCTGAACGGCATGACCATGCCCTGCACCGTGCCATAGGCCGATGTCCCTTCGGGCTCCTGCGTCGTCACCGAGATGACACCGCCCATCGAATTGCCGCCATAGCGGGCCGAATAGGGGCCATAGACGATGTCGAACTGCCGCACCTCGGACGGACCGACGACGTTCCATTTGGGCGGATAGTCCCAGCGGTTGCCAAGGAAGTTGGAAACGACGAACCCGTCGACCAGTACGATCGTGCGCGCGCTCTGAATGGTGTTCGCGCCGCGCAGCGCGACCACGGCATTATCGTCCCCGGCGAAGCGTTTGCGCACATAGAAATTGGGCGCGTATTTCATCAGGTCTTCGACATTGACCGCATTGATCGCGTCGAATTCTTCCTTGCCGAGCGAGACGGAGAGGCCGCGCGGCACCACGGTGATCGGCGCGTCCTTCTGGCCGACGACGAGGATGCGGTCATTGGCGGCCTCGTCGGAGCGGGAGGGATCCGGCGAGGCGGCGGGTGCCTGCTGCGCAAAGGCAGGCGTCGCGACCAGCGCACTGGCGAGCGCGAAATGGGAAATATGCAACGGAGATACCCCCGGGAATCTGAAATCGGGTGCAAGGCCGGCCCATTCGCGTGCGAACCACAGGCAAGCGCCGGCGGCCGTCGCGCAGGGTCGAGCCCGGCACGAAAATGCGCGGCGGACCCGACGGGTCGCCACGCATGCGTTCAGATGTTCAGGGGTGGACCGATGGCCGGCGGTGGCGGCGCGGCGAGGCGGTGAACCGTCAGATCGGCGAGCGCCGAGCCGAAGGAAAGCAGAACCGTTGGCAGCGGCAGGACCGCCGCGGGTGGCAATATTGGCGGCAGAAGACTGCCGGCGAATCCGCCTGCGAAGGCACAGGGATGGCGGGAACCCTTATGCTGGTCCGTCGGCTTCTTCTTGCCCAGGTCGGCGATGCCGGCAGGGCCATAGCCGGAGCAGAGCTGGATGACGATCTTGCCGTCCGTCTCGACAGGCATGAAGCCGGAGGGCACGAGAATGCGCAGAAGCAGGACGAGCAAGGCCGCTGCGACAAATATGCCGCGCGTCGCCTTCGACTCCCGAATCCACGCTGTCATGAGGGCATGTTAGAATATTCTCACAGGGGCGTCAGCCTCGTGCCGGACTCTTCTGGCCCAGGAAGAGCCTCGCACCTCCACCTTCCTTGTACTCCAGTCTGGACCCCGCCTTCGCGGGGACACGAGTGGTGGGCTCCGCACCGCCCGAAAGGTTCAGGCTGATCGTGTGCAAAGTTGCATTCGCCTCTATCGGCTGCGGTCGCCATTGCTGCTGCGGCGATGGGCCGGGCCGCCGCCGCCGAGGTTCATCGCGGTCGTGATGAGCGACAGGTGGGACAGGCCCTGCGGGAAATTGCCCAGCAGGCGCGCCTCGTCCGTGTCGAGTTCTTCCGACAGCAGCATCAGGTCGTTGGCGCGCGCGAGCAGCCGTTCGAACAGCGCGCGCGCTTCGTCCATCCGCCCCTGCAGCGCATAGACATCGGCCAGCCAGTAGCTTGCGGCGATGAAAGCGCCTTCGCCGCCGCCGATGCCGTCGTCGGCCGCATCGGCGGAATAGCGCACTACATAGCCGCCGCGCATCAGGTTGCGCTCGACCGCGGCGACGGTCGAGCGGATGCGAGGATCGTCTGCCGGCAGGAACCCCACCAGCGGAATCCTGAGCGCGCTGGCATCGAGCGCCGTTCCGTCGAAGGTCTGGGTGAAGCTTCCCACATCCTCGTCATATCCCCGGTCGCACACAAGGGCATGGATGTGATCGGCCAGTTCGCGACAGCGGCGGCTTCGTTCCGGATCGTCGCCATCGAACCAGCGCGCGGCGCGATCGAAGGCGACCCAGCACATCACTTTCGAATAGGTATAGCAGGCCGGATCGCCGCGGCTTTCCCAGATGCCGGCATCGGGTTCTTCCCAGACAGTTTCCAGCTTGTCGGCGAGCAGGCGGACGAGCGTGGAGCTATCCTCCGTCTTGCCCAGGCCGTGTTCCGCGGCGCGGTACAGGGCGTCGACGGTTTCGCCATAGATGTCGAGCTGGCACTGTCCGGCCGCGGCGTTGCCGAACCGCACCGGCCGGGCACCGTTGAACCCGGGCAGCCAGTCGGCTTCCCATTCCGGGGCCCGGCGATCGCCGCCGACGGTATAGAAGGGCTGAAGGTCGATCGGCTCGCCACCCGCCGTCCGCCGCAGCCATTCGATCCAGTGCGATGCTTCCCGGGTCATGCCGGCCTGGACGAAGCTCAGCAGCGTGAACGTGGCGTCGCGCAGCCAGCAATACCGGTAATCCCAGTTCCGCTTGCCCCCGGAGCATTCCGGCAGGGAGGATGTCGGCGCCGCGGTGATACCGCCCGTCGGCCTGTGGATCAGCGCCTTCAGCGTGATCAGGGAGCGCAGCACCGCCTCCCGGTACGGTCCGTCATATCGGCTGCGGTCGAGCCAATCCTTCCAATAGCGATGCGTGTCCGCGAGCGCGCGGGCCGGATCGACGCGTTCCGGTACGTCATGGTGGGAGGCGAACCAGGTGAGAATGAAGGCCTTTGTGTCGCCCGCCGCGACGGTGAACTCGCTCCTGGCCCAACGGTCGACGAAGGCGATCTCCGCAGCAAAGTCCAGCGCCACCGCATCGGGGCCGGAAATCGCGACGGCGCGCACGTCCGACAGCGACTGGACGAGCGGATGAATCCGGCCATAGTCGAAGCGCAGCGCCAGATCGGAACGCATCCTTGTGCATCCGGAACGCCCCTCGACGATGCGGACGATGTCCGGCGCCTCGCCGCGAATGGGCATGAAGTCCGTGACGGCGACGGTGCCTTCGTCGGTTTCGAACACCGTCTCCAGGATCAGCGTGTGGTCGATGTAGCGCCGTTCGGTGCGACGCACGGCGGCATCCGGGCGAAGTCGCCAGCAGCCATTGTCTTCGGTGCCGAGCAGGGCGGCGAAACATGCCCCGGAGTCGAAGCGCGGCAGGCACAGCCAGTCGATCGATCCGTCGCGCCCGACCAGCGCAGCCGTCTCGCCGTCGCCGATCAGCCCGTAATCCTCGATCCGCCGCCGCGCCATCAGCGGCCCCGACGTCGCCCGGCGAAAAGGCCGACACCCGCCGCGACCACCGCCGCCGCGCCAAGGCCGATCTGCGTGCGATGCGTGGTCAGCCAGAACTCCGAACTCTTGCGCCGGGCCGTGTCGTCGAACCGCCCATGCGCGCCGTGATCGCCCGCCACCGGGTGATAGAGATTGTCCTTGCGGCCGGGTTCGACGGGTTCGTCGCTCTGCTGTCCGCTCACGGCCGTGGCGCCGAGATACCGGTCGAGCAGCGGCGAGGCGAGCCGGTCCCCCCAGATGGCCTGGAGCGTCGGCCAGCCCAGCTTGATGCTCTTGCGTCGATGATGCGCGGCATAATGGATGGCGCGGGCCGGGATCTCGGGCTGGTAGGGCGGGCTCGCCGGCTTGGGTTTCATCGGCAGGTCGGTCTTGATCCAGTCGAATTGCGGCGTGTTGACGCCGGGCAACTGGACCATGGCGATATGAACGTCGCTCTTGGCGGCGAACAGTTCGGACCGCACCGAATCGTGAAAGCCCTGGATCGCGTGCTTGGCCCCGCAATAAGCCGATTGCAGCGGAATACCGCGATAGGCCAGGGCGGAGCCCACGAGCACGATGCTGCCCTTGTTGCGCGGGAGCATCCGCTTCAACGCAGCATGCGTGCCGTGGACCTGGCCGAGATAGGTGACCTTCGTCACCCGCTCATAATCCTCCATCGTCATGTCGATGAAGCGGGAAAGGACGCCGGCGAAGGCGACGTTCACCCAGATGTCGATCGGGCCGAACCTGTCCTCCACCTGCGTCGCGGCATCGTCGACCGCATGATGGTCGGCGACGTCGAGCGGCAGGACCAGCGCCTCGCCGCCTGCCGCCTCGACCTCGCGCGCGGCGGCTTTCAGCCCGTCGCGGCCGCGCGCGATCAGGCCGATGCGCGCCTTGTCCTTCGCGAATTCGCGCACCACGGCGCGGCCGACGCCGGCGGAGGCGCCGGTGATGACGACGACGGGGGGACAGGACTGCTTTGCCATGATTACCTCGCTCCAATTCCGGGTTGCACGATCACCCGCCGGTTTTCGACAGGATGAAGGCGACGAGAAAACCGGCAACGGCGATCAATCCGGAGAATTCGTGCGTTTCCTCCGTCGCCTCGGGGATCATGGTGTCGACCAGCATCGCCAGGATCGCCCCGGCCGCGATCGCCGTCACCGACGCGATCCATTCCGGTGGCGCTCCGGCCAGAAGGGCGTTGCCGAACAGCGCCGAAATGCCGGAGGCAAAGGCGATGCCGCCCCAGACGCCGAAGATGTATCGCTTGCTGCGGCCGGCCTTCTTCATGCCGGCCGCGCTCGAAAGCCCCTCCGGCACGTTCGACAGGAATACCGCGATTACCGTGACCAGGCTGACGCCGGCACCATCCAGCAGGCTGACCCCGATGACCACCGATTCGGGAATGCCGTCCAGCAGCGCACCGATGGCGATCGCCAGGCCGCCGTCGGCTCCTGCCGGCGGCTGGCGCTCCTTCGCGTCCGATCCGGACCGCTTGCGGTGCCGGGCGCCCCGGCGAGAGAGCACGACATTGGCGACCGTATAGGCGAACGCGCCGGCGACGAAGCCGAGCGAGGTCGCCACCACGCCGCCCTGTCGGAACGCCTCGTCCATCAGATCGAAGGCCACCGCGGAAATCAGCACGCCCGATCCCATCGCCATGATGGCGGCGATCACGCGCTGCGGCAGGGACACGGCAAGGGCGATCGCCGCGCCGATCAGCAGCGCCGATCCGCCCACAAGGCCCCACAGGGCGGCGATCCAGGGGCCGGCGGCGCCCACTCACAATTCCCCCTTGCGGCTCATTTCGGCGATACGGTCGCCGGTGCGGCAGGCGATCGCCTGGATGGTGAGCGAGGGATTCACCCCGCCGACGGTGGGAAAGACCGAGCCGTCGCAGATCCACAGATTGGGGATGTCCCAGCTTCGGCAGTCGGCATCGACGACGCTGGTTGCCGGATCGTCGCCCATGCGCGCGGTGCCGTTCAGATGGGCGGTGTCGTCCATCTCCTTCCAACGCTCGCGCGCGCCGGTCGCTTCCAGGCTGCGGTCCATGAAATCGACGGCATGATCGATCATGGCCTGTTCGTTGGGCCCCATCGAAAAGGTGATGCGCGGAATTCTGAGCCCGTATTGGTCAGTCTCGTCGGCGAGCGTCACGCGGTTGCGTTCATAGGGTAGCACCTCGCCCACCATCTTCAGCCCGACCGAATGGTTGTTGCGCGCCATCTCGTCAATCAGCGCCTGCCCCCACAGGCCGCGCCCGCCCGCCAGGCTCTTGGCCCAGACCTGCGGCAGCGGCCCCTGGCTCATATAGGACCAGCCGCCGTGATAGTCCTTGCCCGCGTCGGTGTAGTTCCAGTGTTCGGAAATGGCGAGGCTGGGCGGCCCCTTATAGGAGCGGACTTCGTCGTCGACCTGGCCCCAGGCCGCCTGGTTGAGCTGGGTCATCAGGTTCTTGCCGACCAGCCCGGAACTGTTGGCAAGGCCTTCGGGGAATTCCTGGTTGGCCGAATTGAGCAACAGCCGCGGCGTTTCGATCGCATAGCCGGCGACCACGACGTTGCGCGCCTTCTGAAAACGCCAAGCGCCCTCGCGGTGATAATGAACCCCGGTGCAGCGCCCGTTCTTCGTCTCGACCCTGCCGACCATGGCGAGATCGCGTATCTCGGCACCCGCTTTCAGCGCGCGCGGGAGCCAGGTGACAAGCACCGATTGTTTGGCATTGGTGCTGCAGCCGGTGACGCAGAAGCCGCGATAGACGCAAGGGTGCGACCGGCCGACCGGTGCGGAAAGGGTCGCGATCGGCGTCTCGGTCCAGTCGATGCCGAGCGCTTCCGCGCCTCTGGCCAGATATTCGGCGGCCGCGTTCAGGGGATGCGCGCGCAGGGGATAGCGCCCCCGGTCCGGCCCCCAGGGATAGCGAACCGGCCCGGAAATGTGCAGCGTGCGCTCGACCTCGTCGTAATAGCGCCACATCTCCCGCCAGTCGATCGGCCAGTCGACGCCGTAGCCGAGGGTCGAGCGCGTCCTGAAATGCTCCGGGCGGAAGCGCAGCGACACCATGGCGAAGTGCACGGTCGAGCCGCCGACGGATCTGCCCGAATTGTTGGCCCCCATCTTGAGTGGATGGTCGCCGTCGACAATGCGGTCGTCGGTCCAGTAGAGCTTTTGCTGCTCGCACTCGTCGGAGGCGAAATCCTCCAGCGGCCGCCAATAGGGGCCGGCGTCGAACGCAACCACGGAAAAGCCCGCCTCGGCCAGCTTGCAGGCGAGCGTCCCGCCGCCCGCGCCGGTGCCGACGATGGCGAAATCGACCGCCTCGTCCTCGCGATATTCGCGCATCGGCACCCAGCCGCCCGGCCGCATCACATCCGGCGCGCGCCCTGCCCCGGCACGCGGTTCGCGTTGCGGATCGTCAATTGCCATGGCGATTGCGCACCTCGGCGGGAAGGGTCTGGTCCTGTCTGCGTTCGGAGGCTTCCCAGGGATCGTGATGGTTCGTCGTCAGGCGGACATATCCGCGCGGCGAGGCCGGCCCGCCGAACCCCATCGCGCTCCAGGCGGAGGGATGCGAATAATATGCCGAAACGATGTCCGGGATCAGCCGCCAGCTCCAGAACAGGTTGGCGGGCAGATCCTCCCATGGCCGTGCCCGGACCTCGTCCTGTTCCACGGCAGAGAGCACTGCGTCCTGTTGCTCGTCGGAGCAGTGCGCGAAGTCGGTGTCGAAGCGGTGGCGCGCCTCCGCTTCGATGGCGTCCAGCCCCCGTTCCCAGGCTTCGCGCACCTGGGGCAAGCGATGGTGACGGAATCCGTCGCCGCTGTTGCCGGCGATCTTGTCGAGGACGAGCGCGGTCGCATTGGTCGGCGCCCGATGCTTCGGCTGCGGCGTGATGCGCGCGACGACCGCCCGCAGCGTTTCGCGCTGGCGCTCGGACAGAATATCGGACCGCTCGACCCGCGCCATCCGGGCGTCGATCGCCTCGCGGGTGGGCGCGTTCCAGCTCGGCGTGTCGCGTTTCGCAAGCACGTCGTAGTCGGGAAAGGGTTCGCTCATTTCGCCTGCCGCCTTTTCATGAGGAGAAGGGCGCCGAGGCCGGCAATGGCGATCCCGGTAAAGGCCGGCGGCGCGGGCACCGGCGGGCCGACCAGGAAATTCTGCCGCCAGTTCTTCCACCCGCCCATATTCCGCGAAACGCCATAGGCATGAAAGCCGGCGCCGATCAGCCCCATGGCGGCCGTCGCTCCCAGCAGGGCGGTGGTCACCGCGCGCGGCGTGTCGTCTATCACGTCGCGCGCCATCGACGCCGCGGCAGCCGGAGGCAGTATGACCGGAAACCACATGGCCGGATTGTGATAGGCGCCGCGGAAATGCAGCAGCGCCGCCTCGGCCACGGTGCCGATCAGGCCGAAGCTCGTCAGCGCGCCGATCGCGCGTCCCGAGGTGACGTGCATCGGACCCAGCCTGCGTTTGCCGCGAGCGAGCCGGTCGGCGACGCTGCCGAACAGGCCGGCCATCGTCAGGGCGAACGGCGCGCCTGCCGGAGCGCCGTAGAAGAGGTTGGTGAAGCCCAGGCCGCCCGGCCGCTTCGTCACGTTGTAGAAGTGGAAGCCGAGCCCGATCAGCCCGGTCGCGGTCGATGTCAGGTGGCTGACCAGCGGCCCCGTGCGTTCGCCTGGGCGCGGTCGGGCGAGCCGCCGGCCGTTGAAGGCGATCGCCATGCTGGACGATGCAAGCGGAAGCACCATCGCCGGGTTGCGGAACGACCCGCGATAATGCTCCATCCCGCTGTCGGCCAGCGTCGACAGGGCCAGCATCGTCGCGCCGCCGGCGACCAGCCGGACGGCGAGATCGTCCCCTCCGTCATCGGCCATGGCTCAGTCTTCGTCGCGGCCCAGGACGCTGGCGAAGAGCTGCTTCGCGCTTCCCTTGATCAGATGCTCCTCCTCCGGATCGCCTTTCACGATGGCGGAGGTGAATGCCTTGGCCTGGGCCAGGGTGATGTGCGGCGGCAGGGGCGGGACTTCCGGATCGCTCTTCACCTCGATGACGGTCGGCCGGTCGGAGGCGAGCGCCGTTTCCCACGCCGCGCCGATCTGGTCGAAATGATCGACATAGATACCGCCCAGCCCGATCATCTCGGCGAACTTGTGATAGGCGACGTTCGGGATCTGCTGCGTCGCCTCGAACTTGGGATTGCCTTCCTGGACGCGCTGCTCCCACGTGACCTGGTTCAGGTCTTCATTGTTGAGCACCAGGACAACGAAGGTGGGCGTCGACCATTTGTGCCAGTATTTGGAAACCGTGATCAGCTCGGCCATGTTGTTCATTTGCATGGCGCCGTCACCGACGCTGGCGATGACGGGCCGATCGGGATGGCAGAACTTCGCGGCGATGGCATAGGGCACACCGGCACCCATCGAGGCGAGACCGCCCGAAAGCGATGCCATCATGTCACGGCGGATATAGACGTCGCGGGCATACCAGTTGGCGCACGAGCCCGAGTCGCTGGTCAGGATCGCGCGGTCGGGCAGGCGCTTCGACAGTTCGCGAAAGACGAGTTGCGGATTGACCGGATTGGCGGAGACGTTCGCACGCTCCTCCAGTTTCTCCTCCCAGTCCTCTTTCCAGCCGGCGATTTGGTCGCGCCAATCGGTGCCCTTCTGCTGCAGCAGCGGCAGCAATGCCTCGATCGTCGCCTTGAGGTCGCCGGTGAGCGGCACCTCCATCGGATAGCGCAGCGACAGCATGCCGGGATCGATGTCGACCTGCACGCCGCGCGCCTGGCCCTCCTTCGGCAGGAACTCGGAATAGGGAAAGCCCGAGCCGAGCATCAGGAAGGTGTCGCACTCCTGCATCATATTGTCGCTGGGCTCGGTCCCGAGCAGGCCGATCGAGCCGGTCACCCATGGCAGGTCGTCCGGCAGCACCTGCTTGCCGAGCAGCGCCTTGGCCGCGCCGGCGCCGAGCTTGTCGGCGAGCTGGATGACCTCATCCTCGGCTCCCTTGGCGCCTGCACCGACGAGGATCGCCACCTTCTCGCCGGAATTGAGCGCTTCGGCGGCCCGGTGCAGGTCGGCATCGGTCGGCACGGTGCGCGGCGGTGTCCAGCCGACGCCGGAAAAGACCGCGCCGTGCTTGCGCGGCGGCTGCTTCATTTCGGCTTCCTGCACGTCGTTGGGGAAGGTCAGCGCGGTGACGCGGCGATGGCCGAGCGCGATGCGGCAGGCGCGGTCGATCAGGTGGCGCGACTGGGCGGGTGCTGCGACATATTCGTCGAACGCGCCGGCCACGTCCTTGAACAGCGACGGCGTGTCGATTTCCTGCTGATAATGCGCGCCGACCGCGGTGCGCGCCTGCTGGCCCACCAATGCCAGCACCGGCTGGTGATCCATTCGCGCGTCGTAGAGACCGGCGAGCAGATGCGCGGCGCCCGGTCCCGAAGTGGCGAGGCATACGCCCAATTCGCCGGTGAACTTGGCATGGGCCGAGGCCATGAACGCCGCCATTTCCTCATGCCGGACCTGAACGAATTCGAACCTGTCGCCGGCCCGGTCAAGCGCACCGAGAAGGCCGTTGATGCCGTCGCCGGGATACCCGTAGACCCGGCGCACCCCCCATTGATGCAATCGGTCCCAGACGAAGTCGCCTACGGTGTGCGCCATGATGCGCCTCCTTGAAAGTCTCGGAAAACTGCGGCTTTTGCTTTTGGTAACGGATTGCGTGCACGGCTGTTCCGAACGAAATCGGAATCCTGCCGTCGCCCGCTCAGACCACCGGCACCGGTATGCGGGGCATGTGGCGCAGGAGGGCCGGGGACAGGGCGTCGAGCGAGGCCATTCCGGCCTGTCCCAGCTCGTTCATCATCTGCTTTCGCAGGATGTCGAGCGCGCGGTAAACGCCGTCCGCACCGCCCGCGCACAGCCCGTACAATGCCGCTCGCCCGGTCAGCACCGCATCGGCGCCAAGTGCCAGCGCCTTTATGATGTCGGTGCCGTGACGGATGCCGCCGGACATATAGAGCGCGGTGGCGCCGCCGACGATTTCCCGGGCCTCCGGCAGGATGTCGAGGGCGGAGACCGCCCAGTCCATCTGGCGCCCGCCATGACTGCCGAGGATGATGCCGTCGACGCCGCTGTCCCTGGCGCGGCGCACATCCTCGAGGTTGAGCAGGCCCTTGACGAAGAAGGGCTTCGGCCAGCGTGCCCGGATCCTGGCGACGTCGTCCCAGGACAGGGTCTTGGGCATCTGTTCGCGGATCCAGGTCGCGCTGTCGAAGAAGCTGCGCTTGTCCTTCGGCACGAAGTCGATGACATTGGAAAATTCGGGCATACCGTGCGCCACCGTGGCCGCCGCCCAGCGCGGGTGCCGGGCGGCGTCCAGCATCGCGGCGAGCGTCGGCCAACCGCCCGGATAGCGGGTGCGCGAATTCCATTCGCGATCGCCGAAGATCTGCGCATTGGTGGTCAGCACCAGCGCCTCGCAGCCGGCCGCATCGGCGCGGCGCAGCAATTCCTGCCACACTTCCTCGCCGCCGAAGACGTAGAGCTGCCACCAGTGGCGCAGGCCCTCTATTTCGGCCACCCGCTCGATGGAATCGTTCGACATGGTCGACTGGATATAGGGAACGCCCATGCGCGCGGCGCCTTGCGCCAGCGCGGTATCGCCACGGTGCAGGAACAGCGCGTTGAGGCCCGTGGGCGCGATCGCGAGCGGCATGGCGGCTTCGCGGCCGAGGATGTCGCGCTTGGTGCTCCGATTCGATTCGTCGACCAGGATATGCGGCTGGAAGCGCCATTCGGCGAATGCCTCGCGCTCGCGACGGACGGTCGCTTCCTCGCCCGCCCCGCCTTCGAGATATTCCAGGACGAAGCGCGGCATCAGCCTGTGGGTGCGCGCGCGCAGATCGGCGATCGCCCGGGCGCGCTCCAGATTCCGGCCGGTGTAATAGCGCCGGGGCGGGCTGCCATCCATTTGCGCGACACTCGATCTGGGGCGAACGGCCATATCCTTCCTTCCGGAGGCCAAGCGTTTGCAACCACAAGCGAATTGCCGGGATCGGGGTTCCACGCCCGCCGCCGCGCCGCGCTTCATGCTTTCGTATCGCGCGACGGTCGCCTAAGGGAACGCCGCGACCATGAACGATCCCAGCCCGTCCTCCACGACAGCAGACCGGCCGCGCGGCCTGCGCGCCGCGGCGCAGAATCTCGGCTGGCTGCTCGCCAATCGCGGATTGCTGGCGGTGCTGTCGATCGTCTATCTCGGCATCGCCGCCCGGGCGCTGTCGATCCATGATTTCGGTCGGTTCGCGCTGATCACCGGCGCATCGCGCGCGCTGGCGACGCTGGTGATGTTCCAGACCTGGCAGATCGTGGTCCAATATGGCGTGGAACCCCTGCATATGCGCGACGAGGGCCGCCTGGCGCGGCTGTTCCGCGCCTGCGCCATTCTGGACGGGGCCAGTGCGGTGGTCGGCATCGGCCTGGCGATCCTCATCCTCGATCTGTGGGGCGACGATTTCGGCATCGGGCCGGCGCTGTGGCGCGACACGGTGATCTTCCTCGTCGTCCAGCTCGTGACCCTGCGCTCGACGCCGCTCGGTATCCTGCGCCTGCGTGATCGCTTTTCGCTGGCGGCGCTGGCGGACAGCATGACGCCGCTGACGCGGTTCATCGGCGCATTGATCGCCCTTGCCGTGATGCCGACGGTCCAGGGATTTCTCTACGTCTGGGCGGCGGCTGAAATCGTGACCGCCGCGGTCTATTGGACGATCATGGCGCGGACCGGCGACCTCGGCCGGATCTGGCGCGCCCGCGCGGGGGGACGCCGGGTATTCGACGACAATCCGGGCATCACCAAATTCGCACTCAGCACCTGCGCCAACTCGACGCTCGGCCTGTCGTCGAACCAGGTGCCGCTGCTGCTGGTGGGCGGCTTTGTCGGGCCGGGCGCGGCCGGCATGTTCCGTCTGGCCTTTCAGATCGCCAATGCGCTCGCCAAACTGTCGCAGCTCATCGCGCGCGCGGCGTTCCCGGAAATCGTCCGCCTGGTACGAACCCGCGGCGCCGCCAATCTGTACCGGATGCTCGGCAAGATATTCGCGGGGTCCAGCCTGGCGGCACTGGTGATCCTGGCGCTGGTCGCGGTCGCCGGCAAGACGCTTCTGACGCTGATCGGCGGCCCCGAATATGCCGCTGCCTATGTGGTGTTGCTGTGGCTTGCCGCAGCCGGCTGCATGGAATTGTCGGCAGTGGGATTCGAGCCGCTCCTGATGGCCGTGCACCGTGCGCCCACGGCGCTGTGGTCACGCGCGGTCGCGGCGGCGGTAATGGTCGCGGCGACGGTTGCGTTGCTGCCGCGGCTGGGCGCGGTGGGCGCCGCGATCGGCGTCTTCATGGGCTCGATCCTGGCGGCGCTGCTGCTGGGCGTGAACAGTATCCGCCACGCCCGGCGCGACGTCGGCGACGCCGCGTGACGCTGGACGAGGCGGCAGGGATCGGGCGATAGCGGGGATCATGAAGGGAATCATTCTCAGTGCCGGACAGGGCTCGCGCCTCCTGCCGCTCACGGCGACGATGCCGAAATGCCTGGTCGAGGTCGGCGGCGCCAGCATCCTCGATCACCAGCTCCATGCGCTGGCGGCCGCGGGCATGGGCGAAGCGGTGATCGTCGGCGGCTATCGCATTGGCCAGATCGCTGAACATCTGGAGGCGGCACGACCGCCGCTACCGACGCGCCTCGTGTTCAATCCCTTCTGGGCGGTCGCGAGTAGTATCGGCAGCGTCTGGGCGGCGCGTCCGCATCTGGACGGCGACTTCTGCCTGATGAACGGCGACACCGTGTTCGACGCCGCGGTGATCGCGGACGCGGGCAAGCGGGCGGAGGAAGGAGTGTCGCTGCTCATCGATCCGGTCGAGCGGCTGGAACCGGACGACATGCGCGTGGCGTTCGATCACGGCCTGGTAGGCGACGTCGCCAAGCATCTGGCGGAAGAGGCGACGACGCACCGTTCGCTGGGCGTCATCCTCGCCCGCGGGGCGGGGTCCGATCGCTACCGGACGGGTCTGGAAACGGTCATCGCCGGACCGAACGGCACGATGGCCTATCATCACGCCATCATCGCCCATATCGCGCGCGAGGGCATGGTTCACGGCATCGTCAATCGCGGCGGATGCTGGCGCGAGGTCGATCGCCCCGAAGACATCGAAAGCTGGATGCACGACCACGAGGCCGCCGCCAGATGACGGCGCCGGTGCATTTCCTCTTTCTGGGCGAAACGCTTCTCATCCCCCATCTCTATCCGGTGGTGGAGGCGCTGGCGAAGCGCCGGCCGCGATTGCCAATCGATATCTGGGTCGCGACCTCGGTCCATGAGCGCTTGCTGGGCGACTGGCTGGGCCGGTTCGGGCCGCATGCAGCGCGCATCCGAAGGGCGCCGGGCTTTCGCAGGCTGGAGATCGCCGACGGGCACAACCCGCCGCTGCCGCCCAAGATTCCGACTTTGTTGCGGCTGGCGCCCCGGCTGCGCGGCGCCTCGGTCGTGGTCTGCGTCGAACAGACCAGCCTCTGGCTTCCGGTCGTGCTGCCGATGCGGGCGAGGTTCATCAAACTGCTGCACGGCGCCGGGTCGATGATGTCGCGCGACGACCGGCGCCGCAAAGTTCCCTGGCGCACGCTGGTGCCGTCGGAGCGCGAACGCGATGCGCTGATCCGGCACGGCGTCGCGGCCGACCGCATTCGCGTGATCGGATATGCCAAGGCGAGCTTCGTCCATAATCGCGCGGGCGAAGTGATCGGCCGCGACGGCGGCCGGCCGACGGTTCTTTATACGCCGCACTGGCAGCGGCACCGTTCCTCCTGGTGGGCGATGGGGCCGCAAGTGCTGGAACGGCTGATCGCCGCCGGCCGCTATCGCATCATCTTCGCGCCGCACCAGCGACTGATCGAAAAGGCGCCCGATGTCGCCGAAGTGGCGGCCGCGCTGGCCGATGTGCCGAACGTCCACTGCGATCTGGGCAGCTTCGCCGGCGTCGACGGCAGCTATACGCGTGCCGCCGACATCTATCTGGGCGATACGTCGAGCCAGGTGGTCGAATTCCTGATGACGCCGCGGCCCTGCCTGTTCCTCGATCCCGCGCGGACCGTGTGGCAGGGCGATCCGTCCTACGCCATGTGGGAATGCGGCGAGGTGATCCACGACACCGATCACCTGATCCCCGCGCTCGACCGTGCCGACGACGTGCACCCGCGCTATTTGCCCGCGCAACGGCGGTTCGCGCGGGAGTCGCTCGGCGATATCGGCGGCGGCGCGCCCGACCGCGCGGTCGACGAAATTCTCGCCGCGCTGCACTGATCCGGAGACTCCACCCTCGCAAATCGCGGCAAATCCGCTATCGGGGCGATATGCAGCATCAGCGGAATGCCCATGACAAGACCGTCGCCGCTGTCGGCGACAATCCGACGCCGATCTGGGGGATGAGCGTGCGCGAGCGGCTGCGCCGCATCGCCGCCGCGCGCAACCTCGCCGCCGCGCCGTCAACCGAGGAGGCCGCAATACTGGCGAACAGCGCGTTCGTCTTCGATCCCGTCTGGATGGCGCATATCGAGGATCAGCCGGGCACCGTGCTGACGCGCGACGGCGTACCGGTACTCGCGCATCCCGCCAACGACGAACAGCGCCGGCTGGTCCTCGCCGCGATGCGGGCGGACGAGGCGCTGGGCCACGGCCGCGGCATCACGATCCTGCGGGCGGAAGACGAGCGCGGAATCTTCAACGAGGCGCTGCGCAAGCGCGAACGGCCCTTTGCCGAGCGGCTGACGCCGGCCACGGTGCGAGCGATCGAGCGGGCAAGCTATGTCGGCGCCTATAAGGGCGTGACCGACCTTCTGACCAAATATCTGTGGCCCGAATGGGCGTTCGCGCTCACCCGGATCGCGGCCCGTCTCGGCATCACGCCCAACCAGGTGACGGCGCTGGGCTCGCTGCTGTGCATCGTCGCCACGGTCTGCTTCTGGTACGGCTGGTTCTGGACGGGCCTCGCGACCGGTCTCGTCTTCATGGTGCTCGACACCGTCGACGGCAAGCTGGCGCGCTGCACCATCACCTCGTCCGCGCTCGGCAACGCCTGGGATCACGGTGTCGACCTGGTCCATCCGCCGATCTGGTGGTGGGCCTGGGCGCGCGGCTGCGCCGTGTACGGCGTGCCGCTGGACGACCGCACCTTCTGGCTGGTCATTGGCACGATGCTGGTCGGCTATGTCGCGCAGCGGCTGATCGAGGGGGCGTTCATCTTGCGCTTCGGCATGCATATCCATGTCTGGCGACGCTTCGACAGCCGTTTTCGGCTCGTCACCGCCCGGCGCAATCCCAACATGGTGATCCTGTTTGCCGCCATGCTGATCGGGCGACCGGATTACGGCATCGTCGCCGTCGCGGTCTGGACGGCGTTCTCGCTCGTGGTGCACCTCGTCCGGCTGGTGCAGGCAATGCTGGTGCGGGGCGGCGGCCGTCCGGTGGAAAGCTGGCTCGCCTGACCAAGCGTGCCGAACCGTTCCCGGTTCGCACACGAAATCGCCACAATCCGTCCATCTTCGGCGTTCAGGGTCCACTCAGGCGACCGGCACTAATGCGGCGCGCTCGACGATGGGATTTGCGAGGAAACACCGTGCGCCGCTCACTTCACCACGCTCTCGCCGCGATGCTGGGCCTCGCCTTCGCCGGCATTCCGCCCGCGAATGCCGATGCCGGCTGCACCGGCCGGTCCGGCGGCGGCGCCGTCAAGCTGAACGTCGTGGCGAGCGGCCTGCGCGATGCGAAGGGGGAGGTCGCCTTCACCATCTATCCCGACGACCGCAGCCGCTTTCTGGCCTCGCACGGCAAGCTTTTGCGTGCCCGCGTACCGGCACGCGCGCCGGTAACGCGGGCCTGTTTCTGGCTGAAGCCGGGCCATTATGCCGCGGCGATCTATCACGACGCCAATGCCGACCACGATTTCAACCGCACGCTGTTTTCGATCAAGGAAGGGTTCGGCTTTTCCAACGACGCGCCGACGACGCTGGGACTGCCGTCTTTCGCCGATGCGCGCTTTCCGGTGGCGCAGAATGGCGGCACGATCACCATCAGGATGCGGTATTCGCGATGAGACGAGACTGGTGCCGGGTTGATTTCGTGGACGATCCGGTCCAAAAACGCTTTGTTTCCGTAACAACGTATGGATTTTCGGCTCCGCGCTCAATATCTGAGCGGGGTTGCGATATTGACTGGCGATTGAATTGAGCAAGCCTCACTCCTTCTTCAGCGGCCCGGATGCCGTCCCGACCGGCACCAGAGTCCGCCATGACCGGCGTTCCGCCGACCTGGCGTTCCAGGGGCCGTTGACGCCTGTGCGCGTGCGCGGGGCGGACGGCAATCTCGGCCGGCCGCTGACCATCGGCGTCGTCAGCAATCCCAAGAGCCATCTGAACGGCGGCAGCAGCCATTTCCCGCCGGCGCTGCGCAGCCAGACGCTGTTCGCATCGCCGCAGACGCGCAATGACCTGCAGGACCAGCTCGACGATTTCGCCGCTCGCGGGGTCGACATGCTCGTCATCGACGGCGGCGACGGCACGGTGCGCGACGTTCTGACTGCGGCGCGCAAGGCGTTCCGGCGCATGCCGTGCGTCGCGGTCCTGCCTTCGGGCAAGACCAATGCGCTGGCGCTCGACCTCGGCATTCCTGTCCACTGGTCGGTTCGCTCGATGCTCGACGCGCTGCGCGCCGGCCGGATCGCGACCCGCGCGCCGGTGGAGGTCTGGCGCCGCGGTGCCGATCGACCCGAACATGTCGGCTTTCTGCTCGGCGCCGGCGCGTTCGTGCGGGCCACGTCGCTGGCGCAGAAAACCCACCGCGTCGGTGCGTTCAACGGCATGGCGGTGGGGCTGTCGCTGATGTGGAGCATCGCCCAGACGCTGTTCGGGTCGGCCGAGAATGTCTGGCGGCAGGGCGATCGCATGCGCATTCGCGGCGACGTGACGGTCGACCGTTCCTTCTATCTTGTGCTCGCCTCGACGCTGGAGCGTCTGCCGCTGGGGCTCAAGCCCTTCGGCCGGCGTCGTGCGGGGCTGAAGGTGCTGGCGGTGGACGCGCCGCCGAAGAAGCTCGCCTGGCATCTCCCGTTCCTGCTGGCGGGGTCGGAATCGCGGCGACTGGCCGATAACGGCTATCACCATGGCAGCCCTCAATCGTTCGAACTCGATCTCGACGGTGAGTTCATCCTCGACGGCGAACGGTATCCCGGCGGCGAACTCCTGATCCGGATGGGCGAGCCGCTGCACTTCGTCGTACCGTGACGGATGCGCTCGCGACGTTCGTCGCGCGCGAAATCGCGGCGTCCGTTCCCGACGACATCGCGGCACTGGCCGGCATTCTGGCCGAGCGCAGCGGCGCCGATGCGGTCCTGTTCTACGGCTCCGCCCTGCGCACCGGCGACCGCGACGGCGTACTCGACTTCTACGTGCTGCTGCCCGCGGTCCGCGACCGCGGCATTCGCGGCCTGGCGAGCCGCTTGCTCTGGCCCGACGTCTCGTTCGAGGAAATTCGCGTGCGGGGCCGGGTGCTCCGCGCCAAGGTCGCCACGATGACCATGGCACAATTCGCCGCCGCCTGCCGCGACGGGGGTATCGACACCACCATCTGGGCGCGCTTCGTCCAGCCATCTGCGCTTGCCTGGGCGACATCGGAATCGGCGCGCCGGCGGGTTATCGCCGCCATTGCCGATGCAGCGGCGACGGCCGCCGGTTACGCCGCGCTTCTCGGGCCGGAAAAGGGGACGGCGGCGGCTTATTGGCGGGCGCTGTTCCGCGCCACCTATACGACCGAGTTGCGGGTCGAACCGGCAGGGCGGGAGGGGCAGATCATCGGCAATGCGCCCGCACATTTCGAGGCATTGCTGCCGCTCGGCTGGGACCGGGCGAGGATCGCTTATTCGTCGGCCGACGACATGCTGGCGCCGACCCTGCCGGCGGCAAGGCAGCGACGGCTGGCGCGGCGCTGGCGGGCGCGGCGCCGGCTGGGCAAGCCGCTGAACGCGGCCCGGCTGACAAAGGCGAGCTTCACCTTCGCCGGCGCCGGGCGCTACGCCCTGTGGAAGATTGAGCGGCATACCGGTATCGGGATCGAACCGACCCCGTGGCGGCTGCGCCATCCGGTCCTGGCGGCGCCGGGCGTGCTGTGGCGCGTCTGGCGAGGCCGGGTGCGATGAGGTTCGACGCCGTTATCCTGGCCGGATCGCGCGGGCCGCAGGACGCATTGGCGCACCATGCCGGCGTCAGCGACAAGGCGCTGATCTCCTTCGAGGGCCGGCCCATGCTGGCGCACGTGATCGCCGCGGTGCGAAGTGCCGGAGCGGGTCGCATAGCGGTCTCCAGCAACAGTGCACCGGTCCGCGCGCTGGCGCAGCAATGCGGTGCGGAAGTGCTGGACGCCGCTGCCGGACCCAGCGGGAGCGCGGCGGCCGCGCTCGATCATCTGGGCACCCCGCTACTGGTCGCGACGGCGGATCATCCGCTGCTGCAGCGCGAATGGATTACGCAGTTCCTCGCCGCATGTCCGGCCTATGCGGACATCGCCGCGCTGCTGGCGGAGCGTTCCGTCGTGGAAGCCGCGGCGCCGGAGACGCGCCGCACCTATCTTCGCTTTGCGGACGGCGACTGGTCCGGGTGCAATCTGTTCTTCTGCGCCACGCCGGCAGCGCGCGGCGCCATCGACCTGTGGCGTTCGATCGAGGCGGATCGCAAGCGGCCGTGGCGGATCGTCCGCCGCCTGGGGCCGCGCATGCTGCTCGGTTATCTGACGGGAAGGCTGGCGCTGGCAACTGCGGTCCGGCGGCTGGGCGCGCTTACCGGCGCCCGCGCTGCCATCGTCGCCTCTCCCTTCGGCGAGGCGGCGATCGACGTGGACAAGCCCGCCGATATCGCGCTGGTGCGCGACCTTCTGGCCGCCCGTCGGACCGGATAAGATTGCCGGGGCTTGTCAGCGCCGCGACAGCCGCTATCGGAAAACGCCGATGATGGGGATGGAGTGCCCCCGATAACCGCCTGCCGAGGCTGATGACTCCTGCCGTTCGTCAACCGGGTGAGGCGGACCTGCGGTCGCGTCGCCCTGCGGGAGAAGCGCGTTATGGAATTCCTGGTGGTCTTTGTCGGCGCGGGCCTGGGCGGCGCCTGCCGCCACGGCGTGGGCATTGCCGCGCTGAAGCTGTTCGGCAGCGCCTTTCCGGTGGGAACGCTGACCGTGAACGTGCTGGGGTCGCTGCTGATGGGGGCCTTGGTGGCGCTGTTCGCGCTGAAGATCGAGACGAGCCAGGCGACGCGCCTGTTCCTCACGACCGGCTTTCTGGGCGGATTCACCACATTTTCCACGTTTTCGCTCGATGCGGTCACGCTGTTCGAGCGCGGTCGCATCGGGCTGAGCATGGTCTATGTGCTGGCGAACGTCATCGGCGGCTTCGCCGCTCTCGCACTTGCTTTGATCCTCTTGCGCCGGCTGGGCTGAAGCGGAACTCGATCGCGCAAGGGTGGGTCGCACCGCCATAGCGATGCCGATGACCGGCTTGCCCGATTGCAGCTCTTCCAGGCTGATGCCGGAATCCATGTAGCGATCGAGAGCGGGTCATGCCGACGTTGCTCGAATCGTCGAATCAAGGTGCGCGGACGTGGGCGCCTCGCCGCCCTCTTGTTTGCGCGCATTTGGGCCATTTTTCGCCTCTTTCCTCCGCCTGGGCCAGCCGCTTCAAACACGCTTGACTGTGTATAAAATATTACTAATAGTGGCGAACGATAACAATAACGGTCCAAGGAGAGGGGTGATGAACGTGCAGAAAAGTTTGTTTGTCGGCGTGGCCACGGCCGCCCTGATGGGTAGCCATGCGGTGCCCGCTTACGCGACAGGCAAGGACGCGACGTCCGGTGGCGGCACGCAGCAGGCGGTGCCGAGCCAGACCAGCCAGGACAATGAGCAATCAACGGCGGCTCAGGATCAGGCGGCAATTCCCGACGAGATCGTCGTAACCGGCATCCGCGCGAGCCTCGAGTCCGCTCAGGCGCGCAAGCGCACTGCCAACACCATTGTCGATTCCATCGTCGCCGACGATATCGGCAAGCTGCCCGACACGAACACGACCGAGGCGCTGCAGCGCATTTCCGGCATTCAGGTTTCGCGTGATCGCGGCGAAGGCGGTTCGGTCGCGATTCGCGGCCTGACCCAAGTGCTCACCACGCTCGACGGTCGCGAAATCTTCACCGCCGGCGGTGGGCGTGGCTACAACCTGCAGGATTTCCCGGCCGAACTCCTCGCGGGCGTGGATGTCTATAAGACGCCGACTGCCGACCTCATCGAAGGCGGCATTGGCGGCGTCATCGACTTGCGCACCCGCAAGCCGCTCGACATGGACGGTCTGGTGATCAGCGGCAGTCTTCGCGGCCGTTATCAAGATCTGGTCGACAAGGTCAGCCCGCTCGCCTCGCTGCTCGTCAGCGACAAATGGGATACCGGCGTGGGTGAGATGGGGCTGCTCGTCAGCGGCTCCTATCAGGAGCGTGCCTTCCGCTCGGATATCGAAGCTGTGGGCGCGCCAAGCGAACGCACAGATCTGATCGCCGGCCGGACCATCGTCACGCCGAACGGCGATTATGAGCCGCTGGTGGACGGCACGCGCCGCCGTATCGGCTTGGGCGCCACCTTCCAGTGGAAGCCGACGCCGGAACTCGAACTCTATGCCCAGGCGGGATATCAGGAATTCCGCTCGATTCAGCAGCAGCGCGGCCTGAACAATCCGACGAACGGTCTTTCGGTTGTGCCCGGTTCCGTTGAGACGTTCGACGGCACCGACGACTTCATGCGCGGCACCTTCCAGAATCTGGTGTCCTCAACGTTCGGCGTCACCCGCGATACCTACGACAAGAATCAGCAATATTCGGCCGGGTTCGATTGGGACAAGGGCGCGGCCAGGCTGACGGGTGATTTCACCTATCAGCACTCGACAAACGATCTCTATTATACCGAACAGGATCTCCAGATCACGGTTCCCGAGGCAACGCTCGATCTAAGCGGCAAGACGCCGACGATGAGCTTTGACGGCGTCGATCTGACGGATCTCTCCAACTACCGGCTCGGTTATACGACCCGCAGCGAGAATCACTATACCGGCAATTCCTACGCCGGGCGCCTCGACGGCGATTTCGAGATCGACAGCCCGTTCCTGTCGGGGTTCAAGACCGGTGTGCGCATCCAGAAGATGGACACCGCCTTTACGCCGATTCGATTCTTCCAGCCCGCCGGGGCAACGTCGGCAGCGAATTATTCCTCGTTGTTCGAAACCATGCCGTTCGACGACTTCTTCTTCAGCAATCCGACCTTCCCGCACGGCTATTACACCGCGGTCACGTCCAATCTGCGCAACGACTTTGACAGTGTGCGCGACGCCCTTGGTGTCGATGCGGAACCGGCGGTCGACCCGGCATCGGTCTATGACATGTCGGAAACGACGGTGGCCGGCTATGCGGAGATGCTGTTCAAGGTGGACAGCGGTCTGCGCTTCGACGGCAATGTCGGCGTTCGCGTAATCAAGACCGGCCTCAGCATCGACGGCAACCAGCGCTCGACCGTTGGCGGGGTGACCACCATCACGCCACAGACATATGACAACGACTATGTCAGCGTTCTGCCGAGCGCCAATGTGCGTTTTCATCTCACCGACGAGCTGCAGCTTCGCCTGGCGGCTTCGCAGACGCTCACCCGCCCGAATTTCAGCCAGCTTTCGCCTGCATTCACGCTGGTGCCGGCGCAGGGACAAGGATCGGGCGGCAACCCGGAGCTTGAACCGTTACGGGCCGATCAACTCGATGCGTCGCTGGAATATTATTTCTCGCCTACCGGTTCGGTCTATCTCGCCGGCTTCTACCGCAAGGTGAAGGGCTTCATCTTCACCAGTTCCAATCGGCAGACGATCGACGGCATCGACTACGTTATCAGTCAGCCGACCAACGGCGACGACGGTACGATCAAGGGCGTTGAAGTGGGCGGCCAGACGTTCTTCGACTTCCTGCCCGCTCCGTTCGACGGCTTCGGCGTCCAGGCGAACTATACCTTCATTGACAGCAGTACGCCGAGCGCGATTGCGGACTACACCACCCCGTTGCCCGGCCTTTCGAAGAGCAGCTTCAACATTAGCGGCCTCTATGAAAAATACGGCCTGTCGGTGCGCGTGGCGTACAACTATCGCTCGAAATATCTGAGCGCCCTCTACGGTCTGCCACTCGCCGGCGGCGGAAGCCAGAACATTCCCATCTACCGTCGCGGTTACGGGTGGCTGGACGCGTCGATCAACTATGACATCACGCCGAGCATCACGGTGACCCTGGAAGGCAGCAACCTGCTGCGCACGCGGGAATTCACTTATTTCGATCAGGAGACGCGGCCCAACAACATCTCGGTCGACGATCGCCAGATCATGGCGGGCATTCGCTTCAAGCTGTAACGCCACCGCCGCTCCGTCCATCGGGCGGGGCGGCGGCCGCACCGTTGGAAATCGCGCCGATAATTGATCTGTATGACCAGCAGCCGTCCGTGTAGCATGGGCCTCATGTCAGGATTTCGGGCTTGCGAGCGCTATCATGCTTGGTGACGACTTTGCCTCGGCCGCCAGAGTGGCCCTGCCCGGATCGCAGTTACAGGGGCTGGCCAGAATGTCATCCAAGTTTCAGAGATATACGGGCGGTGCGTTGTCGAGCCACGACCAGGTCGCTCGGGCGCTCGGCGCCGATATCATCACCGGCATCTATCCACCGGGTAGCAAGATTCCGCCCGAAGCGGAGATACTTGACCGGTTCGGAATTTCGCGGACCGTCCTGCGAGAGGTGCTCAAGACGCTTACCGCAAAGGGCCTTATCGTTTCCAAGACCAGGGTGGGCACGAAGGTGCTCGACCAGGCGCATTGGAACATGTTCGATTCCGATGTCCTGTCTTGGAAGGTCGCCAGCGGGTTCAACGCGGATTTCCAGCGCGATCTCACCGAGATCCGCCTTGCGATCGAGCCGGAGGCAGCGGCGCTGGCCGCGCAGCGGGCGACGCCCGACCAGATCGCCCTGCTGCGCCAGCGGGTGGAGGCGATGCGCGATGCCCGCGAAAGCCGCATCGCCTTCGCCGAAGCGGATCTGGCCTTTCACCAGGTGATCGGACGGGCATCGGGGAACATGCTCATGCGCTCGATTTCGGGCGTCATCGAAACCGCGCTGGTGGCATCCTTCACCATGGCCTCGCCGGTGGACGAGGATGCCGAACATGACAAGAGCGTTGGCCTGCACGCCAGGATCGTCGACGCCATCGAAGCGGGCGATTGCGACGCCGCCCGATCCGCGATGCGCAATACGATCGGACACGGGCGGCAACGGATCGACAAGGCCGAAAAACACAAGACGGGCTGATGCGGTCACCGGGGACATGCGGTGGCGGCAGCGCCGGTTTGCGCTTCGGGGGCGTGTCCGCGCCTTCGCTGCCCGTCTGTCATCCGGAGGAACAAGATGAATTTGCTCGACTATATGCCTTCGCGACGCCGTTTCCTCATCGGGTCGGCCATGGCCGGGGGCGCCGCCATGGTGGCGGGGTGCGCGCGCGGCGCGGGCGGCGGCCCGGGCGGATCCGGCGACCCAATCGCGGCCTATCGAACCCCCTACAAATACGGCCAACTGGTCCTGGAAGGCTCCCATAGGGAAGGCGCGTTCGACCAGAAGGCGGTCGATTGTCCCTTCGTCTTCTATCACGACGGCCGGTTCAACCTGCTCTACACCGGCTGGGACGGCACCGGATACCAGACGGGGCGAGCGGTGTCGGACGATCTCGTCAACTGGACGCGCGCCGGGATCATGCTGGCGCGCGATCCGAACGATCCCGTCACCCGCTACAACATCTCCTGCGCGTCGATCCTTCGCGAGAACGAGCTGTATTCGCCCGGCCGGCTGATCAGGGTGGACGGACGCTATCTGGCGGCGTGGCACGCCTATCCCAGTCCGGGATATGAACAGGGGGCCGCGGTGATCGGGCTCGCCTGGAGCGACGACCTGGTGAACTGGGAACGGACCGATCCGATCCTGCGCGCCGAGGATGGCGCCGATTGGGAGCGCGGCGGGCTGTACAAGCCGTACATCGTGAAGGACGGCGACACCTATCTGCTCTACTACAACGCCAAGACCACGGGAAATCCGTGGAAGGAGCAGACGGGTCTTGCCACGTCAAAGGATCTGAAGACCTGGACCCGCTATCCGGGCAATCCGATCATCCGCAACGGTGAACCCGGCGTGTCGGGTGATTCCTGGTTTGCCAGCGATCCGGTCGTCTACACCCATCAGGGCGAATGGTCGCTTTTCTATTTCGGCCGCGCCAAGGACGGCAAGTGCCGCGAATATCTGGCGCTTGGCGACGATCCCCTTCATTTCGACAAGGTGGCGGAGCCGCTGATCGACATCGGCGCGCCGGGCAGCATCGACGAGCATTTCGCCCATAAGCCCTCGCTCGTCTATCACGACGGCGCGCTCTATCATTTCTACACCGCAGTCAGCGGCAAATATCCCGACGATCTGCGCGGGATCACCGTCGCCCGCTCGAAGCCCTGGTGAGGGCGCGTGCCCGGCGTCACGGCGCCGGGCAACGATCCTTCGTCACCACCGGCGCCGCGGCGCGCGCCATGCGGCCATAGCCGGTGGCGTTGGGGTGCAGGTGATCGCCGATCTGTTCGGCAAGCCGCATCACCCTGGGCTTGCCCGGTTCGGCCATGGCCTTGTCAAAATCGATCATGCCGTCGAACTGGTCGCGGTGGGTGCGCACCCAGCGGTTCACCGCCTCGCGCACCTGCTCGCCGCGTTCGCTGCCATAGGCGGCGCCTTCATAAGGCAGGATCGTGCCGATGATCACCTTCACGTCGCGGGCATGCGCACGTGCGATGAACTGGCGATAGGCATTGATCAGGGTTTCCGCGGTAACGGGGTCGCCCTTCGCGGGATCGTCCTTCACCCCGCCGATGTCGTTGATCCCCTCCAGCAGCACGATATGGGTGACGCCGGGCACCGACAGGACGTCGCGGTCGAAGCGCGACAACGCATTCGGCCCGCGACCATCGCGCAGGATGCGGTTGCCGCTGATCCCGGCATTGACCACCGACCAGCATTTGCCCGCAGAATCGCCTGCAAGCATGCGGCCGAGCTGGTCGGGCCAGCTCATCGCGTCGGCCGGGTCCGTGCCCGCCCCCTCGGTGATCGAATCGCCGAACGCCACCAGCACGCGCGTCTTCGCCGCGCCCGATATATCGAGTTCCGACACGATTCCCGGCGCGCGCACCCTCTTTGCATCGCTCAACCGGGCGGCGGCGGTGGCGTCGCCCGACACGACGTCCAGCATCTGCGCATGGGCGGGCGGGGCGGCTTTTTCGGGATAATAGATGCTGACAGCGAACCACTCGCCCGCCTTTGCCGGCATGGCGACCGCGTCGGTCAGCATCGGTGCGTGCGGCGGGATTCGCACCTGCTTTACGCCGTGGAAGGTGAGCGGGCGGATCGAGCCGGGGACGACATTGCCATCGTCATCGACGCGCGCGATCGAGGCAGCGCCGATCGTCACCGCTGTGTCGGACAAGTCGTTCGACAGGCGCAGGCGCAGGCGCTTTCCCGAAACCCCGGCGCGCACCAACTGGCGCGCAGTCTCGTTCCGGTAAGGGCGACCGAGCGCCTTTTGAATTTGCGGTTCATAGCCGATCGGCGGGGCTTCCCATGCCGCGACCCACGACGTCATGTCCGCTGTCTGGTCGCGCGCCGACGCGGATGGCGCGGCGAGGCACATTGCTGCGCCCAGCAACACTGCGCCGATCCGTTGATGCTGCATGATCCGCTCTCCTTTCCTGCCTGTCGGTCTGTTGGGCCGGGTCGTCATTCGCCGGCGTCGTCCATCTGGAACACCGCAACCCCGTGTGGTTCGAGCGCACCACCGCGAAACGTGCCGGTGACGCGCCGTGCGGCATCGGGAATGGCGACCGGCTTGCGCTGATCATTATGGTTGATGGCGATCAGCACGCGTTTGCCCGCACCGGCGCGCTCGCCGATCTCCACGCCATCGGGCGTATCCGGTATCAGCGGTCGGACATCCGCATCGTCCATCAGGCGATCGGCGACCGCGCGCATCGCCGCCGGGTCGAGCCACGCGCCGATATAGGTGATGCTGCCCTTGCCGACCTTGCGCGTCACGATGGCGGGCTTGTCGTCAAGCCAGCCGCCGGGATCGCTGTAGCGGGCGAGGACGCGCACGTCCTTTGCCTGCGGCTTCAGCCATTCGGCCCAGATCGACGCCTGCCCGTCACCGAAATCGCCGGTCAGCTTCACCGGCTCGTCGAGGGCATAGAATTGCTCCACCCGCGCACCGAGCAGCGGCTGGAGCGGACCCGGCTGGCGCTTGGGCCACAGCGCGTCGGTGTCATCCTTCATTCCCGAACGCGGGCCGAGGACCAGATGCCCGCCGGCGCGAACATAGTCGGCCAGGTGATCGGCCTCGTCCTGCGTCATCACGTTGAGCGCGGGCGCGACGACCAGCGGATAGGCGGACAGGTCGGCGGTCGGTGAAATGACGGCGACGCCTTGCGACCCGTTGCGGAACGGGCGGTAGAAGTCGGTGAACTCCCTGATCGGATCGAAATCCTTGTGCAGCCGCTGCAGGTCGATCGCCCAGCGGCTGTCATAGGAAAACAGCATCGCCATCCTGTACACCGGATTGGTGTCGGCCAGCGCCCCGGTCGCCTTGTGGATCTCGCCGCCGAGCTTCGCGATCTCGTCGAAGATGGGGGCGGGCGTACCGTCCTGTCCCAGCACCGTGCCGTAATAGGTTTCCTGTCCGTTGCGCGCCGGGCGGAATTCCCAATAGAGGATGGCGTCGGCGCCGTGCTGGATCGCCTGCCAGCCCATTTCGCGTACCTGTCCCGGCTTCAGCGCGCGGTTGACCGGCACCCAGTCGACACGGCCCGCCTGCGTTTCCATCAGCCAGAAATTCCGCTGCTTGTACCCGCGCACCAGATCGTGATCGGCGCCGTTGGCGACCCAGTCGGGGTCGGCGTCCTGGATGTAATTGTCCCATGCCGCGATATCGAGGCCGCGGTGCAACTGAAAGTGGTCGAAGCCGCCATTCCAGAACATCGTGTTGGTGGTGATGAACTGGCGCGGATCGGCACGGGCGCGGATCGCATCGGCCTGGTTCATCACGTAATCGGTCCAGGTCGCGGTCGTGAAATGCTTGAAGTCTAACAGCAGTGCCGGGTTCTGCTGCCCGGTGGCATGCAGGGGGATTTGGTCGAAATCGTTGTAATGCTGGCTCCAATATTCGGTCGCCCAGCGCTGGTTGAGCGTGTCGATGGTGCCGTAGCGATCCTTCAGAAACGCATGCCAGCGCGCCACCGCCTCCTTGCCGAAGGAGGGCGGGCCGATCTCATTGTCGATCTGCCAGCCGACGACGTCGGGATTGTCTCCGTAACGCTCGGCCATCTTCGTCGCGATGCGGCGCGCGAAATCGCGGTAGCGCTGGCTGGCGAATGAGAAATGGCGGCGTCCGCCATGGGTGGCGCGTCTGCCGTCTTCGTCCACGCGCAGCACGTCGGGATATTTCTGCGTCAGCCAGGCAGGCGGCGCGGCGGTCGGCGTGCCCAGCACCACCATCATGCCGTGGCGGCTGGCGGCCGCGATCGCGCGGTCGAGCCATTCGAAATGGAACTCGCCCTCGCGCGGCTCCATCGTGCTCCACGCGAACTCGGCGATGCGCACGGTGTTGAACCCGGCCTTTTTCATCCATTCAAGGTCGGTGTTCCAGCGGCTTTCGGGCCATTGTTCGGGATACCAGGCGGTGCCGAAGGCGATTGCCGGCTTGTCGGCGAAGCGCGTGGCGCGTGCCGGCATGGGCTCGGGATCGCTCGCCGCGAGCGCCGCGGGAATGGCGGCCATCCCGATCATTCCTGCCGCGATCATGCTATCCCAGAACCGCATCGCCATCGCTCTCCATCTTGTAATTAGTATTATGATATGGGTAAAAAGCCTTCACGGCAACCATGAGCGAATATGCACGCCGTATGGGAGAGGCAACGATGCACCATCGCCATAACAATGCCAATGCGGGCTTGTCGCGGCGCGGATTCCTGGGCTGTTCGGCTTGCGCGGCTGGCGTAGCGGGAATGGGACTACCGGCGAGCGCGATCGCCGCCGCATCGCAGGGACGCGAGGTGTATCGCGAATTCCCCTATGGCGCGGTGCGGCTGACCGGCGGGCCGATCAAGCGGCAGTTCGACGCGATCCACGCGCATTATCTGGCGCTCGACAATGACCGGTTGCTGAAAGT
Organism: Stakelama saccharophila; assembly: GCF_032229225.1. Classification (NCBI taxonomy): domain Bacteria; kingdom Pseudomonadati; phylum Pseudomonadota; class Alphaproteobacteria; order Sphingomonadales; family Sphingomonadaceae; genus Stakelama; species Stakelama saccharophila. The sequence goes on from NZ_CP135076.1 coordinate 454,560, forward strand.
CTTTCGCCAGCATGCGGGCCTCCCCGCGCCGGGACGGGACATGGGCGGCTGGTATGATGCCGACGGCTTCGTGCCGGGCCTGACCTTCGGCCAATATATTTCCGGCCTCTCGCGGCTGGGCGCGGCCACGGGCGACCAGGCGGCGCACGACAAGGCCGCCGCGCTGGTCAAAGGGTTCGGCGAGGTGATCCGCCGGGTGGACAATCCCTATGCCGGCAAGGGTTCTTCGGAGGTCTGGCCCGCTTATGTCATGGACAAATATGTCGTCGGCCTGATCGATGCTTACCGGCTGAGCGGCGTGGAAGAGGCCAAGGCGCTGCTGCCGCAGGTGATCGACAAGTGCCTGCCCTATATCTCGCCCGTTTCGAAGGACCGGATCGGCAAGAAGGACCCGCCTTACGACGAAACCTATGTGATCTCGGAAAACCTGTTCCACGTCGCCGACATCACCGGCGACGACAAGTATCGCGCGATGGCGGTGCACTATCTGCTCGATCCCGAATGGTTCGATCCATTGGCGGCAGGGAAGAACGTGCTGCCGACGAAGCATGCCTACAGCCACGCGATCGCGCTCAGTTCGGGAGCGCAGGCCTGGCTCACCATCGGCGATCCCAAATATCGCATGGCGCTGGAAAACGCCTGGAAGTTTCTTGAGCTTCAACGGTTCGCCTCGGGCGGATGGGGGCCGGAGGAGCAGTTCGTCGAGCCGCATCAGGGCAAGCTCGCCGAGGCGCTGAAGGCATCGACCGCGCATTTCGAAACCCCGTGCGGCAGCTTTGCCGACATGAAGCTGGCGCGCTACCTCATCCGCTTTACCGGTGGTGCACAATATGGCGACGGGCTGGAACGCACGCTCTACAACACGATGCTCGCCGCGCGCCTGCCCGACAGCGATGGCGACTATCCCTATTATTCCGATTACGGCCCGCAGGCGGACAAGGAATATTATCCGAAGAAATGGCCCTGCTGTTCCGGCACGCTGGTTCAGGGCGTCGCGGACTATGTCCTCAACCTGTATTTCCATGATGACGATGCGCTGCTCGTCAACATGTTCGCGCCGTCAAACCTGACCTGGAACCGTGCCGGCGGGGCGGTGCGGATCGAACAGGTCACCGACTATCCCGCCGCCGACACCACGCGGATCGTCGTGCGTGATGCGGGCGACGGCGATTTCGCCATGCGGCTGCGCGTCCCTGCCTGGGCAATGGGCGCGCGCCTTTCGGTCAATGGTGCGCAGCGCGAGGTGACGGCCGGCAAAATTGCCGAGGTCAGCCGCCGGTGGAAGAATGGTGATACGGTCGAGCTGGTTCTGCCGCAGACGCTTCGTATGCTCCCCGTCGACGATCGCCACCCGAACCTGGCCGCGGTGATGCGCGGGCCGGTCATGTATGTCGGCCTCAACCCATGGGAGGGAGTGATGGACCAGCCGCTGCCGCTTCCCGGTGCGCTGACGCCGGTGGCGGGACAGGCCCAGGCCTTTACGATGGCGGCGGGCGGCCATGACCTGGTTTTCGTGCCGTATTTCGCGGTCGAAGCCGAACGCTACAACACCTATTTCACGGTTGCCTGATATGACGGACCGCGTCGTCGCGCGCTATTGGATCGAAACCGCCTTCCCGCTCGCCGATGCCGCGGCCACCATGGCGGGCGAACAGTCGACGGGCACTTTCGTCCGAACGCCGGGCGAAAGTGACGAACTGCGCGAACGCCACGCCGCGCGCGTCGAGGAAGTAGAGGAAATCGGCGCCGTCGCCACGCCTTCGCTGCCGGGGTCGGGCCTGCCCCGGTCCGGGGAAAGCGTGCGCCGCGCAGCTTATGTGACCTTGTCCTGGCCCATCGAGAATTTCGGCGCCTCCCTGCCGAACCTACTGGCGGCGGTTGCGGGCAATCTGTCGGAGTTGAAGGCCTTTTCGGGGCTGAAACTCCTCGACCTGCAACTGCCGCCGATTTTTCTCGATTCCTACCGGGGGCCGCAATTCGGGGTGGCGGGAACGCGTCGCCTGGCCGAGGTGTGGGACCGGCCCCTGATCGGCACGATCATCAAGCCGAGCGTCGGCATGTCGCCGGAAGCCACCGCCGAACAGGTGAAGCTGTTGCTGTCGGCCGGTGTCGACTTCATCAAGGATGACGAGCTTCAGGCCGATGGCCCGCATTGCCCGTTCGACCAGCGCGTCCCTGCGGTAATGCGCGTGATACGCGATCACGCCGAAAGGACGGGCAAGAAGGTGATGTACGCCGCCAACCTGACGGGCGAGATCGACGAGATGCTGGCCCGCCACGATCTGGTGCTGCGTGAAGGCGGTACGTGCGTGATGGCGAGCATGAACGCGATCGGGCTGCCCGCGATGAAGGTGTTGCGCGCGCACAGCCAATTGCCCATTCACGGCCATCGCAACGGCTGGGGAATGCTGGGGCGGTCGCCCGCGATCGGAATGAGCTTCATCGCCTATCAGAAGCTTTGGCGACTGGCGGGAATCGACCACACGCATGTCAACGGCATCGACAACAAGTTCTGCGAGACGAACGAAAGCGTGATCGCATCGGCGCGCGAGTGCCTGACCCCGATGTTTCCCGCGCCGTACAAGGGGTGCGAGGTGATGCCCGTCTTTTCCTCCGGACAAAGCGCGAAGCAAGCGCCGGCAAGCTATGCCGCGCTCGGCAGCGCCGATTGCATCTATGCCGCGGGCGGCGGGATCCTGGGCCATCCATCCGGTCCCGCGGCGGGTGTCCGTGCGCTGCAACAGGCGTGGGAGGCGGCAATGGCCGGCGTGCCGCTCGCCGATGCCGCGAAGGAGCAGCGCGAATTGCGCGACGCGCTGGCGACGTTCGGGGCGTGATGCCGGACCTGCTCTACGCCTATTACGGCGATGATTTCACCGGCTCCACCGATGTGCTCGAATCGCTTGCAGAAGGCGGGGTGGCGGGCGTGCTGCTGCTTCGCGAGCCGACGCGGACGTTGCTGGCGCGCTTTCCCGGCGTGCGCGCGGTGGGCATGGCCGGCGACAGCCGCAGCCGATCGCCGGAGTGGATGGACCGGCACCTGCCGCACGCCTTTGCGGCGCTGGGCGCACTCGGGCCGCGCATCGTTCATTACAAGACCTGTTCGACCTTCGACAGCAGTCCCGGCACCGGGTCGATCGGACGCGCGATGGAAATCGGCGCGCGCATGTGCGGAGGTCCGGTGCCGATCCTGGTCGGTGCGCCGCATCTCGGCCGCTATGTCGTCTTCGCCAATCTATATGCCGATGCGGGCGGGACGACCTATCGTATCGACCGGCATCCGACGATGGCGCACCATCCGGTGACGCCGATGCGCGAGGCGGACCTCCGCCGCCATCTCGCCGATCAGACCGACATGCCGGTCGGCCACATTCCGCTGGACGCGATCCAGGCGGGCGCGACCGAGGCGCGGTTCGCCAGCGAAGTCGAACACGGCGCTGGTGCGATACTGTTCGACGGCGTCGCAGCGCGCGACCTGCTGGCGAGCGGGCGGGCGGTTCTGGCGCGTGACGATGTGCGCTTTGCCGTCGGCAGTTCGGGCGTGACGCGGGCGTTGCTCGCCGCATGGGAAGCGGACGGAATGGTGCAAGGGCCGACCGAACTGCCCAGGGCGGGCTCGGTCGAGCGGCTGCTGGTGATCAGCGGGAGCTGCTCGCCCGTCACGGCGGCGCAGATCGGCTGGGCCGAGGCAAAGGGATGGACGATGCTGCGCGTCGACCCGGCATCGTGCGACGAGGCGGCCGTTGCGGCGCAGGCTGCCGCCGCGCTGGGCGAAGGGCGCAGCACCGTCCTCTATTCGGCCAATGGCCCCCTTTCCGAAGGAGAACGCGCCGGCGGTGCGCAGCTAGGCGTGCGGCTGGGGCGGATCACGCGCAGCATCCGCGCGCAGGTGGCGGTGCCGCGTATCCTGTTTGCCGGCGGCGACACGTCGAGCCACGCGGTCGCCGAACTCGGCCTCGACGCGCTGACCTGGCGCGCCCCGCTCGCACCCGGTGCGCCGCTGTGCCGCGCGCACGGGGGATCGGACGAAGCGCCGCTGGAGCTGGTGCTCAAGGGCGGCCAGATGGGCGGGGAGGATTTTTTCGAATCCGTCCGGTCGGGCGCCGGCCCCGCGGCCCGCTGAACTTTTTCCGCAAGCGCGGCGCCTTATCAGGCGGGGCTTTCGTTCGGCCGCGCCTTCGCATCGAAGCCGCGCGTGCAGTCGATGCGGGTGAAGATCATTGCGGCGATGAACACCATCAGCGCCACGCCCTGAACCGGCAGGTCGTAATTGGCGGTGGCGGCGACGATATAGCCGAAGATGATCGTGCACAGGAAACCGCCGATATTGCCCGCGGTGTTCATCACGGCGGTGGCGGTCGCGCCATATCGGCCGCCGATCGCCATGCACATGGCCCAGGCGGCGGGGAGCATCAGGTCCATCACCGCAAAGGCGGCGCCGGCGAGCAGGACCACCGCGATCTTGCTGTCGACCAGGCTCATCGCCACCAGCAGGCCGGCGGTGACGGTCAGGCACGATGCCGCGATCCGGCTGTAGGCGCGGCGCATTCCGATCCGCTCGGCCAGCCGGTCGCACACGACCCCGCCGACCAGATTGCCCAGCATGCCGAGGAAGAAGGGGATGGAGCCGTACAGCCCCATTTGCAGCGTGGTGAACCCCGCGCCATTGACCATCCAGACCGGAAACCAACTGAAGAAGAACCAGCTTCCAAAGGCATAGAAGGCGTAGGCGAGCGCGATCAACCAGAGTTGGGGCAGGCGGAGCAGCGCGCTCCACGGCGTGCCGGCATGGCCTGCATCGCCGCTGCCCGCGCCGATCTCCTCCAGCTCATCCTGGGTGATGCCGGGCTGGTCGGCGGGGGAATCGCGGAACCACAGACGCCATGCGAGCGCCCAGATGAGACCGACGGCGCCCAGGATCACGAAGACCGCACGCCAGCCGAAGCGCGCCTCGATCGGCACCAGCAGCAGCGGGGCGAGCGCGCCGCCGAACCGGCTGGCGGCCCAGATGATGCCCTGTCCGCGCGCGCGTTCGCGCGCCGGCAGCCAGCGATACAATACGCCCGACATGTTGGGATAGGCGCCCGCCGCGCCGATGCCGAACAGGAAGCGCGAGGCGGCGAGCTGCCAAAAATTGCGGCACGCCGCGGTGATCGCGGTGAAGAACGACCACCAGACAGTGATGCGGGTCAACTCGCGCCGATAGCCATGCTTGTCGCCCATCGCGCCCGACGGCACCTCGAACACGGCATAGGCGATGACATAGGCGCCGAGCACCCAGCCCCATTGATCGGGCGTGATGTTCAGTTCGTCTTGGATCGTCGTGCCCGTGACCGCGATCGCCATGCGGTCGAGAAAGGTGATGATCGATACCAGCCCCAGCAGGCCGACGACGATATGCCGTTTCTTCACCGTTTCAGGCTCGCCAGCACGTCGCGGGCATGTTCGACGCCCAGTTCCGGGCTGGCGAAGACGGGGGCGGGGATCGCGTCGGCGGGCAGCGAATCGACCACCCGCGCCATCGACGCCTGGGCAAGCACGATCGCGTCGACGCCCTGCATCGCCTTGGTCAGCGCGTCGCCGACGATCCGGTCATGGGTGGCGCCGTCTCCGGCCATGACCGCTTCGAACGCGCCTTCGCAAAGATGTTCGCGCAGCTCGATCCGCCTGCCGCTCTCCTGGGCTGTGCGCCGCACCAGGTCAGCGGTGGGCTTCAGCGTGGTGGGCAGGGTGGCGAGCACGCCGATCTTCGCACCACGCCCGATCGCCTGCAGCGCCATCGGGTAATCGACGCGCAGGACCGGCCGATCATGAAGCTGCGCCGCGATATCGACCGCCGGCCCGATCGAGGAGCAGGTGACGAGCACCGCGTCCGCGCCGGCGTCGAAGGTCGATCCGACCAGATCGATCAGCCGCCGCATGGTCGGCTTTTCCAGCGCATTTGCCGCGATGGTGTTCTTGATCAGGCTTTCATCGACGAAATGCAGGATGCGTATATCCGGCATGATCCGCGCGGTCAGCTCGTTGAACAACGGGCTGAGCGTCGGTGACGTGTGCAACAGTGCAAGGGTCTGCCCCATGGATCAGTCGTCCTTCTCCTCGGGCGCCGGATGCGTCCGGCGCGGTTTTCGTTCCGACATGGCATTGCGCCGTGACGCATGGTAATGTTTCTCATATCATAATACTAATTATGAGCGCGACGCAATGAGGATGCCCGAACCCGACCCCGCTATGCTGGCGCGGCGTGCCGAGATCGCCGCCGTGCTGCGCGCGATCGTACCCGCCGGGGTGATCGACACGGCGGAGGAGCTTCGCGCCTATGATTGCGATGCGCTGACCGCCTATCGCCAATTGCCGTTGCTGGTCGTCCTGCCCGATACGGTCGAGCAGGTGGCGGCCGTGCTCGCATGGTGCCACGCAGAGGGCGTCCGCGTGGTGCCGCGCGGGGCGGGGACATCGCTTTCGGGGGGCGCCCTGCCGCTGGCAGATGGTATTCTTCTGGGGCTGTCCAAGCTGAACCGGATCATCGAGCTGGACCCCGACAACCGCGTGGCGGTGGTGCAGCCGGGCGTGACCAATGCCGCGATCAGCGAGGCGGCGGGCGCGCACGGCCTCTATTATGCGCCCGATCCCTCCAGCCAGATCGCGTGCACCATCGGCGGTAACATCGCCGAAAATGCCGGCGGGGTGCATTGCCTGAAATACGGGCTGACCACGCACAATGTGCTGGGCATCGAGATGGTGACGATGGCGGGAGAGATTCTGCGCATCGGCGGGAAGATGCTGGAGCGGCCAGGCTATGACCTGCTGGGCCTCGCCATCGGGTCGGAAGGGCTGCTGGGCGTGGTGAGCGAGGTGACGGTGCGCCTGCTACCCCGGCCCGAGGCGACGCGCGCGCTGCTGATCGGGTTCGACGACGTGGCGACCGCCGGCCAGTGCGTCGCCGACATCATCGCGCAGGGCATCATCCCGGCGGGGCTGGAGATGATGGACCGCGCCGCGATCCATGCGACCGAGGCGTTTCTCGAGATCGGCTATCCGCTGGAGGCGGAGGCGTTGCTGATCGCCGAGGTCGACGGGCCCGATGCGGAATGCGCCTATCTGGCCGGAAAGATTCGCGCGATCGCCGAACGGTGCGGTGCAACGTCGGTGGAGCAGTCGGCCGGCGAAGCCGATCGGGCGCGCTTCTGGGCCGGGCGCAAGGCGGCCTTTCCCGCGATGGGGCGTATCTCGCCCGATTATTATTGTGTCGACGGCACGATCCCGCGCCGCCGCCTGCCCGAGATGCTGCGCGCCATGGCGCAAATGTCGGCGCAATATGGTTTGCGGGTCGCCAATGTCTTTCACGCCGGCGACGGCAACCTTCACCCGATCATCCTGTACGACGCCAATCGCGAGGGCGAGTTCGGCAAGGCGGAGCGGCTGGGCGCCGAAATCCTGACGCGGTGCGTCGAAATGGGCGGGGTATTGACCGGCGAACACGGCGTGGGAGTCGAAAAGCGCGATCTGATGCCCGCCCAGTTCGACCCGGTCGATCTGGACCAGCAGCAGCGGGTGAAATGTGCCTTCGACCCCCAATTGTTGCTCAATCCGGGCAAGATGTTCCCCACGCTTCGCCGCTGCGCCGAACTGGGCCGCGAACATGTCCATCACGGAGAGGTCAAATTTCCCGACCTGCCGCGCTTTTGATGCCGATGGTGATCCGCCCCGAAAACAGCGAGGCGCTGACCATTGCGATCCGCGAACATGTGGAGGCGCGGCGCACCATCGCGGTGCGCGGCGGCGGCTCGACGGGGTGGCGGGGCGATGCCGATGTGCACGCCGACCTGTCGGCGCATCGCGGCGTCCTCGATTACGATCCCGAGGAGCTGGTCCTGACGGTGCGCGCCGGAACGCCGCTTTCCGAGGTCGAGGCGCTGCTGGCGGAGCGCCGGCAGATGCTTGCCTTCGATCCTGTCGATGCCGGATTGGTGCGCGACGGGCGTGCGGCCGGCGCGACCGTCGGTGGCGTCGTCGCGACCGGCAATGCCGGCCCGCGTCGCGTAACGGCGGGGGCGACGCGCGACCATCTGCTCGGCTTTACCGCCGTGTCGGGCAGGGGAGAGGCGTTCAAGGCGGGCGGGCGCGTGGTGAAGAACGTGACCGGCTTCGACCTGCCCAAGCTGTTCACCGGCAGCCGGGGCACGCTGGGCGTTTTCGACACGCTGACCCTGCGCGTGTTGCCCGCGCCGCGATTCGAGGCGAGCATGGTGGTGAAGGCTTCCTGCATGGAAGCGGAACCGGTCATGCACCGCGCGATGCGCCATCCCGCCGGTATTTCCTGTGCTGCCTGGCAGGCCGGGCGCCTGTTGCTGCGTCTCGAAGGATTTCGTCCCTCGGTCGATGCGCGGTTCGATGCCGTGGCGACGATGATCGGCGCCGACCGTGTCGAGCGGATCGAGGCGGAAGAGAGCGCCGGATTGTGGCGCGGCGTGGCGCAGGTCGCGCTACTGCGGAAAACACCGACGCTCTGGCGAACATCGCTTCCCGCCACGGCCGGCGTCGCCTTTGCCGCGCGAATGATGGCGGAAGGCTTCGCCGCGCTGATCGACTGGGGCGGTGCGCGGGTGTGGCTGGGCGGTGAACACGCGGCAGCGACGATGGTGTATCGACTTGCCGCCGAAATGGGTGGCCATGCGCGGCTGGTGCGCGGTGTCAGCGATACGCCGGCGCCGCTGCCCGATACGGTGACCCGAACGACGAGCGAGCGGATTCGCGACGCTTTCGATCCGCATCGCCTGTTGAACCCCGGCCTCGATCCCTGGAACCATTGATGCAGACGCGCTTTTCCCCCGAGCAGCTTGCCGATCCGACGACGCACGAATCCGAAACCGTTATCCGGCGCTGCGTGCATTGCGGCTTCTGCACCGCGACATGCCCCACTTATGTCCTGCTCGGCGACGAGCTGGACAGCCCGCGTGGGCGGATCACGCTGATGAAGGAGATGCTGGAGCGCGGTGAGACGCCGACGCGAGAGGTGGTGACTCATGTCGATCGCTGCCTTTCCTGCCTGGCATGTGAAACGACCTGCCCCTCGGGCGTCAGCTATCGCCGGCTGGTCGACCATGCGCGAAGCTATATCGAGGCGACCTATCGCCGGCCGCTCGGCGACCGGATGCTGCGCGGTATGCTGGCGGCGATCCTGCCCTATCGGCGGCGTTTCGCGACGGCCGCCCGGCTGGGCAGGATGGTGCGTCCGCTCGCCCCGGTTATGGAACGATGGGAAGCGCTTCGCCCGCTTGCCGCGATGCTGCGCCTGTCGCGCCGTCCGCCGCCCGTGCCTGCGTACCGCGCTTGCCGGACTGCGCCGGTGCGGCGCCGCGTCGCGATGCTGGAGGGGTGCGTGGAGCCGGTGATGGGCGCGCATGTGCAGGCGACGGCGCGGCGGTTGCTGGAGCGGATGGGCTGCGAAATCGTGACGGTATCGGGCGCCGGATGCTGCGGAGCGATGCCGCAGCATCTGGGGCAGGGTGAGCGGGCGGAGGATTTCGCCCGCGCCAATGTCGATGCGTGGAGCCGTGCCATCGCCGCAGGAGTCGATACCATCGTCGTCACTGCATCGGGATGCGGCAGCGTATTGAAGGATTACGGCCATTTGCTGCGAAGCGATGCGCGATATGTCGAAGCGGCGCAGCGGATATCGGCGCGGGTGCGCGACGTGACCGAGCTTGTCGCCGAGCTTGGGCTGCCCGACGGCGTGCTGGGGGACGATGCCCCGGTGGTCGCCTATCATCCCGCTTGTTCGCTGCAGCACGGTCAGCGGGTGCGCGACATGCCCAAAGCCTTGCTGGAACACGCGGGCTTCGTGGTGATGCTCCCGTGGGAGGCGCATCTGTGTTGCGGGTCGGCCGGCACCTACAATATTTTGCAGCCCGCCATCGCCAGTCAGCTAGGCGCGCGCAAGGCGGCGGCGCTCGATACAGGGCGCCCGCGCGCGATCGCGACCGGCAATATCGGCTGCATGGCCCAGATCGCGCAATATACCGACACGCCGCTGGTTCACACGGTCGAACTGCTGGACTGGGCGACGGGCGGGCCGATGCCGCCCGCGCTTGTTCAGGCGCGAAAGGCGTAGCTGCCCGATCCGACGGTGAAACGCACCGTGTCGCGCCCGGCGGCGTAGTCGCGCATATCGTCATGTCCGGCCAGGGCGCGTCCGCTCTCTGTCCAGCGGCCCGGCGGCAGTTCGACATCGGCCGCCGTGTTTGGCGGCACCGTCAGGTCGAGCGCGGTCATCGCCCCGTCCTTGCCGCGTACCGCGGTTTCGATCCGACCCATGCACGAATCGTACACGGCCGATACATCGCCGATCGTCGGAAGGTAGAGCGGGCGGACCGCGATCCGGCGGAAACCGGGCGCGCCGGGGGCGATTCCCGCAAGCCGGCGATAGTGAAAGCCCACCACCGCGCCCAGCGCATAATGGTTATAGCTGTTCATCGACACATCGCCGACATCGCCGTTCCAGCGTTCCCAGATCGTCGTCGCACCGCCGCTGGGCATATAGCCCCAGGAGGGATAGCCGGTCTGCAGCAACAGGCCCGCCACCTCTTCCAGCCGCCCGGTATCGGCGAGCGCGTCGAGGAGATAGGGCGTGCCCAGAAAGCCGGTTGACAATTTCATGCCGCGCCGCCGGATATCGTCCGCCAATACCGCTGCTGCCCTTGCCCGAAGCGCGTCGGGCACCAGGCCGAAATGCAGCGAGAGCACCTGGCTCGTCTGGCTCCCGTTTCCGGCAACGCCGTCGGGGGGCACGAACTGCTTGGCATACGCGCGTCCGATCGCCCGGCGCAGCACGGTATAGCGCCGTGCGTCGTCCATCCTGCCGCTGGCGGCGGCCATGTCGGCCATCAACTGCGCGCAATAGGCCCAATAGGCGGTCGCGCACAGGATGCGCGGCGTCGTCTCGTCATCGGGCTGTTTGGCATCGACCGACAGCCAGTCGCCAAGGTCGAGGCCGCGATCGTTGCGCCATATATGGTCGGGATTGTCGCGCGCGACGAAATCCATCCATGCGGTCATCGCCCGCCAGTTGGTATCGATGACGGCGGTGTCGCCATAACGCTGCCACAGCGTCCAGGGCAGGATGATGCCCGCCTCGCTCCAGCCGGCGGTTACCACGTCGGGATAGGATAGCGGCTGCGGTACGACGATCGGATAGCCGCCGTCCTTGCGCTGCGCCGCGCGTACTTCGCCCAGGAAGCGGCGGAGAAAGGGATCGACCTCCATATTGAACGCCGCGGCGTCGGCGAACACCTGAATATCGCCCATCCATCCCATACGCTCGTCGCGTTGGGGACAGTCGGTGGGCACTGCGAAGAAGTTGGAGCGCTGGCTCCACAGCGTATTGTGCCACACCTTTTGCAGCAGCGGATTGTCGAAGCGGACCAGCCCCGTCTCGCGGCATGCGCTGTGCACCACCTGCGCTTCGACGGCTTCGGCGGAGAAATCGCCCGGATAGCCTTCGATCTGAATGTAGCGAAAGCCGTGATAGGTGAAATGCGGCTCGAAGCTCTCCCCCTCGGCATCGCCGCGCAGGGTGAAATAATCGGTTGCGCGCGCGCCGCGCAGATTGGACTGGTCGACCGTGCCGTCATCGTTCAGGATTTCGGCGAATTTCATCGCGATGGTCGCGCCCGCCTCCCCCCTGGCGGAAACGCGCGCCCAGCCGGCGAAATTCTGTCCGAAATCGAGGACGTGCACGCCGGGGTGCGGCTGTGTCACCGCGACGGCTTTGAGCGCGCGCATGGGTTCGAGGCGCGGGCTCGCCTGCGCGACCAGCCGGGTGGCGGGCGCCTCGCCCGATTTCACCCTGGGCCACTGCGCCTCGTCAAAGCCCGGCACGTCCCAACCCGGCGTGCGCAAGCGCGCATCGAACGTCTCGCCCGCATATATGTCGGACATCAGCACGGGGGTGGGGCCGATCCGCCAGTCGGGGCCGGTCGTCACCCAGTCGCTGGCGCCGTCGTCATAATCGAGCCTGAGCTGCAATCGGAGGCGGCGCGGCGCGGGGCCGAAGCTGTAGCGCTCCAGCCGCCAGCCATAGGCCCCGGCATACCAGCCGTCGCCGACCACGACGCCCAGCGCATTCTCGCCTTCGCGCACCAGATCAGTGACGTCATAGGTCTGGTAGAGGATATGGTCGCGCGACACCGTGATCTCGGGCGCAAGCTTTGCGCGCGAAATCCGCTTGCCATTGATACGCGCGTCATAGGCGCCCAGCGCCGTGGCATAAAGGCGCGCGCCGACCACCTTGCGCTTCGGGCGAAAGCCGGTGCGAAGCAGCAGCGCCGGTTCGCTGGGGCGCGGATCGTTCTGCGCGTTGGAGCCGGATCGCTGCGCGTGCGGCCAGGCGGAGGCGTCGAAATCGGCGGCGGTCCAGCCTTTGCCGGGGTCGGGCATGACGCGCCAGCGCGACCCGCTCACCAGGCGCTCGACCGCGCCGCCGCGCTGATGCAGCCGGATCAGCGCCGCCATCGCGCCGCCATCGACGGGGAAGAAGCCCTCGGTTTCCGCCGACACGAGCACGCATACGCAGTTGCGTCCGGCGCGAAAATTCGCCGGGAAGGGGGTGAGCGTGCCCCAATATGTCTTTCCCTCCATCCGCATGGGTTCGCCATTGACCCAGACGCCCAGCAAATCGTCCTTTCCCGAAACCAGCAGGTCGGCGGATTGGAGGTCTCCCGGGGCGTCGAAATCCAGGCGGAAGGCGTGCGGTCGCCCGTCGATCGCCTTTTGCGACCAGATCCATTGCAGCCCGGCCTGACGGTCGGCTTGTGCCTGCGCGTCCTCGGCGACGATCCAGTCGGCCTGCCAGTCGGCCTCATCGAGCAGCCCGCCCTCGAACCAGCTCGGATCGGCTGCGGCGCGCCGGCCGCGTTCGTCGGTGATCTCGACCGTCCACCAGACGCGCTGCATGGAACGCAGCGGCGGACCGCCATAGGCGATGTCGATGCTCGCGGCGGACGCGACCGGTTCGCTGTCCCATAGATCGGCCTCGCCCGCCGCAAGCTTTTCGCGCGTCGAAGCGGCGCGAATACGGTAGCTTTTCTGAACGATCCCGCGCTCGTCACCCTCCAGCCGCCAGGACAGGCGCGGGCGGGTGACATCGGTTCCCAGCAACTCCACCGTGTTTTCCGCTCGCAGGTCGGTGACGGTCAGGCCGCCCGAAGCCCGTGCGGTCGCGCGCGTCGCGGACAATGTCGCGCCCGCGGCGGCGCCGGCCGCACCGGCGCCCAGAAACCGGCGGCGATTGATCGACGGCATTATTCCTCTCCCCATTTTGCCGCTGGTTCGCGCCGCCTCCGGCGCGGCGATAGTGTCACACCGAACCGGAAGAGATCGCGTTGCCCCATCCGATCACGACGGTGGAGCCGATCAGAATGGCAAGGCCGATGGCGAGGAGGGATTTGGCGCGGCTGCCCGATCCCCTCCATTCCTTCAGGCCGATGCCCCACAGCGTGGCGAAAATGATGATGCTGGCCATGTGGATCGTCCAGCTCGAAAAGCCGTACCTGCCCATCTGGCTTTCGCCCATGGTGTAGAAGAAGAACTGGAAATACCACATCGTCCCGCCCAGCGCGGACAGCAGGTAATTGCGCAGCAGCGGACTGCGCCCCTCTGCCGGCGCTCCGTTTTCGTCGATCGCGGCAGCGCCGGTAAACTGCCCCGCGCTGCGGTTCCTGGCGATCAGATAGGCGCACCACATAGCATTGGTGGCAAAGCCGCCCAGCAGCACGACGCACAATACGGGAAGGCCCTGCATCAACGGGTCGGTGCCGGCCGCGACGGTCGCCTGCCGGATGGGTTCACCCGCGGCCAGGCCATAAGCGAAGCAGGCCGACATGATGCCCGAGAATATCGCGACGACCATGCCGCGCTTGAAGTCGCGCTCGGTGCTGCCCGGCGCGCGTCCGTCGGCCTGATGCTTTTCCTTGGCATGTCCGGCAAGACCGATCACCGCGATGCCGGCCAGCGCCACCAGCACGCCGGCAAGCACGATCTGCCCGCCGGTGGAAGGAAGCAGCGAGGTGAAGAACTCGCCGCTGACGATGGGCGGGATCAGCGTGCCGAACGCCGCCGTCAGTCCCAGCGCCACGGACGTGCCCAGCGATATGCCGAGATAGCGCACGGCAAGCCCGTATGTGAGCCCGCCAAAGCCCCATAGAAAGCCGAAGAACGCGCACCAGAACCAGGTGCGGGCCGGGGCGTTCGCCAGAACGCCGAACAGGTCGTGCGTCTGAAGCAGTGCGAACAACCACGGCGCGATGATCCAACTGAACAAGCCGCCGGTGATCCAGAAAACTTCCCAGGACCAGCGTCGCACCCCGCGATAGGGCACATAGAAGCTCGCGGAGGCCAGCCCGCCGATCCAGTGGAAAACCACGCCGATAAGCGGGTTGATCATCGTTCTTTCCTCTCCTGCGGCGGGGTCGTTGTTTTTGGCCGCGCTTATTTGATCCGGTAGATGCGCTCCGCATTCGCGGCGAACAGGCGGTCCCGCTCATCCTCGTCGAACTCGTCGGTGATCGCGTCATAGGCCGACAGGTGCTGATCGAAGCTGCCGAACAGCTTGTCGGTGGGGAAATTGCTCGCGAACATGCAGCGATCGATGCCGAACATGTCGATGGTTTCCAGCACCAGCGGGCGGACCTGCTCGATCGACCATGGGCGATAGGCAAAGCCCATCCCCGAAATCTTCACCGCGCCGGCCGGAAGGGCGGCGATGGCGCGCATTCCTGTACGCCATTCCTCCAGGCCGTGCGTGTCGGTCGGCACCATCATGCCCATGTGGTTCACGATCACCGGGATCTGCGGGTGCCGTTCGGCCAGTCGGGCGATCCCCGGCATCTGGGCGGGGTAGCATTGCAGGTCGAAGGAAAGGCCGTGTTTCGACAACAGGCCGAAGCCATGCTGCCATGCCGCATCGCCGGTCACGTCGCGCGGGCAATAGGTGCGCTGCGCATCGGGGTGCCAGTTGACGATGTGCCGGATACCGCGAACCGAGCGGTGCCGGGAATGGGCGGCGAGCTTCGCGTCCAGGTCGGGATCGTCCAGCGCGGCCTGCGCCACGATCGCGACGGGTAGCGACTGCGCATCGGCCATCGCCTGTATCCAGCGAGTTTCCGCCAGCGCGTCGCTCGGGTCGGCACCCGCTTCGATATGGACGATGCCGGCGACGTTCCAGCCGTCGGCATCGTGCAGATAATCGCCGAGGCGATAATCCTTCGCGATCCTCTCGACACTGCCATTGGGCCCGTCGTCCGAAAAGGGCGGCGCCAGCCAGGGATAGGACAGACGGTCCAGTTCCCACAGATGGACATGAGCGTCGATGAAGCGCGACGGCTTCGGCATCAGAAGGTGGTCCGCCCGCCCGAGGTGTCAAAGGTGGCGGCGGTGGTGAAGCTGCATTCCTCGCTCGCCATGAAGCAGATCATCGCCGCGTTTTCGTCGACCTCGCCGAGGCGTCCCATCGGGATCTTGGAGCGCATGTAATCGACCTGGCTTTCGGGAAGTTGCTCCAGGATCGGACTTTCGAAAGTGGCGGGCGTCAGGCTGTTGGCGATGACGCCCTTCGTCGCCAGTTCCTTGCCCAATGACTTGGTAAAGCCGATCACGCCGGCCTTTGACGCGGAATAGGCGCTGGCATTGGGATTGCCCTCCTTGCCCGCGACCGAAGACACGTTGACGATGCGGCCATAGCCGTTCTTCAGCATGTGCGGGATCACCGCGCGATTGCAGTAGAACAGTCCGTTGAGATTGATGTCGATGACGCGCTGCCAACTGTCGATCGGATAGTCCTGAACCTCGGCGGTCGCGCCGGTGATGCCGGCCGACACGACCAACACGTCGACGCGCCCGAGCACTTTCGCCGTCTCGTCCGCCGCGCGCGCCACGGCCTGCGGGTCGGCGATGTCCAGCGCTGCCGTGTGGACGCCGCCGACGGCCGACTTCGCCTCGATAAGCGCATCCTCGTTCAGGTCCCACAACGCGACCTTTCCGCCTTCTGCGGTAATGCGCGCAGCGACCGCGCGGCCGAGGCCGGACGCCCCGCCCGCGACGATGGCCGTGCGCCCGGCGAACCGTTCGGCATAACTGCTCATGACAGCGCCTCACGGCTCCATGCGACGAATTCCTGGCGCTGTTGCCCCAGCTTTTCGATGCCCAGTTCGACCACGTCGCCCGGCTTCAGATACCAGGGTTCGGGCTTCTGGCCCAGGCCGACGCCCGGCGGGGTGCCGGTGGTGATGATGTCGCCGGGTTCCAGCGTCATGAACTGCGAACAATAAGCGACGATCTGCGCCACGGTGAAGATCATCGTCTCGCTCGACCCGTCCTGCATGCGCTTGCCGTTCACGTCGAGCCACATGGACAGCTTTTGCGGGTCGCCCACCTCGTCGGCGGTGACCAGCCATGGGCCGACGGGGCCGAAGGTCGGAAAGCCCTTGCCCTTGTCCCAGGTCGGCCCGCGTTCCTGTTGCCAATGGCGTTCGGACACGTCGTTGATTACGCAATAGCCAGCGACATGATCGAGCGCGTCGGCTTCCTCGACATAGCTTGCACGCTTGCCGATGATGACGCCCAGCTCGACTTCCCAATCGGTCTTCTTCGAATCGCGCGGGATCACGACGGGGTCGTTCGGGCCCTGGATGCAGTTCGACCATTTGTTGAACACCACCGGCTCCTCCGGGATCGGCAGGTTCGATTCGGCGGCATGGTCGGCATAGTTCAGGCCGATGGCGATGAACTTGCCCGGATTGGCGACCGGCGCGCCATAACGCGGCTCACCCTCGACCAGCGGCAGCGAGGCGGTATCGGCGCCGGCAATGCGCGTCAGCGTATCGGCGCCAAGCGTGTCGGCGGTGATATCGGCAAGGATACCCGACAGGTCGCGTATCCTGCCCTCGGCGTCGATCAGGCCGGGCTTCTCGCTGCCCTTCGGGCCATAGCGGCAAATCTTCATCGAAAAATCCTCAATTGGGGAAAGGGCGGTCCAAGGCGACGTCCGGGTTCAACTCCACGCCGAAGCCCGGTTTGTCGAGCGCCGAGATACGCAGCCGTCCCTGCTCGGGAACCGGCTCGTTCTGCAATAGTGGGTGGAACATCGGCACCACCGCACTGGCGTCGGGATGCATCATCAGGAATTCTGCGAACGGCGAATTGTGGCGCGTGCACACGAAATGGTAGCTGTAGACCGACGATCCGTGCGGCACCACCAGCTTGCTGTGCGCATCGGCAAGCGCCGAAATCTTCAAGAGTTCGGTAAGCCCGCCGCACCAGCCGATATCGGGCTGGATGATGTCGCAGCATTCCATTTCGAACAGCATGCGAAAGCCCCAGCGGGTCGCCTCATGCTCGCCGGTGGTGACCAGCATGCCGCGCGGCACGTTGCGGCGCAGTTCGGCATAGCCCCAATAATCGTCGGGGCTGATCGCCTCCTCGATCCATTTCAGGCCGAACTCGTTCCATGCGCGCGTCGCCAGCCGCGTTGCATAGCTGACGTCGAGCGACATCCAGCAATCGAGCATCAGCCAGAAATCCTTGCCGACGCGCGAACGCATCTCACCGATACCAGCAAGATTCCGGGCAAGGCCTTCTTCACCCTCCGCCGGTCCGTGGTGCAGCGGCATCTTTCCACCGACAAAACCAAGCTCCTTGGCGAGGTCCGGCCGCGCGCCGGTGGCGTAGAATTGCAATTCGTCGCGCACCGCGCCGCCCAGCAGCGCATGGACCGGTTCCCCGCGCAGCTTGCCCAGAAGGTCCCACAGCGCCAGGTCGACGCCTGAAATCGCGTTGATGACCAGTCCCTTGCGACCGTAATATTGGGTCGAGAAATACATCTGGTCCCAGATCTTCTCGAACTCGGCCGGGTCGCGGCCGATCAGGAAGCGGGCGAGGTGATGCTCGACGATATAGGCGGCCGGAACGCCGCCGGTGGTCACCGCGAACCCGGTGGTGCCGTCTTCCGCCTCGATCTCGACGACCAGCGTGCCGAGTACGTTGATGCCGAAGCTCTGTCGGCTTTCGCGATATTCGGGATAGCGCGCCATCGGCGTGGCGATGTGATCATCGATCCAGTGTCCGCCGGACTGATCGTGATAGTCGGCGCCGCCGCCACGCCCCACGAGCGCGCGCACGGACCGGATCTTTGATAAAGCCAACCGCGCAACCCCTCTTTCATTCTCTATATATAATAGTACTATTTATTCCGAACACGATGTCAATCGGGAAGCCGCCGGTCGAGCGGCGAAATTGGTCGAAAACCGATCTGATCGTTCGCCGACCGGGCAAGGTAGAGGATGGAGGGGTCTATGAAATGGTGGAGCGCGCTTGTCGCGCCGGCGATGCTCGTCGGCACGGTGCAGGCCCAGGAGATGGCGGGCAACCCGCCCCAGAAAGAATATGATCCCGGCTGGGCGCCGTTCGTCATCGACCACTTCGCGCGTCGGGACTCGGCGGCCGATGCGCGCTTTCTGCTCGATGCGCCGGCGGGCAAGCATGGTTTTGTCCGGGCGCGCGAGGGGCATCTCTATTTCGACGACGGCACGCGGCTGAAATGCTGGGGCGTCAACCTGACGGGCTGGACGCCGGGGTCGGAGGAGATTCCCGCGCATGAAGAGGCGGACATATTCGCCGCCGAACTGGCGCGGCTGGGCGTCAATTGCGTGCGCCTCCATTTTCTCGACATGCCCGATCGAACGCACCTGATAGAGAAGGAGCGCGGGCCGACCGGTGACCTGGAGCCGGTGGTGCAGATGCCGCGCGGGCTGATCGAATCGGACCGGCCCGACACCGGCCATTTCGATGCCGAGCAGCTCGACCGGCTCGATTATTTCTTCTCCCGGCTCAAGGCGAAGGGCATCTATGTCAACATCAACCTTCTGGTCGGCCATACGTGGAAGCCGGGCGACGACGTGCCGCAGGCCGATCTGCTATGGGTCGCGAAGGGCTATGCCTATTTCGTTCCCGAACTGATCGCGCGGCAGAAGGAATATGCCCGCAAGCTTCTGGACCACCGCAACGCCTATACGGGGCTGCGCTATGCCGATGACCCGGCCGTATCGACGGTGGAGATCGTCAACGAAAACTCGCTGCTCGAATTCTGGATACGCAACTGGCTGCGCGGCGAGCGGGAGGCGGGAAAGCCGCGGCATCAGCTCGACATCACCCCGCGCTACCATGCGCTACTCACCGCAAACTATAACGACTGGCTGGCCGCGCATCGCACGCCGGCAGAGATCGACGCGATGCGGCAGGAGGCGGGGGTCGCCTCCGGCGCCCCCGTACCTCTGATGCGCCGCCAGCAATTCGGGGCGGCATCGAAGCTGCGCTTTCACAGCGAGGCGCAGTTCCTGACCGATGTGGAGCGCGGCTTCTTCGCCGACATGCACGATTTCCTGCGCGAGGCGCTTGGGGTGAAGGCGCCGATCGTTGATACCGCCGATCACAGCTATTTCATTCCCGGTCAGCCGCTGCTGCGCTCGACGCAGCATGCCGATGTGATCGACGCCCATGTCTATTGGCAGCATCCGGCGATCTTCGGAAAGCGCAACACGCCGATGGTGAACGATCCCGAAGGATCGATCCTCCAACGCTTGTCGCGCACCGCGATGGCAGGAAAGCCGTTCGCTGTGAGCGAGGCGAACGAGCCTTTTCCGCACGAATATGACGCGGAGTTCATCCCGATCCTCGCCTCCTATGCCGCGTTCCAGGACTGGGACGAGATCTTCTTCTACACCTTCGAAACCAAGAAGAAGGACGGATGGAAGGGGCTGGTCGGCGATCATTTCGACATGACCCAGCACCCGACCAAGATCGCGCAACTGCCGGTCGGCGCGATGATCTTCCTGCGCGGCGACGTGGCGGCGGCGAAGCGGACGGTGACGCGCAGCTATTCCACGGACCAGGTGATCGAACAGATGCGCATGCCCATGTCGGCGATGCCCGCCTTCACCCCCGGCTATCCGCCCCTTCTGCCGCTGGTGCACGAAACGCGCATCGCCTGCCTCGACTGCGAGGCGAAAGCGGCCGCAACGCCCGGACGCACGATGCCGATCGTGTCGGATACCGGCGAACTGCGCTGGTCGGTCGATGACGGGCGGGACGGCGTGGTCACGGTCGATACGCAGCGGACCCAGGCGCTTGTCGGGCACGTCCGCCAGACGGGCGCGCGTACGACCAACCTGACCGCCGACATCGCGACGCCCTTCGCCGCGATCACCCTGTCCTCGCTCGACGGCAAGCCGATCGATCATTCCGACCGGCTGCTGCTCACCACCACGGCACGGGTGAAGAATAGCGGCATGACCTGGAACGCGCGGCGCAGCGTGTCGCGCGAGTGGGGCAGCGCCCCGTCGATGATCGAGCCGGTGGCCGGCTGGCTGCAGTTTCGCGACCTTGTCGGCGTCGTCGACATTACCGCGACCCCGCTGGACGGCGCGTCGCAGCCGATGGCGCCGATCAAGGCGCGGCTGCTGGAAAATGGCTGGGAACTGCCGATAGGTGAGCAAGCGACCACCAGCTACCTGATCCGCGTCTATCGCTGAGAGAGGCGGGGCGCCGCTCGGACAGCGCCCCGCCGCCTTTCAGCGGATTGTCCTTTCCTGCGCGAAGACCAGCCGGACCGGCCCGAGCAGTCCTGAATCGAGCAGCGGGTCGTCGGCGGAGAAGAATTTCCACGGAGTGAAGGTCACGCGGCCATTGTCGGGCTTCGGTTCGCCCTCCCGATACCAGTCGGGAAGCTCGGTGATCTTTTGCGCCATCACATCGCCCGTCTTCTTGCCGTCGGCGTTGAACGTCTCGCCCACCGGCCATTCGCCATCGACATAGTTTCCGGCATCGGGATCCGGCTTCCGCGCGTCGCCGATCATGCGATTGGGCCAAAGCGTCGTCACCGCGACCGACACGGCATTGGCGCCGGCATGAACGGCATCGGTGATGTCGACGCGGTAGGGCTCCTTCCAGACCTGGCCCAGATCCTTGCCGTTCACCGTTACATCGGCCAGCACCTCGACCCGGCCAAGGTCCAGATAGACACGCCGCCCGCGTTGCAACGCCGCGGCGGGAACGTCGATATCGCGGCTATAGGTGGCGGTGCCGCTGAAATGGCGGATCGCCGGATCGGCATTGTGGCTGAGCGATTCCAGCTTGTTCAGCGTGACGGCGTCGGGCGCGCCGCGATCCCGTTCGAACGTCACCCGCCATGGACCGGAAACGACCTTCGGTGCGGGCACGTCGGCCGAGAAGCGGGATCCGTCGCTCAGCCGGTAATCGCCCGCCTGCCAGACGCGTGCGTGCACCGCGCCGTCGGCGTCGATGGTCAGGTCGGCCGGCGCCGCGCTGACCGGCGGCGGTGGCGGCCCCTTGGCCGCGAGCCTTGCGATTTCTCCGGCGCTCAGCGCCCGATCCTCGGTACGGATCGGACCGTTGTTGCCTTCGAAAAAATAGGTGAAGCCGGACCATGACGGCGCGTCACTGCCGCCGGCAAAGACCGTGCGTCCGCTCTTCAGCCCCGTCTTCGCCTTCTTGCCGTTGATGTACAGCGTTGGCGTGCCGTGGTCGTACACGACCGCGAAATGCGTCCATCCGCTGATCGGCTGGTGCGACACCAGCACGGCGGGGACGGTATCGGGCGAGACCCGCTCGATCACGAAGGCGCCGTTGCGCCCGACGGCCAGCCCGGCAACGGCCGTGCCCTCGCCATGTATGTCGCGGCCCGACCGGGCGGGGATCAGATAGTTCTTGCCGGTCTCGTTGATATGTCCCTCGGTGCCTTCCTGCGGCATCAGGCGCAGGTCAATATCGGGCTTCGCCCACACCGACAGGGTGAAGGTGTCGGACGGCGAGGCCGCCCTGGCCGGGGCCGCCGCCTTCGCATCAATGAAGCGTTCGCCGTCATGCGCCGCCCATTCGATCCGCTTTTCCGCCGGCTTGCGGAAGGTGACGAAGGTCGAGCCGACCGGAGACAGGGTGAAGGAAACGCGCGTGCGCCCGCCCTCCATGTCATACACCGCGGGCGAGCTGGTCGTGCCGGTTTCCGGGTCCCACAATTCGGGCGCCTTGCCCGCAACGCGAAAGTCGCAGGTCACCGTTTCATTGCGCCGCTGGCGATTGGCGACGAAATAGCTGTCGCCGTCGGCGAGTTCGCGGTGCAGCCAGACGACCTTTCCATCGGGAGAGGCGGTGTTGCAGATGGCATCGGGGCCGGCGCCGATATCCGACAGGACCGCGCCGATCTCGCCGTCGGCATAGACCCGGCCCTTGCCGACCTTTCGCATGGGGCCCTTGGCCGCCTCGCCCCAGAGCGCGGCGGTCGCCCGTTCGAACTGCGCATCGGCAGCCTCGCCGCCGCGCAACGTCGGCTGGTGCGCCGGCCTGGGGCCGAGCAGCACCATGCCCTTTTCTACCATGTCCCGCAGCCGCTTCGCCAGCGTCGGTGTCATCGATTCGAGCTTGTCCGGCAGGACCAGCATTCGGTACGAAGCCCCGTCGGGCAGCACGATGCGGCCGTTTTCGATCCGCGCGCGCTTCAACAGCACCTCGGCGTTGACGAGGTCGTATTTGTAGCCGCGCGGCATTTCGGGTTCGAGATAGGTGGCGAGCAGCGGACTGGTGTCGGGCGACACCTCGGGCCGGACATATTCCGCCTGGTTCGGGCTGTTCTCCCCGACGAAATACAGCACGTCCGCCACATAGCGGCCCTGGCGCAGCATGTACTGGCTGCGCGCGAGCGTATCGAGCCAGGGCCGGGCCTTTGAAAACCAGGTGTTGGTGCGATCCATATTCATGCCCCACGGCCCCATCGTCATGCCCGGCACGACATTGGGATTGGGCTGATGCGCGAAACGGTGGAAATAGATCTGGTTGAAGCCCTTGGCATACATCAGGTCACCCAGCGCCTTGAGCGCATAGGGATAGTCCGACCAGCGGCTGGTTTGTGCTTCACCGGTAAAGGCTTCGGCGGTGATCAGGTTCTTGCCGTACACATGGGCGGCGGAGGAGACCATCTTTACCGTGCGGTTGTCGGTCCAGGGGGTGCGCGTCCAGAATTCGGTCATCGGGACCTGCACCCGGCCCGCGACCTGAAGCTCGTCGAACGGGCCGGGGCCATAGGCTTCGACCATGAATTTCAGCCCCGCCGCATTGGCGCGCTTTTCCATCTCGCCATAATAATTGTCCGCCATCAACTCGGCGAGCGTGCGGCGGAAATCGAACAGGAATCGGTCGGATTGCTCGACATCGCCGACGATTCGCCCGGTCAGCGCGGGCAGCCATCTGGTTATCGCATAATCGTTACGCGCGGCGAAGTCGGCGGGCAGCTTCTTCGTCCAATTCTGCAGCCCGGCCTCGTAACTGTCGATTTCCAGCGTGTCGAACGCAGTGCCCGCGAGCGGGCCGGCGGCCTTCACCACCTTCGCCACGCTCTGGTCGAACTGGTAGTTCACGGCTTCGGCGTCGAGCTTGTCGACTTCCAGTCCGCGGCCCGAATCCGATGCCGCGACGTTGATCTTGCCGGTGGTGGTGTGGCCCATGCGAAGGATCGTCCAGCGACCCGCGGGCGCTCGCCAGTCGAGTCGGCCGGAGGCGTCGACCTTGTCGCTGATGTCGATCACCGTCGTGGGATCGATGGCATAGCGGGCCATCACATCGTCCGGGTGGTGTTCATCGCCCGTGCCGGCGTCGAAATCCTGTTCGGCCTTCACATCCCAGTCGGGGATGCGCGGCGTGGCGTAGAGCAGCGCCTCGGCCAGCCTTACCGGCGCGCTCGGCGTGATGCGGAAATATCGAGCGGTGCTTTCGTCGAAATTGGCCGTGCCGGGGCTTTCAATGCCGCGCTCCACGCCGACCGACACCCGGGCCACCGCGCGCCAGTTCCTGCCGTCGTCGGATGCCTCGACCGTGGCGGAAAAGGCGGGTGCCTCCTTTTCGGCATAGAGCGTGACGGCCTGCGCGCCGAACGGGCGCTTCATGGTGATGACGAGCGGCGCGTCCGGTCCGGCCTCGACGCTGCTGTGCAGGTCGCGATCGGTCAGCATGTTCTTGGCGAGCGGCGTGTCCCCTATGCGCATCTGCGCCACCTGATCGCGGTAGAAGCTTTCGTCCCCCTTCGAGGCGGGGAAGGCTATGATCGCCGAATCCTCGTAATAGTCCCGCTTGGCATAGGGGCGGGGGAGTTGGGCGCGAACGCGCTTGCCGCCGTCGACGGTGGTTTCCGTCCATACAAGCTGCTGCATCGACTGGGCGGGGCTGATCCACGGACCGCCGCTCGACGACCAGCCGGGTGCGTTCTGCATGCCCATGCGCAGGCCAAGCGAATCGGCCTTGCGCATCATGTGGGTCATCAGGTCCAGCCAGTGCGGCGACAGATAATCGACCGGTCCCTTCGGGATGTCGTTGCTGCCGTCGAAGACGAGCAGGCCGCCCAGCCCGGCATCGCGCATCGCCTCCAGGTCGGCGTCGATCCCCTCGCGGGTGACATTGCCGTTCATCCAGAAATACAGCGTGTCGGGGCGGGTGGCGTGCGGCGGTTGCCGGAAGTCCTGCACGTCGGGAGAGGATTGCGCCGCGTCCCCGGCATCCTGCGCGTGGAGCGCGGGCGGTGCGAAGTACAGCGCACATAATGCTACGCTGGCCGCCAAGCGGCGGACGGTCGTGCTCTTGCTCGGCATTGTTTCCTCTCCCCTAAATCTCTCGTCGATCGAGCGCGAACTCCGCCCGGATATCAGCGCCATGTTCGCCGACCGCGGGCGCTCCGCGTGCCCGGCCCGGCCGTTGCCCGTCCATCCGCCACGGCGCCCGCGTGGTGGCAACGCCGGCGCCGCCGCGCGTCACCCGTTGCAGCATGTCGAGCCTGCGAAACGCCTCGCTTTGCAGCAGCGCGGGCCAGTCGAGGACCGGGGCGCACCAGATGTCGTGCGCGCGCAGCCGTTCGAACCAGTGATCGGTCGTATCCTCCGCCAGCCGCTCGGCGATCGCGGCTTTGATCGCGTCGCGCCCCGCAAAGCCGCCGGACGCCGCGGCCTCGGGCGGAAACTGCAGGGCGAGCAGCGGCGCGAGCTTGTCGAGCGGCGTCATCGCGAGCGCGAGCCAGCCATCGGCGGTGCGATAGACCCCGTAAGGCGCACCCAGATAGGCGTGCGCATTGTTGTGCGCCGCGCGTTGCGGCAGGCGGCCCCCGTCGTTGAGATGGGTGGTCAGCACCTCGAACTGGAAATCGGTCATCGCCTCCAGCAGGCTTGTGGCGACGACGGCGCCCCGGCCGCTGCGTCCGCGCCGAACCAGCGCGGCGAGCAGCCCTTCGACCAGCACATGGCCCGCGAGCATGTCTGCGACCGAAAGGCCGGTCGGCACCGGCCCGTCACCGGCATCGCCGTTCAGCCACATCGCGCCCGACAATGCCTGGGTCAGGAGGTCCTGTCCCGGCAGGTCGGCCCACGGACCGTCCTCGCCATAGCCGGAGATCGATCCGACGATCAGCTCGGGATAGGTTTCGACCAAGGTTGCGGGACCGAAGCCGAGCCGGTCGGCGACGCCGGGGCGGAAATTCTGGATGACGATGTCGGCATGGCCGATCAGCCGCATCACCCGCGCATGGTCTGCGGGGTCCTTCAGATTGGCGGCGAGGCTTTCCTTGTTGCGGTTGATCGCGTGGAACAGCGTCGAATCCCCCGCGATATCGGTGTCGCTGAGATAGAGCGAACGGCAGATGTCGCCGCTGCCCGGCCGTTCGATCTTGATGACGCGCGCGCCCATGTCCGCCAGCCGGAGCGCCGCGGAAGGCCCCGACAGAAACTGCGCCATGTCGAGGACGAGCAGCCCCGAAAGCGGAAGGTCGAGGAATTCGGTCACAGGCTTTCCCGAAACCGGGTATTGAGCGCGGCGATGATCGAGGCCGGTTCCTCGCCCGCCTTCAGCCCCCGGTTGAGGCGTTCGGAGGCATCGTGCTGGAAACCCATATAGCCGTCATGGCGCGGGCGCAGCCAGGCACGATCCAGCGTTTTCCGGGTCGCGCGGTAGAAATCCGCCACCGGCGCGTTGACGCTGTCGGCCTCCCACGCATCGCCATGGGCGGGCTGACCGCCATGGGTGGCGAACAGGTCGCGCTGCACCGCGCCGCTCGCTACCCAGCGGGCGAAGTCGGCAGCGGCTTCCGGATCGTCCGCATATGCCGACACCGCGATGCCCGTGCCGCCAAGCGCGGAGCCGGACGGGCCGGTCGCGCCGATGGCGGGAATGTCGGCAAAGGCGATCCGGGTGTCGCGAAACCCGTCGGCGGCATAGCTGACATAGCCATAGACGAGGGGTGCGACTTCCAGCGCGGCGGCGGAATCGGCCATAGCCTCGAGCACCGCGATCGGGTCCATGGTGAACATCGCCGGATCCACCGCGGCGGAAAGCTCGGCGAGAAGCGCGGCGGCCTCTTCCGCCTGCGCGGGAAACAGGTCCGGCCCTTCGACGGTCAGCGGAATGCCCGAAAGCCCGCACAGGGTGAACAGGCTCATCAGCGAATGCGGCGGACGCAGCGGCAGGGCCAGCCCGCCCCGCTTCGCCAGGGCCGCGAGTTCGCCCCAGCCGGTGACGGGCGCATCGCGCCGCGCGGGAACCCATGCCTGGACCTGCGCCGCCGCGTCGATGGGAAGCGCCCATTGCCGCCCTTGCCAGAAATAGCTTTCGAACGATCCGCCCACGGATCCTTTCGCGATGGCGTCCAGTCCGTGGTCGAAGGGGAGCAGACACCCTTCCTTCGCCACCTGTCCGACATGAGGATGGTCGATCACGATCAGATCATAGGCGCGGGCGAGTTCGTCGACGGGATAGCTTTCGAAATCCTGAAGCGAACGGCGATCCCAGCGAATCGCCTGGCCGGTGCGCGCCTCCCACAGCCGCGACGCCGCCGCCAGCGGGTCATAGCCGCGCGAATGGTCCCATGTCATTCCGCGCATCGTCCGTCTCCCTCCTCCGTCGGGTGTGGCCCCGAAACCAGTTGACTCGGTCTAACCCGCCTCATAGCGTTTGTGAAGAAACATCATATAAGATGATTAATTGAGGAGGGGCGGCTCCGTGCCGACCGAAGCGAATAATGGCATAGGCGAACAGGCCGGCAAGCGTCCTTTGGATGGCCTGCTGGTTCTGGATTTCAGCCAGTTTCTGGCCGGGCCGTCCTGTGCGCTCAGGCTTGCCGATCTCGGCGCGCGCGTGGTGAAGATCGAGCGGCCGCAGGGCGGGGATTCCAGCCGCCGCCTCTATCTTGCCGATCTTGCCTTTGACGAAGACAGCGCGCTGTTCCACGCGATCAATCGCGGCAAGCAGAGCTTTACCGCCGACCTGAAGGACGCGGCCGACCTCGATGCGGTCAGGCGCCTCGTCGCGCGGGCCGATGTCCTCATCCACAATTTCCGCCCCGGCGTCATGGATCGGCTCGGCCTTGGCTGGGGCGCGGTGCAGGCGCTCAACCCGCGCCTCGTCTATGCAGGCGTCAGCGGTTACGGCCCGGACGGGCCGTGGCGCGACCGGCCGGGACAGGATCTGCTCGTCCAGTCGCTGTCCGGTATCGCCTGGCTGTCGGGCGATGGCGATGGCCCGCCGGTGCCCGCCGGGCTTTCCATAACCGACATGATGGCCGGCGCGCATCTGTGCCAGGGCATTCTTGCGCTGCTGGTGCGTCGCGGCGTGACGGGCGCGGGCGGACGTGCCGATGTCAGCCTGATGGAAACGGCGATCGACCTGCAGTTCGAGCATCTGTCGGTGCATCTCAACCGCGAAGAGCCGATGCCGGCGCGCAGCCAGGTGGCCAACGCGAACGTCTATCTCGCCGCGCCCTATGGCGTCTATCCCACCGCCGACGGATGGCTGGCGCTGGCGATGGCGCCGGTCGACCGGCTGGGCGAATTGCTCGGGATCGATGCGCTCGGCGATTTTCCGCCCGGTCGCTGGTTTGCCGAACGCGATGCGATCAAGGCGCTGATCCGCGACCGGCTGGCGGGCGAGGCCACGGCGCACTGGCTGGCATTGCTCGAACCCGCCGGGATATGGGCGGCGCCGGTGCTGGACTGGCCGGCCCTGCGCGCCGAGCCTGCTTTCGATGCGCTGCAAGCAACCCAGCCGGTGCGTTCGCCCGACGGCGCGGCGCTGACGCTGACGCGTTGCCCCATACGGATCGACGGCGAGATCCTCACCAGCGATCGCGCTGCGCCGCGCCTGGGCGCCGACCGAACTGCGATCGAGCGCGAACTTGATGAAGGAGCAGCGCCATGATCGCCGAGCAGTTTTTCGAGGAATATGAGATCGGATCGCGGCGCGAAAGCTTCGGCCGCACGATCACCGAGACCGATTTCGTCGTCCATGCCGGCCATACCGGCGATTACTTCCCGCATCATGTCGACGCCCAATGGTGCGCGACACAGGATATCGGTCAGCGCATCGCGCACGGCACGCTGATCTTCTCGGTCGGCATCGGGCTGACCGCCACCACGATCAACCCGCGCGCCATGTCCTATGGCTATGATCGGATGCGCTTCATCCGGCCGGTCCATATCGGCGACACCATCCGCACCATCACCACCATCGCCGAGAAGCGCGATCATCCCAAGCGGACCGGCCACGGCGTCGTCGTCGAAAAGGTCGATATCCAGAACCAGCGCGGCGAGACGGTGCTTGCCTGCGAGCATCTCTACCTCGTCGAACGGCGCGAGGCCGCCGGCTGACCCATGCGCCTGCGTCCCGTTCCCCTGTTGCTGACCGCTGCCGTGGCGCTGGTCGCCATCGCCTCGCTGGTCGCGCTGCGTCAGTCGGCGCGGGCGGCCTATGGCACGGCGGACGTGGCGGTCAGCGGCGCGGGCGGGCGCTATGGCCTGTCGACCGTGGGATTGAGCTATCCCTTCGCCGCCGCCATCGCCAAGGGCTTTCGCGCGGCGGCGGCGAAGGCGGATGCAACGGCGATCATCCTCGACGCGCAGGGCGACGTGCAGAAACAGGCCAATGATATCGACGACATGCTGGCGCAAAGGGTCGACGGCATTGCGGTGATGCCGCTCGATTCCGTCGTGGCGCAGGGCTGGGTCAAGCGCGCCGGCAAGGCCGGCGTG
Organism: Stakelama saccharophila; assembly: GCF_032229225.1. Lineage (NCBI taxonomy): Bacteria > Pseudomonadati > Pseudomonadota > Alphaproteobacteria > Sphingomonadales > Sphingomonadaceae > Stakelama > Stakelama saccharophila. Next base: position 483,680 of record NZ_CP135076.1, read on the forward strand.
CCGATCGCGGCGGTCGCGGCACTGGTCGGGGACCCGAAGAGCCGCAGCGTCGAGAATGTCTATCCCGGCCTGGTCGCGCTCGCCTCCCAGGACGAGGTGGAGGCGGGCCGCAAGGCGGGCGAACTTGCCGCGCGGCTGTTGCCCGATGGGGAGATCGCGAACATCGCGATCATCGAGGGCGCTGCCGGCTTTCCCGAGGTGGAGCAGCGTGCCCGCGGTTTTCGCGCCGCGCTGGACGGTGCGGGCGCACGCTATCGCATTATCGCCTCGCAGCCCGGCAATTGGACCTCGGAAGGCGGCGAGGCTGCGTGTCAGAACATCCTGGCGGCGCATCCGGACATCGACCTTTTCTTCAACGAAGCCGACGACATGGTGATCGGGTGCGCCCGTGCGGTGCGTGCCGCCGGCGCCAATGCGCGACTGGTCGGTGTCGGCGGGTCGAAGCTCGCGGTCGCCTCGATCAAGGCGGGCGCGGTGGACGGCACCGTATGCTTCAAGCCGGAGGCGCTCGGCGCGCTCGTCTTCCGCGCGCTGCACGACGGGGAGGAGACCGCCGACGGTCGCTTCCTGACCTATCCGATTCCCGCGGTCACGCAGGCGAATGTCGGCGAATGCGTCGGGCAATGGTGACGGGCGATCCTCTCCTTGCCCTCGATGGCGTGGCGAAGACCTTTCCCAACGGCACGGTCGCGCTTGCCGGTGTCGACCTGGAACTGCGCACTGGAAGGGTGCACGGCCTGCTCGGCGCGAACGGCGCCGGCAAATCGACGCTGATCAAGATCCTGTCGGGCGCGCTTCCCGCAACCGGCGGCACGATCCGCTGGCACGGCGAGCCGGTGCGCTGGACCCGCCCGCGCCACCCGCGCGAGGCCGGGGTCGCCACCATCTATCAGCATATCCCGCTCGTCCCGACGCTGTCGGCGCTGGAGAACATCCTGCTCGACGAGCGCGGCGCATGGCGCGACCGGACGGCGGATCGCAAGCGGATCGGCGATATCGTCGCCGCGCTCGGCGACCCTTTCGATCTCGACGCGCCGGTGGCCGAGCTTCCGATCGGCGCACGGCAGATGGTCTCGATCGCGCAGGCGCTCGCCGGCGGCGCCGAACTGGTCGTGATGGACGAACCGACGGCCTCGCTGGCGGGGGATGAACGACAGACGGTGTACCGCACCATCCGCCGTCTCGCGCATGAGGAGGACAAGGCGATCCTGTTCGTATCGCACTTCCTCGACGAGATCATGGCGCTGACCGACGAGGTCACGGTGCTGCGCGACGGGCGGGCGGTGCTGCACGCCGAAACCGACACGCTGGACGAGGCGCGGATCGCCGAAGCCATTGCCGGCCGTGCGGTGGCAGCCATCGCGCGGCCTGATCGGGAGCGGAAGCTGGGCGAACCCCGGTTGAAGGTGCGCGCGCTGTCCTCGCCCGGAAAGCTCGCGCCCACCTCCTTTACGCTGCATGGCGGCGAAGTGCTCGGTATCGCGGGCGTGCTCGGCTCGGGACGAAGCGAGCTGATGCACGCGGTGTTCGGCAGCGACCCCGACGCGCGCGGCACGGTGTTGCTCGATGGCGCGGCGGTCGGGCGCTATCCCGACGAAGCGGTCGCGGCCGGCATTGCGCTGGTGCCGGAGGATCGCGCCGAACAGGGCTATGTCCCGCAATTCACGCTGGCCGAGAATATAGCGCTCGCCCGCGAAAGCCAGCATGGCGGCGCTTTCACCCACAGAAAGGCGGAGCGCGCCGCCGCCGAGGCGGCGATCGCGCGGTTGGCGATCAAGGCGCCGGGTCCCGATGCGCCGATCACCGAATTGTCGGGCGGCAATGCGCAAAAGGTGGTCGTCGCCAAATGGCTGACGGACGAAACGCGCGTGCTGCTGCTCGACGAACCGACCGCGGGCATCGATATCGGCGCGCGAACCGACATCCTGAGGCTGGTGCGCCGGCTTGCCGATGATGGCCTGCCGGTGATGCTCGTTTCTTCGGAATTCGAGGAACTGCTCGCGATCTGCGACCGCATCCTGGTGATGCGCGACGGCCGGGTCATCGCCGAGGCGGACCCGCAGGCGACCAGCGAAACCGATCTTACCCTGATGGCCGGCGGCACCAAGGATGCGGCCCCGGCGGGAGCAAGTGCATGAGTGCGAAGACCGACTGGCGCCGAACCTTCGGCCTGCGCGAGGCTGGGGTATATTATGCGCTGCTGATCCTGCTGTTCGTGCTCGCCGCGATTGGCTCGTCGCGCGGGCTGCCGCCCTATCTGAGCGCGGAGAATCTCGGCAATATCGCCTATCAGGCATCGCTGATCGGCATCATGGGCGTCGCCATGACGGTGATGCTGATCACCGGTGCGTTCGACCTGTCGGTGGCGTCGGTGGCGGCGCTGGCCGCGGCGGTATTGGTCGGGCTGGCCGGTTCGATCGGCTTCGTCCCCGCCGCGCTCGCCGCATTGTGCACGGCGGCGGCGGTCGGCCTCATCAACGGCGCCATCGTTCAGTTCGTCGGGATCAACGCCTTCATCGTCACGCTCGGCACGCTGACGGCGGTGCGCGGGCTGGTGCTGATCCTCACCGGCGGGCGCTCGCTGATGGTCGAGAATCCGGACGTGCTGGCGCATATGCTCGCCTTCGAAAGCACGCGCGTGCCGCTGTTCTGGCCGGCGCTGGCCATCGCCGTCGCGGTGGTCGGGACCGGCATCATGCGCCGCAGACCGCTGCCGATCGCTGCGGGGCTTGCCGTTGGCGCGCTTGCGCTGCTCGCCGGGCCGGGCGTGGCGGTGGCCGCGCCGGTCGTCTATCTTGCGATCTTCACCCTCGTCATGTGGGCGGTGCTGCGCTTCACCGTGATCGGCCGCCGCCTCTATGCCGTGGGCGGCAATGCCGAGGCCGCGCGGCTGTCGGGCGTCAACGTGCACGCCTACAAGCTGGCGGCGTTCGTGCTGTCGAGCGTGGCGGCGGGTTTTGCCGGCGTGCTGTTCGGGTGCCGGCTGGGCGCGATCAATCCCACCGCGCTTCAGGGCAGCGAGCTTACCGTCATCGCCGCCGCCATTCTGGGCGGCACCTCGCTGTTCGGCGGTGCCGGCAGCGTGGTGAAGACCGTGGTCGGCGCGCTTTTGCTCTTCACCCTAACCAACGGGTTCAACGTCCTCAATCTCGGCGCCAATTATCAGGGGCTGATCGAAGGCGTCGTGGTCGTCGCCGCGGCCGCGATCTACACGGTCGGCGGCAATCGTCGCCGCGTGCGCAGACCGGTCGCCGACACCGCACCCGAAGCGCCCCCGGTTTCCGAAGGAGCGCCCGCATGACCCGCCCGCGTCTGAAGATCGCGGTTCGCCGGTTCGAACCCTTCGAACGCGCCATCGCCAAGCAGTTCGACCATTTCTGCCGCACTACCGGTTGCGAGGCGGAACTGGAGGCGCAGGCGATGGACCTCAACGCGCTGCACGATGCGATCATCGGGTCGGGCGGGCTGGGCGACGGTAGCTGGGACATCGCCTTCATGGCGACCGACTGGCTGGCCGAAGCACAGGCGGCGGGACTGCTGGAAGATTTGACCCCGCACATGGCGCGTGCGGCAGTGCCCGATTTCCCGCACGGATGGAGCCCTTCGCTTACCGGGCTTCAGGGCTTTGCCGGCGGTTATTGGGGGCTACCCTATCATGACGGTCCCGAATGCCTTGTCTATCGCACCGACCTGCTCGCCGAAGCGGGGATCGCGGTGCCCGCCGACTGGGACGCGTTCCACGAGGCCGCGCGCAGGCTGCACGCGCCGGAACAGGGCCGTTACGGCACCGTGCTCGCGCTCTATCCCGACGGGCATAACGGCTTCTACGATTTCTGCATCCATATCTGGTCGCGCGGCGGCGAGGTGTTCGACCGCAACGGCCGCCCCGATTTCACGTCCGCGCAGGCCCGTGCCGCGCTGGATTTCATCCGCGGCCTCGCTGCCGATACCGGCGCGATGGTGCCCGATCCGCGTGCGCTGGACAGCGTGCAATCGGGTCTTCTGTTCGCCGAAGGCAAGGTGGCGATGATGGCCAACTGGTTCGGCTTCGCCGCCTATGGCGACACCGCGCCGGACAGCAAGGTGAAGGGCAAGGTGGACGTTGCGCCGTTGCCCGCCGGTCCGGGCGGGCGCAGCGTCTCGCTCAACGTCTTCTGGGTGCTGGCGATGGGCAGCGGCGCGGCCGACAAGCCGCTCGCCTGGGATTTCATGCGCCACTGCGCGCGCGCCGACATGGACCTGATCACGACGAGAGAGGGCGCCATCGGAACGCGCAAGTCGACCTGGGCCGACAAGGGGGTCAATGCGGAAATCCCCTATTATCACCGGCTCGACTGGTTGCACGAACATGCCCGCGAACTGCCGCTGACGCCGAAGCTCGCGGCGATTTCGCACATCGTCGACGATCTACTCACCAAGGCGACGACCGGCGAGGCATCGACGGCGGACCTGCTTGCCGAGGCGCAGGTCCGGGCGGAGGCGCTATGATCGCCGCGCAGCTTCAGCAACATTGGCCGATGCCGGCCGCGCCGCGGCCGATCGTCATCATCGGCACCGGCGGAATCGTGAAGGACGCGCACCTGCCCGCCTATCGCAAGGCAGGGTTCACGGTGGCGGGTCTGTTCGATCGCGACCGGGAACGCGCACAGGCGCTGGCGGACGAATGGCGCGTGCCCAGGGTCTTCGCCTCGATCGAGGAAGCGGCGGATCAGGAGGCGGTGTTCGACATTGCCGCTCCTCCGGTGGCCCATGCCGACATCCTGCGCGCGCTGCCCGGCGGCGCGAACGTGCTCCTGCAAAAGCCGATGGGCCTGAACCTCGAACAGGCGACGCGAATCCGCGACGCGGTGCACGAAGGCGGGCTGACCGCGGCGGTCAATTTCCAGCTTCGCTATTCGGCGATGATGCTGGGCATCGCCGACGCCATCCGGCAGGGGCGGCTGGGCGAACTGGTCGAGATCGAGGTGCATATCAACCTCGTCACGCCCTGGCACCTGTTCCCGCATCTGAAGGCCAATCCGCGCGTAGAGATCGTATCGCATTCGATCCATTATCTCGACACGATCCGCGCGCTGGCGGGCGATCCGACGGCAGCGCTCGCGCGCAGCTTCTCACACCCGTCAAGCGAACTGACCGATACGCGTACTTCGATCATCCTCGATTACGACAGGCCGCTTCGCGTCACCTTGTCGATCAACCACCATCATGATTTCGGCCGCAAGTTCCAGGACGCCAGCTTCCGCGTCGAGGGAACGGAGGGCGCGGCGATGGCGAAACTGGGCGTGCTGCTCGACTATCCGGCCGGCGAACCCGACGAATTGTGGCTCGCGCCGCGCGGCGGCCCCTGGGAACAGGTGCCGCTTTCGGGGGCGTGGTTCCCCGACGCCTTTATCGGCCCGATGGCCAATCTGCAGCGCTTTGCCGGTGGTGAGGACGACCGCCTCGCCACACATGTCGACGACGCCTGGCGCACGATGGCGTTGGTCGAGTCTTGCTACCGGGCGAACCGACAAGCCGGCACCCCCGTGCCGGCCGAATGACAGGGGATTCAAGTGACCGACCTTAGCGGAAAGACAGCATTCGTGACCGCCGCAGCGCAGGGCATCGGCCGTGCATCGGTACTCGCGCTCGCCGCCGCAGGCGCGCGGGTCGTCGCCACCGACATCAACCCGGACGCGCTTGCCGGGCTCAAGGGCGACGGCATCGAGACGCGCCGGCTCGACGTGCTCGATGCCGACGCCATAGACCGTTGCATTGCCGAGACCGGCCCCGTCGACATCCTCTTCAACTGCGCGGGCGTGGTGCATGGCGGCACTATCCTGGAGGCGAGCGACGAGGATCTCGACTTCGCCTATGCGCTCAACGTGAAGGCGATGGTGCGCATGTGTCGCGCGGTGCTGCCGGCGATGATCGAAAAGGGCGACGGCGCGATCGTCAACATGGCTTCGGTCGCGTCCAGCGCGAGGGGCGTGCCCAACCGCTTCGTCTATGGCACCACCAAGGCTGCGGTGGTGGGCCTGACCAAGGCGCTGGCTGCCGATCATGTGGCGCAGGGTGTGCGCTGCAATTGCATCTGTCCCGGAACGGTCGAAACACCCTCGCTCAGGGAGCGGCTGTCCGCGCAGGGCGATTACGAGGCGACCCGCGCCGCATTCGTCGCGCGCCAGCCGATCGGCCGGATCGGCACGCCGGAAGAGATCGCCGACCTCGTCGTCTATCTGGCGGGGGCGACCTACACGACCGGTCAGGCGATCAATATCGACGGAGGCTGGACGATATGAAGCGCACGCTCCTGTTCGCGCCGTTGCTCGCGCTGGCGGCGCCGATGCCCGCACTGGCCGGTGCGGCCCCACCCGTCGCAACCCATGAAGCGGCACCGGATGTCCAGTTTTCGCGCCTCTGGCTCGGCTCCGCCTGGTATCCCGAACAATGGCCGGAGGAGCGCTGGGCCGACGATCTGCGGCTGATGAAGGGGCACGGCGCGAATGTCGTCCGCATCGGCGAATTCGCGTGGAGCCGGATGGAACCGCGCGAGGGCGAATATGACATGTCCTGGCTGGTCCGCGCGGTGCGGCTGGCCGCGAAATACGACATCAAGGTCGTGATCGGCACGCCGACCGACACCCCGCCGGCATGGATGAGCCAGAAATATCCCGATATCCTGCGCGTCACCAGCGACGGGGACCGGGTGGGGCATGGCGGGCGCCGGCAATTCTCGATCTCCAGTCCGCGCTATCGCCAATTCTGCCGCGACATCGTCTCGCGCATGGTGAAGGCGCTGGGGCACGAACCCAACGTCATCGGATGGCAGATCGGCAACGAATATACCGAGGAAAGCTACGGCCCCGCCGCACGCCAGGCATGGCATGACTGGCTGAAGGCGAAATACGGGACGCTCGATCGGCTGAACGAGGTATGGACGACCGCATACTGGTCGCAGACCTATACCGCCTGGGACCAGGTGCCGTTCAACGACGACAAGAACAATCCCGGCCTGATGCTGGACCTGAAGCGGTTCATCACCGGCCAGTGGGTCGATTTTCAGAAGAACCAGCTCGACGTGATCCGTGCCGGCGCCGATTCCGATCAGTTCATCACGACCAATCTCGGCGGGCTGGGCTGGGCCAATCGGTTCGACCGCTATGCCATCAACCGCGACTTGGATTTCGCATCCTGGGACGATTATGTCGGCCAGGGGCATCTGAAACCCTATCGCAACGGCGCGACGCACGATCTGGTGCGCGGGTGGAAGCGCAAGAATTTCTGGGTGATGGAAACGCAGCCCGGTTTCGTGAACTGGGCGCCGGTCAGCAACATCCTGCATCCCGGCGAAACCCGCGCCATGGCGTGGCAGGCGGTCGGCCACGGGGCCGATGGCGTGCTCTACTGGCAGTGGCGCAATGCGCTCAACGGGCAGGAGACGATGCACGGTTCCGTGATCGGGCCGGGCGGCGAGCCGCTGCCCATCTATGACGAGATCAAGCGGATCGGCGAGGATTTCGCCAAGACGTCCGACGCGCTCGCCGGGACCGGGCCGGTTTCGCCGGTCGCGATCCTGCAGGACTATGACAGCCGCTGGGCGATCGATTTCCAGAAGCACCACAAGGATTACGACCAGATCGAGGTGCTGCTCGATTATTATCGGCCGCTGAAGGACGAATTGGGCGCAGTCGACATTGTCGAGGCGGCGGGGCCGCTCGACAAATACAAGCTGGTGGTCGCACCCGACCTGAACATCATCACCGATGCGATGGCGAAGCACCTGGCCGGTTATGTGCGCGGCGGGGGGCATCTGATCCTGGGGCCGCGCTCGGGACTGAAGGACGCGTTCAACCGCCTGCACCTCCAGCGGCAACCGGGGCCGCTTGCCGACCTGCTCGGCGGACGCGTCGAACAATTCTACGCCCTCGACGAACCGGTCGCGGTTGGTGGCGGCGAGGCGAAGATCTGGGCGGAAGACCTGTCGGTAAAGACGCCCGGCGCGAAGGTGCTGCTGCGCTACGGCAAGGCGAATGGCTGGATCGACGGCCATCCCGCCGCGATCGAGCGCAAGGTGGGCAAGGGCTCGATCACCTATGTCGGCGCGCTGATCGACGACACGCTGATGGCGTCGCTGATGGGCAAGGCGATGGACGAGGCCGGGGTGCGGCCCGATTTCGCGGTGCCCGACGATGTCGAACTGATGACCCGCCGGGGCGAGGGGCGGCGCATCGTCATCCTGATCAATCATGGACGGGACGCGCGCAGCGTCTCCCTGCCCGCGTCGATGCGCGACCTGCTGAACGGCGGCGATGTTTCGGCGGTGCAACTGGAGCCGGAGGGCGTCGCCGTCCTCGAACGGCCGGAGGGGAAATGACAATGAAGCTCAAAATGGTTCTGCTCGCCGCGCTGGCGGGCCCGGTCTGCATGCCTGCTCTGGCGCAGGACGCGGCCGAGAAATACCCGATGGACTTTCAGGCGGCCCCCGTAGAACGACAACTCGACCAGGTGGAGCGCGGCATCGAAAGCGGCCCGTACAAGGCCGACTGGCACGCGCTCAAGGCATTCCAGGTTCCCGAATGGTTCCGCGACGCGAAGTTCGGCATCTTCATCCATTGGGGCGTGTACTCGGTCCCCGCCTTCGCGAACGAATGGTATTCACGCAACATGTATGAGCCGCACAACGCGGCCTATACCTATCACCGCAACGTCTACGGCCCGCAGTCCGAATTCGGGTACAAGGATTTCATCCCGAAGTTCACCGCGGAAAAGTTCGACGCCGCACGCTGGATTTCGCTGTTCCAGCAGGCAGGCGCCAAATATGTCATCCCCGTCGCCGAACATTGCGACGGCTTCGCCATGTACGACAGCGACATGACGCGCTGGGACGTCACCGAGATGGGGCCGAAGCGCGACACTGCCGGCGAACTGATGCGCGCGGCGCGAAAGGCGGGCATGCATTTCGGGTTGTCGTCCCACCGGGCGGAGCATTGGTGGTGGTACGGCGTCGGGCGCGGCTATGACAGCGACGTCAACGATCCGCGCTATGCCGGCCTCTACGGCCCGGCGGCGCCGCGAGCGCTTCCAGCCGATCCGAAGGGCAGCGTTCCCGATCCCAGCCACCTGGAAAACTGGTTCCCGCCGGACCAGCAATTCCTAGACGACTGGCTGGCGCGCACGACAGAGATCGTCGACAAGTACAAGCCGGAGATGATCTATCTCGACTGGTGGACGAGCGCTCCGGCTTTCGAACCGGACATGCGAAAGTTCGCCGCTTATTATTATAACAGCGCGAAGAAGAACGGCTATCGCCCCGCCATCGCCTATAAGGGGGATCAATTCGAAAGCGGCACCGCGCTGTTCGATATCGAGCGGGGCAAGCTCGACACGCTGCGACTCGAGCCGTGGCAGACCGATACCTCGGTTTCGATCCATAGCTGGGGCTATGCCCAGGACGATGAATATCGCACCGCCAGGTCGCTGACCCAGGATCTGGTCGATGTCGTGTCCAAGAACGGCAACCTGCTGCTCAATATCGGGCCGAAGGCCGACGGCACCATCCCGGCGGACATCCGTGACGTGCTGCTGGGCATGGGCGCATGGCTGAAGGTCAATGGCGAGGCCATTTACGGCTCGCGCCCGTGGAAATATTTCGGCGAAGGGCCGACCACGAGCGAAACCGGACAGAAGAGCGAAAATCCCAACAAGAGCTGGACACCCGCCGACATCCGCTTCACCACCAGAGGCGACACGCTCTACGCCATCGGCATGGAGCGCCCGGCGAACGGCAATGCGCTCATCAAGACGCTATATGCCGGATCGCCTTATCTGACGAAGCCGATCGCCAGCGTCGAATTGCTGGGCGGCGGCGCGCTCAAATGGAAACAGACCGGCAAGGGCCTGGAAGTGGCGCTGCCGGACGGAGCGGGCGTCGACATGCCCTACACGCTGCGCATCAGGTTCAAGGGGTGAGGATTCGAAAGTGACCGGATTGCTGGAAGGAAAGCGGGTCTGCGTGACCGGTGCATCGGCGGGTATCGGCCGGGCCGTGGCGATCGGCTGCGCCCGGCACGGCGCCGATGTCGCGGTCAATTTCGGCAGCGACCGGCAGGGCGCCGATTCGGCCGTGGCGGAGATAGAGGCGCTTGGCCGCAAGGGCGTCGCCATTCAGGGCGATGTCGCCGAACCGGAAAGCGCAACGCGCTTCATTGACGGCGCGGTGGCGGAACTGGGCGGCGTCGACATATTCGTCAACAATGCCGGCATCTGCCCCTTCCACTCGTTCCTCGATATGCCGACCGAAGTGTTCGAGCGCACCATGCGCGTCAATATGCACGGCGCCTATTTCATGGTGCAGGCGGCGGCGAACCAGATGGTGAAGCAGGGCGACGGCGGGTCGATCATCGCCATGTCCTCGATCTCCGCGCTGGTCGGCGGGGAATTCCAGACGCACTATACGCCGACCAAGGCGGGCGTGCTGTCGCTGATGCAGTCGACCGCCGTCGCGCTGGGCAAGCACGGCATCCGCTGCAACGCGCTGCTGCCGGGCACGATCCTGACCGATATCAACAAGGACGATCTCGCCGACGGGGAGAAGCGCGAATATATGGAGCGCCGCGTGCCGCTCGGCCGACTGGGCCGGCCGGAGGACATGGTGGGTCCGACGGTCTTCCTCGCCTCCGACGAACTGGCCGGCTATGTCACCGGCGCCGCGTTGCTCGTCGACGGCGGCATGTTCGTGAACCTGCAATAATGGCGAAGGCAGCTTCCGCGCTCGATTACCGCGAACTGGCGCGGCGGCGCCTGCCGCACTTCCTGTTCGAATATATCGACGGCGGTTCCTATGCCGAGGTCACGCTGAAGCGCAACGTCGCCGACCTCGAACGCGTCGCGCTGCGCCAACGGGTGCTGAACGATGTTTCCTCGCTCGACCTGTCGACCGAGTTGTTCGGGCAGAAGCTGGCGCTGCCCATTGCACTGGCACCGGTGGGCCTTGCCGGCATGAACGCCCGGCGCGGCGAGGTACAGGCGGCGCGCGCGGCGGAGAAGGCGGGCATTCCCTTTTGCCTCTCGACCGTTTCCGCCTGTCCCCTGGACGAAGTCGCCCAGGGGACAACCAAACCCTTCTGGTTCCAGCTCTATATGATTCGCGACCGCGGTTTCATGCGCGAGCTTCTGGCGAAGGCACGCGGACTCGGCTGCAACGCGCTGGTTTTCACGGTTGACATGCCGGTGCCGGGGACGCGCTATCGTGATTATCGTTCGGGGCTGGCCGGCGCGTCGGGCATGACGGGCGGGCTGCGCCGGTTCGCCCAAGCGCTGACGAAGCCGCAATGGGCATGGAATGTCGGCATCCGTGGCCGGCCCCACGAACTGGGCAACGTCGCGCCCGTTCTGGGCAAGGATACGGGGCTGGAAGATTTCTTCGCCTGGATGCGAGACAATTTCGACCCTTCGATCAACTGGAGCGATCTAGAATTCATCCGGTCCGAATGGCACGGGCCGCTGCTCATCAAGGGCATCCTTGATGCAGAGGACGCGCGCGAGGTGGTGAAGCTGGGCGCCGACGGGATCATCGTGTCGAACCATGGCGGGCGCCAGCTCGACGGCGTGCCTTCCACGGCGAGCGCGCTCCCGGCGATTGCGGACGCAGTCGGCGACGATCTGATGGTAATGGCCGATGGCGGTATCCGCTCGGGTCTCGACGTGGTCCGGATGCTGGCGCTGGGCGCAAAATCGGTGATGCTGGGCCGTGCCTGGGTCTATGCGCTTGCCGCGCGGGGCGAGGCGGGAGTCGCCCACGTCCTGCAGCTTATGGAAGCGGAAATGCGCGTCGCGATGGCGCTGACTTCCAGGACGAGCATCGCGCAGATCGACCGTTCGATGCTCGTTTGACGATCCGGCGCCCCGGCCCGGTGCCGATCCTCCGGGTTTGCCGCATCGCAGACACGTCGCCGCCCGTGCCAGAGCGTGCGACCATGGTCGACCGCCGGTAGCCGCGGGTAGCCGCCCGGTTCTACAGATGCGCGTCGAACCAGGCGAGGACGCGGCGCTGAACATCCTTCTGGTGCGCCGGTTCGTGCAGCCAATGCGGCTCGCCGGGATAGGTCACCATCTCAGCCTCCTTGCCCAGCATTTTCAGCCCGCGATAGAATTCCAGGCCCAGTGTAGGCGGCACGCGCGCATCCGCGCCGCCGTGCAGGACCAGCACCGGTGTCTCAATGTCTTCGTTCAGCATCCGGGCCGGCGAGCTTCGGTCGTAATCGGCCATGTGCGTCGTCACGTCGCCATAATAGCCGAGCGGGAAGTCGGGCGTGTCGGTGATCCGCGCGAACGGCACCAGGTCGACCGGCCCGGCGCCGACGACTGCCGCCTTGAAGCGGTTGCCATGGGTGACGGCCCAGGCCGACAGGAAGCCGCCATAGCTCCAGCCGCCGATGCCGAGCCGGTCGGGATCGGCGATCTTTTGATCGACCAGGTAATCGAGCCCGTCCATCACGTCCTGATAGTCCATGCCGCCCCAGTCGTTGCCGACGGCGCGGGCGAAGTCGACGCCCTGCCCGTCCGAACCGCGCGGATTGGGCAGAAACACCACATAGCCGTGGCTCGCCAGCATCTGCGCCCATTCGTGCCAGCTTCCCAGCCAGCCGGCCCACCACGCCCATTCCGGGCCGCCGTGGATCTGCACCACCGTCCTGGTCGGCGAGCCCGGCGTATAGCCCGGCGGCGTCACCAGCACGCCGTAGATGGTCTTGCCGTCCTTGTGGTTTCTCCAGTGGATTTGCCGGACCTTGCCGAGTTTCCAGTCGGCGACTTGGCGGTTGAGACGGGTGATCGGCCGCGCCTTGCCATGGTCGATCGCCCAGACATCGGTCGGCCGCGCCGGACTGGAAAGCTGGGCGACCATGGTGTCGCCGTCGGCGTCGATGTCGAAATCCGAGGATTCGCCATCCAGCGCCGTGATCGTCGCGACGGCGCCCGTGGCCGGGTCGATGCGCACGACCTTGGACCGCGTCTTCTCGAAGGACAGGGCGAGCAGGGAGTCGCCGCCCGCCGACCAGCGCAGCTTGGTGAGCAGGCCGGGATGATCGTCCGCGAGTTTCGTCAGCGTGTCCGATGCGAGATCATAGACCCGTGGCGCCAGGCTGATGAAGCCCGGCAACAGGATCGCCTCGCCCGCGATCCGCTTGCCGTCCGGGGACCAAAACGGGCCTTCGGCCGCATGCTCCAGGATCGTCTTGCCGACTTTGCCCGTGGCGGGATCGAACAGGACGATACGGCTGTGATAGAAATAGGCATTGATGTCGGGCCTGTCGTTCACGCGCAGCGCCATGCGCCTGCCGTCCGGCGACCAGTCCACCGCGCTGACATTCAGCCCGGCGGGTGACACGCGCCGCGCGCTACGCTTCGCCAGATCGTAAATCCACAGGCGGTTGAAATGACGCGAATGATCGCGCTCGATCCAATCCTCGCCGCGTGCCCTGGCCTGTTTCTCTTCCGGTGCCTGCGGATCGGTGCTGAGAAAGGCGATATGCTTGCCGTCGGGCGACCAGACAATGTCCGTGACATCGGCCGACATGGCCGTGAGCGGGACCGCCCCGCCGCCATTCGCCGGCATCAGCCATAGCTGTTTCGATCCGTCCTGCTCGCCGGACGACGATTTGCCCGGCGGCGTGCCCGCGACCGGCGGACCGGGGGCATCTGTCGTCTCCGTGATAAAGGATATGCCGCTCTCGCCGCCGCCGAGCAGCGGGTTGTCGCGGTTCGAGAGAAAGGCGATCCACCTGCCGTCGGGCGACCAGCGCGGCGTGTTGTCGATGCCGGCCGAGACGATGAAGGGCCGGGCGTCGCTGCTGCCGTCGCTGGGCACCGCCCAGATATTCTGGTGCGGCGGGGAAAAGGTCGCCATCTGCCGCTGAACGGTAAACAGCACCGTGTCGCCGTCCGGCGACAGCGCGACATCGCGCATGTCGTCCAGCTTCATAATATCCGACGGCGCGATCGCGCCGCCCTCGTTCGCCGGTTGCGCGGTGGCTGCCGGCGATGCGAGGGCGAGGAGGACGGCGAGGCCCAGGCGGGGAATGATGCCGGTCGTCATGTCGTCCTCCGCTTACAGATGCCAGTCGATGCGTAATCCATAGGTGCGTGGCCGTATGATCGATCCGGCCGGCGTCGCCTGCGAGGTGAAGGGCGCGTTGAGGATGCCGTATTCGTCGAAGACATTCTCGACATAGCCCATCAGGCGGAACCGGTCCGTCAGGTCGATGGAGGCGCGCAGGTCGAACACGTTGAAACCGCCGCGCATGTTGGGATTGCCGAACGCGACCGGCGCCTTCGACAGATAGCGGTGCGCGACCGCGAAGGTCGGCTCGCGCGGCATGTCGTGCAGGTCGAGCGTGAGGTTGTTCGACACCGACCAACTCGACGAACCCGGCAGCGGCGTGCCCGCCGGATAGCCCGGACCGTAATTGTCGGGCAGGCGGTCGGTCAGCGCCGCGTCCTGATAGGTCGCGTTGGAACTGAAGGTCAGGTCGCGTGTGATATCAAGTGTGCCGGAGAATTCGACGCCGGCGATATTCGCGCTGCCGGCATTGGTGACATAGGAGAAATAGGACGGCGCCGGGCCGAACAGCCGGGCCTGGATGTCCTTCCAGTCGATGTTGAACACCGTCGCGTCGATATGCAGCCGCTGCTCGAAGGCGGAGAATTTCACGCCCGCCTCGTAATTGTCGACCGTATCGCTGTCATAGCCCGGCTCGATCGAGGGAAGCAGCCCGGCATTGGGATTGATGCCGCCGACGCGATAGCCCTTGGAATAGGTCATATACGCCATGAAAGTGTCGGTCGGGCGGAAGGCCAGCGTGACCTTCGGCGTGAAGCCGTTCTCGGTCTGGCTGAGGCTGCCGCTGCTGTCCGCCGGCGTGAAGTCGCCGGGGCCGAGCGCGCCGGCCTGGTTGACCACGTCGCCGGCGGCCTTGGTGTCGTAATAGCGCCCGCCAACGGTGATCTCGAACGCCGGCACCGGCTTGAATGAAACTTCGCCGAAGATGCCGAGATCCTCGTTCAGCAGGTCGGAGACATAGCCGTAGAGGCGGTCGTCCGGCGCCAGTTGCGAGCCAGGATAGCCGCCGAAATCGCCCGGATGCGCGTCAATATAGTCGGACGCGCCGTTCTGGAGGATACGGTCATAGCTGTATTTGGTGGAATGCATGTAGCTGGCGCCGATCAGCCAGGTGACGGGACCGTCATCGGCAGACGCCAGCCGCGCCTCGATGGTCTTGATATTGGCGTGGGCGTTGCCCAGCGAATAGGCCGCGTCGTCGCCCGTCACATTGCCGGTCACATAGGGCGTGGGATAGGACAGGACGGTGGTGTTGTGCTTCTCGTCCACCGAGCCCAGTACGGTCAGCGTGGCGAAGCCCATCTCCTGATCGAGCCTGAGGCTGTTCAGCCAGAAATCCGTCGTCTGCGTCTCGGCACGCGGCAGATCGCGGATATAGGGATTGTCGAGATCGAGATAGGTCTGATCGTCGAGATCGGTATCCTGATAGGCCGAGAGATAGGTGATCTTCGTCCCATAGACCGGCGTGAATACGATCGAGCCGCGCAGGCCGCGTGTGCGGAAATCGTTGCTGCCCTTCTCGTCGATGCCGGGATTGTCGAGATAGCCTGCATCGACGCGCTGCAGCGCCATCAGGCGCACCGCCAGCCTGTCCTGGAGGATCGGCAGGTTGACCATCGCCTTGGCGGCATAGTTCAGGTCGCCGCTGGCATTCTTGGTGCTGCCGACCGATCCTTCGGCCGCGGCGTCGATCTTGGAAGGATCGGCGGTATTGACGACATAGTTGACCAGACCGCCCAGGGTGGACGATCCGAACAGCGTGCCCTGCGGCCCGCGCAGCACCTCGACCCGCTTCAGGTCGAACGTGTCGACATCGGGCAGGGCAATGGGAAAGCCCGGTTCTTCGAGCGGGATTTCGTTCAGATAATAGCCGACCGTGGTCTGGCCCTGCTCGTGATAGGTCGTCGCCGAAACGCCGCGGATCACGACCTCGGAAATGCCGGGTTGGTAATCGTTGAACACGACGCCGGGCAGGCGATTGATATAGTCCGACAGGCTGTTGGCGTTGGCCGCCGCCAGATCCTCGCCGCTCACCGCGCTGATCGGCAGCGCGACCTGGCTCAGCGCCTCCTCGCGCTTGGTCGCGGTGACGATGATATCCTTGCTGCCCAGCGAACCGGTCGCCTGCTGGTCGTCCTGCCGCTGCGGCTGCTCGCCATCCTCCTGCGCAAGCGCCGGGGCGGCAGACAGCAAGCCGGCCGCCAGGGCGAGAAAGGCAGTGGTCGTCCGAAGTCGAAATGTGCGCATGGTCTGGCCCCCTTTTATCCGCGCAGCCACTGGGCCACGCTTGGATTCACTCGGTCTTTCCGACGGCGCCGCTTCCCGGCGCCACGCCGTGCCGAATCCGGCACGGGCGCTCCTCCCGATCGCAAAGCTCGCGCGGCACTAGGGCACCCGAAACATCCAAAAACCCGATAGAGAAGGGGCCAAGGCCGAGAGTGTTGCGACACTGGACCCTTACCGGTCCAGGCAGCCGCGCAGCCATGCCGATGCCTCCGACAGGGCACGATCCGCGAGCCTCGAAATGCGAACCGCTTCCAGAAAGCTGTGGGCGGCACCCGGATAGACTTCGGCCCGAACCGGCACGGACGCGGCGCGCAACCGCTCGGCCATGGCACGGTTCTCGTCGGCCAGGATGTCGCATTCGGGGATACAGAAAAAGGCGGGCGGCAGCCCTTGGGAATCGGCGAGGATCGGTCGGGCCAGCGGGTCGCTCGTCTTCGCCGCGCCCGGACCGAGATAGGCGCACCAGAAGTCGCGCATCTCCTCGCATGTCAGCATGTAATCAGCGCCGTCGAAGGCGACATGCGACGCGCGCTCGAGGGTATCGAACACGCCGTAGTTGAGGAGCATGGCGGCGAGCCCGCGCCCGGCATCCCGCTCCCGGATCGCGGTGGCCAGCGACAGGTTCGCGCCGGCCGAATCGCCTCCGACCGCCAGCCGCGTGGCGTCGATGCCGAGCGAATCGCCTGCTTGCCGCAGCCGGCCGAGCACCAGCGCGACGTCGTCCAGCGCCGCCGGAAAGGGCGTCTCCGGCGCGCGGCGATAGTCGATGCCGACAACCGCACAGCCGCTGCGCGCGGCATATTCGCGCATCAGCCGGTCATGCGTGTCGATGCTGAACAACACCCAGCCGCCGCCGTGCAGATAGACGAGCGCAGGCAGGGGCGCATCGTCGGCCGGCCGGTATATCCGCACTCGGATGGCGTTCGGCCCGACGGTCAGATCCCGGACCGACGCCATGTCCGGCCCGCCTGCGGCCCAGGGCGCGCGGACCTGCTCGGCGATGCGGCGTCGTTCCGCGACATGCGGCACGCCGCCCGCCGACAGCCGGGCATAGGCACCGTTCACCTCGTCGCGGAAGCGCGCGATGTCCGGGTCGAGCGGCGTGATCATGCCGGCGCCTCCCGCCATTTCCTGGCCGCGGCATACGGACCGCTGCCGATCCTCTCTGTCGTGGCGAGGCCGAGGATGAAGATCACGGCGGCTTCCGACCAAGCCGCGACACGGCCGCTGCGGAGCGGATGGAGCGCGCGGACCATCTTCACGTCGGTCGGCCCGGAACAGGGATCGGCGACATGAACGAGGGCGCCGGTCCGCTGCAGCACGGCGGCAATCGTCATTCCGTCGCGGCCTGTCGCAAGAGTTGCAACACCTTCGCCGCCTCGCCCTCGTCGAGGCTGCCGAACCCCAGGCGCAGGCCGCGCCCCGCGTCCGGACGCGTCATATAGGATTCGGAGGCGGCGAAACGCAGGCCCAGCCCCGGCGCCCGCGCCTCGACGCGCGCCAGCGTTTCGGGGTCGTGGAACCGCAGCCAGAAGGCGAGCCCGCCATCGGGCACCGAACAATCGGCGATATCCCCCAGTTGATCGGCCAGCATCGCCGCAAAGCTCTCGCGCCGGTCGGCATAGACCTGCCGCACCTTGCGGGCGTGGCGGCGCAGCTCGCCATTCTCGATCAATTCGGCGGCGGCATCCTCGGTCAGCGTGTTGCCCATGCCGTCGGTCAGCGAGACCTGGTGCGCGATGGCGTCGATCACGTCGGCGGGAGCGGCGATATAGCCGATGCGAAGTGCGGGCAGCAGCAGCTTGGACAGTGATCCGACATAGATGACCTGCGCGGGGGCATAGGCGGCCATCGGCAGCAGCGGCTGCGACTCGAAATGAAATTCGTGGTCGTAATCGTCCTCGATGATGGCGAAGCCGAACTGGTGGGCGATCGCCAGCAGGCGCAGCCGCCGTTCGGGCCTGAGCGCCACGGTGGTCGGGAACTGGTGATGCGGGGTCAGGAAGATGGCGCGGATCGGGTGCCGCCGGCAGGCGCGCTCCAGGTCGGCGATGTCGACTCCGCCCTCATCCAGCGCAACCGGCACGATCTCCGCGCCGCGGGCATGGAAGGCGGCGACCGCGGGTTCATAGGTCAGCGCCTCGACCGCCACCGCGGTGCCGGCGCGCACCAGCAATTGCGCGGCGAGGAAGATGCCGTTCTGGCTGCCGCGCGTGATGCAGATATTGTCCCGCGTGACAGGCAGGCCGCGCTCGCTCTTCAGCATCTCCGCG
Organism: Stakelama saccharophila; assembly: GCF_032229225.1. Lineage (NCBI taxonomy): Bacteria > Pseudomonadati > Pseudomonadota > Alphaproteobacteria > Sphingomonadales > Sphingomonadaceae > Stakelama > Stakelama saccharophila. Next base: position 502,340 of record NZ_CP135076.1, read on the forward strand.
ATCGCCTCGCGCAACCGGGACGAACCGCGCGGGTCGCGATATTGCAGCCGATTTTCGCGAGAAGCGCTGCGGATCGCGGTGCGATAGGCGCGCGACAGCACCTCTGTCGGCATCAGCCGCCCGTCGGGCGAGCCCTCGTCCACCTTGATCGCGCCGTCCGCCGCCAGCGCCAGCGGCCGGGCGGGCGGCGGGTCGAAGCGATAATCGGCGCTGGCGGCCTGATCGACCGGTGCCTTCGGCGCCTCGCGCGGTGTCGCTTCGGGCAGCGAACTGGACACCGTCGTCCCGCGCGTACCCGCCGAGGCGAGCCAGCCCTGCGCGATCAGGTCCTCATAGGCCAGCACCACCGTCTTGCGATTGACGCCCAGCGTTGCGGCCAGTTCGCGCGTGCTCGGCAGATAGGTGCCCGAGGCCAGGTGCCCGCTCTCGATGTCGCGGATCAGCGCCTGGATGATCTGCATATAGATCGGCGCATCGCGGGACGGGTCGATCCGGTCGCGCAGGCTGACATTCCATGGGCGAAGCATTGGCACCCCCGATCGCTCGATCGCGTATGTTTCAGTGGTCCACGTTAGGGCGACGGTCACGGCATTGGCAAGTCCGGCCTTGGTCCGGGGCGATTCTCTCTCTTGGCGCTTGCATGTACCGGCCCGGCACGGGAAGGTGCCCGGCATTCATGCGTCGCGGGGGCATCATGGAATATCGCGCACCACGAGCCGGTTGCGACCGGAAGCCGGTATCATAATGACAGTGTTCGAGAATTTCTCCGCCGCCGATGTGCGCGACCTGATCGCCGACTATCCGCTCGCCTGGGTCGCCGCCGCCGGGTACGGCGTGGAGCAAGCCAGCCTGTTGCCGCTCCTGGGCGATTACGGCGCCGGGGGGCGGCTGGTCCGGCTGATCGGCCACATGTCGCGCCGCAATGCGCTGGTCGATGCGCTGCATCCCAGGGGCAAGGCACTGGTACTGTTCACCGGCCCCCAAGCCTATATCTCACCGGACCATGCCCGCGACCGGAGTTGGGCCCCGACCTGGAACTACGCCCAGGTCCGGGTCGAGGTCGAGCTGGAATTCACCCCGGGCGATACGCCCGCCGCCGTCGAGCGGCTGGTGGAGGCGATGGAGCATGGCCGCGCCGATCCCTGGACCGTCGCGCATATCCGCGACCGCTACGAAGCAATGCTCAAGGCGATCATCGCCTTTCGCGCCGACGTGATCGACATCGCCGCCCGCTTCAAGCTGGGCCAGGACGAGCCGGACCCGGTACTCGCCAGCGTGCTGGAAGAATTAGGCGATCCGGCCATGTGCAACTGGATGCGGCGCTTCAACCGCGACCGCACGGGCGAATAGCCGTGCTGGGGACGACCCGGTGCCTGTTTCAGGCAGCCGCCGCGACGCTGTTGTTGATCGGCGCGCCGCTCGCCGCCCGCCCCGCCGATGACGGCCGGCCGCAGCAGAAGTCGGGCGCGACCCTGCCGCTGAAGCCGGTCCGGACGCTGTCCATCCATGCCCGCTCCGGGACCTGGATGTCGCTCGACCTTTCGCCGGACGGCGGGACCATCCTGTTCGACATGCTGGGCGACCTCTATCGGATGCCCGTACAGGGCGGACCGGCGCGCCAGCTCACCCGCGGCCTCGGCTTCGACGCCCAGCCGACCTATGGTCCGAATGGCAAGCATATCGCCTTTGTCAGCGACCGTTCGGGTGCCGACAATCTCTGGATCGCCGGTCCGGACGGCAGCCATGCGCGGCAGATCAGTTTCGGCGCCGACGGCACCGTACTCGTCTCGCCCGCATGGAGCGCCGACGGCAGCGCCCTTTTCGTCAGCCGCTATCGCCCCGACCTGAACAATGTCGAGCTGTGGCGCTATGGTCTCGACGGCAGCCATGAACTGCTCGTTCCGATCCGGGCAAAGGACGACGATCCGCGCAGCGCCTGGCGCAGCAGCGTGGGCGCGGTGGCATCGCGGGACGGCAGATGGCTCTATTATGCGAGTCGCGTCGGCGGGCTGAATTTCGACGAGCGCGACCACTGGACCATCGCCCGTCGCGACCTCGCCACCGGCGAGACGCAGACCGTGATCGACGGCCCGGCGGCCGAAAGCTATTTCCGCCCCGCTTTGTCGCCCGACGGCAAGCGGCTCTTCTATGCCGCGCACCGCAACGGTGCCACGGAACTGCGCGTTCGCGATCTCGCCAGCGGCGTTGACCGCGTCGTCAGCGATGCCATCGGCCCGGACGAGGTGCAGGCCTCGCTGTGGCAGGACATCCTGCCGCGCTATGCCGTGACGCCGGACGGCGGCGACATCATCGCCAGCCATGCGGGCAGTTTCGAGCGGATCGCGTTGGCGGACGGCGCGATCCGCGCCATTCCGCTCGACGCGCGGATGAAGGTCGTGGTCGGACCGGGCACGCGACAGCATTTCCGGCTCGAGACCGGCCCGGTAAAGGCGCGGCTGATCCAGGCGCCTGTCGCCTCGCCCGACGGCAAACGCCTCGCCTATTCCGCGCTCGGCGGCCTCTATGTTCAGGAAGCGGTGCGCGGCGGGGCCCCGCGCAAGCTATTGACCGGCGCCGACCCCGTGTTCCAGCCGGCCTGGAGCCCCGACGGCAAGCGGCTGACCTTCGTAAGCTGGAGCGAAACAGCGGGCGGCGCCATCTGGACAATCCCGGCCGACGGATCGGCGGCAGCAACGAAGATCAGCCGCCTGCCGGCCTATTACAGCTATCCCGTATTCACACCCGACGGCACCCGCATCATCGCGGTCCGCTCCGCCCGGGCGGAGCGGCTGAACACGACTTTCGAGTTCGGCAAGCTGCGCGACGCCGATCTGGTGTCGTTGCCCGCAAATGGCGGCAAGGCCCGCGCCATATATTCCGGGCGTATCGGCTCGCGACCGCATTTCGTCACCGGATCGGACGCGGTGGCGTTGTTATCCGGCGACGGCCTGATTGTCATCGATCCGGCAACCGGCAGGAACCGCAAGGTCGCGCAGGTGAAGGGTCCGGGCTGGTATTTCCAGGAGGGCTCGGTTCCCGTCGACGACATGCGGATCAGCCCGGACGGCAAGTGGCTGCTCGTCGAAGTCGCGCAGCAGCTTTTCCTCATCGCCACACCGGCGGACGGCGAAACCGTGGACCTGACCGATCCCGACCTGCCGCACCGCCGGATCACGCGCGGCGGGGTCGACTATTTCGAATGGGGGCGGGCGAACGAAATCGACTGGTCGGTCGGCAGCGATTTCTTCCGCCTGAAGCTCGCCGATGTTCGGCCTCTGGCGGAAGGGCGGATGCAGCCGCCGGCGACGCCCGACGCCGTGCCGATGCCGGTCTCCGTCCCACGCGCGGTGCCAAAGGGCAGCATCCTGCTGCACGGCGGGCGGGTGCTGACCATGGCGCATGGCGACCGCGTGCTGGACGATGCCGACATCCTCGTCACCGGCGACCGGATCGCCGCCATCGGTCCCGGCGGTTCGCTCGACGTGCCGCCCGGCACCACCGTGCGCGACGTATCGGGCAAGACCATCCTGCCCGGCTTCATCGACGAGCACGACCATATCGGCGAGGTTCGCCGCGGCGTCCTCAGCACCGAGGACTGGGGCCTGCGCGCGCGGCTGGCCTATGGCGTCACGACCAGTTTCGATCCTTCGACGCTCAGCATCGACATGCTCGCTTATCAGGACATGCTGGACGCCGGGCTGATGCTCGGGCCGCGGCTGCGTTCGACCGGCATGGCGATCTTCTCGATGAACCGCTTTCGTTCGCTGGACGAGGTGCGCTGGGTACTCGGCCGCTACAAGGACCGCTACCGCCTGAAGAACATCAAGGAATATCGCACCGGCAACCGGCGGGTGCGCGAGTGGATGGCGATGGCCGCGCGCGAAACCGGACTGCAGCCGACGACCGAGGGCGCGCTGTCGTTGAAGCTCGACCTGTCGCAGATCCTCGATGGCTTCGCCGGCAACGAGCATGCGCTCGCCGCCGATCCGCTGGGCGACGACGTCATCGCCCTGATGACGGCGATGCGCACCAGCTATGCCGCCACGCTCAACATCACGAATAGCGGGCGCGAGGCGCTGGAATATTTCGCCACGCGCCGCGATGCGGCGGATGACGCGAAGATCAATCGTTTCTGGACGCCAGCCGCCATAGAACGGAAGCTGACCGATCTGCCCTGGCGCCCGCTGTCCGAATACCGCTTTCCCGCCGTCGCGAAGGGCGTGGCGAAGCTGGCCGAAGCGGGCGGGCTGGTCGGCATCGGTTCGCACGGCAATGTCCCCGGCATCGGCTTTCACTGGGAGATGGAAGCGCACGCCATGGGCGGCATGGCCCCGATGGCGATCCTCCACGCCGCGACGGCGGGATCGGCGGAAACCATCGGACGCCTCGCCGATCTGGGTACGGTGGAAGCGGGCAAGATGGCCGACTTCGTCATCCTCGACGCCGACCCGCTGGCCGATATCCGCAACACCATGGCCATCGACATGGTGATGCGCGGCGGATTCCTCTACGACGCCGATACGCTCGGCGAACTATGGCCGCGCCAGAAGCAACTCCCGCCGCCATGGTTCGCGGATGGCGACCGGGTCCGCCGCTGGTTGCCGACGGCCCCGGAATAGCGCTCCGGACTTCAGGCGGCGGTGTAGCGCTGCTTGCCGCCGACGAAAGTGTGAAGTGTCTTCACCTCCGGTATTTTCAGCGGGTCGATGGTCAGCAGGTCGCCGTCGAACACCGCGATATCGGCGTAATAACCCGGCGCGAGGATCCCCGACCGGTCTTCGATGAAGCCCGAATAGGCGTTGCCGCGCGTATAGGCGGTGAGCGCCTGTTCCGCCGTCACCTTCTGGTCGGGTAGCCAGCCGTCCGGGTTCTTCCCGTCGATGGTGCGCCGCGTGATGCCGGCATAGATGCCGGTCAGCGGGTCGAGCGGCGCCACCGGCCAGTCGGAGCCGAAGGCGACATGCGCGCCGCTTTCGATCAGCGAGCGAAAGGCATAGGTGCCCTCCAGCCGCTTCTCGCCGATCCGCTTCACCGCCCAGCGCCCGTCGTCGATGGCGTGATAGGGCTGGACGGAGGCGATGACGCCCTGTTCGGCAAAGCGCTTGATGCTCTCGGGCCTGAGATGCTGGGCATGTTCGACGCGGAAGCGGCGGTCCTTCGGCCCGTTGGCCTTGGCGACGGCGGCATAGACGTCGAGCACATCGTCGTTCGCCCTGTCGCCGATCGCGTGGGTCGCGACGTGCAGCCCGTGCGCGTCTGCCTGCCGCACCATTTCATGCAGGTCCCCGAGGGGCGTCACCCGCACGCCCCGCTGCCCCGACGCATCGCTGTAATCATCGTAGAACAGGGCGGTACGCGACCCCAACGACCCGTCGGCGAGCGCCTTCACCGCGCCCCAGCGCAACCAGTCGTCGCCCCGGCCCTCTTCGGCGACGATCCCGGCCATCTTCTCCCAGCCGGTGATGGGCACGAAGGCATAGAAGCGGATATCGGTCTCGCCCTTCTCGCGCAGGCGGCGCAGCACCGGATAGCAGTCCCAGTTGATCTCCGGATTGTGGATGTGGCCCAGACCCTTGCTCAACCCGTGGTCGATGCCGCGCCGCACCGCCGCCTCGGCATCGGCATCGCTCAGCGGCGGGATGACGCGTTCGACCAGCGTCTTGGCATTGTCCTTGACGATGCCGGTCGGCTCGCCGTCCGCATCGCGCACGATGACGCCGCCGTCCGGGTCGGGTGTATCGCGGGTAATGCCGGCGAGCTTCATCGCCACCGCATTGAGCAGATAGCTATGCAGGTCGGTGCGCGGCACGGCGACGGGCGTGTCCGGCGTCACCGCATCGATCCAGTCATGGGTGGGCAGGTCGCCGCCCATGCGTTGCTCGTCCCAGGCGCCGCCGGTGATCCATTTGCCCGGCCGCTTGCGCGCCGCCGCGCCGATACGCGCGGCGAAATCGGCCCGGCTGTGCGCCGCCAGCAGGTCGGGCTGGGTCAGCGTGTGCGAGCCTTTCAGGAAATGGGTGTGCCCGTCGGTGAGCGCGGGCATGGCGAAGGCGCCGTCCAGGTCGATGACGCGGGTGCGGCGGGTGATCATCGAACGCACCTGCGCATCGCCGATCGCGGCGATCCGGTCGCCGCTGATGCCGATGGCCCGCACCCCGTCCTGCCCCGGCACGCCGGTCCAGAAGCTGCCGTTGACCAGCGCCGCGTCCAGCCCGGTTTCGGCCGCCTGCGCCCGCAAGCGCGATAGCAGCATCAGCGACGCCGCGCCGCCCAGCATGGTCCTGCGATCGATCATGGTCGTTCCTCCCGCGCCGGTTTTTCGGTGTATGCAGTCAAGCGGCCCGACTGGGCACGCAAAACCTCCAAGGCTGGCCCGCCGACGGGGCCAAGCATCCCGGATCAGCGCCATTCCGCTTTGCACGTGTACGGCACCGGTCCGAAGAAATGAGGAAAACCGGACGTCTGGGCGGGCCGCCGAAGCTCTACAAGAGCGGAGCGGCCAAACGGCTTCTGACGGAAATGGGCCCCGTGCGGAAAGCAGAACCCGCAGAGCCACGGGGGTGGATGCACGTCACTGCGCAGGCATTCCGCTTGATTCCGGCGCGCCCACTGACCAATGAGGAAATACCCCGTTCAAGGAGCCCGCCAGCCTTGGCCGACATCGCGCCCGCCCGACTGTCGCTATTCCGACCCTTTCGCCACCGAACCTTTCGCGCGGTGTGGATCGCGAGCACGGTCTCGAATTTCGGCGGGCTGATCGAAGGCGTCGGTGCCGCATGGATGATGGTGATGCTCGCCGCGCCCGCAAGCATGGTGGCGCTCGTCCAGGCCTCGCGCGCATTGCCGGTGATGCTGCTCTCGCTGCTTGCGGGCGCGATCGCCGACCAGTTCGACCGCCGGCGCGTGCTGATCGGCGCGCAGTGCTTTCTATTTTTCGCCTCGCTCGGCCTTTGTCTCGTCGCCTTCTTCGATCTCGCGACGCCGTGGCTGCTGCTGCTCTTCACCTTCCTGATCGGCTGCGGCAACGCCTTCAACCGGCCTGCCTGGCAGAGTTCGGTGGGCGAGATGGTGCCGCGCGAGGACCTGCCCGGCGCGGTCACCCTCAACTCGGTGGGATTCAATCTCGCGCGCAGCGTAGGGCCGGCGGTGGGCGGCATGATCGTCGCCGCTGCCGGCGCGGCGGCGGCCTTCGCCTTCAACGTGCTCTCCTATCTCGGCCTGATCGGCGTGCTCGCACGCTGGCGCCCCGAAATACCCGAGCGCACGCTTCCGCGTGAGCGGATCGGCCATGCCATGGCCGCCGGCGTGCGCTACGTCGCGATGTCGCCGCACATCCTGGTCGTGCTGTTGCGCTCTGCCCTGTTTGGGCTGGGGTCGATCGCGATCCAGGCCTTGCTGCCCCTGGTCGCGCGCGACTCTCTGGGCGGGGGATCGTTCACCTATGGCGTACTCCTGGGTGCGTTCGGCGTCGGCGCGGTTTGCGGAGCGTTCGGCGGCAGCGCCGCGCGCCAGCGCCTGACGACCGAAAACGTGATCCGGATCGCGACCGTCGCCTTTGCTGGCGCGACAGCGATTGTCGGCCTCTCGCCCTTCTTCCCGCTCACGCTGGTTGCGGTCGCGGTCACCGGGGCGGCGTGGATCGTGGTGCTGTCGGGCTTCAACACCGTCGTCCAGCTCGCCTCGCCGCGTTGGGTCGTCGGCCGCGCGCTCGCACTCTATCAGATGGCGACCTTCGGCGGCATGTCGCTGGGAAGCTGGCTGTGGGGCGCCGTCGCCGAGCAGCATACGGTCGGCAACGCGCTGATCATCGCTGGGATCGTCCAGGCTGCGGCGCTCGTCATCGCGCTCCCCTTCCGTCTCAGGGAGGTCGAGGACCTCGACCTCGCACCGATGCGCGAATTCACCGCCCCCGACACGGATGTTCCGGTCGTGGCCCGCAGCGGGCCGGTCGTCGTCACCCTTACTTATGACATCGCGGAGGCGGACGAAGTCGCCTTCCTGACGGTGATGGCCGAGCGCCGGCGTATCCGCCGCCGGGATGGCGCGCGCCATTGGCATCTGCTGCGCGACCTCGCCGACCGAAACCGCTGGGTCGAGCGCTATCATGTGCCGACCTGGCTCGATTATGTCCGCCACAACCAGCGCCGCACCCGTGCCGACGCGGCGGTCGGCGAGGAGCTTCGACGACTCCATCGCGGCGATTGGCCACCCCCGGTCGCGCGTATGCTAGAGCGAGATATCTCCGCCTCATTGCTGGACCGCCTGGGAAACATCCTGCCGGGGCTGCGGCAGGTGCATTGGTGAGCCGTGCCGGCCTGCGGATGCGAGGTTGGGGCCACGGACATCAATTTCCCGGCCTTTATCCGGCCCTTCTTGCAGGTCCTTTATCGCCGGGTAGCGACTGAAACCTGCTCGGACATTTTGGGACAGATCCGGGCAAAATGGCGGCGTTCTGCCGTTCCTGTTGAGACCTGCAACGTCATGAAAAAGGGAAATGGTGCCAGAAGAGCTTTCGGCCGGGCGACCTAAGCGGTTGATTTCGCAGTCGAATCATAGACTTACGAACTCGCCAAGGGCATTAATAGCACGATCTGGATTCGTGGAAAAGGCTGGACGTGAATGGACAGGGCGGTTCGAGTCCCTTTGAGCATCAGGCTGAGTGAGACTGCGTCCGAAATACGACTACAAATTTCGGACAAATGAGACTTTGCATCTGAATACCCGCATCCTGCAGCGGATCAGCGCTGGTGCGCGACGAGGCGTATGGACGGCGGCGGACCTTCCCGATCTGGCCACGCGCGAAGCTATCGACAAAGCCCTCTAGCGTCTCGTGGCCACCGACACGCTGGGCAGGATCGACAGAAGCCTAGCCCTAGCGCGGGAGTCTTGAGCGTCTATTCGGTGAGCTAGGTGCAGATGAGCGAAAATGCGGCGAGGACAAGTCCGACGATCGCGAGAGCGAGTCCAATCACCGCGATCCGGGCGGGAATAGACACGGCCGGATCGGGCGAGCCGACATACCAACGGAGCAAACCCCAAAGCCTGACCTTGCGCAGCGAGAAATCGAGCTCGCCACCCTTGGCGACGCCGAGGCGCTCGCGGATATCGTAAGGCATGAAAATTGCGTCATCGCGATCATGGCCGAGCAGCAGGACGTCCAGTTCCCTGCCATTGGCATTGTTGGTGAGCCGGGCGACACCATAGCGCTCGACTCCGGCGCGATGGTGGATGTTGAGGCGCACCAGCCAGCGGCCGGCTTCGCTCGCCTGTGGTCCCTCGACACGAAGTTTGGGCATCCTCGTCCCCCCAATCCATGATCTCAGCCCTTCACCATCAGCGGTGATAGGTTTCCAAAAGTCGAACCTCGTCGATCAACGCGGCGTCCGTGATCCAGCCGGGCGCAATGTCCTCATAGAAGATCAGACCGAAATCGACATGCTGCGTTCCCGGATCGAGAGCCGGATCGTGCAGCCAATTGGCCCAGAACTGCAGGACGTGACGGACTAGGCCCGGCATTTCGCCATCGCGAAGCCGTGACTGGGCGACATTGAGCGCGCGGTCTCCAGGCACCTCGACGGTGAACAGCACAGGCGATCGCCCCTCCTGCAGCAGCGCTCTCGCTCCCTTCCCGAGCAGCTCGACCGCGACGGCCTGGTCGAACTCCGATCCTTCGACCAGATAGTGATTGAAAGCCGTCAACAACGCGCCGCGGGAGACCGTCAAATGGGCCTGACCTTGCCGCCGCCCGAACTGGCCGTCGCCAAAGTCGCAAATCGCGGCATCCAGTCCGGCGCTGGCTTGCGCCCAATCCGGATGGCGGGAGAGCATTTGCGCAAGCTGCCCTTTGCGCGTCGCAGGTTCAAGCGCCCGCAGTCCAATTGCCCGAACGGAGGCGATCTCCTCCGGCGAGAGGCGCGAACCATGATAAGCGACGATCGTTTGGCCGCGCAGCCATTCGCACGTTGCATCGATAAGGCCGCTGCGCTCGACTTCCTCTAGGATGATGTCGAGCGCATCCTCAAGCCATTCGATCGGCCCCGCTGCAGCGCGCTCGCGGAGCCGGTCCGGTACCAGCGTATCGAGCACAGTAGCCAGACGCGGCGCCCATTCGCCGATTGTGTCGAAATCAAACTTCATCCGGCCTATCTTCCCTTCGGAGCAGCGCGATATTGGCGTGGCGCATTGCCATCCAACATATTGGAGGAACGAGGCGAAGATGAAGGCACGGATCGTTCTTGATTGCGGGCACGACGATATTGGTGCCACATCTACCCATGAACTCCAGGCTCGACACAAGCGGCTATGATCGTGTCTTCGCGCTCGACACGCAGATGATCTTCGAGGCGCGTCCTTTGACCCAGCTCGACTGGTCGATGATCTCGAATGGACCAATCCTGCTTTTGGTGGTTCCCCAGGCGAGCGCCGAGGTCGATGCGCGCAAACGCGATGGACGGCTTGGGCAGCGCGCGCGCGATTTAAATCGGCTTCTTGAACCTTCGATCGAAAGCGGTGGCACCGCCATGCTGGCGGGAAAACCGGTTCGGATTGACATTGCCTATGTCGCGGCGGGACGCATCGACTGGGATCAACTCGAGGATCTGGAGCGCGATAATGGCGACGACCGGATTGTCGCGCAGGCGGTGCACGCGCTGGTAGACGATCCGGCCCGTATCGAGGTGATGAGCTTCGACAGCCGACCGAGAGCGGCAGCGCGCCGGCACGGCATGAAGGCGATCAAGCCGGACGAGAGCTGGCTGCTCGCCCCAGAGCCGTCGCCGACCGATCGGCGAGCCGTCGAACTCGAACAGCGCGTGAGGATGCTGCAGGCCAGCGAGCCCCAGTTGCGCGTCGGAATCCGTATGCTGCACGAGCTCCCGCTCGTTCGGTTTCGCGTTCCGCCGCTTCCCGCCGAGACCATCGATCCCGTGACGCGGATGATCCTCGCCAAGCATCCGCGCGAATATACAGGCGGGTTCATGGCGCATGGGCTGCATATCAACAGCAACTATGACGAGGACTATGACGACTATGCCGCGGCGCTGAGCGCGGTCGATGTGCCCAATATCCATCTCGGCGTCGCAAGGCAGTTCTCGCAATATGGCTTCGAGGTCTCCATCGAAAATGTCGGCGTCCTAGCCGCCGAGCATGTCACCGTAGAGCTGCGCTCGGGGAATGCCGTGCTGCATGACGGGCCGTATGTCGTCGACATTTTCGGGCCGCCGCCGCCGTCCACGCAGAGCGACTTTCTGACAAATATCCCGCGCCTATCGCACAACCTGGCGCGGACGGATCGCACGAGTTTCGACGTCGAGGAATCTGAGGTTCATGACGTTCAGGTCGAATACCGCTGCCAGGATTTCCGGCATGGCCGCCTCCAAACACTCACCGCAGCGATTGAGCTGGTCGAACGGACAGGCGAGGCCGCGCATGTCGAGGTCAGGGTCACCGCCGGCAATATGCGCGGCGACGTAATCGAACGGCTCATCGTTCCGGTGACCGATCAGGAGCGCCGGCTTGGCGAGCTGATCGACCTCGACAATCTGCAATTACGAGAAGCGCCGCCAATCCGGGAGTTTCTGCTGCCGCTGTTGCAAGGCGACGACAGTGATGAAATCGAGCGGTTTCGCAACGATGGAAGCCGGCGTGAATAGCGCGTGACCGACCTGTATCGGTGCGAAAAATGAGGAAGGCAGGCTCTTTGACCCGAACCTGCGTGCCCAAGCGACCAGGCGACCAAATCGCTACTGCCCGTAGGTGAGGCGCCGCAGAAAGGTGCGCGCGCTGACGATCACTAGGTGCAGCCGGAAGGTCGAATGATCCTCGTCGGACAGTCCCGGATGCGAGCCGTCGGTGTGCAGCATCTTGAACAGACCGTTGATGAAATTCTTGCCGTCCTGGGTCCATTCATTGCGGTCGGTCGCGAGAAACCCCTTGTTGGCGAGCATCGCGCGGCGGTTCTCTGATGTCGCGCGGCTTGAAGCTGCGGCATGATCAACCGCGAACGCGATTGCGTCGAGGACATACCAAGGCTTAGCTAGTTTCAGAGGCCGCAAAGTTGCAGAAACTCGCGCGAAAACTCGACCTTAACGCGTCGTCCTCTTATCGCGATGCAATAAGTGCAGACCGTCACACTGCATGTCTCGATAGCCGCTACCAGCGCTTCTCTAGGCCGGCCAGGTAGTAGCAAAATTCGGCGATGCTCGGCCAAGCGCGGGAGCAATGCCGGATACAGGAGAAGCTGTCCCACTCCGGCATGTACGTCTGCAGCTGCGAAGCCGGATTTGATCTCAACCAGCAGGTCGCAACCCTTAACCGGCCTCAGCCGCTCGCGCATCTACGAGTTGATCCAGTCCGGTGATCTCGAGACCACCAAGGTCGGGCGGGCCACCCTTGTGCAGTATCGAAGCCTGAAGCAACTGACCGGCAACGAAGCTGCGGGCGTGGAGGGGCCATCCTGAGGCGCGTCGAAGCCCGACCGGCACATAGTTTCGAAGATGGCAGATTTAGTCCGCCTTGAACGGAGCAAATGGGCGACAGTTAAAATAGCATCTTGCCGCCACTTTGGAAAAGTGCGATTTAGTCCGGTATGAACGGACCAAATGGGAACCGCCTAAAGCACATCCTGGCGCAGGTACCGCCCGGTTTTCTGGTTGATTCGCGTTGGCTCGCCGCCAGCGACGTCGCGAAGAGTTCAGCCTCGGACTATCACCGCGAAGGCTGGCTCGAACGCGTCGCGCGCGGCGTCTACCGTCGTCCTTATGCCAAGGGAGCGCCCGACGCCCTGGTAGAATGGAAGCTGGCGGTGCTCTCGGCGCAATGGATCATGGGCTATGATTTCCACGTCGGAGGAATGACCGCCCTCAGCCTCGAAGGCCGCAATCACTATCTCGGCCTGGGGCGCAGCGCGAACCTCTATCTCTACGGCGACGTCCCCGGCTGGCTGTCCAGGCTGGAGCTCGACGCGCATGTCCTGCGGCGTCGGCGACAGCTGTTCGGCTCCGGGCCGCTCGGCATCGACGACCAGGATTTCGATCCCGCCGCCAGACAGGCCCCCAGCCCATGGGACTGGCCGCTCCGCCGATCGAGCCCCGAGCGCGCGCTGCTCGAAGCGCTCAACGAGCTCCCGGATCAAGAGAGCTTCCACACGGTCGACATGCTCTTCCAGGGGCTGGCATCGCTTCGGCCCGGCCGTCTCACGACCCTGCTCCTGGCCTGCAAGAGCGTGAAGGTGAAGCGGCTGTTCTTCCTGTTCGCCGATCGCCACCGGCACAAATGGCTCGCACATATCGACCGAAGCGAAATCGATCTGGGCAAGGGCCCGCGCATGCTGGTCGAGGGCGGCCGCTACGTCGCGGCCTATGAGCTCGTGGTCCCGGAAGAGTTCGCCACGCCCGCAAGCAGCGAGCCCCACGATGGCCCGTGAACGCTACGCGGCGCAGGTCGCCCTGCTGGTCCACGCGCTGCCGATAATTGCGGACGAGCCGCATTTCGCGCTCAAGGGCGGCACAGCGATCAACCTCTTCTATCGCAACATGCCGCGGCTCTCGGTCGATATCGATCTCACCTATGTGCCGCTCGACGAGCGCGCCACGGCTCTTGCCAATATCGATGCCGCTTTCGACCGGATGATCGAGCGGGCACGGCAACTCCTGTCCGGTGTCGACACGCACCGCATCAGCGGTGGCGGCGCCGGCGACACCAGGCTGCTGCTGCGCCTCGCTGAGGCCGAAGTGAAGGTGGAGGTATCCCCCGTCCTTCGCGGCACGGTGGCGCCACCGCGGATGATGCGGGTGACCGACGCGGTCGAGGAGGCTTTCGGCTTTGCCGAGACGTTGGTGTTCGACTTCGAGGATCTCTACGCGGGCAAGCTCTGCGCCGCGCTCGACCGCCAGCATCCGCGCGACCTGTACGATGTCCACCTGCTCTACGAGCATGAAGGCGTTACGGACGATCTGTTTCGTACCTTCCTCGTCTATGCCGCCTGCTCGGGCCGCCCGCTGCACGAGCTGATCGCTCCCAATCGCCTTGCGATCGACCGTGCCTTTGCCCAGGAATTCGACGGCATGACGATCGAGCATGTCCCACTCGCGACCCTGCTCGCCGCGCGCGAGCGGCTGATCGAGGACATCGGCGCGCGCGCTACCGGCGCAGCGGCCGAGTTCCTGCTTTCCGTCCACGATGCCGAGCCGGATTTCGGTCTGATCGGCCTGCCGGACGCGGCCCAACTGCCGGCGATCAAATGGAAACTTCTCAATCTGCGCAAGCTCAAGGACGCCAACCCGGAAAAGCATGCCGACCAGCGCGCTAGGCTCGCGGCGGCTCTGCGCATATGATCCGGGAGCATGATCCGCAGACCTCGAGCACGAGACTCGAGTCGGCCCTGGGGTCTCCCCGACCATGACCGCGCTTCTGCGTTACCGGGGCGCCCTGAGCGAAATCGAGGCCTTGTTTGCAGCCGAGCCGGAAGGCACGCCGGCATGGGCGCCGCTGATCTGGCCCGGCGAACCGGCCGTGGTCGTGACAGAACGAGATGGCCGCCGCTCGGTCACTTCCCGGCCGTGGGGTCTGCCAAAAGCCGCCTTCGTCGATCCCAGCCGATCGAGGGCGCGCCGTGCCATAGTCGTTCCGCGCGAGCTGCGCGCGGACGCGGGCATGCTTATCGATCCCGGCGAGCTCGAGCGATGCCTGCTCGTCCTCGAGGCCTTCGCCTATCCCGACGGGCCGGCCGGGCAGCGGACGCGCAGCTGGACGGGCCTGTGGGACCGGCCGCTGGCCGGCTGGGCCGGGTTCGGCGTACCTGGCGGCCACGGCTGCGCCGGCGTGCTGGTCATGGCCAACCCGCTGATTGCACGCGTCAGCCGGCACATGCCGCTGCTCGCGCATCCGGACGAATTCGGCGCCTGGCTCGACGGCAGCGCGATCTTCCCGTCGTTGTCGGCAATTACCGACGAACAAGAATTCTACGTCGAGCGCACCGACGAGCGCTGGTCGATGGGCGTCTCGCCCGATGATCAGAGCTGACGCATCCCGCGCAAGTATGTGACAAATCCTCGGACTAGGCGGCGCAAAGTCAGAGGATTCGTCACACTGCGTTCTTCGGGGGTCGAGGCACCGGGGGATCGACCTTCGACGCCGCGATACCCTCCGGAGCTACGCCTTTCGCCCGGCCCTGAAATCGGGCCGCAGCACATTCCCACCATCCCGCAGCTGGTCGAGATAGTCCGACCAGCGCTGCATCATCTTCACGCGCTCGTCCCAGTATTCGCCACGCGCATAGGCACGCCGGACCTGATTGGTATCTACATGCGCAAGCTGGCGCTCGATCGCGTCGGGGTTCCATTCGCCCATCTCGTTGAGCAGTGTCGCCGCCATCGCCCGAAACCCGTGCGCGGTCATCTGGTCGGACGTGTAGCCGAGCTTGCGCAGGCCCTGGTTGACGGCGTTCTCCGACATCGGCTTGCGTGGCTTGCCGAGGGCCGGGAACAGATACTTCCACCAGTGCGTGTGCTCGTGAAGCTCCCGGAGCATCGCGATCACCTGCCGTGACAGCGGCACCCGGTGCGGCCGCCGCATTTTCATGCGCTCGGCCGGGATGAACCAGATCGCCTCCTCGAAGTCGATGTCGGTCCACTCGGCCTGCCGGAGTTCGCCGGGACGCAGCAGCACATGCGGCGACAACCGCAACGCCATGATCGTCACCTTGTGACCGCTGTAGCCGTCGATCGCTCGCAGGAGCGTGCCGACCTCGGAAGGCTTGGTGATGGCGGCGAAGTGCTTGACCTTCGGCGCCGCAATCGCGCCGCGAAGATCAGCCGCGACATCCTTGTCGCAGCGTACGGTCGCCACGCCGTAACGAAACACCCGGCTGAGCACGCTGCGCATGCGCCGGGCGCTCTCATAGGCACCGGTCGCCTCGACCTTGCGAAGCACGGCAAGCGCTTCATGCGGCGTGATCTGCGCGATCGGGATGTTGCCGATTACAGGATACGCCTTGGCGAGGAGCCAGCGGATCTTATCGATAGTTACCGGTGCCAGGCCGTCCCGTTCGCATTTGACGAGCCATTCCCCGGCAACCGCCTCGAAGGTGTTGGCTGCGGCGTACTTGGCGGCGATTCTTGCGCGCTTTTTCTCCAGCGCGGGATCGATCCCTTCCGCAAGTTTTTTCTTCGCCTCGTCACGCCGCATTCGAGCGTCGGCGAGGCTTACCTGTGGCCACCCTCCGAGATGAAGCTTCTTCTGCTTATCCAGAAAACGGTAATTGAAGCGCCATAGCTTCGAGCCGTTGGGTTGAATGACGAGATAGAGGTTTTGTGAATCGGAAAGGTTCCAGGCCTTCGCTCTCGGCTTGGCGGCTTTGATTTGGATGTAGGTCAGCATGTCGTTTTCCCAGCAAGCCCGGGTCGATCCGAGGGCAACGAAAAGGGCAGCATTTTGTGGTCGCTGCTGATGCCCTTAGCCGGATTTCGCCGGACGGTGTCTGGCGATCTTCGGTCAAGAAATGCTGTGAAACCAGTCGCTTACTGGACGATGCTTGGACGTATCCAGAGCCAGTATTGGTGCCCAGAAGAGGACTCGAACCTCCACGGGGTTGCCCCCGCCAGCACCTGAAGCTGGTGCGTCTACCAATTCCGCCATCTGGGCACGGGGTAGGCGGCGCGCTCTAAGGTAGCTGGTGCGCGCTTGTCAATGCCATGTGTGGAAACCGGCAGTCGACGCTTGCCGTTTGGCCCGCGAACGGGCATCTGGCGGGTCTCGCGAGACGCTAAAGAGGCGAATGGATGAAGGACAAGCTGGTAACGCTGTTCGGCGGCGGCGGATTTCTCGGTCGCTATATCGCGCAGGATTTGCTGGCGCGCGGTATCCGCGTGCGCATCGCCCAGCGCGACCCGCGCCAGGCATGGTTCCTGAAGCCGCTGGGCAATCTCGGCCAGACGCAGTTCGTGGCCGCCGACGTCACCCGGCCGGAAACGCTGGAACGTGCCGTCGCCGGCGCCGATGCCGTGGTCAACCTGGTCGGAATTCTGTCCGGCGACTTCGAGGCGGTGCATGTCGCCGGGGCCGGAAACGTCGCACGGGCGGCGGCGGATGCGCGCGTGCCCGCGCTGGTGCATATCTCGGCCATCGGTGCCGATCCCGATTCGCCATCGGCATATGGCCGGTCGAAGGCCAAGGGGGAGGCGGCAGTGCGCGACGCCTTTCCCGCAGCGACCATCCTGCGGCCGTCCATCGTGTTCGGTCGCGAAGACTCCTTCGTGAACCGGTTCGCGCGGATGGCGGCGGCGCCCGTGCTGCCCGTCATTGCGGCGCGGACGCGGTTCCAGCCGATCTATGCCGCCGATGTCGCGGCCGCGGTGGTCAAGGCGATCGTCGAGCCCGGGGCGCATGCCGGGCAGACCTGTGAACTGGGCGGTCCGGACGTGATCGCGATGGGCGATCTGGTCCGCTGGATCGCGAAGACGACCGGCCGCAAGCCGGTGATCGTCGAAGTCCCCGACGGGGCCGCGTCGCTGCTCGCTTCGCTGCCCGGTGCGCCGATCACGCGCGACCAACTGTGCATGCTTCGACACGACAATGTGGTAAGCGGCAGCCTGCCGGGCATCGAGGCTTTCGGCGTTCGCCCCACACCGCTGGCCACGGTCGCGCCGAGTTGGCTGGTCCAGTATCGGCGCCACGGCCGGTTCGGACTGCCCAGCGCCGCCTGATCGCGGGCGAGCCGCCTTATCTGTCTCCAGCCCGAGGGCGCCTGCATGCCACTGCTGATAACCGCAATCCTGCTCGGCATCGTCGAGGGACTGACCGAATTCCTGCCGGTCTCCTCGACCGGGCACCTGATCCTCGCGAGCGAGCTGTTCGGCTATGATTCCGAGGAATGGGCGGTGTTCAATATCGTCATCCAGCTCGGTGCGATCCTGGCGGTCGTGGCGCTCTACTGGCGCACCTTCTGGGCGGTGTTACGCGGCATGCTGGAGCGCGAGGCGGTGTCATGGCGGTTCGCCCGCAACATCGTCGTCGCCTTCATTCCGGCGGCGGTGATCGGCCTGGCGCTGCACAGCCAGATCGAGCTGTTGCTCGGCGCGCCGATCGTGGTGGCGGTGGCGCTGGTCCTGGGCGGCATCGCGATCCTGGTGCTGGAACGCATGATCAGGAATCACGACGTGGTCGGTGTGGCGGACATTCCGCTCAAGCGCACCATTGCTATCGGCTTCATCCAGTGCCTTGCCATGGTTCCGGGCGTCAGCCGGTCGGGCGCGTCGATCATGGGCGCGCTGGCGCTGGGCGTGGAGCGGCGCACGGCGGCGGAGTTCAGCTTCTTCCTCGCCATTCCGACGATGCTCGGCGCAAGCACGGTGGAGCTGTGGAAATACCGCGATTCATTGGCAAGCGCGGAGATCGGCTGGGGCCTGATCGGCGTGGGTTTCGTCGTGTCGTTCCTCGTGGCGCTCGCCGTCATCCGCTGGTTCGTCGGTATTGTCGGCCGCCATGGCTTCGGACCCTTCGCCTGGTATCGAATCGTCTTCGGCGGAGGCACGCTGATCTGGTTGTTGATGCGATAGGTCCGATCCGGCCCTAGCTCCACGAGAGCTTTGGTGGAAATGTTGCGGCTGTGCACAAGATTGTTGCCAGATAGGTAGCTATAGCTGACCCATTTCCCGGTTTCAGCGTGACTTGCGCGGATTTTTCGTCTATGCAGGCGCCAACATGCACAAGGTTGGACGGATGGCGAACGACAAAACCCTCAGATTCGTTTCGATCGAGCAGGATTATCCCGCGAAGCGTGCGCCCGGCGCGCGCGCCGGAGACTTTCGCGAGATTGCCGATCGCTACATGATCGAAAAGGCGGAAGAACAATCCGGCCGCTGCTCGCAATGCGGCGTGCCTTATTGCGCCGTGCATTGCCCGCTGCACAATCACATTCCGGACTGGCTGCGTCTCACCGCCGAGGGGCGGTTGCAGGAGGCGTACGAATTGTCCAACGCCACCTCTACCATGCCGGAGATTTGCGGCCGCATCTGTCCCCAGGACCGGTTGTGCGAGGGCAATTGCGTCATCGAGTTCGCCGGTCACGGCGCCGTCACCATCGGCTCGGTGGAAAAGTTCATCACCGATACCGCGTGGGAGGAAGGCTGGGTCGAACCGCTGGTTCCCGGTCCCGAACGCGGCCAGTCGGTGGGCGTCATCGGCGCCGGCCCGGCGGGGCTGAGCGGCGCCGAATATATGCGCAGACTGGGTTATGAGGTGCATGTATATGACCGGCACGACCGGGCCGGCGGGCTAATGACCTACGGCATTCCCGGCTTCAAGCTGGAGAAGGAAGTCGTGATGCGCCGCGTCGAACGGCTGAAGGCGGGCGGCATCGTCTTCCACGAGGGCTTCGAGGTCGGCCGCGATGCGATGCTGGGCGAACTTCGCGAACGGCACGATGCGTTGCTGGTCGCAACCGGCGTCTACAAGCCGCGCGCGATCAAGGCCCCGGGAATCGACAGTATCGGTGTGGTCGAAGCGCTCGACTATCTGACCGCATCGAACCGCAAGAGCTTCGGCGACAGCGTGCCCGAGTTCGAGGACGGACAATTGAACGCGCAGGGCAAGCACGTCGTCGTCGTCGGTGGCGGCGACACGGCGATGGATTGTGTCCGCACCGCCGTGCGCCAGGGCGCGAAATCGGTGAAATGTCTCTATCGCCGCGACCGTGCGAACATGCCGGGTTCGCAGCGCGAGGTCGGCAATGCCGAGGATGAGGGCGTGGAATTCGTCTGGCTGTCCGCGCCCCAGGCGTTCGACGGCGACGAGCGGGTGACGGGCGTCCGGGGAACGCGGATGCGGCTGGGTGCGGCCGATGCCAGCGGGCGCCGCGCGCCCGAGCCGGAGCCGGACAGCGGGTTCACGGTCGCGGCGGATCTGGTGGTCAAGGCGCTTGGCTTCGAGGCGGAGGATCTGCCGAAGCTGTTCGACGCGCCGGAACTGGGTGTCACCCGCTGGGGCACGCTGCGCGTCGATAACCGCACGATGATGACGAGCATGGACGGCGTGTTCGCCGCGGGCGACATCGTGCGCGGCGCGAGCCTGGTCGTGTGGGCGATCCGCGACGGCCGCGACGTGAGCGAAAAGATGCATGCCTTCCTGAAGGAAAAGGCGCGCGAAACCCGCAAGGCTGCCTGATCCGATCGATCGGCAAGCGCGACGGCCCGCCTGCCCGCAGGCGGCCCGACAATGACGAAAGCGAACAGCGAATGAACGAAGCCGAACGCCTCCGCCTTGCCCGCGAGGGCATGTACCGTCCCGAATTCGAATCCGACGCCTGTGGCGTGGGTCTCGTCGCGGCGACCGACGGGCGTGCCTCGCGTCGGGTGGTCGAATCGGCGATTGATGCGCTCAGGGCCGTGTGGCACCGCGGCGCGGTCGACGCCGATGGCAAGACCGGCGACGGCGCCGGCATTCATGTCGACCTGCCGCACCGCTTTTTCGACGATGCGATCGATTCGTCGGGCCACAAGGTGCTGCCCAACCGGCTCGCCGTGGGGCAGATCTTCCTGCCGCGCACCGACCTTCAGGCGCAGGAGAATTGCCGCACCATCGTCGAGAGCGAACTGATCGAGGCCGGCTACACCATCTATGGCTGGCGCCAGGTGCCGGTCGACGTGTCGGTGATCGGCCAGAAGGCGCAGGCCACCCGGCCCGAGATCGAGCAGATCATGATCGCCGGACCGCTGCCGGAGGAAATGAGCGCCGCCGAGTTCGAAAAGGAACTCTATCTCGTTCGCCGCCGCATCGAAAAGCGCGTGATCGCGGCGCAGGTGTCGAGCTTTTATATCTGCTCGCTGTCCTGCCGCTCGATCATCTACAAGGGGCTGTTCCTCGCCGAGAGCCTGTCGGACTTCTACCCCGACCTTCTCGACGCCCGGTTCGAAAGCCGGGTGGCGATCTTCCACCAGCGTTATTCGACCAACACCTTCCCGCAATGGTGGCTGGCGCAGCCGTTTCGCTGCCTGGCGCATAATGGCGAGATCAACACGATCCGCGGCAACCGCAACTGGATGCTTTCCCACGAGATCAAGATGGCCTCGATCGCGTTCGGCGAGCATAGCGAGGACATCAAGCCGGTGATCCCGGCGAGCGCATCGGACACCGCCGCGCTCGATGCGGTGTTCGAAGCGATCTGCCGCTCGGGCAAGGATGCGCCGACGACCAAGCTGATGCTGATCCCGGAGGCCTGGGGCGGCAAGGACGACATGCCCGCCGAACACCGGGCGATGTACCAGTATCTCGCCTCCGTCATGGAGCCGTGGGACGGGCCGGCCGCACTCGCCATGACCGATGGCCGCTGGGCGGTCGCCGGCATGGACCGCAACGCGCTGCGCCCACTGCGCTATACGCAGACGACCGATGGGCTGCTGATCGTCGGATCGGAAGCCGGCATGGTCGTCGTGCCCGAAAGCAATGTGGCGGAAAAGGGCCAGCTCGGCCCCGGCCAGATGGTCGCGGTCGACCTGGATGACGGTGCGGTCTTTCACGACCGCGAGCTGAAGGACCGGATCGCGGGCGAGGCGGACTATGCCGCGATGATCGGCAATTTTTTGACCGTCAACGACCTGCCGCCGGCGCCGAACTACGGCACCGTGCGTTTCGACCGGGCGGAACTGACGCGGCGCCAGGTCGCGGCCGGCCAGACGCTGGAGGACATGGAGCTGATCCTGTCGCCCATGGTCGAGCAGGCCAAGGAGGCGGTGGGTTCGATGGGCGACGACACGCCGCTCGCCGTGGTGTCGGACAAGCCGCGCCTGATCAGCCAGTTCTTCCGCCAGAATTTCAGCCAGGTGACCAACCCGCCGATCGACTCCTTGCGCGAACGGCATGTCATGTCGCTCAACACGCGGTTCGGCAATCTCGACAACATCCTCGATTCGCACAAGCGGCCCGGCAAGGTGCTGGTGCTCGATTCGCCGGTGCTGACGGGCGCGGAATGGGCCCGGCTGCGGGCGCATTTCGAGGGTCAGGCGAGCGAGATCGACTGCACTTTCGAAGCGGATGGCGGGCCGGAGGCGCTGCGCGCCGCAATCCAGCGCATCCGGCAGGCCGCCGAGCAGGCGGTGCGCGAGGGCCGGTCCGAGCTGTTCCTGACCGACGAGCATATCGGGCCGGACCGGGTGGCGATCCCGGGCGTGCTGAGCGCGGCCGCCGTTCACACGCATCTCGTGCGCCGGGGCCTGCGCTCCTACGCCTCGATCAACGTGCGCACGGCGGAATGCCTCGACACCCATTATTATGCGGTGCTGATCGGCGTCGGCGCGACGACCGTGAACGCCTATCTGTCCGAGGCGGCGATCGTCGATCGGCACGAGCGCGGACTGTTCGGCGATCTGCCGCTCGATGAATGCCTGCAGCGTCACCGCACCGCGGTCGGCGACGGCCTTTTGAAGATCATGTCGAAGATGGGGATCGCGGTGATCTCCAGCTATCGCGGCGGCTATAATTTCGAGGCCGTCGGCCTGTCGCGTGCCCTTGTCCAGGACCTGTTCCCCGGAATGCCGGCCAAGATATCGGGCGAAGGCTATGCCTCGCTCTACGTCAATGCGAGCGACCGCCACCGGGCCGCGTTCGACACAGGCGTCGCGACGCTGCCCATCGGCGGTTTCTATCGTCAGCGGTACGGCGGCGAGACGCACGCCTATTCGGCACAGCTCATGCACCTGCTCCAGACCGCGGTCGGGACCGACAGCTATTCGAGCTATCTGCAATTTGCGCGCGGGGTGCGCGATCTGCCGCCGGTCTATCTGCGTGATCTGCTGGAATTCAATTATCCCGAAAGCGGCGTCTCGATCGACGAGGTGGAGGCGATCACCGAAATCCGCAAGCGCTTCGTGACGCCGGGTATGAGCCTGGGCGCGCTGTCGCCGGAAGCGCACGAAACGCTGTCGATCGCCATGAACCGCATCGGCGCCAAGGCGGTGTCGGGCGAGGGCGGCGAGGACAAGAGCCGCTATACGCCGCGCGACAACGGCGACAACGCCAATTCGGTCATCAAGCAGATCGCGAGCGGCCGCTTCGGCGTGACGGCGGAATATCTGAATGCCTGCGAAGAGATCGAAATCAAGGTGGCGCAGGGCGCCAAGCCCGGCGAGGGCGGGCAGCTTCCCGGCTTCAAGGTCACCGAGTTCATCGCCAAGCTGCGCCATGCCACGCCCGGCGTGACGCTGATCAGCCCACCGCCGCATCACGACATCTATTCGATCGAGGATCTGGCGCAGCTCATCTATGATCTGAAACAGATCAATCCGAAGGCGCGGGTGTGCGTGAAGCTCGTCTCGTCGGCGGGTATCGGCACCGTCGCTGCGGGCGTCGCCAAGGCGCATGCCGATGTCATTCTGATCGCCGGCAATACCGGCGGCACCGGCGCGTCACCGCAGACGAGCATCAAATATGCCGGCACGCCGTGGGAGATGGGGCTGTCGGAGGTCAATCAGACGCTGACGCTCAACAATCTGCGCGGTCGGGTGCGCCTGCGCACCGACGGCGGACTGAAGACCGGGCGCGACATCGTCATCGCGGCGATCCTGGGCGCGGAGGAATTCGGCATCGGCACATTGAGCCTGGTGGCGATGGGCTGCATCATGGTGCGCCAGTGCCATTCCAATACCTGCCCGGTCGGCGTGTGCGTGCAGGACGAGCGCCTGCGCGCCAAATTCACCGGCACGCCGGAAAAGGTCATCAACCTGATGACCTTCATCGCCGAAGAAGTGCGCGAGATTCTCGCCCGGCTGGGGTGCAAGAGTCTGGACGAGGTGGTCGGCCGCACCGAATTGCTGCGCCAGGTCAGCCGCGGCGCGGAGCATCTCGACGATCTCGACCTCAATCCGGTGCTGGCGAAGGTGGACGGCGACGCGATCGAGCGCCGCTTCGCGCTCAACACCTTTCGCAACGACGTACCCGACAGCCTCGACGCGCAGATCCTGAAGGACGCCGCCCCGGTCTTCTCGCGCGGGGAGAAAATGCAGCTCACCTACAGCGTGCGCAACACGCACCGGGCGGTCGGCACCCGCCTGTCCAGCGAGATCACGCGCAAATACGGCATGACCAAGCTCGCCGACGGTCATGTCCATGTGCGCCTGCGCGGGTCGGCCGGTCAGTCGCTGGGCGCCTTCCTGTGCAAGGGTATCACGCTGGAGGTGTTCGGCGACGCCAACGACTATGTCGGCAAGGGGCTGTCGGGCGGTCGCATCGTCGTGCGGCCGGTGGTGAGTTCGCGGCTCGTCAGCCACGAGAACACGATCATCGGCAATACCGTGCTCTACGGCGCGACCGCCGGTCAGCTTTTCGCCGCCGGCCGGGCGGGCGAACGCTTCGCCGTGCGCAATTCGGGTGCGCATGTCGTGATCGAAGGCTGCGGCGCCAATGGCTGCGAGTATATGACGGGCGGCTATGCGGTGGTGTTGGGCCGCGTGGGATCGAACTTCGGCGCAGGGATGACCGGCGGCATGGCGTTCGTCTACGACGCCGATGGCAGTTTCGAGCGCCGGGCCAATCCCGACAACATCACCTGGCAGCGATTGGCGTCGCGGCACTGGGAATCGGTGCTGCGCGGCCTGATGCAAAAGCATCTGGAGGCGACCGACAGCAAATGGGCGGCGAGCCTGATCGAGGATTGGGACACGGTCCGCGGCCGCTTCTGGCAGGTGGTGCCGAAGGAGATGCTGGGCCGCCTGCCGCATCCGCTCGACGAAGAGGAGGCGGCGCTGGTCGCGGCCGAATAGCCCCGTGCCGTGGGGCATCGCCGACGCGAACGCCCCGCCGCCACTTCCCCCGGCCGCGCCTGCTCGCTAAGAGCGGGTAACCATGTGGCATCTCTATCAATTCGCGCTCTGTCCCTTTTCGCGCAAGGTCCGCCTGCTGCTGGGCGAGAAGGGCGTCGGATACGAGCCGGTGCGCGAATATCCCTGGGAACGGCGCGACGAGTTCCTCGACATGAACCCGGCCGGGCAGACCCCGGTGATGGTGCATGGCGAGCGGGCGACCCTGCTGGTCGATTCGGTCGCGATCTGCGAATATTTCGAGGAAACGGTCGAAAAGGCGGCGATGCTGAACGGCACCGCCGCGGACCGGGCCGAAATCCGCCGGCTCGTCACCTGGTTCGACACCCAGTTCTACCGCGACATCACCGCGCCGCTGCTGCAGGAGCGGATGGAAAAGCGCATCATCAGCCGCGCCGCGCCCGATGCCCGGCTGCTGCGCGAAGCGATGAAGGCGGCGGTCGCCCATCTCGATTACATCGATTATCTGCTCGACCACCGTTCCTGGCTGGCCGGCTCGACGATGAGCCTGGCGGATCTGGCGGCGGCGGCGCAGATCTCGGTCGCGGATTATCTCGGCGGGATCGACTGGAAGAGTCACGACCAGGCAAAGCGCTGGTATGTCGGCATGAAGAGCCGGCCGACCTTCCGCCCGCTGCTGGCGGAGCGGATGCAGGGCATCGGCCCGCCGCCCGACTACGAAAAACTCGACGTCTAACCGCACGAAAGGCCGTCACCATGCTCGAACATGTGCCGCATTGGTTGGGACAGGCGATCAAGGGGCTGCGCGCCGGCGCGGACAAGCTGGCGATCGTCCAGCCCGAACTGGGCACGTTCGAATCGATCCGGCTGGCGAGCCCCGCCTTCGCCAACGGCGCGCGATTGCCCGACCGCTTCACCGCCGACGGCGCGGGCGTGTCGCCGCCGCTCTTCTGGACCGGCATTCCCGAAGGAACCCAGCGGTTGGCGCTGATCGTAGAGGATGCCGACGCGCCGGCGCCGCAGCCGCTGGTTCATGCCGTCGTCTGGAACCTGTCGCCGACGGTCGAACAACTTGCCGAGGGGGCGATTCGCGAGGATGGCGACGGCGATGCACGGCACGGCGATGTCGGACGCAACAGCTATTTCGGTGAAGGCTGGCTGCCGCCCGACCCGCCGACCGGACACGGCGTCCACAATTACGCATTCCAGCTTTTCGCGCTCGATGGTGGTCCGGAGGCGGGGAAGAATCCGGGGCGCTCGGCGATCGTCAAGGCGATGGCCGGCCATGTGCTGGCGGCGGGGCTGCTGACCGGCACCTATTCGCGTGGCGAGCGTGCGCCCGTCGGCCCTGCCGGCGCCACCGTGGCGCGCGGCTGAGCGGCGTCGACGGGGCGGATCACCCGTTCACGATCATCCCGCCATTGGGATGGAGCACCTGGCCGGACATGTAGCTGGCGTCCTCGCAGGCAAGGAACAGGAAGGCGGGCGCGACTTCGTTGGGGTGGCCGGGGCGGCCCATGGGCGTGCCTTCGCCGAAATGTTCCAGCTTTTCCTTGCTGGCGCCGCCGCTCGGGTTGAGCGGCGTCCAGATCGGGCCGGGGGCGACCGCATTCACGCGGATGCCGTCGCCGACCAGGTTTTCCGACAGGCTGCGCGTAAAGGCGGTGATCGCGCCCTTGGTCGAGCTGTAGTCGAGCAGTTCCTTCGACCCCTTGTACATCGTCACCGACGTGCAGTTCACGATGGCGGCGCCCTTTTTCAGGTGCGGGCGCACGGCCTGGGTCAGGAAGAACATCGCGAAGATGTTGGTCTGGAACGTGCGGCGAAGCTGTTCTTCGCTGATATCGGTAATGTCCTGGTCGGGATGCTGTTCACCGGCGTTGTTCACCAGGATGTCGATGCGACCGAATTCACCGATCACCTGATCCGCGACCTGTTTGGCGAAGCCGTCCTCGCCCAGATCGCCGGCGATCGTCAGCGCCCGGCGGCCTTCGCCGCGCACGATCTCCGCCGTCTTCTCGGCATCGTCGTGTTCGCACAGATACACGATCGCCACGTCGGCACCTTCGCGTGCGTAAAGCGCCGCGACGGCGCGACCGATCCCGCTGTCCGCGCCGGTGACGATGGCGACCTTGCCGTCCAGGCGCCCCGATCCGGGATAGCGCGGTTCCCAGTCCGGTTTCGGAGTCAACCCGCTTTCATGACCCGGCAGGCCATCCTCGTGGATCATGTCGACGGTATCGGGATCGCTCATGGCAAGGCTCCTTCAAACGCTTTCCCCCCCCGGTCCAACCCCGCATGACGGTGAGCGTTCCGCATTCCGTCGCACAAGCCTGGCGCCCCCACGGCCGTGCCAGATGCCGACCGGGCGTGACGGCGGGCTCAGCCGATGAGGCTGGAGCCCTGCGCGGCACTGGCGATGACGAGCGTTGCGGTCACGGCAAAGGACAGCATCCCGATGGCGATCGAACGAACCATGATATCCTCCGCGTAGAGAGGGTCTGCTGCCGATCAGGCGATCGGCAGGACCGGAGTGGCGGCGGCGACCAGGATGGCGGTCGCGAAGACGGCGCCGACAAGGGCGGCCGTGGTGCGGTGAAGCGTTTCGAACCGAGCGATCATTGACGTAACTCCCTGTATTCTTGTCCGCCAAACCATTTGGCGGCTGATGCCAAACAGGTTTGCAGGGAGCGTGCCAGAACGGTAAGTGATTGATTCAAATGGGTATGTAATTTAGCTCACCGCGCTTTTGGCAAAATGCACCGGAACCGATAGGTGAATTTAACCAGATTCTGGCGGGCCCTATCCGTGCAGGACGCGGTTTCGGCCATTCGTTTTCGCGCTGTAAAGCAGGCGGTCGGCGCGGCGGAACGTTTCCGCCCAGGCTTCGCCCGGTTCCGCCCTCGTCAACCCGGCGGAAACGGTAATCTCGCCGACGGGAAGATCGTTCTCCCGCACGCGATAGCGTTTTGCCGATACCGCCTCCTTTGCCCGGAAAAGCGTGGCCTCGGCAGCGGTCTGTTCCACGTCGAGAAACAGGATCGCGAACTCCTCGCCGCCATAGCGGGTCACGAGATGGTCGCCGCAGGCGGTGGCGAGTTCGCCGGCGATCGCCCGCAGCACGCGGTCGCCGATATCGTGCCCGAACCGGTCGTTGATCGCCTTGAAATGGTCGACGTCGATGATCGCCACCGCCATGGCGCGGCCGGCGGCGACGGCCTCCGTCATTGCCTCTTCGAAGGCGCGGCGGTTCGGCAGCCCGGTCAGCGGATCGCGCTTGGCGTCGTCGCGCGCTTCCTCCAGCAGGGCGCGCAGGTCGCGCGTCTCGCGCGTGGCCTCCTCCAGCCGGCTTTCGGCATGGTGGACCCGGTCGAGCATGCCCGCCGTGATCTGGACGACGTCGTGCAGGATCGGATGCTCGCCGGCGCGGTTCTGAAGCTCGGCGTTGCTCGCAGCCAGATCGCGCCCGAAGCCGCGCGTTTCGGCGCGCATCCGATGCATCAGGTCTTCGAAGCCATCGACCTGCACCTGCGTGCGCGCCACCAGATTCTGGGCATGCGCCGCCGAGTTCGTCGCGGCGGCGGTATCGACGTCCGCTTCCAGCGAATCGATATCGCGCCGCGTCAGCCGGACACCACCGTCCGTCAGGCGCATGACGGCCCTGGCGAGCGGTCCGTCGGGATGGGCAAGCACGTGGTAGGCGAAGCTGTAGTTGACCGGGGTCGGTTCCAGCCGCTGATCGCGAAGGAACTGCCCGACGCGATCATAAAGCCGCATCGTCGGCTGCATACGCTCCGGATCGTCCACATCTGCCCGATCGGCAAGCATCGAGTCGCCTTCCCCAAGGTCCTTCCCGATCGTGCGGGAACAAAACTCACGCCGTATCGCTACGGCGAAACTGCTAACATCGCGTATGTAACGGTTACATCGTTCGGAAAGGAAGATCCGCAACCATGTTCGTCGCGGTTTATTGGTGGCGTGTCCACCCGGGAAAAGAAGACCAGTTCCGAACGGCTTGGCGCAGGGGGACCGATCTCATCCGCGAGCGTTACGGCAGCCTGGGCTCACGGTTGCACCGCGAACGCGACGGGCGCTTCGTCGGCTATGCCGAATGGCCGGACGAAGCCACGTGGCAGGCCGCATTCGACCAGAAAATGGTCTATGACGATCCCCAAACCCGCGCCGCCTTCGTCGATGCGGTGGCGGAGACCCCGCCGGGGAACAAGCCGGCCTTTACCATGATGGTTACGGACGATCTGCTCGACCGTACCGGCTGAGCAGCATCAGCGCGGGTGCTTCGCGCGCCAGTCGCGCACCGCGGCCAGCGTGCCGGTGATATGCCCGGCCGGGCTCATGGCGCTATGGGCGTAGATGATCTTGCCGCCCGGCGCGATGACATAGCTGGTGCGGTCGGTGATGGCGCGTTCCACGCCTTCTGGCGTCCGGATCGTCTTGCCCAGCGACACGTCATAGGCCTGGATGATCTTCGGCGAGGCGCTCGCCACCGCGAACTTTCCCGCGCAATGGGCGGTCGAGAATTTCTCGAGCTGCGACACGGAATCCGCCGACATGCCGATGACGGTAGCACCCGCTGCCTCGAACTGGTCGATCGATTGCGCGAACGCCTTGGCCTCCGCGTTGCAGCCGGAGGTGAAGGCGGCCGGGAAGAAATAAAGCACGACCGGACCCTTTTTGAGCTGGTCGGCCAGGTGAATCCGGAACGGCTTGCCGGCGATGGCGCCTTCCGCCGAGAAGTCGGGCGCGGGCGCGCCCTTGTCGAGCGCGGCATAGGCCGGTGCCGCAAGGGCGGTCGCCGCCGCGGCGAGGATCAGGAAAAGGCGCATCCGTTGTTCTCCGTGCAAGCCGGGCGGCCGGTCCGCTACCGCGTCAGCGCGATGCCGATCCGGGCATGGGTGTCCGACCGTTCGAGGTCGTCCAGCGACTCACCATAGCCGGAAAAACCTTCAGCGAAGAGGGAGATTCCGAAATCTCCGCCGACATCGGCGAGCGGATAGGACAGAAACAGTTCCGTCGCGCCCTTTCCGCTGTCGGGATTGCCGCGCCCGTAGAGTGCGATTTTGAGGCCGGCATCCTGCTCGATGGCGGCGCGCAGGGCGATATTGCCCCAATAGCGGCCGATATGGTCGCGCGCCGACAGCTCGCCGACATATATCCAGGCTTCCGGCGCCAGCGCGGCATGCCAGCCGCGGCCGAGGTCCCAGTATCTCGCGGCGCGCACGAAGAGCCGGTTCGAATCGCGCGAGACCGGTTCGCTGCGGCCATTCGAATCGTGGCGATAGCCGACAGCGCCGATCCAGTCGGCGCCGAGATCGCGTTCATAATAGACTTCCGGGCTGTAGATGGTGGCGCGGAACGGGCTGGACGGCTCGTCGATCGCCCAGAACATCGTCTGCGTATAGCCGAAGCGAAGCCCGTCGAGCGCTCCGGCGTCCTCGAACGGACGGAAGGCGAAGCTGAATTGCAGTTTCGCGCCCGAATCGCCCGTGCCGAAAACGCCGTAGATCGGCTCGTTCGGTTCGAACCGGTCGAAAAAGCCGGAGGCGCGTCCCTTGCTCGACGCCACGGCCTGCTCGCCTGCATCCGCGTCCGCAGCCATCTGCCGGGGCGCGGACGGCGCCGTCGCGACCGCCGGCACCGCCTCATAATGCAACCGGGCAAAGGCGCCGGGCGCGATCGTGCCGTCCAGTCGGCTCTGTCGACGCAGCTCCATCCGCGTGCCGTCGGCGGCGGTCACCGACATCCGGTCGGGGGCTTCGGCCGGCAGCGGATGTTCGCCGTCGTTGATCAGGAAGATGTCGACGCCCGCGCGCGCCGCCTCCGCGTCGGCCGGTTGCTCGGGCACGACGCGCAACTGGGCAGCAGCCGGCGTTGCAACCGCGAACAGGGCGAGGGCACCAATCCAGCGCATGAAGATTCCTTGCGTTCGGCCTGTTACACGACCGTGACCGCGATCGCCCGCTGGCGCAACCGGATCGCGATCGCTAGGCAGGCGCCATGGCCCTCGACCGCACCGACATAGAACTCGCGCACCGCCTCGCCGACGCTGCCGGCGCCGCGATCCGGCCGCTCTTTCGCGCCGATCACGGCCTGGAGACGAAAGCCGACGATTCGCCCGTCACGGCAGCCGACCGGGCGGCGGAAGCGGCGATGCGCAGCCTGATCGTCGCCGAACGGCCGATGGACGCCATTCTGGGCGAGGAAGAGGGGGAACGGGAGGGATCGAGCGGCAGGAGCTGGATTCTGGACCCGATCGACGGCACCCGCGCCTTCATCTCGGGTCGGCCTATTTTCGGCACGCTGATCGCGCTCGTCGACCAGGGCTGGCCGGTGCTGGGCGTTATCGATCAGCCCATCCTGAAGGAGCGTTGGATCGGCGTTACCGGCCGCCCGACCCTGCTGAACGGCGAAAGGGCGACGACGCGGCCCTGCCGGGAATTGTCGCAGGCGCTGCTCGCCACCACGTCGCCGGCGATGTTCGACGATGCGCAGCTTCACGCCTTCGAACATCTCGACGCGGCGGTGCGCAGTACGGTCCTCGGCGGGGATTGCTATAATTACGGCTGTCTTGCATCGGGGCATCTCGACATCGTCGTCGAGGCGCAGTTGAAGCTCTACGACTTCGCTGCCCTGGTTCCGATCGTCGAAGGCGCGGGCGGGCGCATGTGCGATTGGTCGGGCGACCCGCTGCATGCCGACAGCAACGGCGAGGTCGTGGCGGCCGGCGACGCGGCGCGGATCGACGACATTCTGGACGCGCTGGCCTGTCGCGGCCACTGAGCCCGGCGGGGCAAGCGCCGGGTCAGGCGGCGGCCGGAAGGCGGAGCCGGACGAGCAACCCGCCAAGATCCTCGCTTTCCTCGAGCGTGAC
Source organism: Stakelama saccharophila (assembly GCF_032229225.1). Taxonomy (NCBI): domain Bacteria; kingdom Pseudomonadati; phylum Pseudomonadota; class Alphaproteobacteria; order Sphingomonadales; family Sphingomonadaceae; genus Stakelama; species Stakelama saccharophila. The sequence goes on from NZ_CP135076.1 coordinate 533,996, forward strand.
CGTGCCTTCGTAGATTTCCACGACGTCGCGGACGATGGCGAGGCCGAGGCCGGTGCCGGGTTTGCCGGTGTCGAGCCGCGCGCCGCGTTCGAACAGCTTGTGGCGATCGGAATCGGGGATGCCGGCGCCGTCGTCCTCGATCAGGATCTCGATGAAGCCGGCATCGGCGCCGGCGGTGAGAAACACGCTGCCGCCGCCGTATTTCGCGGCATTTTCCACGAGGTTGCCGAGCATTTCGTCGAGATCCTGCCGTTCGATCCGGGCGATGAGATCCTTCTGCCCGTCCGTGTCGATGCGCAGGTGCGGATACAGGCGCGATACGGCGCGCTCGACCGCGTCGATCGAGGCCCAGACGTCCGCCCGGCTGTGCGACGAGCCGCGCCGCCCCACCGCGCGGGCACGGGCAAGATGGTGATCGACATGGCGCCGCATCGCCCGGGCTTCGCGGATCACGGTGTCCGACAGCGGCCCGGACTGGGCCGTGGCCGCGTTCATGATGACGGTAAGCGGCGTCTTCAGCGCATGGGCGAGATTGCCGGCATGGCGCCGCGCCTCCTCCGCCTGCCGGTCGTTATGGGCGACGAGTGCGTTGAGTTCCTCGACCATCGGCGCGATCTCGGCCGGCATGGCGCCTTCGAGCCGGGCTTCCTCGCCCGATCGCAGCCGCTGGATCGCGAGACGGAGCCGGCGCAGCGGCAGCAGGCCGTACCAGATCTGCAGCCCCGCCATCACCACCAGCCCGAGGCCGAGCAGCAGGAAGCTGCGCACCAGTGTCCGGCGCAGGGCGGCGATCTGGGCATCCAGCGCGTCGCGCTTCTGCGCCACCTGGAAACGCCACCAGATCGGCGATCCGGGCAGTTTCACCTCGCGCTCGACGATGCGAAGCTGCTGGTCGGGAAACTGGTTGCTGTTATAGATGTAGGCGCCGCCGCGATGCGGCTGATCGTCGACCTTCAGATACCGATCCCACAGCGAGCGCGAAGGGAAGGGCTGAAAACCGCCGCCGCTGACCTGCCAGTAAAGGCCGGAATAGGGTTCCAGAAAGCGCTGATCGCCCAGCGGCCGGTCGAACATGACCTCGCCGTTCGAATCGATCTGTGCCGAGACGATCATCGAGTTCAGCAGATATTCGAGCTGGTCGTCGAAATTGCGGGTGACGGCGCTCGTCAGGATGCGGTCCAGCGCGAAGCCGCCGCCGGTCAGCAGTACGAGGATCCAGATCGTCGCGATGACGATCATGCGCCGGCTCAGCGAGCCGGTGATCCGGACATAGGGTCGCGGTTGCGCTTCGATTTCCGCCAACGGGGCCTCGCTCGAACCGGCGGACTTATTGCGCCGCCTCGCGCTCCTCGGGATCCTCGAGGCTGTAGCCCAGGCCGCGGATCGTGGTGATCACCTCGGCGCCCAGCTTCTTGCGGATGCGGGTGACGAACACCTCGATCGTGTTCGAATCGCGGTCGAAATCCTGGTCATAGATGTGCTCGATCAGCTCGGTGCGGCTGACCACCTTGCCCTTGTGATGCAGCAAATAGCTCAGCAGCTTATATTCCTGCGCCGTCAGCTTCACCGGCTCGCCGCCGCGCGTGACCTTGCCCGACCGGGTGTCGAGCCGGATGTCGCCCGCGGTCAGTTCGGACGAGGCATTGCCCGAGGCGCGGCGGATGAGCGCGCGCAGGCGGGCGATCAGTTCCTCCGTCTGGAACGGCTTGGCGACGTAATCGTCGGCGCCGGCGTCGAGCCCGGCGACCTTGTCCGACCAACTGTCGCGCGCGGTCAGGACGAGAACGGGCGTGCCCTTTCCTTCCTTGCGCCAGCGGTCGAGCACGGTGAGGCCGTCGATCTCGGGCAGGCCGAGATCGAGCACGATCGCGTCGTAATCCTCTGTCGAGCCCAGGAAATGGCCATCTTCGCCGTTGGTGGCCAGATCGATGGCATAGCCCGCATTTTCCAGCGTGGTGCGAAGCTGCTGGCCCAGATTGGGTTCGTCCTCGACAATCAGAACGCGCATATTCTTCCCCTTATTTCGCGGTCCGAAGCCGCGTCATCGGTCGGACCGGCGCAGTACGTGCCCGGAGCGGCCATCCACATCGACCCAGATGACCGATCCATCGCGCAGGAACTTGAGCGTGTAAATGGTCGTGGCCGAATCGAAATCGAAGCCGAGATATTTGGCGCCGTGCATCGACGGCAACACCCGGCGCTCGATCTCGCGCACCGGCAGAATGCGCCCGGACCGGCGCCCTTCCAGCGCCGCGTTCTGATCCTCCCGGCGGTGCTGCGGGACGGCGCCTTCGGCGGCCGTCGGCGCCACGCCACAAAGCGCGCCCGCAATCAGGAAGGATTTCAGGACCATGGTCATTGCTGGTGGCATAGCGGCGCCGCGTTGAACAGCCTGTGAATGTATCGCCGGTGAATGCCGCGGCGCTTGCGGTGCGCCGCGCCGCCGCCTACCTGCGGCGCACGATGGCGGCTCCGATACTCAGTTACGAAGGCCTGGGCCTGCAGCAGGGTGCAGGATGGCTGTTCCGCGGCCTCGACCTGTTCATCGGCCAGCGCGACCGGCTGGCGCTGATCGGCCGGAACGGCGCGGGCAAGACGACGCTCCTGCGCCTGATCGCCGGGCAGATCGAGGCGGATGAGGGCCGCCGCGTGATCGTGCCCGGCACCCATGTCGTGCTCCTGGAGCAGGAACCGGCGGTCGCGAAGTACGACACGCTGCTCGATTTCGTCCTTTCGGGCGACGATGCCCCCGCCCGGCACGAGGCGGAGGCAATCGCCGACCAGATCGGCATCGACCTGGGGCGCGAGGCGGTAACGGCGAGCGGCGGTGAGCGGCGCCGCGCCGCCATTGCGCGCGCGCTGGCGCAGAAGCCCGACCTGCTGTTGCTTGACGAGCCGACCAACCATCTCGACATCGCCGCGATCGACTGGCTGGAAGGCTGGCTCGGCCGCTATTCCGGCGCGTTCATCGCCATCAGCCACGACCGCACCTTCCTGACGCGCCTGACCCGCCAGACATTGTGGCTCGATCGTGGTCAGATCCGCCGCAACGAGATCGGCTTCGGCGGGTTCGAGGCCTGGACCGAGCAGGTGCAGGCGGAAGAGGAACGCGCCGCGCAAAAGCTCGACGCCAAGCTGAAGATCGAGGAGCACTGGCTGCACCGCGGCGTGACGGCGCGGCGCAAGCGCAACATGGGCCGGCTGGAAAAGCTGATGGAGATGCGTGCCCAGCGCGCGGCGATGCTGGGGCCGCAAGGCACCGCCAAGCTGGCGGTGGCGAGCGACGATACCAGGTCGAAGGTGGTGATCGACGCGCAGCATGCGAGCAAGCGATACGGCGACCGCACCATCATTCGCGACTTCACCCTGCGCATTCAGCGCGGTGATCGGATCGGCATCGTCGGCGCCAACGGTGCCGGCAAGACGACGCTGCTGAAGCTGCTCACCGGCGAGATCGTGCCCGATGAGGGCAGCGTGACGCAGGCGAAGACGCTGGACGGCGTGGTCATCGACCAGCAGCGCAGCCTGATGCAGCCGGAAAAGCGCATCCGCGACGTGCTCGCGGACGGCGGCGACTGGATCGACGTGCGCGGTAGCCGCAAGCACATCCAGGGCTATCTCAAGGACTTCCTGTTCGAACCCGGCCTGGCCGACGCCAAGGTCGGCACGCTGTCGGGCGGCGAGCGCTCGCGCCTGCTGCTGGCGCGCGAATTCGCGCGGCGATCGAATCTGCTAGTGCTCGACGAACCGACCAACGACCTCGATCTCGAAACGCTCGATCTGCTGCAGGAGGTCATCGCCGATTATGAGGGCACCGTCCTGATCGTCAGCCACGATCGCGACTTTCTGGATCGCACGGTGACGATGACGCTGGGCCTCGACGGCAGCGGCCATATCGACATCATCGCCGGCGGCTATGCCGATTGGGAGGCGAAGCGCCGGCCGAAGCCGCAGAAGAAGACGGCGGGGAAATCCGGCGGCGGCACACCTGCGCCGCCGAAGCAGAAGCAGGCCAAGCTCAGCTACAAGGACCAGCGCGACTATGATCTGATCCCGGAGAGGATCGAGGAGATCGACGCCGCGATCGCGCGCGATGAGACATTCCTCGCCGATCCCGACCTCTATACCCGCGACCCCGACCGCTTCGCCGCGCTCACCAGGGCGGTCGAAAAGGCGCGGGAAGAAAAGGAAACGGCTGAAATGCGGTGGCTGGAACTGGCCGAGCAGGTCGAAAAGCTCGGCTGAGCAAGGCTATAGCGCCTTGCCGGCGCGTCCCGCGAGATCGACGATATATTGCCAGGCCACCCGGCCCGACCGGCTGCCGCGCCGGGTCGCCCAGTTGACCGCCTCCGCCGGGTCGAAGGGAAGGCCGTGGGCCGCGGCATAGCCTTCGACGATGGCCAGATACCCGTCCTGGTCGATCGCGTGAAAGCCGAGGCTGAGGCCGAACCGGTCGGCGAGCGCCAACTGATCGTCGATCGAATCGCGTGGATTGATCGCGCTGTCCTGTTCGGCGATGTCGCGTGGGACGAGGTGGCGGCGATTGGCGGTCACGATCAGGCGCGCATTGGCGGGCCGCGCCTCCGCGCCGCCCTCCAGAAGGGAGCGCAAGGTCCGCGCCTCCGACACGCCGTCGAAACCGAGATCGTCGATGAAGATGGCGAAGGCGCGGTTCACCGGCGCGATTTCCGCGAACAGCTCCGGCAGGCTGTCGAGGGCCGTGCCCGCTTCGATCAGGGCCAGCGGGGCGTCGTCCGCCTGCAACGCGCCCACCGCGCTTTTGACGAGAGCCGATTTGCCCGTCCCGCGCGCGCCCCACAGCAACGCATCCTGCGCGGCGACACCGCGCGCCAGCCGGTCGAGATTGTCTACCAGCGCCTGCTTCTGGGAATCGACGCCGCGCAGCATGTCGAGCGGCAGCGGGGTGAAGGCGCGCGCCGCGGTCAGGACATGGTCGCGCCAGAGATAGGCAGGATGGGCCAGCGGGTCCGCCGATGGCGGTGGCGGCGGAGCGAGTCGTTCCAGGGCGGCGGCGATACGATCGAACATGGTGCCGCTATAGCCGCTGCGCGGCCATGCTCAAGCAGTGGCGCGCACCAGCGCCTCTGCCGCCTGGCGATCGCGAAAGCCGTCGTGCGACAGTGCCGCGCGGGCCTGTTCGGCGGCATCGCCGGTGCGTCCCAGCGCGGCATAGGCCTGGGCCAGATGCCAGCGCAGCCCGGCATGGTCGGGCGCCATGCGAACCGCCTTCAGCAGCAATTGTCGCGCGTCTTCCTTGCGACCGGCCTGGAGCAGCGCCCACCCATAGGCGTCCGCGACGGCCGGATTGGCCGGCGCGAGTGCAAAGGCCGCCTTTCCATAGTCGACGCCGGTCGCCGCATCGCCCGCGCCGGCATGTGCGGTCGCCAATTCGGCCAGCACGGCGGCGTCGCCGTCGCCGATCCGCCGGCGCAGTGCTTCCAGCGTCGCGATCGCCGCGTCGAAATCCCCGGCGGCGAGCTGCCAGTGACCGGCGAGGCGAAGCGCGGCGACGTTTATCGGGTTCTGCGACAGGAACAGCGCCAGCACGTTCGTGGCCGCCTCGCGCCGGCCGGTGCGGTCCAGCGCCTCGACCAGGCGGAGCATGACCGGTTCGTCGAAGCGAATATCGGCCGCTTGTGCATAGGCTTCGGCCGCACCGGCAAAACGGCCGCGTGCCATCAGCACGTCGCCCGTCAATATATGGCTTTGCGGCGCGCCGGGATGATCGGCGGCCAGCGCGTCGGCAGCCTTTTGGGCTTCGGCGTCGGCACCGGAAGCGATCAGGCCGCGGACCAGTGCGATCTGCGCGGCGATGTCGCCGGGCGCCTCGGCCGCTGCGGTCCGCAGCACCGCCAGGCTGTCATCGGCGCTGAATATGTGCGACCGGCCGCGCATCGGCCGTGCCGCACGGTCCAGATAGCGTGCCGCCGCGGCGTGGTCGCCCGTTTCCTCCAGCGCACGCGCGAACAGGGAAAGCGTGTAGCTGTCGGCATCGTCGCGCGCCGCCATCGGGCGCAGCAGGTCGATCGCGTCCGCCGTGGCCCCGCCGTGAAGATAGGCCAGGCCCAGCAGCCGCCGCGCGGCCAGGTTGGTGGGCTGTCGCGCGACCAGTTCGTGCAATCCCTCGATCGCCTGTTGGTAGCCGCCGGCTTCGATGTCGAGCGCACCGGCCAGCAGCAGCGCGCCGGGTATCCCGGCCGCAGCGTCGCCGGCGCGTTGCAGGATAGAGCGGGCGAGATCGAATTTTCCGGCACGCGCGGCCAGTACGGCCTGAAGATAGAATCCTTCGGCGTCGCCGGGGCGGATCGCCATCGCCTTTCGCACGGCGGCGAGCATGTCGCGCGCGCGCCCGACCTCGCCCAGCGTCGCGGCATAATCGAGCAGGATGCCGGCGCGGCCGGGGTCGCCCTGCAACGCGGCTTCGTACCAGGGCAGTGAGGCCGTCAGGCCATATTGTTCGCGCACCAGCCCGGCCCGGACATAGAGCGCTTCGGGAAAGTTCCGATCGGCCGCCACCGCCCGGCGGCTGGCGACGATCGCACCCGCCACGTCGCCGGCGGCACGGCGAAAGCGGGCCAGCGCGATCCAGGCTCGCGCATCGTCGGGAGCCAGCTCGGCGGCCGCTTCGAACGCGTCGCGCGCGGCCTCGAAATCGCCCATGGCCTGCAGCGCGCGCCCACGGGTGTCTAGCATTTGCGCGTCCGGTGGGCCGTCGATCCGGTCGAGCGTATCCAGGGCGCGTTCGGGCTGGCCCTGCAGCACATAGGCTGCGGCATAATCGGGTAGCGCCGCATCGCGCGCGAAGCCGGCGGCCACGGCGCGGCCGAGCGTGGCCTCGGCGGCGGCGCCATCGCCCAGCGCCAGGTGCGCGCGGGCCAGAACAGCAAGCGCCTTGCCCCAGTCGGGCGCATCCCGCGTCGCGGCCAGCGCGGCGTCCCGGGCGCCGCTGGCATTTCCGGCGGCCAGCAGTCCCGTCGCCTTCGCCAGCGCCTGTTGCGCCGCTTGTGGTTCGGCGGCGGCAGGCCGGAAGGCGGCGAGCCCGGCAACGCAGAGCAGGAGCGCGAGCAGCGCGGCACCGCCGCCCATGGCGACCGGTCGCAGCAGGCGCCGATCAGGGCTGAAGATCATAATTCTTCATGAGGTCGTAGAGCGTCGGCCGGCTGATGCCGAGCAGGCGGGCGGTGCCGGAGATGTTGCCGTCGCTGCGCGCGAGTGCGTGGCGGATCGCCTTGCGGTCGGCGCGTTCGCGGATCGCCTTCAGGTTGATCGGCTCGCCCGCAGGCTCGGCGAGATCGAGGTCGGCAGCCGTCACCAGCTTGCCGTCGGCCATGATCACCGCGCGCTTCACCCGGTTTTCCAGTTCGCGGACATTGCCGGGCCAATCGTGCGTATCGATCGCCGCCAGGGCGTCCGGCGCAAACCCCCTGAGCGGCCGCTTCATCGCTTCCCCGTGCCGGTGCAGGAAGTGGCGGGCCAGCAATGCGGCGTCGCCGGGACGCTCCGCCAGCGCGGGGATTCGCACGACGATTTCGGCCAGCCGGTAATAGAGATCCTCGCGGAACCGACCGTCTGCCACCATGGCGTCCAGGTCCTGATGGGTTGCGCACACGATGCGGGTATCGACCGGGATCGGCCTGCGCCCGCCGATCCGCTCGATCACGCGCTCCTGCAGGAAGCGCAGCAGCTTCACCTGCAACGCCAGCGGAATGTCGCCGACCTCGTCGAGGAACAGCGTGCCGCCACCTGCTTGTTCGATCTTGCCGGGCGTCGTCTTCACCGCACCCGTGAACGCCCCCTTTTCATGGCCGAACAGTTCGCTTTCGAGCAGCGCCTCGGGAATGGCGGCGCAATTGATCGCGACGAAGGCGTCGCGATCACGCGCGCTCTGATCATGCAGGCCGCGGGCCAGCAATTCCTTGCCGGTGCCGCTGGCCCCCAGCAGCAGCACCGAAACGTCGGCTGCCGCTACCCGCTCGATGGTCCGCGTCACGCTCAGCATCTCGGGCGCCGCGGTGATCATGCCGCCGGGCGCCGTGGTAGTGCCGCCACGCGCGGCCAGTCGCCGGTTTTCCGCCTCCAGCGCATGGACGTGGAAGGCGCGGCTGACGATCAGGCCCAGCGCGTCGATATCGATCGGCTTGGTATAGAAATCCCAGGCGCCGGCGGCGATCGCCTTCAAGGCGCTGTCGCGTTCGCCGTGGCCGGAGGCGACGATAACCTTCGCATCGGGCGCCAGGCGGCGGATATCCTCCAGCGCGGCGAAGCCTTCCGACACGCCGTCGGGGTCGGGCGGCAATCCCAGGTCGAGCGTGACGACCTGCGGCTCCTCCGCGCGGAGTTGCGCGATGGCGTCGGAACGATCCGACGCCACCAGGATTTCGTATCCGTCATAGGCCCAGCGCAACTGGCGCTGCAGACCGGGATCGTCCTCGACGATCAGCAATTTCGGTATCTCGCCCGTCATGCCGCTTGTTCCATCTCCTGCGATATCTCCGCAGCGTCGAGGGTGAGGCGGAAGCGCGTGCCCTCGCCTTCCCGGCTCGTGACGTCGAGCCGCCCCCCCATCGCCAGGGTCAGTTGTCGCGCCTCGAAGGCGCCGATGCCGAAGCCGCCGGGCTTTTCGGTGACGAACGGCTTGAACAACCGGTCGCGCACGAATGCTGGCGCCATCCCGCAGCCCCGGTCGATCACGTCGATATGAACGATGCCGTCGTCTTCGCCGACGTCGAGCGTCACGGGTTCGCCGGGGCCGCTCGCCTCGATCGCGTTCTGGACGAGATGCGTCAGCACCTGCTCCAGCCGGACCGGATCGGCCGCCGCGACCGCACGCGGCTCCCCCGCGCACGCCACGGGATGCCGGGCACGCTTGGACTGCGCCACATGTTCGACCACCGCGACCACGTCGATCGGCCGGACATCGCCCGCCGCCACCGATTCGCGCTGTGACAGCCGCGCGAGCAATTCCGTCATCCGGTCCGACGATTCCCGCAGCGTGGCCACCATATCGGCGCGGAAGTCAGGATTGTCGGCATGGCGTTCGGCATTGCGCGCGACGAGGGTGAGCTGGCTCACCAGATTCTTGATGTCGTGCAGGATGAAGGCGAAGCGGCGATTGAACTCCTCGAACCGGCGGGCTTCGGCCAGCGCGTCGTGCGCGCGCGCTTCGGCGAGGTAGCTCGCCACCTGCTGCCCGGCGATGCGCAACAGATCGAAATCTTCCCAGTCCAGCGGGCGGGCGAGGGCGGGGCGCGACAAGAGGATCGCGCCGACCAACTGGTCGAAATGCGGCAGCGGCACCAGCACCCAGGCGCTGTCATGCGCCGTCAGCCAGCCGGGCACGGCGGCCAGGTCCCGCCGGTCCGCCCGCCCGGCCCGCACAGCGTCCAGCTCAATGATGCGGCGGCTTTTCGAGAGATGGGCGACGAGTTCGATGCTGCGGCCGGCAAGCGGCGGATCGTCGCGCCAGTTCCAGTCCGGGCCGGCGCCCAGACCATCGCCATCCGGCACGAGCAGCAGACCGGCGGGGGCGTCGACCAGATCGGCCACCGCCTTGACGATGCGCTGTTCCAGCGAATTCTGGACGTCCGGGCGCCCGAGCGTCTCCGTGAAGCGAATCCATTCGTCGCGATAGTCGTAGCGGTGGTGAAAGAAGTGCTTGGCGAGCTTCACCTTGACCCAGGCGCGCAGCCAGGGGCTGGAAACCAGCGTCAGGGCGGCCGTCGTCGCACCGATGATGAGCGCCGTCTGCCAGATGCGCACATGCGCGCCGCCGATCGCGCCGATCACGCTCGTGATCAGCGCGATGAGGCCGAGATAGGCGCCGATGGCGAGAGCCGACAAGGACCGATAGGTCACCGCGCGCGACAGGCGCATGCCGGCGGCTTCGGCGGGCCGAAGCAGTGCCACCGCCAGCAGGGCGGCCGCGACGAGCACGGCGATCGCGCGGGCCAGCAACAGGGCCTCGCCGCCGCCGCCGCCGGCATAGGTGACGGCGCATACGATGCAGTCCGCGACCCACAGCGTCGCGAGCCCGGCAAAGGTGAACCGGCCGGGCATCGCCTGTCCGCCGTGCAGGTTCTGGACCAGCAGCAGGGCACCCATCAGGGCCAGCAGGCGCAGCAATATGCCGATGGACTGTGCCGCCGGGATGGTCGACAGGCTCGACAGGCCAGCGACGACGATTACGCCCATCACCATCGCGTGGACGCTGCCCAGCGCGAAGGAGCCGCGACCGCCGCCGATGTCGCGGTGCATTCTCAGCAGCAGGAACAGCCAGGCGAGATCCCTCAGCACCGCGACGACGACCGGCCCCCGTTCGCCCTCGCCCATGCAGGCGACGCTCAGCGCCCACAAGGCGGTCAATCCGAGTGCCGCCACGAACCGCGTGCGGGGGAGGGGCGGCCGGTCGCGCCGCCATGCCCAGAGCGCCAGCACGGCGAAGAACAGCGCGGCGAGCGCGTGGCCGGAAAGGCTCAGGAGCGCCGTCATCGCCTCAGCGCGCGCCGTCGGGAAAGAGGACCACGCGGATCGTCTGGAGCAGGATCAGCAGGTCGAGAAAGGGGGAATAGTTCTTGGCGTAGTAGAGATCGTATTCGAGCTTCTGCCGCGCATCCTCGGTCGATGCGCCATAGGGATAGTTGATCTGCGCCCAGCCGGTGATACCCGGCTTCACCATGTGCCGCTCGGCATAATAAGGGAGTTGCTGTTCCAGATCGGCAACGAATTGCGGCCGCTCGGGCCGCGGGCCGACGAAGCTCATCTCGCCCTTCAGCACGCTCCAGCATTGCGGCAGTTCATCGATGCGCAGCTTGCGGATGATCCGTCCGACGCGGGTGACGCGCGGATCGTTCCGTTCCGCCCAGACGGCATTGCCGCGCGCTTCGGCGTCGGTCCGCATCGACCGCAGCTTCACGATGCTGAAGTCGACATTGTAGCGGCCGATGCGGCGCTGGCGGTAGAGGACGGGCCCCTTGCTGTCGATCCGGATGGCGAGCGCGGTCAGCAGGATGACGGGCATGGCGAGCAGGAGCAGCGCCAGACTCGCGCTGATGTCGAACACGCGCTTGAACATCGCCGACAACATGCGGCTCGAGGAAAATCCGTCGGAAAAGATCAGCCAGGAAGGGTTGACGCTGTCGAGGTCGACACGACCCGTCTCGCGCTCCAGGAAGGTGGAGATCTCGTTGACGTGGACGCCGGTCGTCTTGATCCGCAACAGGTCCTTGAGCGGCAGGGCGTTTCGCCGCTCCTCCAGCGCCAGGACCACTTCGGAGGCATTCAGAAGAACGACGTGATCGGCTAGGTTGTAGATCGCTTCGCGCGCGATCGCTTCAGGAATGACGCGGTTGCTCTCGCTCATGGCGACATAGCCGACCACCGCGAAGGCGGCGCCGGGCTGCTTGGCCAACGCCTTGATCCGCGCCGCACGCGCGCCTGCCCCGAGCACGACGACGCGCCGCTTGAACACCTGGCTGCCGAGCGTCTTTCCAAGCAGGATGCGCAGCAGGATCAGAAACCCCAGCGCAAGTCCCATCGCATAGAGCAGGTTCGACCGCCAGAAGGTGAGCGCGGGCACCAGAAAGAAGATGACGGACAGAAAGATGGTGCCGAGCGATACCGCGACCAGCAGCCGCGCCGTGGCGAAACGCAGCGACTGCAGCGCATCGGCGCCGTAGACGCCGACCGCGATCATCGCCAGTTCCAGTGCGCCAGCGAAGGTCAGGAGCTGCGGAATGCGGTGTGATATCGGCTCGATCGCCATGCCGACCTGGTCGGCTCGGACGATCCAGCCCCCTTCCGCCGCTGCGATCAGCACCAGAATGTCCAGCAGCCCCAGCAGCAGAACCGCGTTCGGCACATAGTGCTTGAACAGCCTGATCATCGCCCGGTCCCGCCGTGAAAGGGTGTAAGATTCTCCGACACCTCCCGATGTGTCGCAAAAAATGACAAACAAAGGCTGAAGATTATGGCATCGTCGGGCGTTGTCCGGCCTGAACGCAGTCGGGAGTTGCCATGGCAGAACGGATCGTACCGGTCATTCTATCGGGCGGGGGTGGAACCCGCCTCTGGCCGATGTCGCGGGCGCATCGGCCCAAACAGCTCCTTCCGCTCACCGCGGCCGAGACGATGTTGCAGCTCACCGCCTTGCGCATGCATGGCGATGCGCGGTTCGCCGATCCGCTGATCGTCGCCAATGCCGGACATGCCGAAGCGGTGGAGGCGCAGCTCGCGGACGTTCGCGTCACGCCGCAGGCACTGATCCTGGAACCCGCCGGCCGCAATACGGCCCCCGCGATCGCGCTTGCAGCACTGGCCGTCGGCGGCGACGACACGCCGCTGCTGGTCATGCCCTCCGACCACGTGATCGGTGATGTCGACGCCTTTCGCGCCGCGATTGATGCCGCGCTCCCGCTCGTCCGCGACGGCTGGATGGCGACCTTCGGCATCACGCCCGACGCGGCGGAGACCGGCTATGGCTACATCAAGGTGGGCGAGGCTCTGCGCGACGGCGTGCACCGGGTCGAGCGGTTCGTCGAAAAGCCGAATCGCGCGGGGGCGGAGGCCATGCTTGCAAGCGGCGATCACGTCTGGAACGGCGGCATCTTCCTGTTCCGCGCCGATGCCTGTCTGGAGGCATTGACGGCGTTCGCGCCCGGTATCGTCGCGGCCGTTCGGCGGTCGATGGAGGGGGCGGCGCGCAGGGGCCGTCATATTCTGCCCGACCCGGCGGCATTCGCTCGCTCGCCGTCGGATTCGATCGATTACGCGGTGATGGAAAAGGCGGATCGCGTCGCGGTGGTCCCGGTCCGCATGGGTTGGAGCGACGTTGGTAGCTGGGACGCGCTGCACCTGCTGGCCGATCGCGATCTTGCGGGCAATGCCCTTCACGGCACCGTCACCGCGGTCGACACGAATAATTGCTACGTCCGGGCCGAGGGCAAGCACGTTGCCATGGTCGGCGTCGACGACCTGATCGTCGTGGCGGACGGCGACGAGATCCTGATCCTGCCCAGGGGCCGGTCACAGGAGGTCAAGAAGCTGCTCGACGCCATGAAGGACAAGTGAGCGGCAGAGTTCGTCGCCGGGCAGCGCTGGCCGAGGCCGAGGCGTCGCAGCGCAAAGAGGAAGCCGAACCCGATCGTTGCGCGCTGTGCGGCCGGGTTCTCGGCCGGCGGGTCGAATGGCATCACCTCGTACCGAAAAGCCGGGGCGGCAGGCGGACCGTCGCGCTGCACCCGATCTGTCATCGGACCATCCACGCCCATTGCCGCAACAGCGAATTGGCCGCCCTGAACGGCGATCTCGCGGCATTGCGGGCGCAACCAGATATCGCCCGATTCCTCGATTGGATCGCCGGAAAGCCGCCGGATTTCCACGCGCCCACGCGTTCGCGGCGTTAGAAGCGGATGCTGTCAGCTTTGCACACGATCTGCCTGAACCTGCAGGTTCGGAACCGGTATCTGTATCCCCGCCGCTCCCGCCTTCGCGGGAGCACAAGGAAACGGAGTTGAACGAGACTCTTCCTGAGCCGGCTCAAGGGCCGGCACGGCGTTCACGGTCGGTCGAACTTGCCTCTAGACGGCGTCCGACGCCCCCGACTCCGCCAGGTCCCGCATGGCTCCGGCGGCGATGCGTACGCTCTTGCGGCGGGCCTCGGCATGGAACATGGCGCCGGTGATCATCAGCTCGTCCGCAGCGGTGCGCTCCAGAAAGGCCGCGATCGCGCGCGATACCGTTTCGCGGCTGCCGATGGCCGAACATTCCATCACCGTGTCGAGAATGGCATTGCCCTGCTCGCCGAGCCGCTCGCGATACTGCTCCACCGGCGGCGGAAGCTGGATCGGGCGGCCGCTGCGGATCGCGACGAACGCGTGTTGCTGCGAAGAGGCGAGATAGTGCGCCTCCTCGTCCGTGTCGGCGGCGAACACGTTGAAGCCGAGCATCACATGCGGCCGGTCGAGCTGCGCCGACGGCTTGAAATCGCGCCGATAAAGCGCAATCGCATCGTCCAGCGCCGCCGGCGCGAAATGCGAGGCGAACGCATAGGGCAGGCCCAGCGCCGCCGCCAGTTGCGCGCCGAACAGGCTGGAGCCGAGAATCCAGAGCGGCACGTTTGCGCCGCCGCCGGGAACGGCGCGGATGCCGGTGCGGCCGTCATCGGCGAAATAGGATTGCAGCTCGACCACGTCCCGCGGAAAGGCGTTGGGATCGCTGTCGAGTGTGCGGCGCAGGGCGCGGGCGACCCGCTGGTCGGAACCGGGCGCGCGGCCGAGGCCGAGGTCGATGCGGCCGGGATAGAGCGCCGCCAGCGTGCCGAACTGCTCGGCGATGACGAGGGGCGCGTGGTTGGGCAGCATGATACCGCCCGCACCCACCCGGATGCGGCGGGTGCGGCCGGCGACATGGCCGATCACGACCGACGTGGCCGCGCTGGCGATGCCGGGCATGCCGTGATGTTCGGCGACCCAGTAGCGTGTATAGCCCGCTTCCTCCGCCACACGGGCGAGATCGGCGGCATCGTTCAGCGCGGCGGCGGCATCGCCGCCTTCGACGATGGGGACGAGATCGAGCAGCGAATATCCGGTCATGGCGTGGAGGTGGGGCGTCCGGTTGCAATTCGCCACCCCTTGCTCTCGCATCAGGAACCGGACGGCGGGCGGAGGAGCGAAGATCGGCCACTGTCCAACCCGGTCATTGCCGTTGCCGGCGATTGGTCCTAAGCGCCGCGGCCATGCTCGATGCGCTCGCCCATATCCGCAACTGGATCTTCGATCTCGACAATACGCTGTATCCAGCCAGCGCCAACCTGTTCGCCCAGATCGACGCCCGAATGGGCCGTTACATCTGCGACCTGCTGGGCTGCGACGCGCAGGAGGCGCGGCGGGTGCAGAAGGCGCATTTCTTCGAGCACGGGACGACCCTGGCCGGGTTGATGGCCGAGCACGATGTCGACCCGCACGAATTCCTCGCCTTCGTCCATGATGTCGAGATGGACGTGCTCGAACATGACGCACCGCTCGGCGCCGCCATCGCGAAACTGCCGGGCAGGAAGCTCGTCTTCACCAATGCCGATGCGCCCTATGCCGGCAAGGTGCTCGACCGGCTGGGCCTGGGCGAGCATTTCGAGGCGGTGCACGACATCCACGCGACAAGCTATCGCCCGAAGCCTGACAAGCGCGCTTATCACGGCCTGTGCGAAGCCTATGACCTCGATCCCGAAGCGTCGCTGTTCGTGGAGGACATGGCGCGGAACCTTAAGCCTGCCAAGGCGATTGGAATGACGACCGTCTGGGTCGACAACGGATCGGAACAAGCCGCCGACCGCGACCGCAGCTTCATCGATTTCACCACCCGCGATCTCGGCCAGTGGCTCGAGCAGATTCTGGAGGATGGACCATGTCCGACGAAGCCCTGATTCCCGTCATCGAAGCCGCGTGGGAAGACCGCGCATCAATCGGTGTCCACACCGACGGCCCCGTGCGCGAGGCAGTGGCCGAGGCGATCCTTCTGCTGGACCGCGGCGAGGCGCGGGTCGCGCAGCCCGGAGAGGATGGCGGCTGGCGCGTCAACCAGTGGTTGAAAAAGGCGGTGCTTCTGTCCTTCCGCCTGAACGACATGGCGCCGGTGCCGGGCGGTCCCGGCGGCACGCATTGGTGGGACAAGGTGCCCTCGAAATTCACCGGCTGGGGCGAAAGCGCCTTTCGCGAAGCGGGCTTCCGCGCGGTGCCCGGCGCCATCGTCCGGCGCGGCGCCCATATCGGCAAGGGCGCGGTGCTGATGCCCAGCTTCGTCAATATCGGCGCCCATGTCGGCGAGGGCACGATGGTCGACACCTGGGCGACCGTCGGGAGCTGTGCCCAGATCGGCCGGAACGTTCACCTGTCGGGCGGCGCCGGAATCGGCGGCGTGCTGGAACCGCTTCAGGCCGATCCCGTCATCATCGGCGACGGCGCGTTCATCGGCGCGCGCAGCGAAGTCGCCGAGGGCGTGCGTATCGGCGAGGGCGCGGTGCTGTCGATGGGTGTCTATCTCGGCAAGTCGACGAAGATCGTCGACCGCGCGACCGGCGAGGTGACGATGGGCGAGGTGCCGCCTTATGCCGTGGTGGTTCCCGGTACGATGGGTGGCGGTGACGGAAAACCGTCGCTTTATTGCGCCGTCATCATCAAGCAGGTGGACGAGGGAACCCGCGCCAAGACCGGCATCAACGAACTGTTGCGCGACTGATGCGGGCCGCGCGCCGGATTCACGTTTCCGCAAGCCGGCCCGGATAACCGGTTTCGATGCGGGACGATTCCTACCGACTGGCTTACGACGGGGCGAAGCGGCGCATCGATGCGGTCGTGTCCGGCTATTGGGACATGGCGGTTTTCGATCGCTACGCTTCGGAACTGCTTGCACTGGCGGCCCGAGCACGCCGGTCGGGCAGGCCGTTCGATATACGGTGCGATTCGCGTGGATACGCCGTCCAATCGGTGCAGATCGCGCAAGCCTTCGCGGAATTGTCCCACCTCGCGGACGATCTCAACGGCGGTCGCGCCACGATCGTGGTCGGCACGACGCTTCTGAAACTACAGGCGAAACACGTATTCCGTCAGCCCAACGTCGCCGTGTTCGACCGGATCCATGATGCCGATGCCTGGTTGAAGACGGGCGGCGCGGGCAATCGCGCCAGGGCGCGGCCGTCGAAGTCCGCAGGCGCCGATGCCCGCCGGCTCATCTGAGCTGCGCGACGCCCAGCCTGGCAATCTCGATCTTCGGGCAGCGGTCCATGACGACTTTGAGGCCCGCCGCCTCGGCGCGGGCGGCGGCGGCTTCGTTGATCACGCCTAACTGCATCCACACCGCTTTCGCGCCGTGTGCGATCGCCTGATCCACCGCCTCGCCCGCCGCTTCGGAATTGCGGAAGATGTCGACCATGTCGACAGACTCGATCTGCGACAGGTCGCGAAAGACGAATTCACCGTGGACGTGTTCGCCGGTGATCTGCGGATTGACCGGAATGACGCGGTAGCCCTGATCCTGCAGGAACTTCATCACCCCGTTCGAGGCGCGATCGGGCCGGTCGGAAGCGCCGATCATGGCGATGGTGCGCACCTCGCCGAGCAGCGTCTTGATATCCTCGTCCCGTGTCAGCGGCATCGTCAGTCTCCACGTGCATCGAGCCAGTCGCCCAGCGCGCCGGCTATGCGGTGGAACGTGGCCGCCTTGTCCCCGTTCCCGGCGGCGGGCGGGGTGCCGGCATCGGACTGTTCGCGAATGGCGATGTCAAGCGGCACGCGGCCCAGCAACGGCACGCCGAGGTCGTTCGCTGCCGCTTCCGCCCCGCCGCGCCCGAACGGATCGGAAACCGCGCCGCATTCGGGACAGTGATACCCGGCCATGTTTTCCACGATGCCGATGATCGGCACACCCGTTTTTTCGAACAACGCGATCGCGCGCCTGGCGTCGATCAGCGCCAGATCCTGTGGTGTCGAGACGATGATGGCGCCGACCGGCTTGTGCTTCTGCACCATGGTAAGCTGAACGTCGCCGGTGCCGGGCGGAAGGTCGAGGATCAGCGTGTCCGTATCGCCCCAGTCGGCGTCGACGAGCTGGCCCAGCGCGCTCGTCGCCATCGGCCCGCGCCAGGCCAGCGCCTGATCCGGAGCGACGAGCTGGCCCATGGACAGCATCGGTACGCCGTAGCGGGTTTCCACCGGGATCAGCGTCTTTTCGCGCGCTTCCGGCTTCACGCCCTCGGCAGCCATCAACTTCGGCTGGGACGGACCGTATATGTCGGCGTCGACCAGGCCGACCTTGCGGCCCGAAGCGGCGAGCGCGACGGCGAGGTTCGCGGCTATGGTCGACTTGCCCACGCCGCCCTTGCCGCTGGCCACCGCGATCAGCCGGCGTCTGGGACGGCTGGTCGTCTGGGCGATGCGCACCTGCTCGACGCCGGCGACCGCCTCCGCCGCGCCCCGCACCTCGCGCTCCAGCGCATCGCGCGTGTCGGGCGCAAGGCCGGTGACGTCAAGAATGATGTCGGCGCGCCCGTCCTTCAGGCGGACGGCGGCACGGCCCGCGGCCACCGGAGCCAGCACTGCCTGGATCGTTTCACTATCGGTCATCACCGATGCAGATAGGCACCAATTGCGATACTGCCACTGTAAATCGGCGCGCACGTTCTTATAAAGGGGGCCATGGCTATATTCACGGGGTGGCTCGCACGTTCCGGCGTGCTGATGAGCGCAGACAATAAGGGTCCCTGGGGCAATGGCGGGGGGAACGGGTCCGACGATGACGGCGGGCCGCGCAACCCCTGGCAATTTCCCCCGCAGGGCCGGCGTCAGCGCGGTGCCAGCGTATCCTCGCTGGACGAATTCCTGAAGCGCGCCCGCGGTGGCGGGGGCGGTTCCGGCGGCGATGGCGGCCCCGGCCGTTTCCAGGCGCCGGGCGGGCGCAATCTCTGGCTGCTCGGCATCGGCGTCATCCTCGTCCTGTGGTTCCTGGTGACGAGCTTTCACGCGATCGGTCCGCAGCAAAAGGGCGTGGTCACCTTTTTCGGCAATTACACGCGCACGCTCGATTCGGGCGTCCAGATGACATGGCCGGCGCCGATCAATGCGGTGCGCAAGGTCGATGTCGAACGTATCCGCGACGAGGTGTTCCCGACCGGCAATGGCGAGAACCTGATGCTGACCGGCGACCAGAACATCGTCAATCTCAGCTATCTGGTACGCTGGAATGTCCGCAGCCCGCAACGCTACGTCTTCGAGATCAAGAACACGCAGGAGGTCGTGCGGGCGGTGGCCGAGAGCGCGATGCGCGAGGTGGTGGCGACGGTGACGCTGGACGAGGTGATCGGCGCCGGGCGTTCCGCCATCGAGGCGCGCGTCCAGCAGCGGATGCAGGAACTGCTGAACGACTATCGCGCCGGTGTCGAGGTACAGGGCGTATCGGTGAAGAATGCGAGCCCGCCGGCCGCGGTCGACGAGGCGTTCAAGGCGGTGACCGCCGCGCAGCAGCAGGCGCAGGCCAATCTCAATCAGGCGCGCGCCTATGCACAGCAGGTGCGGGCATCGGCCCAGGGCCAGGCGGCGGAGTTCAACAAGATCTACGAACAGTATCGCCTGGCGCCCGAGGTGACCAAGCGGCGGCTATATTACGAAACGATGGAAAAGGTTTTGGCCAACACCGACAAGACGATCGTCGAGCCGGACGGCGTGGTGCCCTATCTCGTGCCGCCGGGGTCGAAAAAGGCGCCGGAAACCACGGTAACCGCCCCGAGCAGCGGCGGAGGTGACCAATGAGCCGCTCGCTGTTCCGCAACCCGATGGTGCTCGCCATCCTGGTGCTGGTGCTGGCGATCGTTGGCTTTTCCAGTCTCGCGATCGTGCCGGAGACGAAGCAGGTCGTCATCCTGCGCTTTGAAAAGCCGGTCGCCACGGTCAACGCCTATGTCCCGGGCCGGCCGCTGGGGCGGAGCGGCGCCGGCATGATCGCGCGTATCCCCTTCGTCGACCGTCTCGTCTGGGTCGACAAGCGCGTGCTCGACATCGACCTGGAGAACCAGCCGGTCCTGTCCACGGACCAGTTGCGGTTGGAAGTCGACGCCTTCGCCCTGTTCCGCGTCGTCGACCCGCTGCGCATGGTCGTGACCGCCGGAACGGAGGAAGATGCCGCCGCCGCGCTGAAGCCGATCCTGGGCTCCGCGCTGCGCAACGAACTCGGCAAGCGGCAGTTCGCGGCATTGCTGAGCCCCGAGCGCGGCCAGGTGATGGACAACATCCAGGCCGGTCTCGCCCGCATCGCCAGCCAATATGGAATCGAAATCGTCGATGTGCGCATCAAGCATGCCGATCTGCCCGACGGCAGTCCGCTGCAAAGCGCGCTCAAGCGCATGGCGACGGCGCGTCAGCAGGAAGCGTTGACGATCCGCGCGCAAGGGTTGAAGCAGGCGCAGATCATCCGTGCCGATGCCGATGCGCAGGCGGCGAGCATCTATGCCGAGGCCTTCAGCAAGGATGCGGAGTTCTACGACTTCTGGCGCGCGATGCAGTCTTATCGCCACACCTTCGGCGTGGATGGAACCGATCCGAAAGGCAACTCGTCTTTCATCCTGTCACCGGGCGACGGCTATCTGGGGAAATTCGCCAATCCCGACCGGTGACCCGTATCTGCGTCATTCAATCGCTGTTCAGGCGCTTTATCGCAGTAAAGCGCCATTCTGGCCCGAATGAAGAGAGGAATTGAACCCGTGCGTTACGCCTACGCCATTACCACCGCCCTGCTGCTCGGCGGCACCGCCGCGACGATGACGCTGCAGCCGCCGGCGGGCGCGCAGACGGCGCAGAACGATCGCGACGTCCTGGCCAGCGCCGCGCCGCGTCCCGGCGCCCCGGCGAGCTTCGCCGACATGGTGGAAAAGCTGCAGCCCGCCGTGGTCAACATCTCCACCACGCAGAAGGTGAAGGTGAACGCCAATCCGTTCGCCGGCACGCCGTTCAGTCAGTTCTTCGGCAATCCGGGCGGCGATTCGGTGACGCGCGAGGCGGAGTCGCTGGGTTCCGGCTTCATCATTTCGCCCGACGGCTATGTCGTCACGAACAACCATGTGATCGCCGCCGGCAACGCCAATGCCGTGGTGCAGTCGATCATGGTGACGCTGACCGACGGCAAGGAGTACAAGGCCAAGCTGATCGGCAATGACGCCGCGTCCGACCTGGCGGTGCTGAAGATCGAGGGCGACAACCTGCCCTTCGTGAAGTTCGGCAATTCCGATTCGGCCCGCGTCGGTGACTGGGTGGTGGCGATCGGCCAGCCCTACGGCCTGGGCGGCACCGTGACCGCGGGCATCATCTCCGCGCTGCACCGCGTTACCGGCCAGGGCGCCTATGACCGGTTCATCCAGACCGATGCGGCCATCAACCGGGGGAATTCGGGCGGCCCCATGTTCGACATGGACGGCAACGTCATCGGCATCAATTCGCAGATCCTGTCGCCGTCGGGCGGCAATGTCGGCATTGGTTTCGCCATTCCCGCGACCGAGGCGAAGCCGATCATCGACACCCTGATGAAGGGCGAAGCGGTGGAGCGCGGCTATCTGGGCGTCGGTCCGCAGCCGATCACCGACGATCTCGCCTCCGCGCTCGACATTCCCGAGGGCAATGGCGAACTGATCCGCAGCGTGCAGCCCGGCGAAGCGGCGGACAAGGCCGGGATCAGGCAGGGCGACGTCGTCCTCTCGGTCAACGGCAAGGACGTGACGCCCGATCAGACGCTCAGCTATCTCGTCGCCAACATCAAGCCGGGGACCACGGTGCCGCTGACCGTGCTTCGCGACGGCAAGCGGATGAAGCTGAACGTGACGCTGGGCAAGCGCCCGCCGGAATCGGAACTGCAGGGCTTCAATCCCGAGGACGAGGCGGCGCCGCAAAGTGAGGACACCGCCAACCCGGCGAAATCGATCGGGTTGCGGGTTGCACCGTTGACGGCGCAGATCGCGCGCTCGATCGGCGTCGATCCCGATACCAATGGCCTGGTCGTCCTCGGCACGGACCCGTCGAGCGATGCCGCCGCCAAGGGCATCGGCCGCGGCGCGGTGATCGTCAGCGCCAATCGGCAGCCGGTCAGCACGCCGGAAGAGCTGGGCCAGGTCGTGGCGAAGGCCAAGGCGGCCGGGCGCGAACAGGTGCTGCTCTATGTCATCATGCGCGGCATCGGCCGCTATGTCGCCGTCAGCATCAACGACGGGGAATAAGGCCCGGCGGGCCCTTTTCCCGCCACAAGCAAGCTCCCGTCACCCCGGTGGCGGGAGCTTTTTCATGGGCGAAGGCGGCATATTCCGCCCCGATCCGGGCGTCGATGTCGAGACGGTGATCACCCGGTTGAACGCGGGTGCGACGCTGGTATCGCTGCTCCCGCCCGACCGCGCACCGTCGCCCGCGGCGTGCTGAACGGGTTGTTCCGGGATGACGGCCCTTTCTCTCCGCCATCCTGACGGAAGCCAGGATCCAGAGTCCGGATCGCGCGCAATTCTGGATGCCGGATCAAGTCCGGCATGGCGGAAGGTTACAGCGGCAGGCTGGGCTGCACCGCATGGTCGCCTGCGCCGTCTTCGTCCCCGCGCTGTATCTTCGACAGCGTCAGCCCGAGCAACCGTATGCCTTTGGTCGTCGGCAGAAACTGCTCGAGCATCTGCTTGCCCGCTTCCAGGAAGTCCTCTCGGCTCGCCACCTCCCGCGCAAAGGTCTGCGCACGCGTCAGCGTCTTGAAATCCGCGAAGCGCACCTTCAGCGTCACCGTGCGGCCCCGTGCCTGTCCGCGCTCGATTCGTTCCCACGCCGCGTCCGCCACCTGCCCGAGCGCTTCGTGCAGGGCGGTGCGCTCGCGGATGTCGTCGCCGAAGGTGCGCTCCGCCCCGACCGATTTGCGCGGCCGGTGGACGCGGACGGGGCGATGGTCCTCGCCCCGCGCGGCGCCATAGAGATAGTCGGCGCTCGACCGGAAATGCGTCTGGAGGAACTCGCGCGATCTTGCCGCGAGATCGGCGCCGGTATGGATGCCCAGCCGTTCCATCTTCGCTGCCGTCACCGGGCCGACACCGTGAAAGCGGCGGATCGGCAGGCCGGCGACGAACGCGGCTCCCCTGGCCGGCGGGACGACGCACAGCCCGTCCGGCTTGTTCTGGTCGGAGGCGAGCTTGGCGATGAACTTGTTGTAGGATATGCCGGCCGACGCGGTGAGCCGCGTTTCCGTGCGGATGCGCGCCCGGATCGCCTCCGCGATCGCTCTGGCCGAGCCCAGTCCGTGGCGATCGACGGTGACGTCGAGATACGCCTCGTCGAGCGACAGCGGCTCGATCAGGTCGGTATAGTCGGCGAAGATCGCGCGGATCTGCTGTGACACCGCACGATAGACGTCGAAGCGCGACTTCACGAAGATCAGGTCGGGGCAGCGGCGCACTGCGGTGACCGACGGCATCGCCGACTTCACCCCGAACCTGCGTGCCTCATAACTCGCGGCCGCGACGACGCCGCGACGCGAGCTGCCGCCGACCGCGACCGGCTTTCCACGAAGCTCCGGATTGTCGCGCTGTTCGACGCTTGCGAAGAAGGCGTCCATGTCGACATGGATGATCTTGCGGACGGGGGGCGCGTCGTCGGGCATAACGTGCCCCTTATGTTCCACATTCGCGGCGGCGGCGCCAGCGCTGCTCCCATGGTTTCCGTTCGTGCTGCGCCTGTTCAAGCACCGCCCTTTCTTTCTGCCGTACGACCAGGGACGCCCTTCCGACAAGCTTGGGGCGAGCGGAGCTGTGTGGCTTGCGCAAAAAGCGCTGTCGCGGCGGCGGGCTTTCATGCCATGAAGTTTCGCCGCGTCCGACAGAGGCGCGCCGAAACGACAAGGGGGCCGCACAGATGACCGACACCGGTGCAACCAGGCCGGCCGACCGGCCGGTGCTCGAATTGACGCTGCGCGGCGTCCTGCTCGGCGGGGTCATCACGCTGCTGTTCACCGCGGCGAACGTCTATCTGGGGCTGAAGGTCGGGCTGACCTTTGCGACGTCTATCCCGGCCGCCGTCATCTCGATGGCGATCCTGCGCAATTTCAAGACCTCGACCATCTACGAGAACAATATCGTCCAGACGGTCGCGTCGGCGGCGGGAACGCTGGCCGCGATCATCTTCGTGCTGCCGGGCCTCGTCATGATCGGCTGGTGGCAGGGTTTTCCCTATTGGACGACGGCGGCGATCACCGGCACGGGCGGTATCCTGGGCGTGTTGTTCTCTGTCCCGCTTCGGCGCGCGTTGGTGGTCGATACGCCGCTTCCCTATCCGGAAGGACGCGCGGCTGCCGAAGTGCTGAAGGTCGGGTCCGGGTCGCGCGAGGGCGCGGAGGAAAGCGCCAGGGGACTGTCGGTGCTCCTTTGGAACGGCCTGGTGTCCACCGGCTTCGCGATTCTGACGCAAACGCGACTGGTGGTGGGCGAGGCCGCCGCCTGGTTCCGCATCGGCGGCGGTGCGACGGGGGTCTCCGGCGGATTGTCCTTCGCACTGCTGGGTGTCGGCCATCTTGTCGGCCTGTCGGTGGGCATGGCGATGTTCCTGGGGCTGGTCGTCGGCTGGTGGGTGCTGCTGCCGATCCTGACGGCGCGGACGCCGCTGCCGGGTGGTGCGGAGACGTGGGCGCTCACCGTGTTCAGCGACAATGTCCGCTTCTTCGGCGCCGGCGTGATCGGCGTCGCGGCGGTGTGGACGCTCCTGAGAATTGCCGGCCCCGTCATCGGCGGCATCCGTTCGGCAATGGCGGCGAGCAAGGCACGGCACGGCGGCGAAATGCTGGCGCTGGAGGAGCGGGACCTGCCGATCGGCATCGTCGCCGCCGGGTCGCTGGCCATGCTGCTGCCGATCGGCTGGTTGCTCTATACCGTGATCAGCAGCGGTCCGCTTGCCGGGTCGGAGGTCGTGCTGATCATCGGCGCGGTGCTGTTCGTGGCGGTGATCGGCCTGCTGATCGCGGCGGTGTGCGGCTATATGGCGGGCCTGATCGGCGCGTCGAATTCGCCGGTGTCGGGCATCGGCATCCTGTCGGTGGTGGCGGCCGCGCTGATGCTCGTCGCGCTGTTCGGCCGCGATCAGCCCGCCGATACCACGGCGGCGCTCGTCGCCTATGCGTTGATCGTCACCGGCATCGTGTTCGGTGTCGCGACGATTTCCAACGACAACCTCCAGGATCTGAAGACCGGGCAATTGGTCGGCGCGACGCCGTGGAAACAGCAGGTCGCGCTGGTGATCGGTGTGGTGTTCGGCTCGCTCGTCATTCCGCCGGTGCTCGATTTGCTCAATACCGCCTTCGGTTTCGCCGGCGCCGCCAATGCCGGGCCGAATGCGCTGCCCGCGCCACAGGCCGCGCTGATCTCCGCGCTTGCCAAAGGCGTGCTGGGCGGCGATCTCAATTGGGCGATGATCGGCTGGGGCGCGGCGGCCGGCATCGTCTTCGTCATCCTCGACGAGGTGCTGGGTCTGCTCGGCCGCCTGCGCCTGCCGCCGCTCGGCGTGGGCATCGGCATTTATCTGCCGATGAGCGTCATTCTGCCGACCGTCATCGGTTCGGTGATCGGCTGGTTCTACGATCGCTGGGCCGACCGGCAGGGCGATGTCGAATTCGCGAAACGGTTGGGCGTGCTGACCGCGACCGGGCTGATCGTCGGCGAAAGCCTGTGGGGCGTCGCCTTCGCCGGCATCGTCGCGGGCAGCGGATCGGACAGCCCGCTCGCGATCGTCGGCGACGGGTTCGCGGTGCCGGCGCTGATCGGCGGGACGATCCTGTTCGCCGCGCTGGCGGCGTTCCTCTATCGCCGTACGCGGCGGCTCGTCACATCATCCTGAGCAGCGCGGGAATCTTCGCGAAGGCGAAGGCGATGGAGCTGTCGGCGACGCCATAGGGAATGAAGATCGTGTCGCCGTGGCGCAAGGCGCCGCAGCTATAGACGACATTGGGGACATAGCCTTCGCGGTCCTGGTCCTTGGCCGCCAGGATCGGCCTGGTCGTGCGGCCCAGCACCTTTGACGGGTCGTCCTTGTCGAGCAGCACCGCGCCGATCGAATATTTGCGCATCGCCCCGACGCCGTGGGTGAGCAGCAGCCAGCCCTGATCGAGCTCGATCGGCGGGCCGCAATTGCCGATCTGGACGAATTCCCAAGGGAATTTCGGTTCGAGCAGTTTCTCCCCCTCGTTCCAGTGCGTCAGCGAGTCGGACTTGATGAGGTAGAGATTCTCGCCATCTTGCCGCCCGATCATCATATAGTGATCGCCGATCCGGCGTGGAAACAGCGCCATGCCCTTGTTGCGCGCCGCATTTCCGGTCATCGGCACCAGGTCGAAGGCGCGGAAGTCTCGCGTCCGTATCATCTCGGACTGGATCACCGACCCGTTATAGGCGGTATAGGTGCCCAGCCATTCGGTCGACCCGTCGGGGTGCGTGAATTGTACCAGGCGCAGGTCCTCCAGCCCGTTCGACTGCGCCCGCGTGATCGGGAAGATCACCGTGCCCGACAGTGTGGAATCGCGGTGGCGGCGCACCGTTACCGGGCCTTCGGGGATGTGCGTTTCGTCCTCCGCGGCGTCGGCGGCGGTGGCGAAGGGCGGCTCGGGCGCCAGGCGAAGCTGGTTCTTTGCCGTGATGATGCCTTCGCGAAAGGCGACCGAGGAGATATGCCCTTCGCCCACGGCCCGCATCGACAGGATGATGCGCATGCTGCCCTCGGGCATGCCCGACTGATCGAAATGCGGCACTGCGCTGGGGTTCATCAGTGCGGCTGCGGCATAGCTGTATTCGTGGCAGAAATACGCACCGATCAACTGCCGCTTCTCGTCGCTGATGGCGGCGCCATCGAGTTGAAGCTGGCTTCCCACTTCGTCGTAGCGCGTCATGAAGACGCGCCGCGTCTGCCAGTGGCGCGCCTCGAAATCCTTGAGAACCGCGGCGAGCTGCGCGCGCGTGTCCTGTGGGCTCAGGTCGAGCACCTCGCGCACCAGGCGTTCGCTCCGGCTCTGCGCGGAACCGTTGGCCTGCCAGCCGATATGAAAGGGCCGCACCACGACGCGCGACGGATCGGCGTGCAGCCGCAACGAATGGGTGACGATGGTATTCGCCATGCTGGCCCCCGGTGAAGTTTCTCGCGTGCCGTTTCGTTCAGGCGACGGCGCGGTCGCGATCCTTCACGGTTTCGCCGGCTTTTGAAAGGGCCGAAATCGCGCATGAGGCAAGTTGCAGCGCGAGGATCGATTCGGCCCCCTGGTTGCGGTTCAATCCGGTCGGCATCAGACCGTCATAGCAGCCGCCGTCGCGCGGCGTGGCGAGCGGAAGATCGAGGTCGTTGATGCCGACATACCAGCCATAGGCCTTCTTCGCTTCGGCGATCCAGCGCCTGTCGCCCGTCGCCTCGAACGCCGCGGCGCAGGCATCGATCGTCGCCTGCGCCTCGAGCGGTTGCTGATCGAACGGCAGCGGATCGGCATATTCGCGGCCGAAGCTGTCGGTGCCGACCGCGCGGAAGCGCCCTTCCGGGCTCGTCTGGCGGGCGATGATCCAATTGAGGGTTTCGAGCCCCGTCTTCAGGAAATCGTCGCGGCCAAGCGCGAGTCCGGCCCGGATCAACGCTTCGGGCAGACGGGCATTGTCGTAGGCGAGCACGATCTCGAACCATTGCCATTCGGGCCGCCGCGCGGCGTCGAGCAGCGTGGTGAGCTGATCGCCCCAATGTTCCAGCAGATCCGTCGCCAGCTTATCGCCCGGACAGGCGCCGAGTATGGCGGCAGCGCCCAACATGGCGAAGGCGGCGGCGCGCGGGCTGCCGAAATCGCGTGCGATCCCGGCGGTGGCGTCGAACAGGTTGCCGGCCCAGTCGCGGTATTTGGCGAATTTCGCCTCGGCCGCGGTCACGCCCAGCGCCCAGAGGGCGCGGCCGTTCGAATCCTCCGAGCCCGCGTCCTCGCACCAGGTGCGGTCGAAATTCATGAAATTGCGAAAGCGGCGGGCATCCGGATTCCAGGAATGTTGGAGGAATGCGGCATAAACGCTCGTCCAGCGTTCGCGCATCGCATCGTCGCACTCCGGCATACGAGTCATCAGGATCAGCGCGCGGGCATTGTCGTCGATGCAGTATCCGTGGTGTCGGTCGGGTACGGCATAGACCGAATGCTGGAGCATTCCGGTGGAGTCGCTCATCCGCTCCACCGTGCGCAGGTCGGGCGGCAGCACCGCGAAGTGCGGCTCCGCGCGACGGAAGCGATGCGGCCGCCTCGAAAGCGATTCCAGCAATACTTCGTAGCCAGCCTCGGCAAGGCGCGGCCAGATCATCGTCCGGCCGCGTTGATAGGCGCGCTGCGACAGGGCGGCACGGGCATCGTCGTCGGCGAGCAGCGCGTCTATCGCTCGCGCAAAACCGGCGTCGTCGCGGAAGTCCACGAGCACGCCGTGATCATCGGCAAGGATCTCGGTAGCATGGACGTAGGGAGTGGAGACCACCGCCTTTCCCACCCCGACGGCATAAGACAGCGTGCCCGACGTGATCTGCTCGGGATTGTCATAGGGCGTGGCGTACACGTCGGCCGCCTGGAGATAGTCGAGCAATTCGTCATGCTCGACAAAGGCGTCGATGAAGCGGACGTGCTCGGCAACGCCTCGTTTCGCCGCGAGCATGTGCAGTCGCTTGCGATAGACCTCGCCTTCATGCTCGATGAGATGGGGATGCGTCGCGCCGAGCACCACATAGAGCGCGTCCGGATTCCGTTCGACGATCGCGGGCATCGCCTCGATCATCGTCTCTATGCCCTTGTTGGGCGCCAGCAGGCCGAAGGTGAGCACCACCTTGCGGCCCTCCCAACCGAAGCGCGGCTTCATCGTGTCCGGCGCCACCAGCGGGCGATCCGGCACGCCGTGGGGGATCATCACGATCTGGCGGGGATCGGCGCCATAGACCCGTTCGAGGATCGCGCGCCCCTTTTCGGCCATCACGATCACGCGCGCGGAACGGGTCAGCAAGGCTTTCATCACCCGGTGCTCATCTTCGCCCGGATGCTCCAGGATGGTGTGCAGCGTCACGATCACCGGCACCGTCAGCCGGTCGAGCATCGCCAGCAGGAGGTCCCCCGCCGGGCCGCCGTAAATGCCGTATTCGTGCTGAACCCAGACGGCCTGCGCGCCGCTGGCGGTGATATCGGCCGCCGCCGCGATATAGGCGTGGCGGCGGTTCTGCGGGATCGCGCGGGTGACGGCGGCCGGATAATCATGCCGGCCGGGATGGTCGTCCATCGCATAGACATCGATGCGCATGTCGGGAAAACGCTCGGAAAACGCGGTATAAACGTCCGTCGTGTACGTCGCGAGCCCGCATTTGCGCGGGAGAAAATTACCGATCAGCGCGATGTGATCGATTCGCGCCGTCCCGTCCGACCGCTGCGCCATTCCTTTCCTTTCGCGAATGCGACAAAACGTGGCGAGTAGCCACGCAGGTCTCAGAAACCGCTGACAAAGATAATGGTTTCCTGATTGTTGCAGCGCAGCAATCGATTCGCGGCGGTTGCGGTGTTTTACGGGTTCAACCGCGCCCGCGATATCCGGGAACGTCCTGATTCGGCAGCCACAGGCCCTCCGGCGGCGGGCCGGATTGCCAGAAGACGTCGATGGGAATGCCGCCGCGCGGATACCAATAGCCGCCGATCCGCAACCAGTGCGGCTGCATCTCTTCGCTGAGGCGCTGGCCGATGCCCACCGTGCAATCTTCGTGGAATGCGGCATGATTGCGGAATGCGCCGAGGAACAGCTTCAGCGATTTCGATTCGACGATCATGTCCTTCGGCGCATAGTCGATGACGAGATGTGCGAAGTCCGGCTGACCCGTCACCGGGCAGAGCGAGGTGAATTCGGGCGCGGTGAAGCGCACCAGATAGGGTCTGCCGGGCCGCGGGTTGGGAACATAGTCTAGTTCCGCTTCGTCCGGGGAAGCGGGCAATGGGCGGTTCTGACCGAGATGCTTGGGTGTCATGCGCGGCGATGTAGGGGCGATCGCGGAAAATTGGAACGCATGACGACGCCGATTGCGATCCTCGGCGACCGCTTGCGCGGCGACATTTCCTCGCTCGACGGGCGGCCCGGAGAAAAAAGGCGAGCCGGACAGGCTGGCACTGTGCGCCAAGACGCGGGCCTTTCCCGGTGATCTCGACGCGAAGGGGCGAGCGGCCTAGACCGGTGGCAAGGAAGGTGCGCGACATGGACAGCTTGGTGACGAGCGAATGGCTGGCGGACGCGATCGGCGCGGGCGATCTTCGCATCCTCGATGCGAGCTATTTCCTGCCCGATCACGATCGCGACGCGCGCGCGGAATTCGCGGACGGGCACATCCCCGGTGCGCAGTTTCTCGACCTCGCCGGCTTGCGCGATGAAGCCGATCCGCGTCCGTCGATGCTGCCACCGGCCGAAATGTTCGCTTCCCGCATGGCGGCCTTGGGCGTGAACGACGATGATCGCATCGTGGTTTATGACAATTCGCCGTTGCGGAGCGCCGCGCGTGCCTGGTGGATGTTGCGGCTGTTCGGTGCGTGCGATGTCGCGATCCTCGACGGCGGACTGTCGAAATGGACCGGGGAAGGGCGGCCGGTCGAACGCGACGTGGCGCAGGCGCGCCCCGGCCGTTTTTCCGCCGCCGCAGACCGGAGCGGCGTGCGCACGCTCGCCGATATGCGCGCCAATATCGGCAGCGGCGCCGAGCAGGTGGTCGATGCGCGATCCTCCGGCCGCTTCGCCGGCGCCGATCCCGAACCGCGCGCGGACATGGCCTCCGGCCATATTCCGGGTGCGCACAACCTGCCTTATGGCGAACTGTTCCATCCCGACGGCACGTGGAAGCGGGATGACGCGCTGCGCCGGGCATTCGCGGATCGCGGCATCGACCTCGATCGACCGATGGTGACGAGCTGCGGCTCCGGCGTTACGGCGGCGGTGCTCGTGTTCGGCGCGCACCTGCTCGGCCACGACGCGGCACTGTACGACGGAAGCTGGTCTGAATGGGGCGCGGACCCCGACACACCGAAACAGACGGGGGAAATGTGAGCGGTTCGAACAGCGGCCCCAAGGCCAAGGCAACACAGGTCGTTACCGCGGGGCGGCGCAAGGAATGGACGCAAGGGATCGTCAATCCGCCCGTCTGGCGCGCGTCCACCATCCTTTATGAGGATGTCGAGGAAATGCGCGCCAACGGCAGGCGCGACACCCATCACCGGCTGTTCTACGGCCGGCGCGGCACGCCGACGCAATGGGCGCTCGCGGATGCGCTGACCCAACTCGAGCCGGGGGCGGAGGCGACGTTCCTCTACCCTTCCGGTGTGGCGGCGATCTCCGCGGCGTTGCTGTCGGTACTGTCGCCCGGCGATGAATTGCTGCTGCCCGACAGCGCCTATGAGCCGACGACCGCATTCGCTGGCGGCATGCTGAAGCGGTTCGGCATCGCGACGCGGACCTACGATCCGATGATCGGCGCCGGAATCGCCGAGCTGATCGGCGAGAATACGCGCGCCGTTTTCCTCGAAAGCCCCGGCAGCCTGACCTTCGAGGTGCAGGACGTGCCGGCCATCGTCGCGGTGGCGAAGGAACATGGCCTCGTCACGCTGCTCGACAATACCTGGGCGACGCCGCTGCTGTTCCCGGCGATCGAAAAGGGCATCGACCTGTCCATCCTCGCCTGCACCAAATATGTTGTCGGTCATTCCGACGTGATGCTCGGCTCGGTCACGGCGACCAAGGAGTTCTGGCCGCGACTGCGCGCCACCAGCTTCCAGCTCGGGCAGACGGTGGGGCCGGACGATGCCTGGCTAGGCTCGCGGGGCCTCAGGACCATGGCGACGCGGCTGAAACAACATGGCGAGAGCGCGCTGCGTGTCGCCAAATGGCTGAAGGGCCGGCCCGAGGTGGCGCGCGTGCTGCACCCGGCGCTGGACGACTGTCCGGGAAGCGCGTTCTTCCACCGCGATTTCGCCGGGGGATCGGGCCTGTTCAGTATCGTGCTCGACGGCTGCGGCGATGCCGAGCGCGTGGCGATGATCGACGCGCTGGAGCTGTTCGGCATCGGCTTCAGTTGGGGCGGGTACGAAAGCCTGGCGCTCCCCATTGATCCGGAGAAACTGCGCAAGGTTGTGCCTTGGGAGACAGAGGGCCCGGCCATCCGCCTGCATATCGGCCTTGAGGATCCCGACGACCTGATCGCGGATCTGGAACGGGGACTGCAATGCGTCCGGCCCAACCGCTAAGCGGGATCGCCGACTGGCTGGCGGAAAACGGCATCGCCCAGCCGACGACTGCCGACATGGTGCAGGTCGCGGTGGCACTGGGTCTGGTGCTCGCCATTCTGTTTTGTGGCTGGGTGGTTGGCCGCTATGCCGGCGATCGGCTGGAGGCGCTGTGGAGCCGTGTCGTCGGTGGCCATGGTGAGGGGCTGGCGCCGCGCATGGGCAATCTCGCGCGGCATGCCACGGCGGCACTGCTGCTCGCGCTGATGAGCAACGCATGGGTGTGGAACGGCCTGTCCGCCATCGGCATCGGCCTGGCGATGGGCGCGGCGGTGGCGCTGCTGGCGCGCACGCTGCTGCGCGGCCTGCAACTGCCGCGGCAACTGACCTGGCTGGTCGCCGCCGTGCTGTTCGTCGTCGTCCTGTCGGGCGCGATCCGCAACGCCACCAACGATTTCAACCTGCTCGCGCTGCTGGACACGGTCGGCTTTTCCATCGGCGATCGGCGCTATTCGCTGTTGTCGCTGGCGACCATCGCGGTCGCCGGCATCATCCTGTTCGCGCTCGTGCGGCTGGCCAATCGCGTGATCGGCCATTCGATCGCCAGGGCGCAGAGCTTCGATCCGGCGCAGAAGCTGCTGATCCAGAAGCTTGCGGGCATCGCCGTGTTGATCGCGGCCTTCTTCGTCGGCATCGACTTCCTGCAGATCGACCTCACCACCTTTGCCGTATTCGGCGGGGCGCTGGGTCTCGCCGTTGGTTTCGGCCTGCAGAAGACCGTCGGCAACCTGATCGCGGGGATCATCCTGCTGATGGATCGATCGATCAAGCCGGGCGACGTGATCGTGGTGGGCGACAGCTTCGGCTGGGTGAACAAGATCGGCGTGCGCGCCGTCAGCGTCATCACCCGCGACGGCAAGGAGCATCTGATTCCGAACGAGAATCTGATGACGCAGGAGGTGGAGAACTGGTCCTATTCGGACCGCAACGTCCGCGTTCGGATCCCCGTCGGCGTATCCTATAGCTGCGACCTGAAGCTCGCCCAGGAACTGATGCTGCGCGCCGCGCAGGAATCGCCGCGCGTGCTGAAGAGCCCGAAGCCCAATGTCTGGCTGGAAGCGTTCGGCGAAAGCTCGGTCGATCACGAGGTGCTGGTCTGGATCAACGATCCCGAAGGCGGCGTCGGAAACGTGAAGTCCGACGTGCTCAACCGGCTATGGCACCTATTCCAGGAAAACGGGATCGAAATTCCGTTCCCGCAGCGCGACGTTCACGTCAAGAGCTGGTCGGCCCCTGCCAACGGTGCGTGAAGCGGGGTCGCGGCGTCGGCCGTCGCGGCAAGATCGGGGCAGAATCGCGAGATCGCCCGGTCGATGGCCCGCATCACCGTCGGGTCCGAGGGATAAGCGAGATGGGCGCAATCGACCTCGACATAGTGGTCCGCCGCCCCGTCGCACCGCGCGCAGTCGAACGGCACCACGCCGTCGCGGCGCGAGCATAAAGCAATCGTCGGCACCGGCGGCTTGGCGGTGAGCGAACATTCGACCGGCGGCCGGTCGACCCGGTGGCCGGCGATCATCTCGTACAGTCGCGCGACGGGAAGCTGGCGCAGATCGCCGGCCAGCGGACTGCCCAGCGTAACGACGGCGCGTATGTGTTCCGGCGCGAGCTTTGCATATTCGCGGGCGATCAGGCCGCCGAGGCTCCAGCCGATCAGGACGATCGGCGCCTCGTGCCGACGTCGCAGATAGCGTATCCGCGTATCGATCCGTTCCAGCGTGCCGGCATCGACTCCGCGATTGCGGCCCTGTTTCCACCGATGCGTGCGATAGCCCATATGGTTGAGCCCGAGGCGCAGCGGCAGCATCGAGGTGTCGCAGGCCATGAAGCCCGGAAGGATCAGGCAGTGCCCGCCGCCCCGGCCGCGCGGCAGCGCATCGAGCACCACCGGGGTCGGCCCCAGCAGCGAACGCAGCAACAGGCGCATTTCCTCCGCCACTCGCGAAAGCATCGCGATGCGCCGCTGCGCGATGGGAAATCCGGGTGTCATCAGTCTGTAACGAAGCAGGTCACCGACGGTTGCGAACCGACCTCACACATCGAGATTGGCGACGCTGAGCGCGTTTTCCTGGATGAATTCGCGCCGCGGCTCGACCACGTCGCCCATCAGCCGGGTGAAGATCTCGTCGGCGACATCCGCCTGTTCGATGCCGACCTTCAGCATCGAGCGGTTCTGCGGGTCGAGCGTGGTTTCCCAGAGCTGCTCGGCGTTCATTTCGCCCAGCCCCTTGTAGCGCTGGATGGCCAGGCCCTTGCGCCCGGCGGCGAGCACCGCCTCGAGCAGTTCGCTCGGCCGCGCGATCAGCGTCTCGCCCTTGCCGGCGACCATGTCCTCTTCGTCGGTCGCTTCATCGGCGGCCCCGGCATTCTTGAGCGGCACCAGCTTGGCGAGCTGATCGTAGCTGCCGGCCTCTTCGGCGGCGAGGGCGTGGAGCTTGCGCGCTTCCGCCGAAACCAGGAAAGCAGGCTCGATCACGTGATGATCGGTCACGCCGCGCCAGAACCGCCTGAAATGATAGCCGCCATCGTCGCGCATTTCGGCCGACCAGCGCGCATCCTGATCGGTCATGTCGAGCCGCTTGGCGACCCAGTCGAGCCGCGCGGCGCGCTGGTCCGATGTCGCCTGCGGATCGAGCGCGCCGGCCATCGCCAGCACCTCGACGATCGATTCGTCGTACCGCTTGGGCACATAGCGCATCAGCGTGCGCATGCGCCGGGCATGATCGACGAGCGTGCGCAGGTCCGCACCCGTGCGCGCGCCGCCCGCGGTTTCCAGCACCGCGGCCTCGACGCCGTTGCCGACGAGGTAATCGTCCATCGCGGCGTCGTCCTTCAGATACACCTCGGAACGGCCGCGCGTCGCTTTGTAGAGCGGCGGCTGGGCGATGTAGAGATGCCCGTTCTCGATGATGTCGGGCATCTGGCGATAGAAGAAGGTGAGCAGCAGCGTGCGAATGTGCGCGCCGTCGACATCGGCGTCGGTCATGATCACGATCTTGTGATATCTGAGCTTTTCGAGATTGAAGTCCTCGCGCCCGATGCCGGTGCCCATCGCCTGAATGAGCGTGCCGATTTCCTTCGACGACAGCATCCGGTCGAAGCGTGCGCGCTCGACGTTCAGGATCTTGCCGCGCAGGGGCAGGATCGCCTGGAAATGCCGGTCGCGGCCCTGCTTGGCGGAGCCGCCGGCGGAATCGCCCTCGACCAGGAACAGCTCCGATTTGGCCGGATCGCGCTCCTGACAATCGGCGAGCTTGCCGGGCAGGCTGGCGATATCCATGGCGCCCTTGCGCCGGGTGAGGTCACGCGCCTTGCGCGCCGCCTCGCGCGCCACGGCGGCGTCGACGATCTTCTGGACGACCGCGCGGGCGGACGCCGGGTTCTCCTCCAGCCATTCGGCCATCTTGTCGGCCATCAGGCTTTCCATCGGCTGACGCACCTCGGACGAGACGAGCTTGTCCTTGGTCTGCGAGCTGAACTTGGGGTCGGGCAGCTTCACCGAAACGATCGCCGACAGCCCCTCGCGCATGTCGTCGCCGGTCAGCGACACCTTTTCCTTCTTCAGAAGCCCCGAACGATCGGCATAGCCGTTGATCGTCCGCGTCAGTGCCGCACGGAACGCCGCCAGGTGCGTGCCGCCGTCGCGCTGCGGGATGTTGTTGGTGAAGCACAGGACGTTTTCGTAATAGCTGTCATTCCACTCGAGCGCGATCTCGATGCCGATATCGTCGCGCTGGCCGGTGATGGCGATCGGGTCGGGAAAGAGCGGCGTCTTGTTGCGGTCGAGATATTTGACGAAGGCCGCGATCCCGCCTTCGTAGAACAGATCCACCTCGCGCGGCTCCTCGTGCCGGGCGTCGACCAGCTTCAGCCGGACGCCGGAATTCAGGAAGGCCAGCTCGCGGTAGCGGTGTTCCAGCTTGTCGAAGTCGAATTCGGTGATCTTGAACGTCTCGGCCGACGGGGTGAAGGTGACGCGCGTGCCCTTCTTGCCCTTGGCGGGGCCGACGACCTTCAGCGGCGCCACCGCCTCGCCGCGCTCGAAGCGCATGAAATGCTCCTCGTCGTCGCGCCAGATGGTGAGATCGAGCACGTCGGACAGCGCGTTCACCACCGATACGCCGACACCGTGCAGCCCGCCCGACACCTTGTAGGCATTGTCGTTGGAGGTGTTCTCGAATTTCCCCCCGGCATGGAGCTGGGTCATGATGACCTCGGCCGCCGACACGCCCTCTTCGGAATGGATGTCGGTCGGGATGCCGCGGCCATTGTCCTCGACCGAGACCGAGCCGTCGGCGTTGAGCGTGATGAGGATCAGATCGCAGTGCCCTGCCAGCGCTTCGTCGATGGCGTTGTCGGACACTTCGAACACCATGTGGTGAAGCCCCGAGCCGTCGTCGGTGTCGCCGATATACATGCCGGGCCGTTTGCGCACCGCGTCGAGACCTTTGAGGACCTTGATCGAGGATGCGCCGTAGTCGTTCTTCTGGGGATCGGTTGCCATGCCGAGGATATAGGAAATCGGCCGCTAAAGGGAAAGCGAAATGCGGCATTTGCGGCTAATGCGGGGAGATGACAGACAGCAACGGAGACCACAGCATGACGACACCGTCGAAGATCAATCTGGCCGAGGCCTTTTCGCGTTTCGACGATGCGTGGAACCCGCGCATCCTGGGCGACGTCAACGCCGCGCAGGTGAAGGTGGCGAAGTTTCGCGGCGCCTTCGACTGGCACCATCACGAGACCGAAGACGAGCTGTTCCTGGTCGTGTCGGGGCGTATGCGCATGGGCTTTCGGGGCCGCGACGTCGATCTGGAGTCGGGCGAGTTGATCATCGTGCCCGCGGGGGTCGAGCACCGGCCCCAGGCCTTGAGCGAGGAAGCGCACGTGCTGATATTCGAGCCCGCGACCACGCTCAATACCGGCACCGAGGAAACCGGGCGCACCCGGCGCGATCTCGAGCGGTTGGATTAGCTATTCCCGCCACGCCGGTAGCGCTGGGTGACGGACGTGATTTGGAGTGAAGGGGCGGCGTGCACCCCGGCACTGCGGCCGGGGTGGCGGGTGCGGATCAGCCCTGCGACTTGCCGGCGCGGCGCTGGGCGCCGCCGCGATTGCGGCGCGGGCCGTGATTGCGCCCCGCTGCGGCAGGCTTCGCGTCGTGCGTCTTGCGCGGGCGCCTAGGGCCGCGATCCTGACGCGGACCGCGCGGGCGATCGGGACGTTCCGCCGGCACCGGGCCGACGCGCGTGCTGGCGATGCGCTCCGCTTCGGCGGTGAAATTGGCGGGCAGGGGGACGACGTCGACCTTCTGCTTCGTCAGCTTTTCGATGCCGCGCAGATAGGGGCGCTCGTCCTCGGCGCAGAAGGCGAAGGCGATGCCGTCATTGCCCGCGCGCGCGGTGCGGCCGATGCGGTGGACATACTGCTCGGAGACGTTGGGCAGTTCGAAATTGATGACGTGGCTGACGCCCGACACATCGATCCCGCGCGCGGCGATGTCGGTGGCGACGAGCAGCTTGACCCGGCCCGAACGGAACGCGCCCAGTGCCTTTTCGCGCTGCGGCTGGCTCTTGTTGCCGTGGATCGCCACCGCTTCGATGCCGTTGCCGGCGAGCAGCTTCACGATCCGGTCGGCGCCGTGCTTGGTGCGCGAAAAGATCAGTGCCCGCTCGATGTCGTTCTTCTCGATGAACAGCGTCAGCAGCGCCTGCTTTTCCTTCTGGTTGACGAAGGTGACGAACTGCTCGACGCGCTCGGCGGTGGAGGCGACGGGCGTCACCTTCACTTCGGCCGGATCGGTGAGGAACCGGCCGGCGAGATCGCGGATCGCCTTCGGCATGGTGGCCGAAAAGAACAGGCTCTGGCGATCGCCGGGCAGCATCGGCACGATGCGCTTCAGCGCGTGGATGAAGCCCAGGTCGAGCATCTGGTCGGCCTCGTCCAGCACCAGGATTTCGGTGTCGCCGAGCGAGAGGCACTTCTGGTCGATCAGGTCGAGCAGGCGGCCGGGCGTGGCGACCAGGATGTCGACGCCGCTCGCGACATCGCGGCGGTTGCGCGCAACCGGTACGCCGCCGAACACGGTGGCGATGCGCAGCTTGGTGAAGCGGCCATATTCCTTCGCCGACTGCGCGATCTGGCTGGCGAGTTCGCGCGTGGGCGCGAGGATCAGCATGCGGCAACGCATCGGTTTGACGCGATTGTTGGCGGCGACGAGCCGCTGGATCGACGGCAGCATGAAGGCCGCCGTCTTGCCGGTGCCCGTCTGGGCGATGCCCAGCAGGTCGCGGCCTTCGAGAAGATGGGGGATGGCCTGGGCCTGGATCGGCGTCGGCGTGTCATAGCCCTTCTGGGCGAGCGCATCGACGAGCGACCGGTTGAGGCCGAGTTTGGAAAAGGACATGGATTTCCTGAATGGTCAGCGGCGCCAGACGCACTTCGGGCGCATGGCGGGCGGGGAAGAAAGGCGCCCCGCGTGATATGGGAAGCTTGAGCTAGTAGACGACGCGGAGCCGAAGCCCGGAAAGGCCCGATCACGCTGCATGACGCGTCGCTTGTGCGCCAGATGGCGTTGTTGCGGTGCAATGTCAAGCGAAAGCAGCGTCAGCGGCCGGCTATTACGCCATCGGCAACCGTATAGCGCGTCGCATCTGCGGGCAGATGGTCGAACAGGCCCGCCTCGGTTCCCGTCATCCAGACCTGTCTGCGCCCGTCGAGGCGGTCGAACAGTGCGCGGCGGCGTTGCGGATCGAGATGCGCGGCCACTTCGTCGAGCAGCAGGATCGGCGCGCGGGCCACGCGGTCGGCGACCAGTTCGGCATGGGCGAGGACGAGGCCGAGGAGCAGCGCCTTCTGCTCGCCGGTGGAGCAGAGCGCGGCCGCCTGACCCTTGCCGAGATGCGTGACGGCCAGATCGGTGCGGTGCGGACCGGCCAGTGTGCGCCCGGCCGCGGCGTCGCGCGAGCGACCGGCGCCGAGTTCGTGCGCCAGCGCGTCGCTCGACCCGGTCCACCCTGCCAGCGCCAGACCGGCGCGCGCGAATGGCCCTTCCGGCTGCGCCGCGATGCGGTCGTTCAGCAATTGTAGCAACGCGGTGCGGCCCGCGTGGATAGCGGCGCCGTGTTCCGCCATCTGGGCTTCCAGCGCGGAGAGCCAGCGCGGATCGGCCGCCCGGCCTTCCTTGGCCGCGTCGGTCAACAGGCGGTTGCGGTCGCGCATCGCCGCATCGTAGCGGGTGGCGTGCCCTGCATGGGCGGGCGACAGGGCCAGGGTCAGCCGGTCCAGGAACCGCCGCCGGTCGCCCGCCGCCTCCATGAACAGGCGGTCCATGGCCGGGGTCAGCCACAGCACGCTCAGCCATTCCGACAGGCTCGCCGCCGGCGCGGCCGCGTCGTTGATGCGCACCAGGCGGCGTTCCGGCGCGTCCGCCCGCGTGCCGGTGCCGATCGCGACATCGCCGGCAAGCCTTGCCGCCACGCCGAAGCCGCCGGCGCCGCCCTGCCGCGACATCGCCGACAGCGGCGCGCGGCGGAGGCCGCGGCCGGGCGCGAGCAGCGACACCGCCTCCAATATATTGGTCTTGCCGGCGCCATTCTCGCCCGTCAGCACGACGAAGCCCGGCCCCGGCGTCAGGACCGCATCGGCATGATTGCGAAAATCGGTCAGCGATAGGCGTGTGATTGCCATGCGCCGTCCCTAACGGCTAAAGCCTTGGCTGCAATGCATATGAAGCCCCTTATCGCCGCGCTGGCCGTCGTCGCGCTCCCGGCCTGTCATCAGCAGACGCCGCAGGAAAAGCAGGCCGACCAGATCGTCGAGGCGGCCGATGCCAAGGCCGATGCGATCACCGCGTCCGCCAACGACAAGGCATCGGACATGGAAGCGAAGGCGGAGGAGCTGGAAAACCAGGCGGGTCAGGCCGGTACGTTCGAGGGCAAGAAGCTGCAGGTTCGGGCCGAGGCGCTGAAGCAGGAGGCCGAGCTGATCCGCGAGGAAGGCCGTGCCAAGGCGCGCGCCGTGCGCGATGCCGGGCAGGCCAGGGCGAGCGCGCTTCTGGCGCGATGAGGGGCGCGGCGGCCCCGGCGCCGGTCAGATGCCCTGCAGCCCCTGTTCCGCCAGTCGCTTCCGCGCTTCGAAATATTTTACCGGCGTGGCGATGTCGAGGCGCCTGCGCGCGGCGTCGAGCGGTTCGGCCATTACCTGCTCGTAATCCTCGCCCGACAGCCACTTGGCGCGCTTGCCGTGGCGATAGCCTTCCAGCACCGCGGCGGCGAAATTGCGTTCGCCGGTCACCCGCAAGCTCTTGAGCGCCGCGCCGCCGGCGATGAACGCCCAGCCCAGCCCGCCGGTCTGCGCATAGGAAAAGGCGACCAGGCACGCTTCGCCCAGATGTTCCTCGGCGGTATAGCCGGTCAGGACGTGCCAGATGTCGTGGATGTCGCGCTCGCGCCGGCCGAACCAGGCATAGGGATGCTCCATGTCGCGCCAGCCGTCACTGTCGGCATAGCTGATATCGGCGAGGCCCTGCGCGGAAAACCCGGTCCTGTCGAGAAAGGCGCGGTAATGCGCGCCGACGCTGCCATCGGGCAGGGACTCGAGCCAGGCGCGGTCGGCGAATTTGCGCGACAGCTCCAGTCGACGATAAGCGAGCCTGCCGCCGCCGGGCTGGTCCAGCAGCTTGCGATAGTTCTTCTGTGAAGTATCGCCGTTCAGCGCCCGCATGATGCGGAATACCTGTACCGTGTCGTCGCCGTTGGCGAGCAGCTTTTTCAGCGCCGCCCAGGCGGTCCGCCAATCCCGCCCGGTCGGGATCGGGCCATCCTCCGGCGGTGCCGGTGCAAACCGTATGTCGTCGATCGCGGTAGCCATCATCGATTCCCTACTGACAAGTGTGTCAGTATGGTGCGGCGACAGCCTTGAATCAAGAACGGATGATCGCGCCTCAGACCCGCATCGGCATCAGGACGTACAGCGCCGGCGAGGATTCGCTTTCGCGTATGAGGGTCGGCGCCGATGCGTCGGCGAGGTGCACCTCCACCATATCACCCTCGATCTGGGCGAGAATATCGAGCAGATAGCGGCTGTTGAAGCCGATCTCGAAACCTTGCGCGGCATATTCGCCCGGCACCTCTTCCGCCGCGGCGCCGTTTTCCGGGCTGGTCACCGACAGCGTGATCCTGTCGCGGTCGAGCGCCATCTTCACCGCGCGGGTCTTTTCCGTGGCGATGGTCGACACGCGGTCCACGCCCTGCATGAAGCTGCGCGGGTCGATCTTGAGGAGCTTATCGTTCCCGGTCGGGATGACGCGCGTGTAATCGGGGAAGGTGCCGTCGATCAGCTTGGAGGTCAGGATGGCCTGGCCGAGATCGAAGCGAATCTTCGAACCCGACAGCGAAACGCCGACCGATCCGTCCACTTCGTCGAGCAGCTTGCGGAGTTCGGCCACGCATTTGCGCGGGACGATCACGTCGGGCATGGCCTCGGCGCCATCGGGCCGCGCGACCGTCACGCGGGCGAGCCGGTGGCCGTCGGTCGCCGCCGCCTTCAGCACCGGCTGATCGTCGTCGGATACGTGCAGGAAGATGCCGTTCAGATAATAACGCGTTTCTTCGGTCGAGATGGCGAAGCGGGTCGCGTCGATGATCTGCTTCAGCGTTTCGGCCGGCAGTTCGAACGTGGTCGGCAGGTCGCCTTCCGCAATAACGGGAAAATCGTCGCGCGGCAGCGTTGGCAGCGACGAGGAATAACGCCCGGCGGTGATCTTCAGCTTGCCCTCGGCCGCGTGCAGTTCGACCTGCGCGCCTTCGGGCAGCTTGCGGGCGATGTCGAACAGGGTGTGCGCCGACACCGTGGTCGCGCCGGGCTGGTCGATCGCCGCGGGCACCGTCTCGTCGATCTGCAGGTCGAGATCGGTCGCCATCAGGCGGAGCGACCCGCCCTCGCGCGCTTCGATCAGGACGTTCGACAGGATGGGAATCGTGTTGCGCCGCTCGACCACCGACTGAACATGGCTCAGCCCCTTGAGCAGGTTCGCGCGTTCGATCGTCGCCTTCATCGTCACAATACCCCCGGCCGAAGCCCCAGTCGAAAAGGCCCGCGCGAGTCACGCGGGCGATGGTGTCTTAGCGTTCATCTCTAACGCGAAAAAGGGCCGGAGCAAGCGGCTCCGACCCTTTCCATTCAGATTCCGGACCACCGGCCCGCCTGAATCAGAAGCGCATGCCGACGCCGGCCACCAGTTGATGCCGATCGGTGTCGACGCTGAAATTGTCCGTATTCGAGCCGTCGTCGAATTCGAGCCGGGCATCGCCGTAGTTCGAATAGCGATATTCGACCTTGGCATAGGCGTTGCCGCCGATCGCCTGCTCGACGCCGGCGCCGATGCGATAGCCGTCGAGGTTGTAATGCTCGTCATTGATCCGCTCGCCATAGTCGGTCGTCAGGTCGAGCCGGGCGTTGGTATAGCCGCCCTTGGCATAAACGAGCGTGCTCGGCGTCGCGAGAATACCGGCGCGGGCACCGATATACAGGTCGCGGCCGGTTTCGACATTGCCGTAGCCGAACTGCGCGTCGCCGTCATACGGATCGGTTTCCGCGGTCGAATCGCTCAATTCGCCCTCGATGCCGACGACCGCCTTGTTACCGACCGCCACGTCGTATCCGGCCTCGACGCCGTAGAGGAAGCCGTCGGTATCCTCGTCGTCATTGTCGAGATCGGTGTCCTCCGAGCTGCCCGGACGGATATTGTCATAGCCGACGAT
The DNA here is from genome assembly GCF_032229225.1 of Stakelama saccharophila. Lineage (NCBI taxonomy): Bacteria > Pseudomonadati > Pseudomonadota > Alphaproteobacteria > Sphingomonadales > Sphingomonadaceae > Stakelama > Stakelama saccharophila. The sequence goes on from NZ_CP135076.1 coordinate 576,610, forward strand.
CACGCCGACGCGCGGCCCGGTGAAAGTGGGATTGGCATCCTGGGCGAACGCCGGTGCGGCGATCGCGGTGGAACCGATCAATGCAGCCATCAACGCATAACGCATAACTAAACTCCTTTATCGTCTCGGCCCGTTGCTGCGGGCGGACCGTGAAAATGGGTGCTGCGCCGCGAAGTTGCATGAACGCCAGATAAACGCGGATTTCCGTTGCTTTTCGGCAACAGGGGCTTGAAAATGCCGCGATGGCGAACAGGGTCCAGCGCAAGGGTCGCGATTTCATCGCGCGGCATGGCGAGACGATCTTCAATGCGGCCGGGCGCCTGCAGGGCGATCACCCGCACACGCCGCTCACACGAGCCGGCTTCGCCCAGGCCGAGGAAATGGGCGCGGCGCTCCGACGACTGTTGGGGCCGAAACCCGACCTGACGCTCTGGGCGTCGCCGACGGATCGGGCATTGCAGACGCTGAGCGTCATCGCCGAATGGCTCGAATGCGACTGGCACACCGCGAAAACCGACCCGCGCCTGGTCGAGATCGGTCTCGGCGGATGGGGCGGGCGATACTATGTCGACGTCGCGGCCGAGATCGGCCCCATCATCGATCCCGCGACCGGTCTGCTGATCCATGCACCCGATGGCGAGCGGTATCACGAGATCGCGGCGCGGGTGTCGGGCTGGCTGGCGGATACGGACGGCGACGAGGGCGACCGCCTCGTCATCATGCACGGCATCTCCAGCCGGGTCCTGCGCGGCGTGATGACCGGCTGCGACGTGATGCCGCGTTTCGACGCGCCGATCGCCCCCGGCCTGCCGCAGGGATCGGTCGTGATGGTGGCGGACGGCGGAGAGCAGGTTGTCCACCGCGGCACGGGCCGCGCCCCGGCATGAGCGCGCGCGCATTTCTGGCGGCCGTCGTCCTGGCGGCGGCGAGCGGCGCGGCGTCGGCGGAAACGATCGGCATCTATTCGGGATGGGGCGCCTTTGCGAAAGCGGGGCCGATGCGCTGCTATGCGATCGCCCGCCCGGTCGGCCGTCGCGGCGGCGAGCCCCATTCGCCCTTCGCCAGCGTCGCGACCTGGCCCGCATCGGGGATTCGGGACCAACTGCACATTCGCCTCAGCCGCACGCGTGCCGAGGACGCGGCCGTCACGCTTTCCATCGGCGAGCGGCATTTCGAGCTGGCGGCGGGGGCGGTCGACGCCTGGGCGCCGGATGCGAAGACCGACCGGGCGATCGTGGGTGCGATGCGTTCCGGCCGGAGCATGAGCGTCGAATCGGTTTCACGCGGCGGACGTCCCTTTGCCGATGTCTATGCGCTGGACGGCGCGGCCACCGCCATCGACGCGGCGACGGTCGCCTGCGTCGCGCGCCGATCCGGCGGCCGCACCTAGCAAATTGCCGCGAAATCGATTATGGCGCGCGTCATGCAGACAGCCGAGCCGCTAACCATGTCCATGCCGGGGCATATCGACCCCGTGCCCGTTCCGCGCGGGACCGTCGCGCGCGCCGATCGCCGGACCGACCTGATCGGCCTGTCGCGCGACGGCATCCGCAGCGCGCTGGAGGCGGGCGGCATGGAGCCGAAGCAGGCCAAGCTGCGCGCCAAGCAGATCTGGCAGTGGGTCTATAATCGCGGCGTCACCGAATTCACGGCGATGACGGACATCGCCAAGGCGCAGCACCCCTGGCTTGCCGAACGTTTCGTCATCGGCCGGCCGGACGTGGTCGAAGCGCAGGTGTCGACCGACGGCACGCGCAAGTGGCTGCTGCGCTCGCCCGACGGCCACGACTACGAAATGGTCTTCATTCCCGATGCCGATCGCGGCACGCTGTGCGTGTCGAGCCAGGTCGGCTGCACGCTCAATTGCCGCTTCTGTCACACCGGCACGATGCGGCTGGTGCGCAACCTGACGCCGGGCGAGATCGTCGGACAGGTGATGCTGGCGCGCGATTCGCTGGGTGAATGGCCCTCCACGCCCGAGGGGAGAATGCTCACCAACATCGTGATGATGGGCATGGGCGAGCCGCTCTATAATTTCGAGGGCGTGCGCGATGCGCTGAAGATCGTCATGGACGGCGACGGCCTTGCCCTGTCGAAACGGCGGATCACGCTGTCGACATCGGGCGTGGTGCCGATGATGGCGCGCTGTGGCGAGGAGATCGGCGTCAATCTCGCCGTCTCGCTCCATGCCGTGCGCAAGGAGGTTCGCGACGAAATCGTCCCGCTCAACCGCAAATACGGCATCGAGGAATTGCTGCAGGCCTGCGCCGATTATCCCGGCGCCAACAATGCCCGGCGCATCACTTTCGAATATGTGATGCTGAAGGACAGGAACGACAGCGACGAGGATGCGCGCGAACTCGTCCGCCTGATCCGCAAATACAAGCTGCCGGCCAAGGTCAACCTGATCCCGTTCAACCCGTGGGAGGGGGCGCCCTATGACTGTTCCACGCCAGAGCGCATCAGGTCCTTTTCCAACATCGTGTTCGAAGGCGGCATTTCCGCCCCCGTTCGCACGCCGCGCGGCCGCGACATCGACGCCGCCTGCGGCCAGTTGAAGACCGCGGCGGAAAAGAAGAGCCGCGCCCAACTCGACCGCGAGGCGGAGGAGAAGCTGGCGGCGCTGGGGTGAGATTCCCGGCACCGCGCAGCGAGCGGTAGTCCGGCGTTCCTGCGCAGTCACCTGCGGCACCCGCGCCACCGGTGGGGAGCTGCCATTCCCGTCGCCGTCATGCTGAACCTGATTCAGCATCCAGAGCCGCAATCGCTGCGGGGTCTGGATCCTGACTTTCGTCAGGATGACGACGGAATGCTGACGGCTCGGCTTGAGCGTGAGCCGCCCCCACGCCCGGAAGCGACTCGATCCCGGGCCGATGGCAGAAACCGGCCGGGAGCGGTGCAGCGGCCCTGGTGCCGAAAATGCTGGGACCCGCATCGAGGCTCTTCCGATCAACGGCCTGAACTTTCGGAAGGTTCGGAACCTCGCCGCTCCAAGACTGTGTTCCCGCGAAGAGCGGACGCTGTCAGGCTTGGCAGCGTTCGAGTTCGCGTCGCAGTGTCTCGACCAGTTGAGCGGCCGGTATGGGGCGGGTTAGCGGCGCACCCTGTCCAGCCCATTGCGCACCGAAGCCATGCTCGCCCCGCGCCTTGGCCGCCGCATGAAGCGCGTTTCCCGCATCATAAGCGATGGGATAGTCGGGTGGCATGCGTCCGGCAAGTTGATCGCCAAGTGCCGTGAAGCGGTTGGCCAGCGCTCGCGCGGGTCGACCAGAGATGAGCGATGTGAGCGTCGTGTGATACGCGCCCGGTCCGTTCAGGGCTGCGCGATAGGCATCGTCCGCGGCAGATTCCGGGCACGCCACGAACGCGGTGCCGAGCTGTGCCGCGACCGCGCCGAGATCGAGCGCGGCAGCGATGCCGGCGCCATCCATGATTCCGCCGGCTGCGATGATCGGCAGTCCTGACTTTCGCACCAGCAACTGGGTAAGTGCGAAGATGCCGAGTGCATCGTCCCGTGCGGTGGGGTCGAACACGCCACGGTGACCGCCAGCCTCGATCCCTTGCGCCACAATCGCATCAATACCCGCTGCCTTGATCGCCCCTGCTTCTTCAAGATTCGTGGCGGTAGCCATCAGGTAGATACCGCGTGCGCGCAGCGCCGATAGCACATCAGCAGGGGGCAGTCCGAAGTGGAAGCTGATGACAGGCGGCGCCAATTCCAGCAGCATCGCTAGCATGTCGGGATCGTCGGCAAAGCTTTTGTAGATGGTGCGGAGCGTCGCCGGGGGCTCCGCACCGAAGTCGGCGAACAGTGGAGCGAGCCACTCGAGCCAGGCTGCTTCTCGCTCTGGGGCGGCCCTTGGGCTGTTATGCACGAACAGATTGACGTTGAAGGCCCGGTTCGTGCGGCCACGCACCTCTTCGATCATCGTTCGAGCACCGGCCGCGTCCGTTGCGCCTATCCCAATCGAGCCCAATCCTCCAGCTTCGGACACCGAAGCTGCCAGCAGCGGAGTTGAGACGCCGGCCATGGGTGCCTGGATCAAAGGCACCGTAAGTTGAAACCGATCGATCAGGGACATAAGCCCGCAGTGCTCCGCAGTGAAGGATCGTCCGCTTATAGGCGTCTCAGCGCTCGAAGTGAACGTCGAGCTTTGGGGCGTAGGGCGCCATTCAGCGGCGGTCGCCTTTTCTGCGGCCCTCGCCTAAGGGCGCTGGGATGGACATGTTTTCGATCATCCTCGCCGCCGGCGGCGGTTTCCTCGGCGGCGCGATGAATGCGCTGGCGGGGGGCGGCAGTTTCGCGACGATGCCGACGCTGATCGCGCTGGGCCTGCCCGCGACCCAGGCCAATGCCACGTCCAACTTCGCACTGCTGCCGGGCGCGGGCGCAAGTGCGCTGACCTTTCGCGACGAGCTGGGGCCGATCGGGAGCGCGCAACCCTGGCCGCTCGTCGCGATCACCTTTGCCTGCGCACTCGTCGGCAGCCTATTGCTCGTCGTCACACCCACCGAGACGTTCGACATCATCATTCCCTGGCTGCTGCTTGTCGCCTTCCTGATCCTGCTGTTCGGCAAGCGGGCGGCGATATGGCTGCACGATCATGTCACGATCGGACGGCGCACACTGTTCGCGGCGCAAGCGCTGCTCGGCATCTATGGCGGCTATTTCGGCGGCGGCATCGGCATGATGATGACCGCGGTTTATGGCCTGCTGGCGGGCGCGACCCCGCGCGAGATGTTCGCGGCGCGCACGCTGATGCTCGCGGTCGCCAACACCGCCGCGGCTTTCGTCTTCATCGGATTCGACATGATCCGCTGGTGGGCGTGCCTGCCGATGCTGGCCGGCGCGCTGGCGGGCGGGTGGATCGCCGCGTTGCTTGGCAAGCGCGTGCCGCCGACGCCCATCCGCCTCTGGACGATCGCCTGGACGGCGGCGGTGACGGCGATGTTCTTCTGGCGCGCTTATGGCTGAGCGAACCGGTCTACCCTCACCGATCCACCGGTGCTGAGCTTGTCGCACTTTCCTTTTTCAGGAAAAACAGTCCGACAGGATCAGGGCGGACGGCGACCGCGGACGCAGAAACGATTACGAACCGTCCGAACCATCCCGCCGATAGGCCGAAAAGAACGCCCACATCGCCTCGTTGTCGGCGACCCAGCTATGGCCTTTGCCGACCGAAATGCGCCCGATCACGTCGGCATCGCCCCGGCAATCGGTATAGCGCTCCTCATAGACGCCGGCGCGCACCCACCGCGTCGACGGCGCGGCGGCGCAATGGTTCAGTTGCGCCCAGCGCTGTTCGGCGGCGTGCATCGAATATTGCCAATAGCCGGCGCCCCCTCCCGCGATCGGATTGGTCTCGTCCTCGTCGCCGGCAAAGGCCATGACCGGCATCGGTTCGTCGGGGCGGCAGGTCGCCGGGTCGGGCCGGGATGTATCGGTTGCGTTCGGATTGCCGGCGCGCAGGCCCACCACCGGCGCAATCGCCGCGATCCGGTCGTCGGCGACGCAGCCGAGCCAGGATGTCATGCGCCCGCCGCCCGACAGGCCGGTGACATAGACGCGCGCCGGATCGATACAGCCCCGGTCCGCCAGATAGCGGATCGCAGTGCGGATATAGGCGACGTCGTCGGGATCGCCGGGTCCCGGAACGGCGCCGGTGACGGTGGGCACGCCGGGAATGTTCCAGACGAAGCCGTTCCCCGCCGCTATGCCGGCATCGGGGGCCGCGAGGACGAAGCCGTGCGCATCCGCGGTCGCGGCCAGTTTCGAATCGCGCAGCATCGCGGCGCCCGTGCCGCCGCTGCCATGCAGCAGGAAGACGAGCGGGGCCGCGCCCTCGCCGTCAAACCCGCTCGGCAGATGGAGCAGCATCGGCCGACCGGTATCGCCGATCGGCACGGTCGCGGTCTGTCCGGGCTCGCCCATGGCGCAGCCTTGCGCGGCGGCGAGCGGCGACCATGCAAGGAGCGCGACCAGCATCGCCAGGCCGGCGATCAGGCGCTGTACGGCGGCGCGGGGGGCGGCGGGCATATCGCTCGCTCAGTCCGGACGGATCATGTGGAACAACTCGCCCGGCTCGAAATAGTCGGACGGCCCGCCGCCGCGCAGGATCGGTCGCGCCTTCGCGGTCTGATAGACGCCGTCCTCGATCATCGCAGTGTCGATATGGATGCCGACCGCTTCGCCGATGACGAGCCAACTGTCGATCGCGCCGCCGTCCTTGTCGGTAAGCTGGATGAGCTGGGTCAGCTTGCATTCGAACTGGACCGGACTGCCGGCGACGCGCTGCGGCTTCACGATGGTGGCGGGCAGGGTGTCGAGCTTCGCCGTTTCGAATTCGTCGACCTCGCGCTGTGCGGTGGCGGTCGCGTTCACCTGTTCCGCCTGCGCGCGGGTCGCGAGATTCCAGACGAATTCGCCGGTCGCGCCGATATTGGCAACGCTGTCTTTCCATCCGATCGAGGAAAAGGCGATCAGCGGCGGCGTATAGTTGATCAGGTTGAAGAAGCTGTAGGGCGCGAGGTTGCGCTTTCCCTGTGCGCTGAGTGTCGAGACCCAGCCGATCGGGCGCGGCGCCACGATCGCGTTCAGCGGGTTGTGGGCAAGGCCGTGGCCCGTTGCGGGTTCGTAGAAATGAAAATCCGGCATAGCGTCCATCTCGCCCGGATCGCGGCAGGTATCAAGACACTGTCGCGTGCCGGGCTGTGCAAGGCTATGGTGGAACGACGCGGGAGACAGGATCGATGACGCATGATGCGAAACCGGGCGGGACGCGGCGGACGATCCGCCGTCATGCGCTCGCCACGCGCATCTGGCACTGGGTCAACGCCGCCACCGTCGTCATCATGATCGGCAGCGGCCTGATGATCCTGAACGCGCATCCGCATCTATATTGGGGCGAATATGGCGCGAATTACGATCAGCCATGGATCGACCTGCCGCACTGGCCCGGCTGGCTGACCATCCCGTCGACCTATAACCTCGCGCTCGCCCGCCGCTGGCACCTCACCTTCGCGCTGGTGCTGGGCTTCGCCCTGCTGGCCTTCATGGTCGTGAGCCTCGTCAACCGCCATTTCGCACGCGACTTGCGGGTGCGAAGGCGCGAGGTCGCGCCGCGCCGCCTCTGGGCGGACGTGAAGGCCCACCTGGCCTTCCGCTTTTCCGATCCGGAACGGCCGGGGCGCTACAATATACTGCAAAAGCTGAGCTACGTCGCGGTGATCTTCGTGCTGCTGCCGCTGTTGATCGGAACGGGGCTCACCATGTCGCCGGGAATCGATGCCGCCTGGCCGTGGCTGCTCGACCTGTTCGGCGGACGGCAGTCGGCGAGGTCGATTCACTTCGTCTGCGCTGCGTTGCTCACGGTCTTCGTCGTCGTCCATCTCGCCCTCGTCATCCTGGCCGGCGTGTGGAATGAGGTGCGATCGATGATCACCGGCCGCTGGACGATCGAGGAGGAACGGGCATGAGCCGGTTGATCACCCGGCGCTCGGCGCTGATCGGACTTGCGGCCGGCGCGAACGGGCTGCTGGCCGGTTGCGACTCGCTCGGCCGTGAAGGGCCGGTGCGCAAGCTGATCTTCAAGGGCGACGACTGGAACAGGCGTTTGCAGCGCCTGGTAACCGATCGCACCGCACTCGCGCGTGAATTCGCGCCGGAAGACCGCTCGCCCGTCTTTCGCGCCAACGGCACGCGCAACCCGGACACGCCCTCTTACAACGCCCATGCGGCCAACGACTTTGCCGACTGGCGGATACGGGTGGACGGGCTGGTCGCGACGCCGCTCGACATTCCGGTGGCGCAGTTCCGTGCAATGCCGGCGCGCAGCCAGATCACACGGCACGACTGTGTCGAGGGGTGGAGCGCGATCGGCAAATGGACCGGGCCGCAACTTGCCATGATCCTGAAGGCCGCGGGCCTGCGCGATCGGGCGAACTATATCGTCTTCCATTGCGCCGACCGCTTGCGCGGGACGCCGTATTACGAATCGATCGACCTGGTCGATGCCTTCCATCCGCAGACGATCCTCGCCTGGGCGATGAACGACGAACCCCTGACGGTGCCGCACGGTGCGCCCGTCCGGCTTCGCGTCGAGCGCCAGCTCGGATACAAGCACGCCAAATTTGTTCACCGTATCGAGGCCGTGCACTCGCTCACGCCGATCGGGCGCGGTCAGGGCGGTTATTGGGAAGATGTCGCCGATTACGACTGGTATGCCGGCATCTGATTGCAACTTGGGGCTTGGCGAATCCACCTTTTCTTCGGTAACGAATCATTATGGCTCTGATCGACCGATTTTTTGAACATGCCGTCACGCGCGGCGAACTTACCGTCATATATCCCGGCGGCCGCACCCGAAGCTTTGGCCGCCCGGACCCGGAATTCGCGCCGGTGACGCTGCGGATCCATGATCGCCGCGTCTTCACCGAGATACTGAGCGATCCGAGCCTGGGCGCGGCCGAGGCGTACATGGCCGGGCGCCTGACCGTGGAGCAGGGCGATCTGCGCGACGTGCTCGTGCTGTTCATGGCCAACAATCCGTGGGAGCGGAACGACAAGCGGCTCGATCCCAGCCTGCCGCGCCGGGCGTTCAACAATGTCGTCCACCGGCTCGACCGCTACAACATGGCGCGCCAGGCGAAGAAGAACATCGCCGAACATTACGACCTGTCGGACCGGCTCTACGACCTCTTCCTGGACGCCGACCGGCAATATAGCTGCGCCTATTGGCGCGACCCCGAAAACGAGACGCTGGAACAGGCGCAGGACGACAAGAAGGCGCATATCGCGGCCAAGCTGGCGCTGGAGCCGGGCATGAAGGTGCTCGACATCGGCTGCGGCTGGGGCGGGCTGGCGCTATACCTGCACGAAAAGTTCGGTGTCGACGTGTGCGGCATCACGCTGTCCGAAGAACAGGTGAAGGTCGCGCGGCGCCGCGCCGAACAGGCCGGCGTCGATGCGCATGTGCGCTTCGAACTCGTCGACTATCGCGAACTGGAAGGACAGTTCGACCGTATCGTGTCGGTCGGCATGTTCGAACATGTCGGCCCGCCGCAATACAAGACCTTCTTCCGCAAGTGCCGCAATCTGCTGACTCCGCAGGGCGTGATGCTGGTCCACACCATCGGACGTTCCGGCCCGCCGGGCGTGACCGACCATTTCACCGCGAAATACATCTTTCCCGGCGGCTATATCCCGGCCCTGTCTGAAATGATCGCGGCGAACGAAGACAACCGGATGTTCGTCACCGATGTCGAGGTGCTGCGCAAACACTACGGCTATACCCTGTCGCACTGGTATAACCGCACGGTCGCCGCCAAGGACGCCATCGTCGAGATGTATGACGAGCGCTTCTACCGCATGTGGCAATATTATCTGGCCGGCGCGATGACGAGCTTCTTCTATGGCGGCCTGGTCAATTTCCAGGTGCAGTATGCCCGGTCGCGCGACGCGCTGCCGCTGACGCGCGATTATATGCTGGAAGCGGAACGCAAGCTGCACCAGACGCCCGACGATGGTGCGCATGCCTCCATCGCGGTAGAGGGCTGACCTGCACCCGGACACCGATTTCGCTACGTCGCCAAAACGCATCACCCATATTCCCGCCAAAACGGGAATCCAAGGGCGGCACGGCGTGAGGCCCTGGGCTCCTGCCCGCGCAGGAGCACGGATGCGGATGGTTGAATCGACATTGCGGCGCGGCGGGTGACCGCGCTCCTTCTCACCCGGCGCTCCATCTTCGCGCAGGCCTGGCCGATCATGCTCGGTCAGGCGACGGTGCCGCTGGTCGGCATTGCCGACACCGCCGTCATCGGCCGCACCGGCGATGCGGTGGCGCTTGCCGGCGTCGCGCTGGGCAGCACGGTCATCAACTTCGTCTTCTGGACCTTCGGTTTCCTGCGCATGGGCATGACGGGCATGACCGCCCAGGCCAGCGGCGCCGGCGACGAGGATGAGGTGCGCGCGATGCTGGTGCGCGGCCTCGCGCTGGGACTTGCGATCGGCGCGATGCTTTTCGCCCTGCAGGTGGCGATCATCCCGGCGGCGTTCGCGCTGCTGGCGGGCGGCGAGGCGCTCGACCGGGCGGCGCAGGGCTATGTCGCCGCACGCTTCTTCGGCGCGCCGGCGGGGCTCGCCGTCTATGCGCTGATCGGCTGGTTCCTTGGATTGGGGCGGACCCGCGCCGCGCTGGTGCTTCAGGTGGTGATGAACTGCATCAACATCGTCGCCGATATCGTGTTCGTGTGGCGGTTCGGTATGGGTGCGCGCGGCGTCGGCTTCGGCACGGCCATAGCCGAATGGTCGGCGCTGTTCGTCGGCGGCGCCATCGCCCTGTCGGTTCTCGGCCCCGGCGCACTCGCCGCGATTCGGACGCGCGGGCGCGCCATGTTCGACGGCGCGGCGCTGAAGCGACTGTTCGCGGTCAATGCCGACATCATGATCCGCACCGTGGCGCTGCTGACGACCTTCGCCTGGTTTGCCAATGCCGGGGCGCGGCTGGGCACCGTGCCGCTCGCCGCGAATCAGGTGCTGATGCAGTTCGTCAGCGTGTCCGCCTTCGTCCTCGACGGCTTCGCCTTCACCGCCGAATCGCGTATCGGCATGGCGATCGGCAAAGGGGCGCGGGGTGATTTCCTGCGCGCCTTTCGCCTGACGGGCGAGTTTACGGCGCTTGCCGGGACCGGTTTCGCCCTCGGCATTGCCGCTGCGGGACCATGGCTGGTCGCCGCGATGACGGACAATGCGGCGGTGCGGAATATGGCGGGCGATCTCCTGATCTGGACCGCGTTGGTGCCGCTCGTCGGGGCGCCGGCCTGGCTGCTCGACGGGATCTTCATCGGTGCGACCGGAACCAGGGCGCTGCGCAACGCCGCGATCCTGGCGACGATATTGTATGTCGCCACCGATCTGTTGCTGCGGCCCTGGGCGGCGACCGGAATGTGGATCGCGCTTCTCGCGAGCTATGTCTGGCGTGCGCTGGCGCTCGGCGCCTATCTGCCCCGCCTGACGCGAAGCATTGCGGAAACGCCTTCCCGCGCATAGAGCGACGCCGGATTTCACCATCCGTCCGGGCTGAGCCTGTCGAAGCCCTGCCTTTCTTCCCGAAAGAAGGACAGCCTTCGACAAGTTCAGGCGGACGGAGTTTTGGAGAACGTGATGGCCGACACAATCGATCGCCCGGAAATCAAGAAGGTCGTGCTCGCTTATTCGGGCGGCCTCGACACGAGCGTGATCCTGAAATGGCTGCAGACCGAATATGGCTGCGAGGTCGTGACCTTCACCGCCGACCTGGGTCAGGGCGAGGAGCTGGAGCCCGCACGCAGGAAGGCCGAGGCGGCGGGCGTGAAGCCCGAACATATCTTCGTCGACGACCTGCGCGAGGAATTCGTGCGCGATTTCGTCTTTCCGATGATGCGCGCCAATGCGCTTTACGAAGGGCTGTACCTGCTCGGCACCTCGATCGCGCGGCCGCTGATCTCCAAGCGCCTCATCGAGATCGCCGAAAAAGTCGGGGCAGATGCCGTCGCGCACGGCGCCACCGGCAAGGGCAACGATCAGGTCCGTTTCGAGCTGTCGGCCTACGCCCTCAACCCGGACATCAAGGTGATCGCGCCGTGGCGCGAATGGGATTTGAACAGCCGTACCGCGCTGATCGACTTCGCCGAAAAGCATCAGATCCAGGTGCCGAAGGACAAGCGCGGCGAAAGCCCGTTTTCGACCGATGCGAACCTCCTCCACACCAGTAGCGAGGGCAAGGTGCTGGAGGATCCCTGGGAAGAGGTGCCCGATTATGTCTTCTCGCGCACGGTCGATCCCGAAGACGCGCCCGACGAGCCCGAAATCGTCACCGTGGATTTCGAAAAGGGCGACGGCGTCGCGCTGAACGGCGAGGCGATGAGCCCTGCGACGCTGCTCGCCGCGCTCAACGATCTGGGCCGCAAGCACGGCATCGGCCGGCTCGATCTGGTCGAAAACCGCTTCGTCGGCATGAAATCGCGCGGCATGTACGAAACGCCGGGCGGCACCATCTATCATGCCGCGCACCGCGCGATCGAACAGATCACGCTCGATAGGGGTGCCGCGCACCTGAAGGACGAGCTGATGCCGCGCTATGCCGAGCTGGTCTATAACGGCTTCTGGTACGCGCCCGAGCGCGAAATGCTGCAGGCGGCGATCGACCACAGCCAGGAAAAGGTCGCCGGCACCGTGCGGCTGAAGCTCTACAAGGGCGGTGTCCACATCATCGGCCGCAAGTCGCCCAACACGCTCTATTCGGAAAAGGTCGTCACGTTCGAGGATGACGAGGGCGCCTATGACCAGCGCGACGCGGCAGGCTTCATCAAGCTCAACGCGCTCCGCCTGCGCCTGCTGGGGCGGCGCGGTCGCTGATCCGTTACGGCGGCGTTAACCGGAATTTAGGGACAGCCGGGCACATCCCGGTCGCGCCTTTGCGCGACGGGGGATGCGATGGGATCGACAACTTCAGCCGATGTGGCCGTGATCGGCGCCGGACCGGCCGGGCTGACCGCTGCCTATGAACTGACGAAACGGGGTTTTTCGGTCGTCGTGATCGAAAAGGACCCGGTCTATGTCGGCGGCATCAGCCGCACCGTGGAGCATGACGGCTTCCACTTCGACATCGGCGGCCACCGCTTCTTTTCCAAGTCGCAGGAGGTCGTCGACCTCTGGAACGAGATCCTGCCGGACGACTTCATCGAACGCCCGCGCATGAGCCGCATCTATTATGGCGGAAAATTCTACAGCTATCCGCTGCGCGCGTTCGAGGCGCTGCGCAACCTCGGCCTGGTCACCTCGGCGTGCTGCATGGCGAGCTATGCCCGCTGGAAGCTGTTCCCGAAGCGCGAGGTGAGAAGTTTCGAGGACTGGGTCGTCAACCAGTTCGGGCATAGGCTCTATTCAATCTTCTTCAAGACCTATACCGAGAAGGTATGGGGCATAGCGTGCGACACCATGTCGGCCGACTGGGCGGCGCAGCGCATCAAGGGACTGAGCCTGGGCAAGGCCGTGTTCGACGGCGTGAAGCGGTCGCTCGGTCTCAACCGGACTCCCAATAACGGCATGGCGGCGAAGACGCTGCTCGAATCCTTTCGCTATCCGCGCAAAGGGCCGGGCATGTTGTGGGAAGCCGCGCGCGACAAGGTGGTCGCGGGCGGCAACCACGTTCTGATGGGCCACGCGCTCAAGGCGCTTTCGCTGCACGAAGCGACCGGCCGCTGGCGGGTGCAGGCGACCCGGGCGGACGGATCGGTGCATGTGATCGACGCCGGCCACGTCATCTCTTCGGCGCCGATGCGTGAGCTTGCGGGCCGCGTGCAGCCCTTGCCGGACACGATCCCGGCGGCGCTCGACCTACGCTACCGCGACTTCCTGACGGTGGCGCTGATGATCCGGTCGGACGACCTGTTTCCCGACAACTGGATCTACATCCACGATTCGCGCGTGAAGGTCGGCCGCGTGCAGAATTTCCGCAGTTGGTCGCCGGAAATGGTGCCGGACGCGCAGATCGCGTGCGTCGGCCTCGAATATTTCTGCTTCGAGGGCGATGGGCTGTGGTCCAGCGGCGATGATGACCTGATCGCACTGGCGAGCCGGGAACTGGCGATGCTGGGCCTGGTCGATGCGGAGCAGATCGTCGGCGGCGCGGTGGTTCGGCAGGAAAAGGCCTATCCCGTCTATGACGACGCCTACCGCGCGAACGTCGCAGCCCTGCGCGAGGAACTGGAGGCGCGTTATCCCACGCTGCACCTCGTCGGACGCAACGGCATGCACCGATACAACAATCAGGATCATGCCATGATGACGGCGATGTTGACGGTGCGCAACATCGTCGCCGGCGCGCGCGTCTACGACATCTGGAACGTCAACGAGGATGCCGAATATCACGAGGCGGGAACCCAGGGCGAGCGCGCGGCGCTGGCGTCCGAGCGGCTCGTGCCGCGGCGTCTGAAGGTCGCCTGACGTCCGTGCGCGGGCTCCGTTCCGACCGGCTGTGGCGCTGGATCCTCGGCGCGTGGGCGATTGGTTCGGCATTGTTGATGGCGCTGCGCTGGCCGCAGATCGTCCGGCTCGAATTCATCGACCGGGACGACGCGATGCGGCTGCTGGAGGTGCGCGACTGGCTCGCCGGGCAGAGCTGGTGGGATGTCAGCCAGCACCGCCTTTGGGGCGGCCATTTCGACATGCACTGGTCGCGGCTGGTGGATCTGCCGGTCGCCGCGGTCATCGCGCCGCTGGACGCGGTAGCCGGGCCGACGTTCGCGACGCGGGCCGCGCTCGTGATCGTGCCGCTGACGACATTGCTGGTGGTGCTTGTCGCCGTCACGGCGTTGTCCCGCCGGCTCCTGACGGAGGAGGAAGCCCGGTTCGCGCCGGTCTTCGCATTGGTCGCTTCGCCGGTGGTGCAGCAGTTGCAGCCGATGCGGATCGATCACCATGGCTGGCAGATCTTCTTCGCGGTGGTCGCGCTGACGGCCTTGCTGTCGCGGCCCGGCTGGAAATCCGGCATCGCGATGGGCGCGGCGCTGGCGATGCTGATCGTGATATCGCTGGAAGGCTTGCCCATCGCGGCGGCGTTGATGGGAATCGCGGCGCTGGCATGGGTATTGCGGCCCGAGCGCGCGCCGCAGATGCTGGGCGCGGGGTGGATGCTTCTCGCCGGTACGATCGTTCTCCACGCCGTCACGCGCGGTCCCGCCATGTTCGAACAGGCATGCGATGCGGTATCGCCGGTATGGATCGTGGCACTCGCCATCGGCGTGGCGACGCTGACTGGGGCTCCCTTCTTCAGGCTGAAGCCGGTGGCGGTGCGGCTGTCGCTGTTGGGAGGAGGTGCGCTGGCCGCAGGATGTTCGATAGCCCTGATCAAGCCGGATTGCCTGCACGGCCCTTTCGCAAGTCTCGATCCGCTCGTCTATCGCTTGTGGTATCTGAACATTCTGGAGGGGCTTCCGCTCTGGGACCAGCGAATCCAGGACATCCTGAAATTCGCGACGCTGCCGATCGCGGCGATGGCGGGTGCGGCAATCATGTTTTCCCGGTCATCGCCACAGACGCGCATTTTGTGCGGGATGTATGGCATGTCGCTATTCGTGGCATTTGCGGCCTCGGTTGCCGTCGTGCGAGCTGCCGGCACCGCCAACGCCTTCGCCATACCAGCGGCGATATATCTCGTTGTCAGGCTGTTTAGCCTGGCCAGATCCCTGGTGAGCGTTCCCGCTCGTATTGTGGCCACTGTCGCCGCGCTTGCCTGCGTTGCGCCCGGCCCCGTTCTTGCTGGCGGCCTGGCGGCAATGCCTTTCCGTGACGAAGCGGCGGACGACGGCGCGATCCAGCCCACCGACCGCTGCCTGGACGCCGCATCGCTGCGAAGGCTGAAGACGTTGCCCGAAGGCGTCATCTTCTCTCAATTCGATATTGCACCGGATTTGCTCGCTAAGAGCCACCGGCGCGCCGTGGGCGCCGGCTATCATCGTAACGACGCGGCACTGCATAGCGTACTTGCCGCCTTTACGCTGCCTCCCGACAGGGCGAGGTACATTGTGCTGCGAAGCCGCGCGGCCTTCGTGGCCGGATGTCCCGGTGAGTTTGAGGGCGAGCTTTACAGAGAGGTCGCCCCGGACGGGCTCTGGGCGCGGCTGAACCGGGGGGAGCGGATCGGCTGGCTGGAGCCCGTGCCGATGGGCGGCGGCAAGCTGCGGGTCTGGCGGGTGGTGCCCGCCGACATGCGCACGCCGCCGAGCGAGTGAGAAGTTGCTCCGACGGGACCGGCTTGTCCCCGTCGCATGTCGTGCAGTACAGCGCCGCGATGGAGCGAAGCGGCGACGATCGATTACATTGGTGGCAGACGCGCTGGTTCGTTGTCTTCATCGCCGTCATGGCCGCGGTTCCGCTCGTCTGGCCCGGAATTCCGCCGCTGGTCGATCTGCCGGGTCACATGGGTCGATACCGGGTCCAGGAATCGTGGGACAGTGCACGCTGGCTGCGCGACTGGTACGATTTCGACTGGCAGGTGATCGGCAATCTCGGCATCGATCTGCTGATCGTTCCCTTCACGAAGCTGTTCGGCCTGGAAGCGGGCGTGAAGCTGATCGTGATGGCGATTCCCGTGCTGACTGCGGCGGGGCTGTTGTGGATCGCGCGCGAAGTGCATGGGCGCATCCCGGCGACAGCCCTGTTCGCCCTTCCGATCGTCTACAGCTATCCGTTTCATTTCGGTTTCGTCAATTTCGCGCTGTCGATGGCACTGGCGCTCAATGCCTTCGCCTTGTGGCTGCGCCTGGCGCGGCTGGGGCACATCCGCCTGCGCGCGATCGTGTTCGTGCCGATTTCGGCGCTGATCTGGCTGACCCATGCCTATGGCTGGGGAACGCTGGGCGTGCTCGCCTTTTCCGCCGAACTGGTGCGCCAGGCGGACATGCGCGGCGGCGGATGGAAGGGATGGACGACCGGCTGGCTGTTCGCCGGCCTGCATTGCCTGGTGCTGGCGCCGCCGGCGTTTCTCATGGTGTTGTGGCGCTCGGGCGGGCATGTGTCGGGCCAGACCGCCGACTGGTTCAACTGGCGGGCGAAGATGCTGTGGGTGACGATGGTCCTGCGCGATCGGTGGCAGTTGTTCGACCTCGCTTGCCTCGCGGTTTTCTATCTCGTGCTGTTCAAGGGGGTGCGCGACCCCAATATCCAGTATTCGCGCAACCTGACGCTGTCGGCCCTGTTTCTTCTCGCCGTCTATCTCCTGCTGCCGCGTATCGTCTTCGGGTCGGCCTATGCCGATATGCGGCTGGTTCCCTTTCTGTTCGGGATCGCCCTCATCGCGCTTCGCCCCAAGCCCGGCCTGCCGATCCGGCGCGCGACGGTGGTGGCGGCGCTGGGCCTGGCCTTCTTCCTTGTCCGGATGGGGGCGACGACGGCGAGCTTTTATCTTTACGATCGCAGCTACGATCGGCAATTGGCCGCGCTCGAGCATGTGCCCGTGGGCGCGCGGCTGCTGACCTTCGTCGGAACGACATGCCGCTATCGCTGGACGATGTCGCGGCTGGAACACATTCCGGGCATCGCGCTGGAGCGCCGGCTGGCATTCAGCAACGACCAATGGTCGATGGCGGGCGGGCAGCTTCTGACCGTCGATTATCCGGCAGGACGCGGCTTCAATCACGATCCGTCGCAAATGGTGACGCAGCGCAAGTGCCGGGGCGAATTCTGGCGGCCGGTCGATGTCGCGCTCGCATATTTCCCGCGCGCCGCCTTCGATTATGTCTGGCTGGTCGATCCGCCGCCTTATGACGCGGCGCTGGTGCGCGACCTGACGCCGGTCTGGCGTGACGGCGACAGCGCACTGTTCCGCATCGACCACCGCGCGGCAGGCATCAGCCGCCCTTCCTGAACGGCCCCATGCCGCCCAGGAATTCCTGGTCCTGCGCCACGGCCAGCTTTTCCCGTTCGACATAGTCGGCGACCGCGCGCCGAAACCCCGGATCGGGAATGTAATGCGCCGAATAGGTGGTGACGGGGGCATAGCCGCGCGCCAGCTTGTGTTCGCCCTGCGCGCCCGCTTCCACGCGGGACAACCCGCGCGCGATCGCGGCGTCGATCGCCTGATAATAGCACAATTCGAAATGCAGGAAGGGCACGTCCTCCACGCAACCCCAATAGCGGCCGTAAAGCGCATCGTCGCCGATCAGGTTCAGCGCGCCGGCGATCGGACGGCCGTCGCGCTCGGCCAGGATCAGCAGCACCCGGTCGCCCATCGCTTCGCTCAGCATCGCGAAGAAACCGCGGGTGAGATAGGGCTGGCCCCATTTGCGGGCGCCCGTGTCCTGATAGAATTCCCAGAAGGCATCCCAATGCGCCTCGGTGATGTCGCTCCCGGTCAGGTGCCGGATGATCAGCCCGTCGGCGGCGGCGCGCCGCTCCTTGCGAATGGCCTTGCGCTTGCGGCTGGCGAGCGCACCCAGAAACGCGTCGAAATCGGCATAACCGTCGTTTCGCCAATGAAACTGGCTGCCGTGACGGATCAACCAGCCCGCAGCCTCGAACTGCGCCACCTGCTCGGGCGCGACGAAAGTCACATGGGCGGAGGAAAGCGAATGCCGATCGGTCACCGCCTCGATCGCCGCGATCAGGGCGGCGGCGTAGCCATCGTCGCGACAGAGCAGGCGCGGGCCGGGAACGGGCGTGAAGGGCACCGCCACCTGCAGTTTGGGATAATATCGCCCGCCGGCACGCTCCCACGCATCGGCCCAGCCATGATCGAAGACATATTCGCCCTGGCTGTGGCCCTTGGCGAATGCCGGGGCGATCGCGGCAGGACGGCCGTCGGGACCTTCGACCACGATCGGCAACGGCTGCCAGCCCGTCTCGGCCGTGGCCGAACCCGATTGTTCGAGCGCGGACAGAAACGCATGGGACACGAACGGATGGCCGGCCGGCGCGCAGGCGTCCCAGTCCGCCGCCGGGATGGATGAAACGCCGTCAGCGATGCGCGCGGTGATCGTGTGCGAGGTCACGAATCGGAATGTAGGAATCCTGCCGACGCGGGGAAAGGCCGCGCCGGCAGAAGTCGGTTCGTCGGTTCGTGACAACCGCATGTCGCGATTTCCGGAGCCGAAGGATGACTCCCCTGTCCCGGCGCGGCAGAAATTCGGCCGCACACGGGCGCGAAAGGGGGTGTTCATGCGAGCGATGATCCTTTTTGCCGCGGCGGCGCTGCTCGTTTCCGGCGCCGCGCATGCGGAACCCGGCGGCGGCGCGGTTGCCACCGGTACGGCGATCAATGGCGGTGAGGCGAGCTATTTCAGTTCCGAAATCGCAGGGCAGCGGACGGCGAGCGGCGCGATCTGCGATCCCGATACGCTGACGGCGGCGCATCGCACGCTTCCCTTCGGCAGCCGCGTGCGGGTCACCAATCCGGACAATGGCGAAAGCGTGGTGGTGACGATCAACGATCGCGGCCCCTATGCCCGCGACCGTGTCATCGACCTTTCGCGTGCGGCGGCGGAGGAGATCGGTCTGCTCCGGCGCGGCCGCGGCGACGTTGAACTGACGCTCCTCACGACCGAGGACTGACGTAACTTCCGTGCGTTCGACCGCGGGTGCGGTTGACGGATCGTGCGGTGCAGTGCAGCACGCTTTCCATGGCTAGCAATCCCTCGATCACGAACAATCCCGATATCCGCTTCCTCGGGCGCCTGCTGGGTGATGTCATCCGCGATTATGGTGGCGAGGATCTGTTCAAGCGGATTGAATATATCCGCGCGACATCGGTCGATCGGCATCGCGGGGTTGCCGGTGCCGACGCGATCGATCCCGGCCTCGACCGGCTGACGCTGGATGAGATGCTGGATTTCACGCGCGGTTTCATGCTGTTCTCGATGCTCGCCAACCTGGCCGAGGACCGGCAGGGCGTCGCGACGGAACCCGATGCCGATGTCGAACATGCCCTGAAACGGCTCGATGCGGACGGCATCGACCGCAAGGCGGTGCTCGATCTGCTGGCGCATGGCCTGGTCGTGCCGGTGCTCACCGCACATCCGACGGAGGTGCGGCGCAAGTCGATGATCGACCACAAGAACCGCATCGCCGAACTGATGGCGATGAAGGACCGCGGGCTGGACGAGACGCCCGACGGCGACAAGGTCGACGAAGCGCTGGTCCGCCAGATCGCGCTCCTGTGGCAGACGCGCGTGCTGCGGCGCGAAAAGCTGTATGTCGCGGACGAGGTGGAAACGGCACTGTCCTATCTGCGCGACGTCTTTCTGCCGGCACTGCCTGCGCTCTACGCCCGCTGGGACCGGGCGCTGGGCGAACGCGTGCCCAGCTTTCTGCGCCCCGGAAGCTGGATCGGCGGCGATCGCGACGGCAATCCGTTCGTCACCGCCGACTCGCTGCAATTCGCGCTCGCCCGCGCGGCCGAGACGGTGCTCGGCGATTATCTCGAACAACTCCACGCGCTCGGCGCCGAACTGTCGATCTCGACACTCCATGCCGATGTCGACCAGGCGGTGCTCGATCTCGCCGAGGCCAGCGGCGACGAGGCCGCCAGCCGCGCCGACGAGCCCTATCGCCGCGCGATTTCGGGCATCTATGCGCGCGTGGCCGCGACCCACGAGAAGCTGGCGGGCAAGAAGCCGCCGCGCCCCGCTCCGCTCGCCGGCGAAGCCTATGGCGACCCGCAGGAATTGCGCGACGACCTCGTCAAGCTTGCCCGCGCACTCGCGTCGAAGGGCGGCGAATCGCTATCTTCGGGCGGCGCATTGGGACGGCTGATCCGCGCGGTGGAGACCTTCGGCTTCCATCTCGCCACGCTCGACATGCGCCAGAACGCGGCGGTGCATGAGCGCGTCGTCTCCGAACTGCTCAGCCGTGCCGGGGTCGAGGACGATTATGCCGCGCTCGACGAAGATGCGCGCGTCGCGCTGCTGCGCCGCGAACTGGCCAGCGCGCGCCCGCTCACCAGCCCCTATGCGGAATATTCGGACGAGACGGCGAAGGAACTCGCCATCCTGCACGCCGCCGCCGGTGCCCATGCGAAATACGGGCGCCGCTGCATCGACAATTACATCATCTCGATGGCCTGCTCGGTTTCCGACCTGCTCGAGGTGAACCTCCTGCTCAAGGAAGCAGGGCTCTATGTTCCGGGCGATACGCCCGTGGCCCATGTCATGGCCGTGCCGTTGTTCGAGACCGTCGCCGATCTGGAAGCAGCGCCCGATGTCATGCGCACCTATTTCGCGCTGCCGGAAATCGCCGCGATCAATCGGTCGCGCGGCTATCAGGAAGTGATGATCGGCTATTCCGATTCCAACAAGGACGGCGGCTATCTCACCTCGACCTGGCAGCTCTCGCGCGGGTCGACGGCGCTGGCGCCGGTGTTCGAGGAAGCCGGCGTTCGCATGCAGCTTTTCCACGGCCGCGGCGGCGCGGTGGGACGGGGCGGCGGCTCGGCCTATTCGGCGATCCGGGCGCAACCGCCGGGCACCGTGCAGGGCCGCATCCGCATTACGGAACAGGGTGAGGTGATCGCCGCCAAATACGGCACGCCGGCGAGCGCGAAGACCAACCTCGAAGTCATGGCCTCGGCGACCCTGATGGCGAGCCTGGAGCCGGTGAAACTGTCGCAGGGCGATTACGAGCGGTTCGCCGACGCGATGGACCAGCTTTCCGACACCGCGTTCAAGGCCTATCGCGGCCTCGTCTATGACACCGAGGGCTTCCGCACCTTCTTCCGCCAGATGACGCCGATTTCGGAGATTTCCGGACTGAAGATCGGTTCGCGCCCGGCCAGCCGCAAGAAATCGGACGCGATCGAGGATCTGCGCGCCATTCCCTGGGTCTTCTCCTGGGCGCAGGCGCGTGTGATGCTGCCGGGCTGGTACGGCGTCGGCCAGGCGATCCAGCAGTTCGAAGACAAGGGGCTGCTGCGGGAAATGGCCGAGGGCTGGCCGCTTTTCGCCGCGACGCTGGAAAATATGGAAATGGTGCTGGCGAAGTCCGACATGGGCATCGCCGCGCGCTATGCCGCATTGGTCGAGGACGAGGGCGTTCGCGACCACGTCTTCGGCCGTATCCGTGAAGGCTGGCAGCAGACGCATGACGGGCTGCTGACCGTCACGCGCCAGACCCGTCTGCTCGAACGACATCCGCAGCTCGAAACCTCGATCCTCTTGCGCCTGCCCTATATCGAACCGCTCAACCTGCTCCAGGTGGAGCTGCTCAAGCGCCACCGCGCGGGCGAGGACGATCCGCGCATCGACGAGGGTATCCTCCTTTCGATCAACGCGATCGCGACGGCGCTGCGCAACAGCGGTTGAGCCACGAATTGCGTGCCAAGGCGAGCGCCGAAGCCAGCCTTTCGCGACCGCACGCACCGCTTGAGGGCGCCGCCATCTCTATCTTCCGGCGGCGCTGATCGTCCCGTGGCTGGGTTGCATCCTGCCGACGGGCATTCTGTTCAACCTCTGATCAGCCCAGAAAGGGCGCCGCGACCTCGTCCGGGACCCGCACGATCCGTTCGGTCTCCCGGTCGATGATCGCCCAGGTCGTCACCGCCTCCACCTTCACCTTCCCGTCGCCACCCAGGAAGCGCATGTGGCGGTCGAACCGCGCGCCCTTGGGCGCTTCCGGAACCCAGGTTTCGGCGACCACCGTCTCGCCTTCGCGCATGTTGCCCCGATAATCGATCTCGTGCCGGGTCACGACACAGATGTAGCGCGCTCTGTGATCGGGGGCTGCGACCGCGTTCCAGTGCGCGATCGCGACCTGCTGGATCCACGCCACCCAGACCGCATTGTTGACGTGGCCCAGTTCGTCGATGTCCTCGGCGCGGGCGGTGATCTGTTGCGTGAACGGCGTCATGGTGACGGGATAGCGCTCCGCTCACGCCATGGGAACGCCGTCGCGCCGAATCACGGTTCGAGCGAATCCCGGTCCTGCGGGCTCAGCGTTTCGCGATCGACCTGATCGTCGTCGTAATCGGCCTGGACCTCGTCCTCGTCGCGGTCCTGCGGGTCGTGCCGCGCGTCATAGGCTTCCTCGCCATAGTCGCTGTCGGTCATTTCCAGCATGTCCTCGGATTCCTCGTCCTCTTCCGGATCGCCGAGATCGGGGTTCAGATCGGTGGTGATGCCGCCCCGATGCCTGCCGTCCCGCGTCGTCTCCAGGATTTCGGCGCGCTGGCTCTCGTCATAGCCGCGCTCGTCATAGCCGTCGTCCTTGGGCCCTTGTTCGGGCACTTGATGGCCGCCCATTGCAAACCTCTACTTTCGTCTCGCAGCGAGCTTGCTGCTATCGGTCGAACGGCGAAGGGGGCCGGGCGTTCCCGCGAAAGCGTTATTGCGTGGGGTGGAACAGCCGGCCGCGCTCCGCGAGCGCGATCACGGCCATAGCGAGCACGCCGCAGATCAGGAAGCCGAGATAGAGCGGCACCGTCGTGCCGTCGAACGCCTGCCCGATCCATGCACCGATCACCGCGCCGCCCAAGGTCGCGACGAAGCCCTGCAGGCTGGACGCAGTGCCGGCGATCGCGCCCATATGCTCCATCGCCATGGACGAGAAGTTGGAATTGGCAAGGCCGAAGCACGCCATCATCAGCGCCTGCAGGATGGCGAAGGTGACGATGGTCTCCCACCCCAGCCAGGCCACCGACAGGTGGATCGCGGCGAGCAGGATCAGTCCCGTCAAGGCGGAATGCGATATCAGGCGCGTGCCGAACCGCATGACGATGCGCGCGTTGAAATAGCTGCCGAGCGCCATCGTGCCGGCAACGGTGGCGAACACCGCGACGAGCAGATGCGGCGCGTGGAAGACGTCGAAGATGATCTGCTGGACCGACCCGATAAAGCCGAACAGGCCGCCCGACAGCAGCGCCGCGGCGAGGGTATAGCCCACCGCATACCGATCCGCGAGCACCGTGCGATAGCCGCGCAGCAACCGCTTCGGATCGAGCGGCAGACGATGTTCCGGTGCCAGCGTTTCCGGCATGCGCGCCAGGAACCAGATGAGGATGAGGGCGCACACGCTCGCGATCCCGGCGAAGATGATGCGCCAGCTTCCCACCAGCAGCACGAGCTGACCGAAGCTGGGGGCGAGCACGGGGGCGGCCATGAATACGATGAAGGCGAGGCTCATTACCCGCGCCATGGCGCGTCCGGCGAAACAGTCGCGCACCAGCGCGATGGTAATGACGCGCGCGCCGGCCACCGCCGCCCCCGATGCCGCGCGGGCGGCGAGCAGCAGCGCGAAGCTGCCGGCGAAGGCGGCGACGATGTTGGTCGCGACGTACAGGAACAAGGCGATGGCCAGCACCGGCTTGCGCCCGAACCGATCGGACAGCGGGCCGTGGGCGAGCTGGGCGAAGGAAAAGCCGAGCAGGAAGGCGGTGATGACGAATTGGCGGCTGTTGGCATCGGCGACGGCAAGGCTGTCGCCGATCGCCGGAAGCGCCGGCAGCATGGAATCGATACCGAGCGCCGTCAGCGCCATCATTCCGGCGACGAGGGCGACGAACTCGGCAAAGGGGGTCGGTGGGCGATCCAGCGAAACGCGGGCTTGCTGATCCATGGCACCCGCTCCCTTGCCCGAAGCCGGCGCCGGCGTCACCGTATTTTCGCTGCGATGCGGTAAAGCCGATCGGCAGGGCTATGCCCCGCCTGCCGCGCCGCGATAGATGCGCTGATGGAAGAACCGGCGATAGGGCGCGATCTCCAGCGCCTTGTGCACGACATGCGTCAGCGCGAGCGTGACGGGCGTCGTCACCGCGAAGAAGAGCGCCATCGACCAGAGCCAGTCCTGCGTGAACCAGCCCATGCGATCGAACAGCAGCCGGAAGCCGTAATAAGTGTAGGGATGCAGCAGGTAGAGCGAATAGCTCACCGTGCCCAGATAGGCGATCGCCCGGCTGCGGAACAGCCGCGTGCTGACGCTGTCCGGCTGGATGGCGAGATAGAAATAGGCCGGCGTGGTCGCCATCAGCGCCCAGGCCACCGGCTCGGCCATATCGGCGCGCGAATAGCCCAGATGGTGAAGGCTGGCGAGATAGACGCAGACCAGGCCGAGAAGAACTTCGAGCGGCCGCGCGACGCCGGGGGCGGGGCGGATGCCGGCATCATAGGCGATCCTGACCAGCGCCCCGGCCAGGAAGAAAAAGGCGATCGGATAGCGCAGCAGGAAGGCGCAGGACAGGATCGCGACGAGGGCCGCCCCCCATCGGCTGCGCTGGCGCACGGCCAGGGAATAGCCGATCGCCGCCAGCGCATAGAACATTACTTCGTAGGTCAGGCTCCAGGCGTTCGGCGTCAGTTGTTCGGTATGCGTGAAAAGATTGAGGAAGGTCAGCCCGCCGAGGACCGCCAGCGGCGTGTTCATCGCCGGATAGGCGTTGGTCGCGGCGTTCATGGCGATGAAGACAAGGCTGAAGAACAGAAACAACGGATAAAGACGAAAGAAGCGGCGCAATGCGAATTCGCGCAGCGAATAGCGCATGACGCTCGGCAGGATGACGAACCCGCTGATCACGAAGAACAGCTCGACACCCCAGACACCGAAATTCCAGGGGCCGCGCACCAGGTCGACATAGCTGTCATGGTCGGCATAGATGTGTTCGGCGGTCCCACCCAGCAGATGCGCCCAGAACACCATCATCGACGCAATGCCGCGAAGCCCATGCGCGGCGGGGTTGAAGCCTCCCCGCGCCGGTGCCCGAATCCGGGGGGCGACGTTCCCGGCTATGCTGCTGCTGGTCGCCACGCCCGCGTCTCCGTCGCTCAGAGGTCGCCGCGCGGCTGGTGCCGGCTCGCGTTGGCGAGGCTCAGCACCGTTCCGTCCGGCATGTCCTGAGCGACCGCGACCGTATTGTGGACCAGGCAGTCGCGCCCGATCGCGGCGCCGTAGAGCAGCGTTGCGCACATGCCGAGCGTCGCGCCGTCGCCGATTCGGCAATGGCCCGCGACAACGGCGTTGGGGGCGAGATGCACATGATCGCCGATCGCGCTGTCATGGGCGATCACCGCATTCTGGTTGATGATGCAATCATCGCCGATCACGACCGACGGCCCGACATTGGCGCCGGGAAAGAGGTAGGTGGCGGCTCCCAGGCTGCTGTGCCGACCCAGACGGGCCGACGCCGCGACGATGGGCGGCAGGTGAAAACCGGCGGCGACCAATCGCTCGAACACCCGCTTGCGCACGGCGTTGGACGTCGCCCCGCCCACGCCGACGAATGCCGTCCGCACGCCGCGGTCGCGCAATTGTTCGAGCAGATCTTCCTTGCCCAGCACGGAAAGACCATCGGTGACGGCGGTGCCGGCGGCGATCGTCGCATCGAGCGCGCCGACGATCGTGTAACCGGAATCGCCCAGGGCATCGAGCACGGCGCGGGCATGCCCCGATCCGCCGACGATCACCGCCGATGCGGCGCCGTAACGCTGCAACAAGGCCGGCGCCTTTCCCGGCGGCGTGGCGTGCTGCGGCCGGTGCTGTTCGGCATGACGCTCGACATCCTCGATCCGGACGCGTCCGTCGCGGGGCGCGACCGCCTCGATCGCCACGCCGAGCTGTTCGGCGCGCAGCCTCGCCTTGGCGGAGATATGCACGCTTCCGCGCGACTCCGTTTCCGGCGAAGCGCCGGCCTCGTCGGCCCATTGAAAATCGATATCGTCCGCGCGGGCGTCGCCGGGCAGCCACAATTCGCAGACCGGCGCGCCGACGGCGACCATGTCGTCGGCCTGCACCAGAATGCGCGCCACCCGACCCGAACAGGGGGCGAGTACGTCGTTCGCCGCCTTGGTGGTCTCGACCGTGAACAGGACGGCGTCGCGTTCGAAGACCTCCTCGGCTGCGACACCGATGGCGGCGATGCGAGCTTCGTCCTCATTGGCGTTCAGACGCGGCATCGTGACGATCGCGCGGCGTAGCGCCGCGTCGGGCGGTGTGGATGTTCGGTCGAGCATGGGGATCGCTTCTCCGCTCACAGGATGAGGTCGAGTGCTGCCGCGACGACATTCGTTTCGTTGGGCAGCAGCGCCGTCTCCCAGGACTTGGTGCTGGGAATGGGATGGGCCGGGCCGCAGATGCTGGCGAAGGACAGACCGGGCAGGCCCATCAGCGCGCGCGACACTTCCGCGGCGAAGCCCCAGCCGTCGGCCCCCTCCTCGACGACCAGGACATGGCGGCAATCGCCGATCCGCTCGCGCAGCCCGTCCCGGTCGAACGGGGAGAGCGTCGTGACCTCGATCACATTGACGGCCAGCTCCTCTTCCGCATCCAGGCGGTCGGCGGCGGCGACACAGACCTCGGTGCTGCCACCATAGGTGACGATCGCGATATCGGGCTCGGCATGCGGCGCGACGTCGCGCTGCTCCAGCCGCCGGGCATAGCTCAGCTTGTTCTCGATGATCAGGTGCGGCGTGCCGGATGCGAAGGCGGCGGCGTAGACGGCGGCGATATCGCAATATTGGCTGACCGCCACCACCGTCAGGCCGGGAACGCCGCAGAAATGCTTCTCCAGCGACTGGCTGTGCGTCGCGCCGTAGCCGCGCTTGCCGCCCATTGGCGCGCGAACGACCACCGGCACCGCGATCTGGTCGTTATAGACCCAGGGCAGTTTCGACATGTGGTTGACGAGCTGGTCGGTGCACAATGTCACGAAGTCGCCGAACATGATCTCGACGCAGACCGGCTTGCCCTTCAGCGCCATGCCGGTGGCGACGCCGGCGATGCTCGCTTCGGAGATCGGCGTGGTCAGCACGCGGCCGGGAAAGGCGCTCGACAGGCCCTTGGTCGCCTTGAACGCGCCGCCATAGGGGTCGAGGATATCCTCGCCCATGATATGGGCGGCCGGGTCGTCGGCGAGAAACCGGTGCAGGCTGGTGTTGATGCCTTCGATCACGCGCATGGTTCGGGATCCTTCATCGCCGCGTCGAAACAGGCGTCGAGATAGGCGGCGACTTCCGTATCGAGCAGGTCGGTTTCGCCGTTCATCCCGGCGCGCAGCAGGTCGAGGCAGTCGAGCTCGCGCAGCGCTTCGAGTTCGGCCTCGGAGCGGGTATCGTCGCTCTTGCTGTGCGCGCGCAGGCGCACGGTCTCGATGTGGAGCCAGAAGGGGCGCCCCCGCTCCCGCACATAGCGCGCCGCCTCCTGCGCCGCCGGTTTCAAAACGGCAAGATCGGTGGAGCGGACCGAGGCGGATTCGATGTCGAAGGGTCGCGCGCGCTCGGCGATCCGTCCGGCGACGCCGCGGTCGCGCGGCGTGGTCTGGGCGATGCCGTTGTCCTCGACCACGAAGAGGACGGGGCAGTCCCATAATGATGCGAGGTTGAGCCCCTCATAGACATAGCCCTCGCCCATGGTGCCGTCGCCCAGAAAAACGTTCGTGATCGCGCCCTTGTCGCGGTCGGCGAGCGCGGTTCCCACGGCCAGCGGCACGAGGCCGCCCTGAATGCCGCTGGAAAAGAAGTTGCGCCATGCAAGGTGCTGACTGCCGCCGCGCCCGCCGCAAACCCCGCTCGCCCGCCCGACGATCTCCGCAAACAGGCGGTGCACCTCGCCGCAATAGGCAAGGAAATGGCCGTGGCAGCGATGGTTCGACCAGACGGTGTCGATATCCTTGTCGATCGCGGCCATCAGCGCGATCGCGTTCGCCTCCTGACCGATACAGGTATGGGTCGTGCCGGACAGCAGCCCTTGGCTGAACAGGTCGAGCAGCTTCGTCTCGAACTGCCGGATCAGCGACATCAGCATATAGTCGCAGGTCCGGTCGTCGGCGGCGTGGTTCGAAACGAGGTCGGCAAAATGGTGCATCGGCTTCATCCCCCGGTCGGCGTTGGCTCGTTTTCCGGCGCCTCGACCCGCATCACCCGGGCGACGATCTGCGTCCGGTTTTCCGCGCCCAGCAATTCCATGATCGCGCGGATATGCGCCTTCACGGTGCTTTCGCTGATGTTCAGCCGGTTCGCGATCGCCTTGTTCGACAGGCCGGTGACGAGAAGCTGGATGACCTCGCGCTGGCGCGCGGTGCTGGTCGCGAACAGCGGGTGGCCGGCGGTCATCATCGGCGCCGGCTGGCGGTTCGGCCCGGCCGTGTCGCTGTGGTCGAGCAGGCCGTGCAGGATCGTGCCCGGCAGCACGGCGTGGCCGTGATGCACCAGTTGCAGCGCGGCCAGCAGCATGTCCGACGGCAGCTCGTCGGCGACGATCGCCGTCAAGCTTTCGAACAGGTGCCGGGGCGGCGGCGGCGGATCGCCGTCGACATGCGCCAGCAGCAGGATCCGCGCACCGTCCGGCCAGCGCCGCCGTGCGGCGTCGACCTCGGTTTCCAACCATGCCGAGCCGCTATCGTTCGAACTGCCGAGAAACAGGAGCATCGGGCGCTCCAGTCCCTCGGGCACATCGGCCACACGTTCGAAATCGTACAGCGTGGCGAGGGCGCTGGAGCGCAGGCCGGCGGCGATGCAGTTGCGGTTGAATGGCGAGCGGTCGATCACGACCACCGCCGGCAGATCGTCCCGTCGATCGACCCGGGCGTGGGCATAGGGAACCGTGGCGGCAAGGCCGTCAACCCGGCTCATCCCTGCCAGACCCGCGCCGGCCGCTTGAACAGGCGGCGAAGCCGGCCGGCCAGACCCGTCTGCCGGGGTACGTCGCCGGTATAGTAAGCGGCGCTGTCCATGTAGAACTGGACCGAATCACCATAGCCGCGGCGGGCATGTTCGGCATAATCGACCTTGTCGAAGACGGCGGCGTCGATCTTGCCGCTCATCTGTTGCATGGTCGCGTTGACCTCGTCGATCGTGGTGCGGCCCCAGGACAATACCATCAGCGTGTGGTCGGCGATTTCCGACAGGGTGCGGGCATCGCGCACCGCCAATGCCGCCGGGCCGTTGACGATCACCAGGTCATATTGCTCGCGCAGGTTCGCCATCAGCGCGACGACCCGGCGGTGGGAGATGAGCGAGGCGGGATCGCGGACCGGTTCGCGGACCGACAGGACCCGCGGCTTGTACGTTTCGATCTCGCGACTGGTCGATTCCTGGTCCGAATTCGGCAGCAGGAATTGCGGCGCCGGATCGAGCAGCAGTTCGACCAGGTCCGGCCCTTCCGACTGGCGCTGGATCTCCTGCATCATGCCGGGGCGGCGCAGGTCGAAGTCGACGATGATCGCGCGCCGCCCGGCGGACGCCGCCGCGGCACACAGGCTGAGCGCCACGGTCGACTTGCCGTCGCCGGGCAGCGGAGAGGTGATCAGCACCGTGTGCGGCTGGTGTCCGCGGCCGAGGTCGAGCACTTCCGAATGGACCGCTCGCGCCACTTCGGCGAACAGCGATTGCGGCTCGCGCAGAACCGGGCTGTCCTCCAGCGAACTCGTGCGCAGCCCCGGAATCAGCGGGAACATCCCGTAGGTGGGCAGGCCGAACCAGCGACGCACCTGTTCGACGCTGCGCACCTTGTCGTCCATGATCTCCTTGGCGAAGACGAGGAGCAGCGACAGAACCAGCGACCCGAAAAAGGCGGCGGTGATCGTCTTCTTCGGTGTCGGCGAGAAGGGATCGGTCGGCACGGTCGCCGGCGACACCAGTGTCGAGTTGACGCCGATCACGCCGAGCAGCGCGCGCACCTCCTCGGCCTGCTTGTGGGTCGCCATATAGACGTCGTGCGCGACCTGTGCCTCGCGCTCCAGGCGGGCGAGTTCGACATTGTTGGTGTTGTTCCGGAACGCCTTCGACAGCATGCCGCGCAATTCGCTTTGAAGGCGGCCCGCGCGGGCAGAGGCGGCGGCGGCTTCGCTGCGCGCCAGTTGCGTCTGCTGTGCCGCCTCGGCATTGGCCTGGGCCCGCGCGACGGCCAGTGCCGACGCCTTTTCCCGGTCGATATTGGATTTGAGCGCATCGATCTGGTTCTGCACCCGGACCATTTCCGGATGACCGGAACCGTAGAGCGAGGCGAGCCGGGCGCGTTCGTTGAGCAGCGTTTCATATTCCTGCTGCTGTTGCTGGAGCAACGGCGAGGCGGCGCCCGCCGTCGTGCGCATGCCCGCTGCCCGCGAAACGCCGGCGGAGCGCGCCGCCATGGCCGATTGCATCCCCTCGGCCGAGGCGGTCTCGACGGCGACGCGGTTGATCTGGCTCAAATCTTCCGAGCCGCCCGCGCCTTCCAGCATGCCGGTATCGCGGCGGAAGTCCGCGACGCGTTTTTCGGCCGCGGCGAGTTCGCCGGCAAGCCGTTTTGCCTGCTTGTCGAGCCCGGCCAGCAACTGTTTGCGCCGCTCTTCGCGACGATTGAGGCGCATCGCCTGTGCCGAATCGGCATATTGGTTGGCGATCCTGGTGGCGATCTTGGGAAAGGGGGAGGTGACCTCGATATCGATCAGGTCCGACTTTTCGTTGTTGAGGATGCGGACCGAGTCCACCAGCTTGGTCGTGGCGACGGCGCGATCCTCTTCGCGCACCTTGTCCGGCGGTTTGGCGGCGCCGCCCATGAACTTCGCGCTGCTGGTAAGATCCAGTGTCCGCACGACATGTTCGGCGACGGCGCGCGAGCGATAGATCTTTGCTTCGTTTTCGACACGCTGGGCGTTGCGGGCGGCGGCTTCGGCCTGGTTGGCGCCCTCTTCGTCGGTCAGTTCGACCTGCACGGTGGCGGTCGTCCGATAGCGCGGCGTCGCCAGCATCTGCGACAGGATGGCGACCGCCAGCGTGATGCCGACAATGCCGATGATGAGCCAGCGATGACGGGCGATCACCCGCTGCAGATAACGGGCCTGGAGATTGTACATCTCCGGATCCTGGCCCGCATGCTCGGATCGGCCGGTGCCTTCGTAGAAGTCTTCTGAGCGATAGGTCTTTGCTAGGCTCGTCACGATACCCGCCGAATATTAGGTGAGGACGCCCGGACCTGTTCCCGCGTCTTCAGCCATATTGCGGGCGATGCGTGATACTGACAAAAGCTATTGGGAGCGAAGGGCGGCGCATCGTGGCTAATCCCTTTGCACCGATTTCGCGGCTCGTGGAGCGAGAGGCTGCACCCGGCCGAAACGGAGCGCCGCGCGGGCGGGTCGTTCCGGCACCGGCCGAAGCAATTGCCGGTACATCGCCAGGTGCGCGCACGCGCAGGTGCCGAGATCGTACCGCCGCCCCTCGTCCAGCGCCGCCGCCGACATCCGGCGATACAGATCGGGCTGGGACAACAGCTCGAACAGCGCGACGGCCAGCGCTTCGGGGTCGTCGGGACGTGCAAGCAGGCCGTTGCGCCCGGTGGTGATCAGCTCGCGAGAACCCGCCACATCGGTCGCGACGACCGGCAGCGCCGATTGCAGCGCCTCCAGCATGGCGATCGGCATGCCTTCGTAATGCGAGCTGTTCACGAAGATGTCCGCCCCGCGCATCAGGTCGGCCACGTCGCTGCGGTTGCCGAGAAGCTCCACGAACGGTCCGGCCTGCAGCGCGGCGATGCGTTGCCGCAGCGATGCCATCAGCGCGCCGTCGCCCGCGATGCGGAGGTGAAAGCGATGCCGTGCGCCGCACCGATGACGAAGATGCGCGGCGGCCTCGATCAGCATGGCATAGTTCTTCTGCTCGGTGAGCGCGCCCACGGCCAGGATGGTTGCCGGATCGGCGGGCGCCGTCCTGCCCGCGGTCGCCAGGAAGCCGGCCCCCGCGGCGTTGACGATCTGCGTCACCGGACGGTTCGCATGGCCGCCGAACATGCGTTCGCAATCGTGGCTGATCGCGACGTAGCGGTCGACGATCCGGTCGAATAGCCTGAACAGCAGGGGGGGAAAGCTCAACCGGCTGTTGTGATGGGTAAGCACGACCGGGCAGCGCGCGCCGGCCAGCCACAGCATCGGCAACGCCCGTGCCGTATGGGCATGGATCACGTCCGGCCGTTCCTCCGCGATCAACCGCCGCACGGCGAGCGCGCCGGCGGGCAGGTTGCCGCGTCGGCGCAGCGCAAGAATGCGGGGATGCCCCCCTTCGCCCGCGATCCGCTCGCAAATGGCGCGCTCCGTCGCGGGGTCGTTGCCGACGGCCGCGGCGCGGCTCAGCGCGGCGACGGTAGAGCGGTGGCCGGCCTGCGCGAACGCACCCGAGAGGTTGGAAACGAGGATTTCGGCGCCGCCATTGGTGAAGCTGGTGAAAATGGACAATATCCGCATGGCATGCTCCGCTGTGCCGGAATCGTGTGTCGGCCGGTTGCCGGTCGCGGCCTTCAGAATCCAGATTGCGCGGGGGCGCTCAACGGCAATTCCGGACTAGACCGGATGCCCGGCTTCATCCTGCCGCGGCTCGCTGGCAGCCTTGCCGACCATGGCCGAATTCGTCGCGATCAGGCCGGTTTCCGCCGGACCAGCGCCCCGTCGCATCTGCTTCGTCATCGCCGCGCTGGGAGCGGGCGGGGCGGAGCGTATCGTCTCATGGCTGGCCGAGCACTGGATCGCCGGCGGTGCTGAGGTGACGGTCATCGCGTTCGACCATGCGGATGAACCCGTCTTTCACGACTTCCCGGAACGGGCGCGTTTCATCCGCCTCGGCATCGCGGCACGCGGCGATGGCCGCATGACGCCCGCGCCCCTGCGCAGGATCGCTGCGCTGCGCACGACGCTGAAGGCGGTCGCACCCGATCTGGTCGTAAGCTTTCTCACGAAGGTCAATATGCTCACCCTGTGCGCGTCCATCCGCCTGCCGGCCAGGGTCGTGGTCGCCGAGCGCAACAATCCGCGGCGTCAACCGGCGCATTGGTTGTGGAAGGTGGTGCTGCACCGCGCATATGCCCGTGCCGACGCCATCGTTTGCCAGACCGCGTCGAGCGTGGTCTGTATTCCGCCGCGCTATCGTGACCGGGTGCGCGTCATCGCCAATCCGGTGGCGCCTTATGGTGCCGCGCGGACCGCGAAGCGGGCCGGGCGAACGGTGGTCGGCGTCGGCAGGCTGGAATATCAGAAGGGGTTCGACCTGCTGATCGACGCATTCGCTCTCGTCGCCGGACGGCACCCCGACTGGCAGCTCGACCTCTGGGGCGCCGGACCGTGCGAAGCCGGATTGCAAGAGCGCGCGGCGGGCCACGGGTTGGCGGATCGCGTCGCCTTTCGCGGGGTCAGCCGGCGCCCCGGCGGCTGGATCGCCGAGACCGGTATTTTCGTGCTCGCCTCGCGCTATGAAGGGTTTCCCAATGTATTGGGAGAGGCGATGGCCGCCGGCCTTCCGGTGATCGCGGCCGATTGCGATTTCGGCCCGTCCGAACTGGTGACCGACGGTGTCGACGGACTGCTGGTCGGATGCGAGAATGTCGAGGCGCTTGCGGATGCGCTGGCCCGCATGATGGCAGAACCCGGCCTGCGCAACCGGCTGGCGGCCGCGGCGCCCGGTGTCGCCGAACGGTTCGCGCCGGAACGGATCGCCGCCGAGTGGGACATGATGGTCGCGGCGACGCTGGTCTGACCCGCCATTCCGCGGTCAGGCGAGCATGGCCTCGTACACCGCCATCACCTGATCGCAGTGACGATCGAGTCCGAAGCGGTGCCGGGCGGAATCCCTCGCCCGGGCAGCAAGCGCATGTCCACCGTCCCGCGCCAGCTCGAGAATGCCTCGGGCGAGCGCATCCGCGTCTTCCGGCGGCACCAGGATGCCGAGTCGGCCGTTGTCAAGCGCTTCGACATTGCCGCCCGAGCGGGTCGCGACCACTGGCGTCCCGACCAGCATCGCCTCTACCAGCGTGCGGCCGAAGGGTTCGCCGACCGCCGGCACGATCAGTTGGTCGCATGCCGCGATCCAGGTCGTGCCGGGGCTGCGCCAGCCCATCGCGACGATATGCTCGTCTAGTTCCAGGCCGCGGATGTGCCGCCGGATGGCATCGTCCATGATGGATTCCTCGGCGGCCCCGAACATCAGACCGCGAACGGGCAGGTCGGGGCGAAGCTCGCGCAGGCGCGCCACCGCATCAATGAAGAGCAGCGGCCGTTTGCGTTCCTGGAACACGCCGAAATACCCCAGCAGAAGCGCATCCGGCGGAGCCCGAAGCTCACCGGTCAACATTGCCCGCGCGGCCGCGCGATCGACGGCGATATCGGTGTCGAACGGGCTGTGTACGACCTGTGCCCGTCCGGCCGCGGAGATCAGGCCGCCGCGCGGCAGCGAGAATTGCGAGACGCTGAGCACCCTGTCGGCAAGCAGCGGCGCGACGAAGCGCAACCCGCGCGAATCGGGGTTGCCGCGATGGTGCCACAGCAGCCTGGTGCCGGCGAGTTTCGCCGCCAGCGACCAGGCGGCCTGCGTCCGGCCGTCGTTGATATGGGTGATGTCGATCTCTTCGCCCCGAAGGAATCGGACCTGGGGAACAAGTTTGGCCAGTGCCGCCGGGACACCGTTCAGTCCGACATTCCGGGCATGCGGGGTGGCGGTCCAGCCAAAAGGGCTGACGACCGGAATATTCTCCTCGCGGAACAGACGTGCGATCTTGCCGTCCTCGCGCGGGACCACCACCAGCGGGTCGAACCGGTCGCGATCGAGCCGCTGCAGCAGGCCCAGCACCGACAGGTGGCTGCCGCCCACGGCGTCGCCGCTGAACGGGAAGCAGATCCGTGGCCGCGATTTCGTCGCGCCGCGCCGGGTCTGCGTTCCGCCAGGTGCCCCGGGTGCCGCGCTCCAGGACGTCATTCTGGCCCATTCCCCGCGGTGTGGCCGATCAGGCGATCGCTGAGGTCGGCCAGAAAGGCTTCCAGGCTGGGCACGCCGTCGCCATCGGCATCGCTCCAGGAGTCGGGCCGGGCGGCGTTCGTGCCATGTGCGTCTTCCCATTCGTCGGCCATGCCGTCGCCATCGCTGTCGGCATAGGGTCGCGCGGTGGCGACGGGCGGGATGGCACCGGGTTCGTGCACGATATGGCCGGTGCGATCGCGCACTTCCTGCACGATCCGCGCATCGACGCCGTCGCGCGGAAATGCGCCGGCGCGCGCCAGCACGGCGTCATAGGCGGCATCGGCCGACATCGGCCGGACCGTCAGCGGGCAGGGAGGCGAGGGAACCGCCGCGGCCTTGATATCGGGCGCGATATGCTGGAATTTGCCGTCGAAGCGGTTGGCGAAGATGTAGATTTTCGCATCACCCTTGGAGCCCAGCTCCTCGCGGTCGATGCCGACGGCGTGATCCGCCGTCGACGGTCCCTTGCGCATGACGTTGCCGACGACGGAAACCGGCGATCCGCCGTAGCTTTCCCATATTTCGGTGAATTGCGAACTGGCGTCGTACAGGACGTTGTTCACCACCTCGACACAGGAATTGGGAACGAAATTGACGTCCGGGTTGCGGTCGCCGTTATGGGCACAAAGATTGTTCAGAAAGCTGACCTGCTGCGGGCCTTCGGGATCGCTGCCCAGCAGCGCGCATTTGTCGTGCTTGGGAATGCCCTCGGCAAAGATCGACCAACTGATGGTGATATCGTTGTTGTCGCCGTAAGGATTGACCAGTTCGTCACGGGCCCAGCTTGCGCTGACATGGTCGATGATGACGTTTCGGCTGTTCTCGATCGTGATCGAATCCTCGGCCTCGCGGTTGGCGCCGATGCGGTCGTTGCGCACCCGGATGTGCCGGACGACGATGTCGTGGCTCTGCTTGATCAACAGCGGCGTCAGGCCGTTGGCCCCGCCGGCATGGGCCAGGGTGATGCCGCCGCCCGGCGCCGTCTGACCGGCGATGGTGAGGTAGGGATTGCTGATGACCGGCGGCCGCCCGGTAAAGCGGATGACGCCGGCCACCCGGAAAACACAAACCCGCGGCCCTTCGGCCCCCACGCAGGCGCGGAAGCTTCCCGGACCGGAATCGGCAAGCGTGTCGACCATGATGATCCGTCCGCCGCGCCCGCCTTTCGCGCCGGCGCCGAAGCCGGTCGCGCCGGGAAAGGCGGGCGGCCCCGCCACGGGCTCGGGCGGCGGGGGCGGCTGGGTTTCGGCGGAGTTGCTGCACGCCGGCACGAGCAGGAACGCCGTGGCGATGCCCAGCGGCGCCAGCAGTGTCGCGATCGCGGTGCGCAGCGGGCGGCGGGGCGGCATCAGAACTGGGTGCGCAGTTCGACCGCCGCGCGCGTTCGCTCGAACGGCTGGGAAGGATCGTCGCTGTGGCGGTTGGCGTATGTCACCGTCGTGGCGAGCGACAGGGACCGGTTGAGCCGATATTCGACTTCGCCGGTCACGCCCAGGGTACGCTCCGCGATGCCGGTGCCGATGAATTTGCTCCGTCGATAGAGGACCGACGCCTGAAATCGCAGGTCGGAACGCGCCTCGGCCTGGACGCCCAGGCGGAAGCGGGTGTCGGTACGGGCCTGTGCGCCGGATCGCACGGTGGCCACGTCGCCGCGAAACCCGTCCAGGGTGAATGCGATGCGGCGGGTCGGCAGGTAACTTATCGAGGCTTCGGCCGACAGGCCGGTGCGGCTGGGCAGAGACGGGTCGTCCGGGTTGGAACGGAACACGCCGACGGTCGCCTCGCCGCGGACGAAGCCGGTGTCGGCAAGGCTCACACCGGCCCGCACGCCGAACGTGTCGGCATCGCGGTTGATCCCGGTGAAATCGGTGGCAAGCCGGAAGTCGCGGCGGTTGTAGAACCCGTTGACGACGGCCCGGACGGTGCCCGTCAGATAATAGCCGGCGGCCGCCTGTGCCGAATAGATCGAAAGGTCGCGATCCCGGTCGCGGGACGCCAGATAGTCGACCTGCGTCGCATCGCCGGTCAGACCGACATAGACACTGCCGGTATCGTGCGTCCAGGACGCCTCGCTGTTGAGGATGTTGATGCGGCGAGGCCCCGTACTGCGCGTATCGCGCGCCTCCGGGTCGCCGCGATCCTCGATCGCGCGGCGCCAGCTTACATGCCCGGCAAAGGTGTCGGGCGCCGACTTGTAATTGCCCTGCATGCGGAAGAAGGCGGCGTCGCTGTCCTCCGCCGTGCGATCGAAGAAGCGCCGCAGCCGCAATTCGCCCAGCAGCGACAGGTTGGCATCGCCGGAATCGAGCAGCGCCTCCACCCGCGGCGTCAGCACGACCAGGGCGTCGTCGACCTCATTGTCTGGCTCTGCATAGATGTTGCTGTCATATTCGACCCGCGCCTCGCCGGAGGGATAGAGCCGGAACGGACCGAGCGGCAGGCCCATCGGGTCCGTGCCGGGAAGCGGAAGGTCGAGGATCGGCGCCGTGCGGTCGATCTGCTGCGCTGCGACCGGATTCGCCGCGACGGCGGTTCCCAGTGCGCCGGCCAGCGCCAGGCGGCGGATCAGAACCACCGTTCGTACACTTCGATCTGGTCGCCGGGCTCGATCGGGTCGCTGACGCGCGCGCGCCCGGTGAGCGAATTTCCTCCCACCTTGCGGGTGATGGCGACCGCGCTCTGGTCGGCGCGGAACGTGTATCCGCCCGCCATCGACACCGCCGCCTGCACGGACATTCCGGGGCGGAAGGTGTATTCGCCGGGCTTGTTGACCTCGCCCAGGATATAAAAGGGCCTGAGCGCGCTCGGCTGGACGTTGACGATGGGGGCATTCAGGATGCGGCGTTCGAGCAGCGCCTGCTTGATGCCGCTTTCCAGTTGGGAAAAGGTCCGTCCGCCGGCCTGGACCTTGTCCACCATCGGCAGTGACAGGGTGCCGTCGCCGGCGACGGTGAAGGTGGTGTTGTTGAACGCCTCCAGCCCATAGATATAGACCCGTACCTCGTCTCCGGCGCCCAGCCGGTATTGGCTGTTCTCGATCGGCGGAAGGTCGGCGAGCGAGGCGGTGAGGCTTGCGCAACCGCTCGTCAGCAGGGCTGCGGCGAGGCCGAGCAATGCGTGGCGCAGGATGGATCGAGGCTGCATGTCACTCTCCAGGCTTCGAGAATATTTCCGACGACATGATTTCGACGATAGGGCGGTGTGCGCCGAGATTATCGCATCGCGCCCGGATGCCCCGTGGCAATTTCGGCGGATTCGTTGCGAAGAGGTCGTACTGGCCGACCGGCGTACCTCTTTCGGGCTATGCCGCCGCCGCATTTGGTGACGATCATCAGGGCGAGCAGCACCGGAATGATGTTCAGGCGCGAGAAGATGTGCGGGCTGGACTGGCTGTAGAGAATGAAGACGGCGACGACGGCGAAACAGACGCCCGCTTCCAGCCGGCAATGGGCCAGTCGCGACAGAGGCATCCATAGCAGCAGCCCCACCAGCACCAGGATGCCGGCGAGCGAGACCAGCCCGCCCTCTACCAGCATCAGCAGATAGATGTTGTGGACCGGCTGCTTGATCTCGTTCGTCTTGCGGAACTGGTCGGCGCCCAGGCCGATGAACACGGTGTCGTCTGCCTGCGCCCATGCCAATTCGATCAGCTTCATCCGCCCCTTGTAGGTGCCGGCCTCCTCAAGATCGCCGCTGGAGATGGCGTTGCCGACGCGATCCTCGAACACGGTCGGGACGGGGGCGCCGCTGGCGACGAAAATCGATGCGCCGACCGCGGCGACCAGCAGCGTCCCGCCGACATAGCGCATGCCGAGAAACAGCAGCGTGATCGCGATCGCCGCCACTGTCGCGGCAAATCCCGTAAAGGATGCGCTCAGCATCAGCGCCCAGGCGAAGACCGGCACGATCAGCGTCACCAGCCAGGTCGGCAGCAACCGGGTCGAAAAGGCATAGATCAGCAGCGGCGTTGTGAAGGCGATCGTCGCCCCGTTCCAGTTCGGTTCGGAAGCGAAGGTGGAAAGCCGCCCGTTGCCTGCGATGAATTCCTCGGAAAAGACCGCCGCGGCCTGAGCATGGTTCATCGTCTGGCTGACGGCGATGCCGAAGATCTCCATCGCCGCCACGCCCAGGATGAACATCGCGACCAGCCGCCGCGCAATCCGTCGGGGCTGTGCGAGAAGCAGCATCGGCAGCAAGAGGAAGCCGGTGATGTACTGCATCGAGATGACGAACCAGCGCATCATGTCGCCGTTGAACAAGGTGCCGATAAACAGCCCGCCCAGCATCATCGCAAGGCCGACGAGCCATAAGGGCGTCACCCGGCCGAACGGGATCGCGGTCAATTGTCCTCGCGCCAGGCCGATGGCGAAGGCGGCGAAGAACATCAGATCGGCCAGCGTGACATTGATGCTGCCTACGCGCAGCAACTGGTAGGAGGCGAAAAAGGCGCCGGTCGCCATGAACGCTGCGGCCAGCGAATGCGGGCCGGCTTCCGCCAGGATCGGCGTTTCGATCGTACCGGGAAGCCGTGCCGTGCCGCCATGCGGTGCCGCGCGCCGGGCCAACGTCGCCGACGAGCCGACATCGCCTCGCTCCCGCCCGTCTTGGGGCGCGAAATCGCGCCCTTCGCCTGAAATGGCATTCATGCGCCGTGATCCGCTTGCGGAACTATTCGTGCGATCGGCCATGCGATCGCTTGCAATGCGTGCCGCACGGCGTTCGCATCCGCCATTCGCATTCTGGAGGGGGCGCCGCCCAAAAGGCGTAGCCGGCAGGCGAAAAGGAGGCATGCCGGAATGGCGTTTTCGCCAGCCCCGGACCAGCCCTAGGATATTGCATGCGACCCGGCGACGGGCGCGCGCGCCGGCATACCGCCAGTTCCTCCGCGCGCTACCGATCGGCGGTGAACGGACCCATCATGTTGGCAGGCAAGGGCAGTTGAGCGAGTTCACGGCAATGCGACGCGTCGCGGTCGTGGCGCCGCATCCCGACGACGAGGTTCTCGGATGCGGCGGTACGATGGCACGGCTGGCCTCGGCGGGAAGCGAGGTCCATGTGGTGATCGCCACCCGTGGCCGGCCGCCCCGGTTTTCCGATGGCTATATGGACCGGGTCATGGCGGAGGCGGATGCCGCGCACGCGATGTTGGGGGCGACGCGAACCCATCGCCTCGACCTGCCGGCGGCCGAACTGGACGGCGTTCCCGCTGCCGAGGTCAATGCCGCGGTCGGCGCCTGCCTCGACGCGATTGCGCCCGACACGCTGTTCCTGCCCTTTGTCGGCGACATTCATCTGGATCATCAGATCTGCTTCACCGCGGCGATGGTCTGGGCCCGGCCGCGCAGCGCCGGGGCGCCGGAGCGCATCTTCGCCTATGAGACACTGTCGGAAACGAACTGGGCGGCGCCCGGCACGACTCCGGCGTTCCTGCCGGACAGCTTCATCGACATCTCGGCACAGATCGAGCGCAAGGTGGAGGCGTTCGCCGCCTTTCGTTCCCAGGCCAAGGCCTTTCCGGACGAACGCTCGCCGCAAGCGATTCGCGCGCTGGCGACGATGCGGGGCACGACCGTGTTCTGCGAGGCGGCCGAAGCGTTCATGGCCGTTCGCCAGATCTGGCGCGCCGCGTGATTGCGGTAGCGAAGACCATCCGTTCGGTGTTCGGCGCCGGCGCCATGCCGGTTCATCACCTGCGCCAGATCGGGCATCTGCTGTCGGGCAATGCCGCCAGCAGCGTCCTGATGCTCGTCAGCGTCGGCATTGCCGCGCGCGCCCTGACGACGGAGAAATTCGGCGTCTTTGT
This sequence comes from Stakelama saccharophila, assembly GCF_032229225.1. NCBI lineage: Bacteria > Pseudomonadati > Pseudomonadota > Alphaproteobacteria > Sphingomonadales > Sphingomonadaceae > Stakelama > Stakelama saccharophila. The sequence continues at coordinate 617,621 of NZ_CP135076.1, forward strand.
CCTCGTCCTCACCTTCGTGCGGCTGGTCGAACGGATCGCGCGCTTCGAATCCTGGCAGCCGTTGATCAAGTTCGCGAGCGAACTCGAGGCCGCCGGGGACATGCGGCAATTGTCGCGGCTGCATCTCTATGGCCTGATGCTCGATGTCGCGGCTGCGGCGACGGCTGCGGCTGCGGCGGTCCTGATCGCCGGATTCTTCGCGCCGATGGTGGGGCTGAGCGACGCCTATTTCGAGCTGGTTGCGATCTACAGCGTGGCGACGCTGTGCAACGTCACCGGCATGCCGACGGCGGCGCTGCGCCTGGCCGGGCGTTTCCGCACCATCGCCTATGTGCAGTTGCCGGGACAGGTGCTGCGGATCGGCTTCGCGCTCATGTGCTGGCATTACGGGCTGGGCGTGAAAAGTTTTCTGGTCGCCTGGGCCGCGGCGCAGGTGCTGGGATCGGCGCTGTTTCTCCACCGCGGGTTCGCGGCCCTTCGCGCCGAAGGGGTTCCGAACCCGCTGCGGGCATCGCCGCGCCATTTGCGGCGGGATTTTCCCGGTTTTCTCTCCTTCGCCTCCTCGACCAATCTGTCGATGACGATGCGCACCCTGACGCAGGAGGCCGACACCCTGCTGGTGGGCGGCCTGGCCGGGCCGACCCAGGCCGGTTTCTATCACCTGGCCAAGCGGCTGGCGAAGCTGGCGCAACAGGTGGGAGCGCAGGCGCAGGCGGTTCTCTATCCAGACATGGCGCGGCTCTGGACGCGCAAGGACCGTGCCGCCCTCAGGGCGCTTACCGGGCGCGTTCAACTGGCGCTGGGCGGAATCGGAATCGCCGTGCTGCTGGTCGCGGTCGTGGCCGGCGAGGCTTTCGTGACGACCGCCGTCGGCAGCAACTACGCGGCGGTAGGCCCCCTGCTGATCGCGCAGATCGTCAGTGTCATCTTCATCATGCACGCGGCGCCGTCGCGTTCGGTGCTGCTTTCCATGGGTCGGCCGCAGCTTGTGCTCGTGGTGGTGGCGTTCGGTACGGCCCTGTTCTTCGCCGGCGCGCTGCTGCTCATCCCTCATCTGGGCGCGATGGGGGCGAGCCTGGCGCAGATCCTGTTCGCAGCGTTCGTCGCGCTGTGGATGGACGTTGCCTGGCGGGCGGGCCTGAAGCGTGCGCCGGATCCAATCGCGCCCCGAAGGACGGGGCCGCCCTGACGTCTTGACCGGCAGCGTCCGTCAACCGGACGAGCCAAGGATTCCGGGCAGGTCCAGTTCCTTGTCGCGCGCGCAGCGAATGGCGTCGTCATAGCCGGCGTCGGCATGGCGCATCACGCCGGTCGCGGGATCGTTCCACAGCACGCGCGCCAGCCGCTTCGCCGCAGCTTCGCTGCCGTCGGCGACGATCACCATGCCGGCATGCTGTGAATAGCCCATGCCGACGCCGCCGCCATGGTGGAGCGACACCCAGGTCGCGCCGCTTGCGGTGTTGAGCAGCGCATTGAGGAGCGGCCAGTCGGAAACGGCGTCCGATCCATCCTTCATCGCCTCGGTCTCGCGATTGGGGCTGGCGACGGAGCCTGAATCGAGATGGTCGCGGCCGATCACGACCGGCGCCTTCAACTCGCCCGACGCCACCATCTCGTTGAAGGCGAGGCCCAGCCGGTGCCGGTCGCCCAGCCCGACCCAGCAGATGCGCGACGGCAGACCCTGGAACCGGATCTTCTCGCGCGCCATGTCGAGCCAGCGGTGGAGATGCGCGTCGTCCGGCAGCAGCTCCTTCACCTTGGCATCGGTCTTGTAGATGTCCTCCGGATCGCCCGAGAGCGCCGCCCAGCGGAACGGACCGACGCCGCGGCAGAAGAGCGGGCGGATATAGGCCGGCACGAAACCGGGGAAGCCGAACGCATCGGCCACGCCCTCGTCCTTCGCCACCTGACGGATATTGTTGCCATAGTCGGTGGTCGGCACGCCGGCTTCCTGCATCGCCAGCATGGCCTTCACATGCTCGGCCATCGAAGCGCGCGCCGCCTCGGCGACCATTTCGGGTTCGCGCTCGCGCCGCTCGATCCATTCGGCGACGGTCCAGCCGGCGGGGAGATAGCCATTGACCGGGTCATGCGCGCTGGTCTGGTCGGTCAGGAGGTCGGGGCGCACGCCGCGTTCGACCAGTTGCGGCAGGATTTCGGCCGCATTGCCGAGCAGACCGACCGACACCGGCGTCTTGTCGCGGCAGGACTGTTCCATGATCGCCAGCGCCTCATCGAGCGATTCCGTCGCGCGATCGAGATAGCCGGTCTTCAGCCGCATCTCGATTCGGCTCGGCTGGCACTCGATGGCGAGGCAGGACGCCCCCGCCATCACCGCGGCAAGCGGCTGCGCGCCGCCCATGCCGCCCAGCCCGGCGGTCAGCAGCCAGCGGCCCGACAGGTCGCCGTCATAATGGCGCCGGCCCATCTCGACGAAGGTCTCGTAGGTGCCCTGAACGATCCCCTGCGTGCCGATATAGATCCACGAACCTGCCGTCATCTGCCCGTACATGGCGAGGCCTTTGCGATCGAGCTCGGCGAAATGCTCCCAGGTCGCCCATTTGGGCACCAGGTTGGAATTGGCGATCAGGACGCGCGGCGCATCCTCATGCGTGCGGAACACGCCCACCGGCTTGCCCGACTGGACGAGCAGCGTCTGGTCCGCCTCCAGGTCGCGCAGGGCGGCGACGATCCGGTCGAAGCTTTCCCAGTCGCGCGCGGCGCGGCCTATGCCGCCATAGACGACCAGTTCCTCCGGCCGCTCGGCCACGTCCGGATCGAGATTGTTCATCAGCATCCTGAGCGGCGCTTCGGTCAGCCAGCTCCTGGCGGTCAGTTCCGTACCGGTGGCGGCGCGGACGGTGCGGCTGTTGTCGCGGCGGTTCATAAGCGCTCCTTTAGAGATTGCGCGCGAACGCCAGGCAGGCGTCGATTATGGGCTCGAGGCGGCGAACGAGCGGCGCGGCGCGTTCGGCATCGAAGGGCGTGGGCCAGTTGCCGGCGCCCGGATCGTCCGGTTCGTCCATATAGCCGCGCATGGCGAGTTCCATCTGGATGGCGTGCTGCCCGGTGTCCGGACGACCATGATGGCGTGTCGTCCAGCCGCCGCGAAACCGTCCGTCGACGACATGGGCATATTCGCTGTCGGCGGCGATCCGCGTCACCGCCTCGCGCAGTTCCACCGCGCAGGTCCTGCCGCCATCGGTGCCGATGTTGAACTGCGGCAACTCGCCATCGAACAGCCGCGGCACCCGGCTGCGGATCGAATGCGCGTCATAGAGGACGACGCGGCCATGGCCGCCGCGCAGCCGGTCGAGTTCGGTCTGGATCGCGTGGTGATAGGGGTCGAACCAGGTCGCCCGCCGCTCGGCGATCTCGCCCGCATCGGGCTCGCGTCCCTCCTCGTAGAGCGGCGCGCCATCGAATGTCGTGACGGGGCATAGTCCCGTCGTCGCCTGACCGGGATAGAGCGATGCGCCGGACGGGTCGCGGTTCACGTCGATCACACTGCGCGAAACGGTCGTGCGGACGGTCGTCGCGCCCTTGTCGGGGACGAAGGCGTAGAGCCTGTCGATCCACCAATCGGCATCCAGGCGCGAGCGCCAGGGCGAGATCATCCGCTGTTCGATCGCGTGCGGAATGTCCGTGCCCGTATGCGGAAAGGCGACGACGAGCGGCGCGTCGCCGCGGTGGATTTCAAGCCAGTCGGTCATGCCACCTCCGGCAGGGCGAGGTCGCAGGCCGCGATCAGCGCGCCACCGCGCACGAGTTGGTTCGCCGCCTCCATGTCCGGATGGAAATGGCGGTCGTTTTCCAGCGCCGGGACCACGTCCCGAATGCACGCCCGCACCGCCTCCAGCGCATCGCTGGAACGCAGCGGAGCGTGGAACTCCACGCCCTGCGCCGCGGCCAGCGCCTCGATACCGATCACCGCGGTGGCATTGTGCGCCATGTCCAGCAGCCGCCGGCTGCCATGCGCGGCCATCGAGACGTGATCCTCCTGATTGGCCGAGGTCGGGATCGAATCGACGCTCGCCGGATAGGCGCGCTGCTTGTTCTCCGAAACGAGCGCGGCCGCCGTCACCTGCGGGATCATGAAACCGGAATTGAGCCCCGGATCGGGCGTCAGGAAGGCGGGCAGGTTCGACAGCGCCGGATCGATCAGCATGGCGATGCGCCGCTCCGCGATCGAGCCGATCTCGCAGATGGCGAGCGCGATCGTGTCGGCGGCGAAGGCGGTCGCCTGGGCATGGAAATTGCCGCCCGACAATGCCTCGTCGGTATCGGGAAAGATCAGCGGATTGTCGGACACGCCGTTCGCCTCGACACCCAGCGTGTGGCCCGCCTGGCGCAACAGGTCGAGCGCGGCGCCCATCACCTGCGGCTGGCAGCGCAGGCAATAGGGGTCCTGCACCCGCTCGTCATTTTCGAGATGGGAGGCGCGGATCGCCGACCCCGCCATCAGTCGGCGCAGCGCATCCGCGCTTTCGATCTGCCCGCGATGGCGACGCAGTTCGTGGATGCGCGGGTCGAAGGGAGTGTCGGAGCCCCTGGCGGCTTCGGTCGACAAGGCGCCGGTGACGAGCGCGGAGCGGAACAACCGCTCCGTGTCGAACAGCCCGGCAAGGGCATAGGCGGTCGAGAATTGCGTACCGTTGAGCAGCGCCAGCCCCTCTTTCGGCCCCAGCTCGACCGGTGCGAGGTCGGCGTCGGCAAGTGCGGAGGCCGCCGGCCTGGTGGTGCCGTCGATCACGATCTCACCCACGCCGATCATCGTCGCGGCGAGGTGGGCGAGCGGCGCCAGGTCGCCCGACGCGCCGACGGACCCCTGCGCGGGGATCACCGGCACCAGCCCGCGCTCCAGCATCGCCTCGAGCAGCGCCACCGTCTCCTGGCGGACGCCCGACGCGCCCTGCGCCAGGCTCGCGAGCTTCAGCGCCATCATCAGCCGCACCACCGGCGCCGGCGTCGGCGCGCCCGTGCCGGCGGCATGGCTCAGCACGATATTGCGCTGGAGCGTGGCGAGATCGTCGTCGCCGACCTTCACGTTCGCCAGCTTGCCGAAGCCGGTATTGATGCCATAGACCGGCTCGTGCCGCGCGAGGATGCGCTCCACCGCCGCCGCGCTTTCGGCGATTCGCGGCGCGCAGGCGGGATCGAGCCTCGCGGTTTCGCCGCGATAGATGGCGCGCCATTGCGTGAGTGTCGCGGTGCCGGGTTCGAGCGTGATCACTGGCCCCTCCAGATACGAGCGTGAAGGGGATTGAACCCCATGCGATAGACGAGATCCGCGGGCTGCTCGATGTCCCAGATGGCGAGGTCGCAGGCCTTGCCTGCCTCCAGCGTGCCGATCCGGCCCTCCAGCCCCAGCGCCCGGGCGGCATTGCGGGTGACGCCGGTGATGCATTCGTTCACCGTCAGCCGGAACAGCGTCGCGCCCATGTTGAGCACCAGCAGGATCGAAGTGAGCGGCGACGTCCCCGGATTGCAGTCCGTGGCGAGCGCGATCGGCACGCCCGCATCGCGCAGCGCGGCGATGGGCGGCAGCTTCGTCTCGCGCGTGAAATAGAAGGCGCCGGGCAGCAGCGTCGCGACCGTGCCGGCTCGCTTCATCGCCGCCACGCCGTCGGCATCGAGATGTTCCAGATGGTCGGCGGACAGCGCTCCGTATCGCGCCGCAAGCGCCGCGCCGCGAAGGTTGGAGAGCTGTTCGGCATGCAGCTTCACCGGCAGGCCGTATCTGCGCGCCGCTTCGAACACCCGCTCCGTCTGTGTCGCGGTGAACCCGATCCCTTCGCAAAAGGCATCGACCGCGTCCGCCAGCCGCGCTCCGGCCACCGCGGGAAGCATCGTTTCGCACACTTCGTCGATATAGCCGTCCGGATCGTCCCTGCGCTCGGGCGGCAGGGCGTGCGCGCCGAGAAAGGTCGTCGCGACCTGAACGCCGCGCGCCAGCTCCAGCCGGCGGGCGGCGCGCAGCATCTTCATCTCGTCCTCGGTCGACAGGCCATAGCCCGACTTGACCTCGACGGCGGTGACGCCTTCCGCGATCAGCGCGTCGAGCCGTCGCAGCGCGCCCGCGACCAGCTCGTCCTCGCTCGCCGCGCGCGTCGCCCGCATGGTCGAGACGATCCCGCCGCCGGCGCGCGCCACCTCTTCATAGCTGGCGCCGGCCAGCCGCTGCTCGAACTCGCCCGCACGGTTGCCGCCATGGACGAGGTGCGTGTGGCAATCGATCAGCCCCGGCGTGATCCAGCGCCCTTCGCAGCCGATCGACTCGTCGGCTTCCAGCGCGGGCGCATCCCCCGCCGGCCCGGCATAGACGATGTCGCCGTCCTTCGCCGCGATCACGCCGTCCTCGACGACGCCCAGGCCGGGCGCGCCGTCCACCAGCGTCGCCAGCCGCGCATCGCGCCAGAGGGTGTCGCACTTCATCATCGCCTCGTTCGTTGCCTCGCCGCGCGATAATGTCTAGACATTTGGCCGAGTCAAGGAGGTGCGCGATGGAAACCCGGCTGCATTTCGATCAGGCCCTGCTTCCCGGCGGCTGGGCGGATGATGTCGCCGTCCGGATCCGCGGCGGTAGGATCGCATCGCTCACCGTCAATGCCGCGCCCGATCCCGCGGCCGAACGGCACGGGATCGCGCTGCCCGGCATTCCCAACCTGCACAGCCATGCCTTTCAGCGCGCCCTGGCGGGCCTCACCGCGCGCCGCGGCGATAGCGAGGACAGCTTCTGGACGTGGCGCGAGGCGATGTACCGCTTCGTCGACCGGCTCGATCCGGACGGCGTCGCCGCCATCGCGGCGCTGGCCTATGTCGAGATGCTGGAAGCGGGCTTCACCCGTGTCGGCGAATTCCATTATCTGCATCACGGCCCCGACGGCGCCCCTTATGGTGACCGGGCGGAAATGGCGGCCGCCATCGCGCGCGCGGTCGGCGAGACCGGCATCGCGCTGACGCTGCTCCCGGTCTTCTATGCCCGCTCCGGCTTCGGCGGCGCGCCGGCGGGGGCGGGGCAGCGCCGCTTCGCGAACGATATCGACGGCTTCGCCGAGCTGCTGGAGGGCGCGCGCCGGCACCTCGATCGCTTGCCGGACGCCGTCCTGGGCGTTGCACCGCACAGCCTGCGGGCGGTCACGCCGGAGGAACTGTCGATGGTTGCCGGTCTGAGCGAGGGGCCGATCCACATCCACATCGCGGAGCAGGTGCGCGAAGTGGAGGATTGCGTCGCCTGGAGCGGCGCCCGGCCGGTCGAATGGCTGATGGCGAACCAGCCGGTCGATGCGCGCTGGTGCCTCGTCCACGCCACCCACATGACGGACGCCGAAACCGATGCGCTGGCGCGGTCCGGCGCGGTGGCGGGCCTGTGTCCGGTGACGGAGGCCGATCTGGGCGACGGCATCTTCCCGGCCGAGCGCTATTTCACCGGCGGCGGTCGGTTCGGAATCGGCACCGATTCCAACGTGCGCGTCGATGCCGCCGGGGAACTTCGCCTGCTGGAATATGGCCAGCGATTGTCGCAGCGCCGGCGCAATGTGCTGGCGGATGCGGGCACGTCCACCGGCGCGCGCCTGGTGACCGATGCGATCGCGGGCGGGGCGCAGGCGCTGGGCGCGGTCGCGGCCCTGCGCGAAGGCGCCCCCGCCGACATCGTCACCTTGCCCGCCGATGCGCCGGACTTCGTCGCGCGCGCCGGCGACGCGCTGCTCGACAGTTTCGTTTTCGGCCGGGGCGCCCTGGATTGCGTCTGGCGCGCCGGGGTGAAGCAGGTCGAAAGCGGCAGGCACCGGGCGCGCGATGCGGTCGCTGTGCGCTACCGCGCGGCGGTGGAACGGGTGCTGGCGTGACCGCCCCTCTTCATGAGCGCATCCGCCGCGACGTGGAGGCGCGCATCCTGTCGGGCGCGCTGGGCCCGGGCGATCGCCTGCCGACCGAACAGGCGCTGATGGCCGACTATGGCTGCGCGCGCATGACGGTCAGCAAGGCGCTGGGCGCCCTCGCGGCGGCAGGTCTGATCGAGCGCCGCAAACGAGCGGGATCGTTCGTCGCCCGGCCCGAAACCCATTCGATGATGCTCGACATCCCCGATCTGGAGGGCGAGGTGCGCGGCCGCGGCGAGGCCTATGCCTTCCACGTCACGCACCGGACGGTGCGGCGCCCGCGAACCGCGGCCGAACGCGCGCTCGGCGGCCAAGGGGAACTGCTCGTCGTCGAAGGAATACACCGGGCCGATGACCGGCCCTTCGCGGTCGAATATCGGTCGATCAGCCTGAATGCGGTGCCGGAGGCGCGGACGCGCGACTGGGCGGCGCCTTCGCCCGGAGCCTGGCTGCTGGCGCATGTGCCCTGGACGGAAGCGGAAAGCCGGGTGACCGCCATTTCCGCCGACGCGAAGCTGGCCGACAAGCTCGACGTGGAGCCTCGCGCCGCCTGTCTTGCGCTCGACCGCAGGACCTGGCGCGGCGCGGACGGCATCACCAGCGTTCGCCAGATCTTCGCACCCGGCGCGATCGACCTGGTGGCGCGCTTCGGCCCCGACCGCCGCCGCTAGAGTATTTTTCGCCTCGGGCAAGCTCATGCAGCGCGCGCCTCCAAATTCCTCCCCCGCAGGGGGGCCATGCGAAGCATGGTGGAGGGGTATCGCGGGTTGCCTGCGCGCGCCGCTACGGCCGTCGTCGCCGGGGGGCTCCACCGCCTGCGGCGGTCCCCCTCCCCTTGCAGGGGAAGATTTTCGTGTCCGCTAATGGATACCGGTGGATTACCTGCCGGCCCGAAATCGCCGCCCGCTTAGATCACCGGCATTTCGGTGCGATAGTGGTGCCAGGCGAAGATCGCGGCGGCACCGCGGTGCGGGCGCCACGGTTCGGCGAGTTCGCGCACCAGCTTTTCCGGCGGGCGCTCGGCATGGCCGAGGATGCGGCCGACCTCGATCTGCACGGCGAGGTCGCCGGCCGGCCAGATGTCGGGCCGCCCTTCGGCGAACAGCAGATAGATTTCCGCCGACCAGCGGCCGATCCCCTTGATCCGCACCAGTTGCGCGATAGCCTCCTCGTCGTCCGCCGGCAGATGCGCGAGATCGAGCCCGCCGTTCGTCACTTCCTCGGCCAGGCTGCGGGCATAGCCCTGTTTCTGGCGCGAAAGCCCGGCGCCGCGCAGCGTCTCGTCGCTCGCCGCCGTCAGCGCGCGCGGATCGGTGGCGTCGCCCAGCGCCGCGTCCAGCTTGTTCCAGACGGCGGCCGCCGCCTTGAAGCTCACCTGTTGTCCGACGATCGTGCGCAGCAGCGTGGCATAGCCCGGCTCGCGGATGCGCGGTTCGGGATAGCCCACGCGGCCGAGGGCCGCGGCGAAGGCCGGTTCGGCCCTGGCAAGTTCGTCCAGCGCGGTGCGAAGCTGTTCGGCGCTCAATCCCATGCGTGCTCGTAGTCCTTGAAATCCAGATGGTCCGGCGGCATCTCGCGCGGATCGCGAAGCCGTTCAGGAGAATTCGATGCCCAAGCTTATCGTCACGACCCGCGAGGGGGAAGAACGCGAAGTCGAGGGCGAGGCGGGGCTCACCGTCATGGAGAATATCCGCGACAACGGGTTCGACGAGCTGCTCGCGCTATGTGGCGGCTGCTGTTCCTGCGCCACCTGCCATGTGCATGTCGATCCGGAATTTGCGGCCAAACTGCCGCCGATGAGCGAGGACGAGAACGACCTGCTCGACAGCTCCATGCACCGCGACGAAAGCTCGCGCCTGTCGTGCCAGATTCCCTTCACCGCCGCACTCGACGGCCTGCGCGTACGGATCGCCGAAGAGGACTGACGATGCGACGCTAGGGTGGGCCTGTCGGGCTGATCCGGCCGCTCCCGGCGGGAGGAAATCGGTAGCGGCGGCCTGCAACCCAACCCGTAGAGATTGCTGCGGAGGAGCCAATCGGTCGGTCATGCATTGGTTCGCTGTCCCCTCATTGGAGCAGTCACATGGAACAGACCACAGGCGAGCGCATGCAGGACATCTCCGGACACCCGATGATCCTGTCGAGCCGCGTCGTCGGCACCCCGGTCTACAACCGCGAGGGCGACCGCCTCGGCCATGTCGACGACCTGTCGATCGAAAAGGCGAGCGGGCGGACGATCTATGCGATCATGTCCTTCGGTGGCTTCCTGGGTATAGGCGAGAGGTTCCACCCGGTGCCCTGGTCCCTGCTTGACTACGATGTCGGGCAGGCCGGCTTCACGGTGCCTCTCGACAAGTCCGCGCTGGAGGGCGCACCGCACTACGACGCGGCCGAGATCCGCGAACTCGGCGGTCCCGAGCACCGGACCTACGGCGACTCGATTTACGGCTATTATGGGACTTATGGCGCCGTCCCTTACTGGTGAGTCCCGCGCAAGGAGCGACTGGGGCGGAGCACGGTCGAAAGTCGCTGCGACGTCGTTCAGCACCTCGGCTCAGCCGCGCGCAGCCGTCGCGTAAAGCGCGATCGCGGCGGCATTGGAGACGTTCAGGCTCTCCATCTTCGGGCTGATCGGCAGTTTTGCCAGTTCGTCGCAGTGCGATTCGGTGTTTGCCCGCATTCCCTCGCCCTCGGCACCGAGGACGAGGCAGACGCGCGCGGAGCCGAGCGCGTCGGCGAGCAGTCGGTCGGCATGGCCGGTCAGCCCGATGCGCCAGAATCCGGCCTCGGCGATCTCGTCCAGCGCACGAGCGAGGTTCACGACGCGCACCCAGGGCACGGTTTCCAGCGCGCCGCTCGCCGATCGCGCGAGCGTGCCCGATTCGGGCGGCGCGTGCCGGTCCTGCGTGACGATGCCCAGCGCATCGAATGCCGCGGCGGACCGCAGGATCGCGCCGACATTATGCGGATCGGTCACCTGGTCGAGCACCAGCAGCGGCCGCCGGTCGCCTTCGCCGGCACCCTGTTCCAGCAGATCGCCGAGCCAGATTTCGTCCAGCGGCTCCACCTCTGCCACCAGGCCCTGATGCGGTGCGTCGGACGGGACCAGCCGAGCCATGTCGGCGCCGTCGGCATAGATGACGGGAAGCTCCGACGGCAGGTCGAAGGCGGCCAGCGCCTCGCGCGTGCCCCATAGCTTGCGCACGGTACGCTTCGGATTGGCGATGGCGGCACCAACCGCGTGCCGCCCCCAGAGACGGGGCCGGCCCGGCAGCGGCTTGCTGGGGCGATGCCCGCGCCGCGCCATCAGAAACGGGTCCGGACGGATGGAAGACGGGTCATCGGGTTCTTTCGCAATTGGCCGGGGAGATTCCGCGCGGACGCTATGGCCGCTGCTCAGAACACGCAAGTCGGCAACAGGCGTTGACAGCGCCCGCTCACATCGGCAATTGAGCGCCCTCGCTGTTTCAGCGGCCCCGTGGACAGGTGGCCGAGTGGTTAAAGGCAGCAGACTGTAAATCTGCCCGCGCAAGCGTACGCTGGTTCGAATCCAGCCCTGTCCACCACCTTTCGCCTCATCGCCGGATGTTGATCAGCCATGGTTTCGGCCGGCCGGTGGGATGCGGCGTTCCATTGAGGCGCTGCACGCGGACGATCCTGACCGGGTCCAGGATCATCTGCCCCTTCATCGAACCGCGGCCGCCGCCGCTTTTCATCGCCAGGATCTTCTTCACCACGTTCATCCCGGCAACGACATGGCCGAAGGCGGCGAAGCCGCGATAGTCGCCGTGCGCATCCAGGCTGGGATTGTCGCCGACCATGATCGAAAAGTTGCCGGTCGCCGAATCGGGGTCGGCACCGTGCGCCATCGAAATGGTCGCGTCGCTGTGCTTGATGCCGGTCTCGCTGGTCGGCTCCAACGGAACCGAGGGCAGGACGCGACGGGCGTCCATGCCGATGCCGCCCTGGATGAAACCGTGTTTCGGATCGCCCTTGCGCCGCGATGTGCGGTAGAATTGCGTGCCGTCCAGACGGCCGTCATCGACATAGTCCATGAAGTTCTCGACCGTCTTCGGCGCGTGCTTGCGGTCGAGCGCGACCGTGATCGGGCCGGCCGTGGTGACGATCCGGACGCGGATCGTGTCCGGCGCTCCGGCAGCGGCGGTGCCGAGGGCCAGCAGCGCCGCGAGGCCGGTGAGCAGGGCGTAGAATATCGTGCGCATCATATGCGCGTCTATCCGCGCAACGACGCGGGAAATCCAGCCTTGACTCACGTCCATACCGGAAGCGGTCAATCCCAGCCGCCGCGACGGTCGCGGTCATGGTCTCGATCGTGGTGGTGACGGCCATGATGATGGTCGCGATCGTGGCGATCGTGATGATAGCGGCCATATCGGTCGCCCCAATAGCCGGGCCGGTCGTTATAGCAGCCGGAAAGCGCCAGGCCGCCGGCGATCAGTACGCCGGTAACGGCGATCCTTCCGATACGCATGTCGATTCTCCTGTCCGTTCTTCGGACGAAGACCATGACAGAGTGCAGGTGTATCGCCGATGTATGACGCCTTCAGCGCAGAGAAGGATTGCCGGCATGACCGGCCTGGTCAGGACCGAAGGCCGATGCCGCCGGCGCGTTCGAGATTGCGCGCATCGATCCGTTCGCCGCCGATCAGGACGCGCAGCGTGCGCAACAGGATGCGGCAATCGAGCGCCAGACTGCGATGCTCGATATACCAGAGGTCGAGCGCGACCTTCTGCTCGTTGGTGAGCAGGAGGTTGCCATTCACCTGAGCCCATCCGGTGATGCCGGGCGGAACGCTTGCCCGCCGGCGCCCTGCAGCGCCCATGGCCAGAACGGTTTCGGGAAGCAGCGGCCGCGGTCCCACCAGCATCATTTCGCCCCGGGCGACGCTGAGAAGGCCGAGCAGATCATCGAGCCGGGAGCGCCGCAGGAATCTCCCGAATCCGGGGGTGCGCTCGTCATCCGGAAGCAATGCGCCCGCGTCATCGCGCATGTCGCGCATGGTACGGAATTTCACCATGGCGAACGGCCGCTGGTCCTTGCCCGAGCGGACCTGGACGAACAGGATCGGCCTACCCAGGCAAATCGCCACCGATAGCGCCGTGGCGACAAGCACGGGCGCCAGCACCAGCAGCAGCATCGCGCCGAGAAGGCGGTTGATCAGCGTCACCATGCGGCGAACCGCCGACTGTTTCGCGGCAACGGGCGGTTCGCGTAATCGGGGCCGCTCGCCAGCATGGATGTCGCCTCAGGCGGCGACCATCACGCGGCTGTTGGCGTCGCAAGTGGCCTGGATCGCAGCGGGCACCCAGGGACGCTCCGCTTCGGATTCGGCGAGCGCGCCATCAATGCCGTGGTGCAGCGCATAGATCGCTGCCTGGGTACGGTTCTGCACCTTCAGCTTGCGCAGAATGGCCTTTACATGGACCTTCACGGTGGCCTCGCTGATATCCAGCCGCCGCGAAATCAGCTTGTTCGGATAGCCAATGACGAGACAGCGCAGAATCTCGATCTCACGATCGGAAAGCAGCTCCTGGATTTCGCCGCTGGCTGCCGGCAGCGCGGATCCGATCGCGGGGCTGCTGGGCAGCCGGTCGACGAGGGCGCCCGGCAACACCCGTTCGCCCAGCGCAACGAGCTGAAGCGATCCGACCAGGCTCTCGCACGGAATATCCTTGACGATATAGCCGTGCGCACCCGCGCGGAAGGCCGCCACCATGTTGTCGAAATCGAAATTTTCGGCGAGCAGCACGATCCTGCTGCCTGGATACCTGGCTTGCAGACCGCGAATATCGTCCTGGCTGTAATTGTCGCTGCCCTGATCAAGGACGAACATCATGTCCTGTCGTTCCAAGGTGTTCTGTTCGTAGAGTTTTTCGGGATCCTCGACGGAGGATATCACCTCGAATCGTTCCCTGGTGAGGATGTGCCGCAATCCTTCGCGGATAAGAGCGTTTCGGCCTAGAAGAGCTACTTGCAACGGGTCGGTCATTGGTTACCCCCATCTATCGATTTCCTGTCCGGGCGCGACCCAGGATAAGCTCTTATGTTTTCGGCTGACTTTCTTCGTCCCGAGATATGTTGATAACTGTTATTTAACGTGTCGCCATCCGAAGAGTCGAGTCATTTATTCTGTACCTATTTTGGACAGTAGTGACTTGGATAACAGCAACAGGATTGCCTGTAGAAGCGAGTTCCGGGTGTTCGTACTGTACGAAAGTATAGGTTCTACCCTAACTTGTATAGGAATAGGCGCCGCAAACGATCAGGCGAATCGGGACATGGATTCATCAAGAGTGCCGCCGGCGAAGAACAGCGGCTTGGAATAGGTCATCATCTGCAGGCCGGGGGTCCATCTGAAATCGGCGGCATCGGCAAGTCCCGCAGCCCGAGCGAGCAGCCAGCGCGCAATCCCGCCGCCGGCGCGGTCCACCAGGACATAATGATCGCTAAGCATGGGACGCACCGCGGCCAGGTGGATGGTGCCCGTCCCGGTTCGGACGAACTCGGCAACCAGGGGTCCGGTCATTCGGCCGATCGCATCGGTCAGGCGCCGTATCGCGGCGTCGATCCGTACGTCGTCGACGGTCGTGGCCACATCGACGCAGGGGGACAGGCGGATCAGTTCGAACGAGCCGGAAAACAGCAGCCCGCCGTCCGCGTCGAACAGCATTTGCGCGACGATCGTCCGTTCGGCGGGGAGCGGGGGCGGATCGACCGGCGCGGGCGCGTCCGGCAGATCGACGGAAAGCGTCGCGGTGGACCGCCGCAGTTGCGCGTCGCCGTTGCGCAGCCGCGGGGCGCCGATCGACCGGGCCAGCGAATCGAGCGCGGCATCGTCCCTGCTCAGTTCGATCGCGACCGGATTTCCGGTAAGCACGGTGGTGTCCATTTCCTGCAGCGGAAGCCGCGCTTCGGCGAGTCTGGCCAGGTCCAGCGGCGAACCGGGCAGCACCAGATCGACACCGGTTTCGACACACAGGCGGATCAACTGGTCGACGAAATCGGCGTGATCGATCGGCGGCAGCGCATGGAACTCGTCCGAAATCAGACAGGCCGGGCTGATGCGCGGACGGGGCGCGGCAGCGATGAACCGCACGGTGATGTCCAAAGCGTCCGCCGCGTCGCGAAAACAGCGGATCAGTCCCACATGATCGCATGCCGACGTCAGCAGGACCGTGATGCTCGGCCGTGACGGGGTGCAGTCGTTGGCCGTCGCGGTCGTCACGTTCGCGGCCGAACGATACGGACCGCGCGGATGCTGGTTCCCGAGCCTCCGATCCGTGACCTCTCCCACTCCGCTCGCATCATCGCGCCGTCCCCGGTTACCGTTGTTATCCGTCGCCGAGAACGGTGTGGAGCGGCGGTGGTCGTCCCGTATCGTTTTTCCAGTTCCGCACCCGCAGCAATCCGTCGCCCGTCCTGACGTCGAAATGGTGCGCGCCGCGCGCCACCACCTGTCCCGGCGCTGCCAGATGGCGTTCGCCGCCTGCCTGTCGAGATGCCGCCCAGACGATAATCCGTTCGCCGCGGCTGCTAGTGAAGGCGCCGGGATAAGGCCGGCCCACCGCCCGGATCAGCCTGTCGATTTCGGCCGTCGGCCGGTTCCAGTCGATTCGTCCGTCCGCGGCGCTCCGTTTTGCCGCATAGGTTGCGCAGTGCTCGTCCTGATCGCGCGCGGCGGCATCGCCGCGTCGCAGCCTCGCCAATCCGCTCGATATCATCGCCGCCAGCGCATCCATGTGCTTGTCGTACAGCGAACCGGCGGTTTCATCCGGCGCGACATGGAAGAATCGCTGTTCGAAGACGGCGCCGCTGTCGATGCCGGCATCGACCCAGAACAGGGTGCCGGCGGTGATCGGTTCGTCGTTGAGAATGGTCCAGGGAATGGCGGCCCGCCCCCGTAGCCGCGGCAGCGCGGCGGGATGATAGCCAAGCACGCGTCCCTCGAAAATCCGCAACAGGTCCGGGCCGAAGATCTGCGACCAGCCCACGACCAGGACGAGGTCCGGGCGTGCCGCCGCGATCCGGTCCAGTATGCACGTGTCGTTGATCCGCTCGGCATGGAGGAGTTCGGCCGCGGATTCGCGGCCCGCCGTGGAGAGATCCCGGAAATCGGAATGGCGGGCGGCCTTTTCGGGTGGAAGCGTCACCACCATCGCGACCCGCCATCCCTCGCACGCCGCAGCGGTGCGGATCGCCACCTCCGTGCTCGCCACAGCGCCGACGATCGCCACGCTGGCATGATCGCGGCGTGCCGTGATCGTATCGGCCATGCGCTGGTCGGGCCGGTTCACTGCGCGGTCCGGACGAGGGGCGACGGAATGGGGGCCGATTTCGGCGACACCACCGATTCGCATCGCGACAGGCGCATGCAGGCGAGCAGCGCCGCATTCACGTCATGGACGTCGTAAGATCGCTCCGCCGAACGGCGCGCCGCCGTCGCCATCCGCAGCAGCGCGTCGGGATCCGCGAGGGTTTCGAGGATGGCGCCGGCCAGCGCCTCGGGATCGCGCGGTGGCACGAGACGACCGTTCTCGCCCTCGACGATGGCATCGCGGCAGCCCGGCAGGTCGGTCGTGACCACCGGTCGCCCGGTCGCAAGCGCCTCCAGGATCGTCCGGGGTAGCCCTTCGCGATGAAAGGACGGCAGCACGAACAGGCTCGATGCCGCGAGATGGGGACGGACGTCGCGTGTTTCGGGGAGGATCTCGACCAAACCGGCGTTTGCCCAGTTCCGGCACTCGGCCTCCGACACCGCCGTCGGATTTTCATGGTCGCGGCGGCCGAGGATCTGGAAGCGGACCTCCGGCATCGCGGCCTTCACCCTGCGCGCGGCTTCGACGAACTCGTACACTCCCTTGTCGCGCATCAGGCGCGCGATCATCAGGACCACCGGCGGGCCGTCCGGAAGGGGGCGTGCCGCGAAATGCGTCGTATCGACGCCGGACCCGGATACCTGGACGACATAGTGCCGTTCTGAAATGATCCGGTTGCGCAGCATTTCCGAACGGTCGTCGGAGTTGAAGACGAAGATGGTGCGCGCGGCATGGACGCCTTGCCGATAAACCATGCTGACCAGGCGGCGCAGCAGAACGCGGTGTCGCGCCTCGTCGCTGAAGACATAGCCCAGGCCGCTCATCAGCACATGGAATCTGCTGCGCCCCGCCAGGCGCGCGGCGAGCCCGCCATAGATGATCGGCTTTTGCGTATAGGCGATGACCGCGTGCGGACGATGCCTGCGCATCAGCCGCATATAGGCGGCAAGCGTCATACAGTCGCGCAACGGACTGATCGAGGCCCGCGCCATCGGAACCGGTTCGAACCCCACGCCGATCCGCGCCAGTTCCCGTTCGATTTCCGGGTCGCGGTCCGGCGCGGTCGCGACGACCTCGTGCCCCGCCGCCACCAGCGCGCGCAGCAGCGCGCCGCGGAAATTGATCAGCGAATAAGCAAGGCTCGAATGCACCAGAAGCTTCATTGTCGTCTCGGTCGTTGGCGCGGTCGCGAAATCATCCACGCTGGCGGCCAACGACCCTAGGCCGGGCCTCGCGACGTGTAATGGCGTAATCGGTCGTATATACTTTTGGGGCATCGCCGCGGCTTTTGCGCGGAATTCCTGCGCCTTCCGGTCGGCTGAGCCCGCCTCCTCCCCGAATTTGCCCGCGGCGCGATTGCGGATGATGGCTGTTTGGCCGAGTGTCCGGCGCCCCGCTTCCCGATACAACGAAACTGCCGAGCGCCCGGCCGGATGATCCCCAAAGTCCGGCCGGGACAGGCGTTTGCCGCATCGAGCCGGCGAATGAGGGAAGGGCATGATGAACAGCGCGACCGGCGACGAACCATTCCTGCTGCGGGAAGCGCCAGTCCTGCCCTGCCCGGACGACGCGCGACCGAAACGCGAATGGCACATCGTGCCCCCCGCCCGTCGCGTGGCGGTCGTGCGTCGTATCCTGGGCCACCGCTCGAGCCGCGCGGTGCTGCGCTTCATCGCGATCGTATCGCTGGATTTCGCCGCCATCGCCGCGACCATGGCGATGGTGCTCGCGCTGACCGACCGGGACGAAATAGGAACACCGGTCTTTCGCGCTGCCTTTCTTTTCCTGTTCGCCACGATCGCGACCTCGGTCTTCGTGCTCAGCGGCCTGTATCGGCGGAGCTGGCGGTTCCTGACCTTCGCCGACTGCGTGTTCCTCGGCCGGACGATTCTGCTGGGGCTGGCGACGGCGTGGATCGCGGCGATGGCGGTGCCCGGATATCGGCTGCTGGGCGAGCATATCGTTGCGCTGGCGGTGCTCCACGGGTCGGCACTTGCGGTCCTGATGGGATCGATGCGCGTCGTTCGCCGCTTTCTGCGCGAGCGCCGGTCGAGCGGAGTCGCGATGCACTCCGCTGCGGCGGACGGGGCCGCCCGCCGGCTGGTGTTGCTGGTGGGACCGCCGGAATGGGCGTCGTCCGTGATCGAACTGGTGCGGCGCGACCCTTCCTCGCAGATGGACGTTGCCGGAATCCTGCTGCCGGCGGCGGGCGATCCGATCTCGCGCCTGTCCGGCGTGCCGGTCCTGGGCGGCCCGGAAATGCTCGTCGGTGCGCTCGACATGCTGGAAGACCGCGGTCGCAAACCGGATTCGCTGATCCTGTGCGACGACGATCATTCCATGGCCTTCGCCGACCGCTCGCGCCTGATCGGGCGGGCGCACGACATGGGGCTGCAGATCGGCCGCGTAGCCGACCCCTGCCGCCAATTGCTGCGAACCAGCCCGCGGATCGATATCGAGGGACTGCCCGTCGCCGAACTGCTCGGGCGGCCGGAAAGCAAGATGGAGCGGCGCCTCGTGGCGGAGGTGATCCGTGGCAGCCGGGTGCTGGTCACGGGCGCCGGCGGCACCATCGGCGGCGAACTCGTCAAGCAGCTTGCCGGTTTCGACCCGTCGGAGATCGTGCTGCTCGATCACGCCGAACACAGCCTCTATACGATCGAGATGGAGGTGCGGGACCGTTTTCCCGGCGTCACCTTCCACCAGGCGCTGTGTTCGATCCGGCAGCGTCAGTCCGTACGCGCCGTGTTCGAGCGGTTCCGGCCCGAATATGTCTTCCACGCCGCCGCGCTGAAGCACGTTCCCATCGTCGAGGCGAACCCTTGCGCCGGCGTTCACACGAACGTGGTCGGTACGCGCAACGTGGCGGACGCCGTATGCGAATTCGGTGCGGTGGCGATGGTCCAGGTGTCGACCGACAAGGCGGTGAACCCGGTCGGCATGATGGGCGCGACCAAACGGCTCGGCGAACTCTATTGCCAGGCGCTCGACCTGTGCGGCACCGACGATGCGGACGCGCCGCGGTTCATCACCGTCCGGTTCGGCAACGTGCTCGGCTCCAGCGGATCGATCGTGCCGCTGTTCAAGCGCCAGATCGCCGATGGCGGGCCGCTGACGGTCACCCATCCCGACATCACGCGCTTCTTCATGACGGTGAAGGAGGCGGTGCAACTGATCCTGCAAAGCAGCGCCGCGGCGGTGAAGACCGATGCCGATCGCGGCAACATCTACGTGCTCGACATGGGCGAACCCGTGCGCATCGTCGATATGGCGCGGCAGATGATCCTGCTCGCCGGGCTGGAGCCCGAGGTGGACATCGATATCCGCTTCGTCGGGCTGCGGCCGGGCGAAAAGCTGTACGAGGAACTGTTCGACAGCTGCGAGGACCGGCTGGGTTCCACCATCACCGGCATCTTCGAGGCGCATTCGCGGCCCATCCCGCTGCCGCTGATCGCGCGCGCGATCGCCCGGCTGGAGCACTTGGTGGCGGAAGGCGACGACGACGAAGTCTGCCGCATAACCCACAATCTGGTGAAGCTTCCGAACGGCAGCGCGGATATCAGCGTGCCCTTCGGCGACATCGCGTCGCGCATGGCAGCGATCGATCAGGAAAGGAGAATGGTGCAATGGTAACCGCACTTTCACCGCATCGCGGCGAGGTCGTACGCCCGGAATCCGTGCCCGTCACCATTGTCGCGCGCCAGGGGGCGGTCGAACCGGTGTCGCTGGCTTCGCGCTGGCCGAGGTTCGAGCAGGACGAGATCGACGCGGCCACGGATACGCTGCGCAGCGGGCGGGTGAACTCGCTGCTGCACGGCGACCAGACCCACCTGTTCGAGCAGGAATTCGCCGCCTTCACCGGTGTCGCACATGCCATCGCGGTCGCCAACGGCACGCTGGCGCTGGAACTGGCGCTGCGTGCGCTCGGCATCGGCGCGGGCGACGAAGTCATCGTGCCGGCGCGCAGTTTCTTCGCCAGCACCAGTGCGGTGGTGGCGGTGGGGGCCAGCCCCGTATTCGCCGACATCGATCCGGTGACGCAGAATATCTGTCCCGAATCGGCAAGCCGCATGATCGGTTCGCGCACCCGCGCCGTGCTGTGTGTCCATCTCGCCGGCTTGCCGTGCGACATGAAGCGCCTCGCCTCGCTGTGCGAGGGCGCCGGCCTGTTCCTGGTCGAGGATTGCGCCCAGGCGCATGGTGCGGCGATCGACGGCCGGCGGGTGGGCAGCTTCGGCCACATGGCCGCCTTCTCCTTTTGCACCGACAAGATCATGTCGACCGGTGGCGAGGGCGGCATGGTGACGACCAACGACCACGCGCTCTGGTCGCGTGCCTGGTCCTACAAGGATCACGGCAAGGATCCCGACAAGCTTTCGGCGGCGGGCGGCGGCAGCGGCTTCCGCTATGTTCACGATCGCTTCGGCAGCAATTTTCGCCTTACCGAGATGCAGGCCGCGATCGGGCGCCGTCAACTGGCCAAGCTTCCCCTGTGGCTGCAACGGCGCCGGGCCAATGCGGAGGCACTGAGAGGCTCGCTCCTGAACCATCCGGCGACCGTCATCCCCCCGGTCCCGGATGGTACGGAACCGGCCTGGTACAAATGCAATATCGGGCTCCGGCCGGAACTGCTCGGACGCGATCGGCGGGTCGAGAACGTGGTCGAGCAGTTGCGCGCCCGCGGCATCACCTGCGGCACCGGCTCCTGTCCCGACATGAGCCACGAGGCCGCGTTCGCCGGTCGGACGGTGCGACGCGACGGCGACCTGCCGGTGGCGAAATGGCTCGGTGAACGGAATCTCATGGTGGCGGTCGATCATCTGTTCGATCCCCCGGACATGATCCGTATCGCCGACGCGATCAGGACAGCATTGTCTTGATCTTCGCGTCCCAGCACGCACGAGCGCCCGCGCGGATCGAACGCTTTCCGGCGGACCTGCCGTCCGGCGCGGACCGGACGCGGAACGCGCCATTGCCGGCCAGAGGCCGGCCCGCCGTGGTGACTGTCGATGCTGGTGACGTTCGCCCCGCTATGCTTGCCGAAGCGTTTCTAGGCGGCGCGGCCGCCGTTACGGTCGCGTTCGGCGATCGCCTCGGCCGGCTATGGCGACGCCTGGTGGCCGACGAGCGCGAGCAATTGCCCTGGCAGGCGCCCCTCATCGACATCGCGCGCAACCATTGCGGTTCGGAAAGCCTGGTGAAGAGCTTGGGCGATGTCGCCTATTTCCAGCCCGGCCAGCACGGCTATATCGCCCGCAAGATCGAGATCGACCGGGACGATGCCGGCACGCTGAAGCCGGAGCCGGCGCGCTTTTTCCAGGGCGATCGCGAATATGCCGTGCCCATGCCCGCGCTGTCCGAATGTTGCGCGATCGTGGACCTCATCATGGATGGATTGCGGCCGCGCGACCGGGCGCCGGGTACAAGTCGCGTCGTTCTGCAGCGGTTGAAATATCAGGCTGGTGCAGCGGAACTGGAGCGGCTGGAGGCGCTGACCCGCAACGCGATGGCGCGCTGGGGGCGCGTCGGGTTCCGGATCGATGCCCATCGCGGGCGCGTCAATCCGCGGCTCAATCGCAAGGGGCTGTCGGATGCCATGGCGATCATGATGCTCAACCCGCGCTTGCGCCGCCTCGCCGAGTGGGGAAATCGCACGTTCGGGGACCCGCGTCTCGCCCCGCCTTCGGGGGGCGGCCGCCGGATCGTCGAAGCCGCGCATCTGGATGACCGCTTCTTTTCCGCCATCTGCGGTTCCCGTGACACGATAGCTACCCAGGTCTATCATGCCGGTGCGTGGCACACCCTGCCGATCGGCCTCGACCGGCTGACGATCATCCCGGGCAAGACCGCCCAACGCGCCTTCGGGCTGACGCCGGCACTTCACCGGGTGATCTATTCCGGCGATGCGGCGGAAGGCGAGGTCGATCCGAGGACCGGCAACGTCACGATGCTGCTCGGCGCGGCCTGAGGGCATCAACCCTCGGCGCGGCCTCACCGCGCCTTCGCCGCGCGTTCGATCGCCGGCGCCATCAACCGGGCACCCGACGCGCTCAGATGGTTGCTATCGACGTAAAGCGGTCGGCCCTGGTCGGCGGCGCGGCACTGTCCGTCGCGGCACAATATCTGCGCAGGCCGGACGCGGTGCAACCGGGGCGACTGGCCGAGCCCGTCCAGCAGGGCGATCGTGCCGGCCTGACGCTGCTCATACAGCGATATCGGGCTGGTGAAGTCGTCGACGGTTCGGCCGTGCCTTGCCAGCCGTGCAAGGGTGAACGGCACGTCGTGGCCGATTTCGGGTATCGGATAGATCAGCACGATCGTCTTGCCGGCGGCAAGCAGCGCATGGATCATCGCTGCGATCCCGGCTGCTTCAGCATCACGCGCGGCACGGCTGAACTGACCGTATCGTCGTCCGGATTCATCCTGAAGCTCCGGCAGGTGATTGTTCGATTCGGCCGGGCCGAGCGCAGTTGCCCGCCCGTCATAATAATAGGTCCAGCGCGATGCGATGATGACCGTGTCGATCTGCGGATGGGAGGCCAGGAAGGCAAGGTTCCGTCGGTTCCGGGCAAGGCACGCCGTATCGGGCGCAACGGTCAGGAACGGTGGACAGCGTGATGCCGCGCCGTACAGGGTTGCAGCCCCGTGTTCGGCAATGCGCCCCATGGCGTGCCGCAGGGCGGCGGCATGGGAATCCCCCAGGAGTGCATATCGCAGCCGCGCCGGATCGCCGATGATGCAGTCGCGCCGCAGCGCCAGCCCGCCGTTGCAATGCCATGCATAGGGATTGGGCTCGTCGGCGGTTGCCGAAAGGCTGTTCACCCGCTGGGAAAAACGCTGGGGCAGGCCGTCCATGACGTAGAGCAGTGCACCGCTCGCAGCCGTGCCGACCAGAATGGTGGCCGCCGCGCCGAACAACGCCTTGCGCGAGCGTAACAGCCCGCCCGAACGGAACGGGCGTTCGACATAATACCAGGACAGGGTGGCGCACAGCAGGGCGAGCAGCGAGACGATGATCATCGCCGCCGGCGACGGCTCCTCGATCGAAACATACCGGGCATAGACGAACAGCGGCCAGTGCCAGAGGTAGAAGGAATAGGATATCTGGCCGATGAAAACCGCCGCCGGCCGGGACAGGACGTCACGCGCTATCGTCGGGTGATCGCCCATGCCGGCATGAATGACCATTGCGGAGCCGAGACAGGGCAGGATGGCGGCGGCGCCGGGAAAGACGGTGCGCTCCGAAAAGGCGGCGACCGCGAACAGGATCATGGCGAGTCCGCCCGTACCGGCGAGCTGGGCGGCCAGCGCGGAGCGGAAGGCGGGAACCAGTCCCATCGCCAGCAGCGCGCCCAGCACCAACTCCCAGGCGCGGTACGGCAGGAGATAGAATGCCGCGGTCGCATCGCGGCCCGTCATCCAGATGCACGCCGCCAGCGAGACCGCCAATATCCCCACCGTCGCGGCAAGCCGCAACCGGTGCGACAAGCGTGCGAGCACCAGCAGCAGGACCGGCCAGAAGAGGTAGAATTGCTCCTCCAGCGAAAGGGACCAGGTGTGAAGAACGAGCTTCAGTTTCGAAGAGCCGTCGAAATAGTCGTCCTGCATCCATAACAGCACGTTCGACAGCGATGCCGCGGCCGCCGACAGGTTGATGCCGAAGGTCGCCAGATCGCGCGGCAGCATGACGACCAGGCCGACCGCGAAGGACGCGATCAGCACTACGAACAGGGCGGGGAAGATACGCCGTATCCGCCGTTCGTAGAACCGTATCAGCGAGAACCGCCCGGCCGTCATGTCCGTGAGCAGAATCCTGGTGATCAGAAAGCCGGAGATCACGAAGAAGACGTCGACGCCGACGAACCCCCCGGAAAAGACGCCGAAGCCGGAATGGAAGAGCACCACCGGCAGTACCGCCACGGCGCGCAGGCCGTCGATATCGGCCCGATAGGCCTTGTTCGGCCGTGCGGCGGTGACGGGAATCCTGCCGGCCGCATCCAGCGCGGAACCGGAAAGGGCTATCGGCATCGGCGGATATCCGGCTTTCGCCGCTCGGGGTTGCAAGCCGTGGCGTGCATGACGGCGGTCATTGACTCGCTGCCTCCGCTGGTTCGGGGTGGAGGTGGGTCTGTTGCCCGGTTCGGTCCCGGGCGCCGGCTCCTAACCGACCAGCCCGGGTTCCGATTTCACCCGGTCGCGAACGGACGGGCGTTGATAGATGTCGAAGAACGGATCGAGATGACGTGCGATATATTCGTCGACGAAGGCGATCTCGTCCTCCGACAGGTAATCGACATAGCCGCCTGCCTTGCCACGCCGGACCTTGTAGCTTTCGGGATTGGCCGGATCGGCGGGGCGAAGGCGTTCGTGCTTGAACCCGTCCGACATCTCGATCTTGCGCAGATTCTCGAACGAGGCGAATTCCACGGCCTGGTCGAGCAGCGCGTCGTCGGGCTCGGGAATCTGCAGGAACGAACATGCTTCCCTCAGCACGCGGCGCGGGGCGACGTGCATGTCCTCATAGGTGATCCAGTGGAATGCGCGCACGCGCGAGCGGGCCTGCGCCCAGGCATTGTAGAAAGCGACGATCGCATCGATGCTGCCGCGTTCTTCGCGCAGATAGCGGCCGATCGAACAGTCGATGACCTTCATCCGGTTCTTGGCATCGAAATAATAGGACACCAGCACGTCGCGCGGATCGCGCGTCAGAAACAGGATGCGCTTGGCGGCATAGCGCGATTTGTCGGTTTCGACCTCCGCGCCGAATTTCAGGTTGGGCGAATCGTCGTGGGTGAATCCGATATTCGGAATGCGCGACGACAATTTCCAGAAATGCTGGATTTCCATCGGGTTGTCGAGCGCCAGATTGTATTGGCGAGAGATGATGTAGCCGATCATGGTGCGGAACCAGGTGCGGCCGGCCTTCGGATAGGAGAGAACGAACGCATCGCGCGCCCAATGGCTCGCGGCCCGGCGCAACGCGCCCATCGGTCCTTTCGTTTTGATGCTCCTGGGCAGCAGTATCTCGCCAGTCGAGAAGGAAAGGTCGCGAAGTCCGGCACGTAAGCGCGTCATGGCAGATCCCGTTCACTGTGTACTGGTCGGTGGATGCGGCCATCCGGCGCCTCCGTCGATCCGGCCGCTCACCTGTCCCTCGACTATAGCCTTGCATCGCGCATGCGCCCTTGCTTTTAAGGGTAATGCTCAAAGGGATAGCAATGCGCTCGCTTCCGCTTCTCGCCGCCGCGCCGGTCCCGACGGGCTGTGGCGGCGACGATGACGGCGGGCCGGTACGGATCGATCCGGAACCGGCGGGCGAGGGCGGGGTGAAGGGCGACATCTCGCTTTCCGGCTGACCCTGTTCGGGTGCGGGCGAAAAGCCTATCTGAACGGTAATGGCAAACACGAAACCCCGGACATCATCATGCTCGATACGCCTCTTTCCGAAGTTCCACTGATCTCTATGACGCAGCAGCGCGAGGATGCGGACGCCTTCGCGGCGGCCCTTGGCGGCTCGTTCGAGCGATTCGGTTTCGCCATGGTCGCCGATCACGGCATTGATGCGCGCCTGATCGACCGCGCCTGGAAGGAAACGGAGGCGTTCTTCGCGTTGCCCGAAGCGGAAAAGCGTCGCTATCACGTCGAAGGCGGTGGTGGTGCGCGCGGCTATACGCCGTTCAAGACCGAGATCGCCAAGGGCGCCGAACATGTGGACCTCAAGGAATTCTGGCATGTCGGGCGCGAGCTGCCGCCGGGTCACAAATATGAAAGCGACATGCCGGCCAATATCTGGCCCGACCGGCCGGAGGGTTTCCGCGAGACCTTCACCGAACTGTTCTCTGCCTTCGATGCCGCGGGCGACACGTTGCTCTCCGCCATCGCGCGCCATCTGGGGCTGAAGCCCGACTGGTTCGATCCGGCGGTGAAGGACGGCAATTCGATCATGCGCCTGCTCCATTATCCGCCGGTCGAACAGGATGCGCCCAATGTCCGCGCCGGCGCGCATGAGGACATCAACCTTATCACGCTGTTGCTGGGTGCCGAGGAGGCGGGACTCGAACTGCTCGACAGGGACGGCCGCTGGCTGCCCGTCAAGCCGCCTGAAGGCGCGATGGTCGTCAATGTCGGCGACATGCTGCAGCGGCTGACCAATCACGTTCTGCCGTCGACCACGCACCGCGTCGTCAACCCGCCGCCAGAGCGGCGCGGCCGGTCGCGCTATTCGATGCCGTTCTTCCTCCACCCCGCGCCCGATTTCCTGATCGAGACGCTGCCGGGCTGCATCGGCGAGGACAATCCCAATCGCTATCCCGAGCCGATCACCGCGCAGGACTATCTCTACGAGCGGCTGGTCGAGATCGGCCTCATCAAGAAATAGGGGCGGGTAAAGAATTCCTGCGTCACCTTTGAACTTGTTTGCGACCTACACCGGACGGTAGGGGGTGCTCCTGCTTCCGCAGGAATACCGACCGCTACTCGTCCGGATGGATGGGGCACGACCAATTGGGGAGAGCGCGATGACCGAACCGCTGCGCGTGGCGATTGCCGGCCTTGGCACCGTGGGGGCGGGCGTCATTCGCCTGCTCGACACCAATGGCGATCTGATCGCGCGGCGTGCCGGCCGGCCGATCGAGGTGGTGGCGGTCACCGCGCGCGACCGGTCGAAGGATCGCGGCGTCGATCTGTCGCGCTTCGACTGGGTCGACGATCCCACCGCGCTTGCCGCCGAAGCCGATGCAGATGTCGTGCTCGAACTCGTCGGCGGCGCAGACGGCACCGCGCTGGCGCTGGCGCGGGCCGCGCTCAAGGCGGGTAAGAATTTCGTCACCGCCAACAAGGCGATGATCGCGCATCACGGGCTCGAACTGGCGCAGGCGGCCGAGGGCGCGGGTGTCGCGCTCAAGTTCGAAGCCGCGGTCGCCGGCGGTATTCCGGTGGTGAAGGGCCTGCGCGAAGGTGCGGCGGCCAACGCCATCGACCGCGTCTATGGCGTGATGAACGGCACCTGCAATTTCATCCTGTCGAAGATGGAAAGCCAGGGTGGCGATTTCGCCGACGTACTGGCCGAGGCGCAAGCCAAAGGCTTTGCCGAAGCCGATCCCGGCTTTGACATTGATGGCGTGGACGCAGCGCACAAATTGTCGATTCTCTCCAGCATCGCTTTCGGCACCGAGCCCGCGTTCGGCGACGTCGCGATCGGCGGCATTCGCAACGTCGTGGCGGCGGATATCGCGGAGGCCGCGGCGCTCGGCTATCGCATCCGGCTCGTCGGCATCGCCGAGGCCGATGGCGAGGGGCTGTTCCAGCGCGTCCACCCCTATCTGGTGCCGATGGCGCATCCGCTGGCGCACGTGTCGGGTTCGACCAACGCCGTGGTGGCCGAGGGCAATTTCGTCGGCCGGCTGTTCTTTGAAGGCGCTGGTGCCGGCGACGGCCCGACGGCGAGCGCGGTGGTCGCCGACCTGATCGACATCGCGCGCGGCGAATTCGGCCCGCCCTACGCGATGCCGGTGACCGTGCTGGCGAAACAGCCGCCCGCACCCACCGGCGAGCGCCGCGGCCGCGCTTATGTCCGGCTGACGGTGGCGGACAAGGTCGGCGTACTGGCGGAAATCGCAGCGGCGATGCGCGACGCCGGCGTGTCGATCGAGGCGCTGATGCAGCGCGGCGCGTTGGCGGACGGCAGCGTACTCGTCGCCATCGTCACGCATGAGGGACCCGAGCGCTGCGTCGCGCAGGCGCTGGAGACGCTGTCGGCCTCGTCCAACATGACCGGTCCGCCGATGTGGATGCACATTCTAGGGGAGTAGCGTTCTAGGGGAGTAGCGTTTGGCTGAGTGCCGGATGCCCCTTCCCGTTTGTGCTGAGCCTGTCGAAGCACGGTTCTTCTTCAACGCTAAGAAGAAGGGCAGCCTTTCGACAAGCTCAGGGCGAACGGAGAGGCTGAGCCCCGCTTTCGCGGAACCGTAGCATCAGCCGGGCATTGCTCGACAAGCCATCACCGCTCGCTTATCGACGCGGCCAACGACAGTTTCAAAGGATGCCCGCGCCATGCCGTCCACCAGTCAGAATCTCGACCGCGTTCTCGTTCTCGAAATGGTGCGCGTTACCGAGGCCGCGGCCATCGCCGCATCCTCGCTTATCGGGCGCGGCAACGAAAAGGCCGCCGATGCCGCCGCGGTGGAGGCGATGCGCGATTCGCTCAACTCGCTCCACATGGACGGCACCGTCGTGATCGGCGAGGGCGAGCGCGACGAGGCGCCGATGCTCTATATCGGCGAAAAGGTCGGCATCACCGATGGTGACGTGCCCTCGATCGACATCGCGCTCGACCCGCTGGAGGGCACCACCATCACGGCCAAGGCCGGTCCCAACGCGCTCGCCGTATTGGCGATCGCCGAAAAGGGCTGTCTGCTCAATGCGCCCGATGTCTATATGGAAAAGATCGCGATCGGTCCCGGCTATGACAAGGGGGTCATCGACCTCGACAAGAGCCCGCGCGAAAATGTCGAGGCGGTGGCGATGGCGAAGGGCGTGGCGCCGCACGAGATCATCGCCTGCGTCCTCGACCGGCCGCGCCACGAAGGGCTGATCGCCGAACTGCGCGAGGTCGGTTGCGGTATCGTGCTGATTCCGGACGGCGATGTCGCCGGCGTGATCGCGACGACCGATCCCGAAACCACCATCGACATCTATATGGGCCAGGGCGGTGCGCCCGAGGGCGTGCTGGCGGCGGCGGCGCTGCGCTGCGTCGGCGGCCAGTTTCAGGGCCGGCTCGTCTTCCGCAACGACGACGAGCGCGGGCGCGCGCGCAAATGGGGGATCGAGGATCTCGACAAGATCTATGATCTCGACGATCTCGCCAAGGGGGATTGCATCTTCGCCGCCACGGGCGTCACCGACGGTTCGCTGCTGGAGGGTGTGAAGCGTTTCGGTACCAAGATGACGACCGAAAGCGTCGTCATGCGTGCAAGCTCCGGCACCGTGCGGTGGGTAAAGGGCGAGCACCGCATCGGTCGCTGACCGCCTCATGGTCGTGGCGCTGACCCTGATCGCGCTCGCGGCCTATGTGCTGTTCCTGAAGGGCCGGCTGGCCGACCGGCTGGGCATCGATCGCTTCGACCGTGCGGCCATGTACCGCTTCTGGGTCGTCAAGGCGCTGTTGCTGTTCGCGTTGCCGTCGCTGCTCGCGCTGGTGTTGCTCGGCCGCATGGACCTGTTGATTGTGATGCCGGCGGGATTTGCTCGGGCGGCGCTTGCCGTCGGCATCCTGCCCGGCGCGTGGCGGGGCGACGCGACCATGTTGCAGACAATGACAGCAGGCCTGATAGGCGGCGGATTGCTGGGCGTGGTCATCGCCAGATGGCGGATGCGCCGGGGGCGGCGACCATGGATGCTGGGCGAGGTGGGGCAGGTCCTGCCGCGCCATCGCGGCGAACTGCCGTGGACCCTCCTCCTGTCGCTGACGGCCGGTGTTACGGAGGAGCTGTATTTCCGGCTGCTCTTGCCGCTGTTGAGCCTGATGCTGCTCGGCGCCGCCCTGCCGGGGTTCGCCCTGTCGCTCATCCTTTTCGCGCTGGCGCACGGCTATCAACGCTGGCTCGGCATGGCCGGCGCCCTGGCGCTGGGCGTGATATTCACTGCCGTCTATTGGCTGACCGCAAGCCTGTGGGTCACGATGGCGCTTCATGCGCTGGTCGATTGCAACAGCCTGTTCCTGCGGCCATTGTTGCTGGGCCTGCCGCCCGCGCCCGTCAGCTTTTCAGGCGATAGCCGCTCTTGAAGATCCAGGTGATCAGCGCAAGGCACAGCGCCATGAACAGTGCGATGAAGCCGAGGCTCCAGCCCACCGACACGTCGCCCTGGCCGAAAAAGCTCCAGCGGAAGCCGCTGACCAGATAGACGACCGGATTGAACAGGCTGACCGTGCGCCACGGTTCCGGCAGCATGTCGATCGAATAGAAGGCGCCGCCGAGGAAGGTGAGCGGCGTCACCAGCAGCGCCGGCACGATCGACAATTGCTCGAATCCCTGCGCCCAGATGCCGATGATGAAGCCGAACAGGCTGAAGGTCAGCGCGGTCAGCAGCAGGAATGCGATCATCGCCAGCGGATGGTCGATATGCAGGTCGACGAACAGCGTCGAGGTGGCGAGAATGATGAGGCCCAGCACCACCGATTTGGTCGCCGCCGCGCCGACATAGCCGATCACCATCTCCATCGCCGATACCGGCGCCGACAACAGCTCGTATATCGTGCCGGTGAATTTCGGGAAATAGATGCCGATCGACGCATTCGAGATGCTTTGCGTCAAAAGCGTCAGCATGATGAGGCCAGGCACGATGAAGCTGCCGTAATCGACGCCGCCCACTTCCTGCATCCGGCTGCCGATCGCGCCGCCGAAGACGACGAAGTACAGCGATGTGGTGATCACCGGTGTCGCCACCGACTGCCACAGCGTGCGCAGCGCGCGCGCCATTTCGAAGCGATAGATCGCCCAGATGCCGTGCCCGTTCATATTGGCGCCCCTGTCCGTTTGCTTCGAGCGAAGTCGAGAAGCGTCTCCATGCCGTGCCATGTCTCTCGACTTCGCTCGAGACGAACGGGCGATTCGCTGCACACGATGCTCATGCCGCCTTCTCCTCATCGGGTTGCGACACGAGACCGACGAAAATATCCTCGAGCGAGCTTTTCGATGTCTCCAGATCCTTGAAGGCGATCCCGAGATCGCCGAGCTTGCGCAGCAGCGACGGGATACCCGTTCGCTCCGCCTGTGCATCGAAGGTGTAGCGCAGGCGGTTCCCCTCGTCCTCCAGCGAAAGATCCCATTCGGCGAGCGCCTCGGGAATCGCCGCGATCGGGTCGACTAGCAGGATATCGAGTTCGCGCTTGCCCAGTTTGGACATCAATGCCTGCTTTTCGTCGACCAGCAGCAGCTCGCCATTGGCGATCACGCCCACGCGGTCGGCCATTTCCTCCGCCTCGTCGATATAATGGGTCGTCAGGATGATGGTGACGCCGCGTGTCCTGAGGCGCGAAATGAGCTTCCACATGTCGCGCCTCAGCGACACGTCGACGCCTGCCGTGGGTTCGTCGAGGAACAGGATATCGGGTTCGTGCGCCAGCGCCTTCGCGATCAGGACGCGACGCTTCATGCCGCCCGACAGGTGCATGATCTTGGACTTGCGCTTGTCCCACAGCGACAGGTCGCGCAGGATTTCCTCGATATAGGCATCGTGCCCGCTGCGGCCGAACAGGCGGCGGCTGAACTTCACCGTCGCCAGCACCGTCTCGAACTGATCGGTGGCAAGCTCCTGCGGCACAAGGCCGATCATCGCGCGTGCCTTGCGATAGTCGCGGATCGCATCGTGGCCCGCGACGGTGATCGTGCCGCCGCTGGGCGTCACGATACCGCAGACGATGCTGATCATCGTCGTCTTGCCCGCGCCGTTCGGCCCCAGCAGCGCGAAGATCTCGCCCTTTCGGATGTCCAGATCGACGGATTTCAGCGCCTGATGCCCGCCGCCATAGGTCTTGCTGACGCCGGTTAGCGAAAGGATCGGTTCCACGAAAGCCCCCTGTTGCGGAACGACAGGTAGGAATGCGTCGCCGGTTCGGCAACGCCGGCGCTCAGCTTTTCGCGTGCTCGATCTGCGCCTGGAGCTGCTGATAGGGCAGCGCGCCCGATGTCACGCGGTTGCCGATCACCCAGGCGGGGGTGCCGGTGACGCCCAGTTGCCGGGCCATGGACAGGTTCTGCGCGATCTGCCGCGCCGCTTCCTGCGAGCCTGCGAACTGGGCGGCGCGGTCCATGTCGAGCCCGGCCACCCGCGCCGCGTGACGGATCGCGTCTTCCGTCAGCCGATCGGCGGCGAACAACGTGTCGTGGAATTTTTCGAACTTGCCCTGTTCGGCCGCGGCCAGGCTCCACTGTGCCGCGGTTTCGCTCTGTGCGCTGAGGATCGGCAACTCGCGATAGACGACGCGCACGCCGGGATCGCCTTTCACCAGCTTGTCGATTTCCGGCAGGCTGGCCCGGCAGAAGCCGCAGGCATAGTCCATATAGACGACGACCGTAGCCTTCGGATCCTTCGCGCCCTCCCACGCCCCGGCAAAGGGATCGACGATCGCCTCGCGATTGGCGGCGACGACCTGGGCGGTTTCCTTTTCGCGCAGGCGGTCCATCGCCTCCGGCAGGATTTCGGGGTGCTCCAGCACATAATCGTGAACCACCCGCTCCATGGCAGCCCGGTCGGCGGAGACGCCGGGGATCGCGCGTTGCAGGACCGCGAACGCGCCCGCGCCGATCAGGGCGGAGATGAGGACGACGAGGATCAGGCGGAGCGGGGTCTTGGTCAGGCTTTCGGTCACGATCCGCGCCTACGCCCGTGATCCATTTCGTCAACCTGGTTCTTGGACACCATGACGATGTCCTGCGCCCGCAGCCGGTCGGGCGTGTCCTTCGGCAGGCCGGCCACCGCGGCACGCGCGCTGACGAGCGCGAGCATGGGGTCGCCGGTCAGATTGGCGCGCTCGGCCGATGCCAGCGCGGCACGCGCGGCATCGCCTTTGCGTTCATAGACGGTGCCGAGTTGAAGCCACGCGAAGGGATTTTCGTCGTCGCGGGCGATCGCCTGGCGCAAGACGGATTCCGCCTCCTTCAGATGATCGGGATTTTCGGTCGCCACCAGCGCATGGCCGAGTGTCGTGCCGATCATCGGCGCGTGATCGCTCAGCGCCACCGCCTTGCGCAGCGGATCGAGCGCCTGTTCCGGCCGCCCCGATTCCAGCAGGATCTGCCCCTTGAGTTCGAGGAAATAGGGATTTTCGGGTTCGGCCGAGACCAGTGCCTCGGCCTCGGCATCCGCGCGGTCGGGATAGCCGGCGCGGTGATAGGCATAGGCTCGCGCATAATGCGCCGGCAGCGAATTGGTGGTTTCGGGATAGTCCCGCAACACCGTGTTCTTGTCCTCCACATACCCTTCGAGCTTCGCCTGGACGAGTTCGAAGCGTTGTTCCAGTCCGGGCGGGGTCGATTTGCCCCAGGCCGAGGATTTGTGCAGGTCGTTGGTAAGCGCCGCGATGCGCTCTCCGGTCAGCGGGTGACTGCGGTTGAAGCTGTCGTCCTGGGGCACGCCGATGCGATATTCGTAATTCTGCAGCTTCTTGAAGAAGGCGAGCATGCCCTTGCCGCTGATATGCGCGCGGTCGAGATAGTCGGCACCTGCGGCGTCGGCCGATGCCTCCTGCGTGCGGCTGAAGGCGAGATAGCGGCCCAGGGCGGCGCGCTGGCCCGCGGCCAGGATACCCATGCCGGCATCGCCCGCGCCGGCCGCCATCGCCGCTACGCCCAGCAACAGGCTTCCGATCGAGATCCCGGTGGCCGACTTCGCGCCGCGATCGGCCAGCGGCACGTGGCCGCCGACGATATGACCCAGTTCATGGGCGATCACGCCCTGCACCTGATTGGCGTTGTCGGCCGCCTCGATCAGCCCGGAATGGAGGAACACCACCTGCCCGCCGGCGACGAAGGCGTTGATCCCCTTGTCCTGGATGATGATGATTTCGACATTCTTCGGCGAAAGCCCCGCCGCTTCGATGATCGGGCGCGACATGTCCTTCAGCAGCGCCTCCGTCTCGGTGTCGCGCAGGATCGTCTGCGCCCGGACGGGCAGCGCGAACAGGAGACAGCAAAAGGCGAGGGCGGCGATGATCCGCTTCATGGCACCACTATCGGGCAGATTGCCCCTCCGATCAACGCGGTCCGTTTCCCTTGATGGTCGCGGAATGTAGGTGCGGCGGCCTGAACTTGCGCTGAAGCGGCATCGGCCGGCATGTCCGTGATCGAGGCGACGAACATGCCGGCCCGGGATCAGCCGAAGGTGCGCTGCCACCAGCCGCGCCGCGGCTTCGCTTCCTCGTCCGCGTCGGCCTTGCCGCCGTCCACCGCGGCGGACGCTCCGTCACCGGCATCGGCTTCCTCCGCCGGCGCAGATGGCGCCGCAGGCTCGAGATCCTGCTCGACGGTTTCCGCTTCGGTCTCCGCCTTCTTGCGGCGCCCACCGCGACCGCGCGCATTGGGAGCTTCTTTCGCCTCTGCTTCCGCTTCGGCCTTGGCCGGAGGCACGGCGTCCGCGTCCGCCGCGACGTCGTCGACGGTCTTCTTCTTGCGGCGCGTACGCTTGGGTTTCGGCTTTTCCTCCGCAGCCTCCACGGTTTCCGAGACTTCCGCGGGCGCCTCACTTTCCGTCCGTGCCTTGGGCCGACGACGCGTGCGCTTGGGCTTGGCCTCGGCCGCTTCCGGGGCTGATTCCGGTTCGGCCGGTGTTTCGGCGGCTTCCGTCACCGGCTCGGCCGGTGCAGCGGCGGCAGGCGCGTCCTGCTGCTCCACCGAATCCCGATCCTCGACGCCGTTCTCGTCCTCCGCCTTGCGACCGCGATTGCGACGTCCGCCGCGACGTCCGCGCCGGCGGCGCTTCGGCTTGTCGTCGTCACTGTCCTCTTCACCGGCGGATTCGGCCGTTTCCTGCTCGGATTCCTCATCGCCGTCTTCGGACGTTTCGTCGGAGTCGCGTTCCTCTTCGCCCGGACCGCCGCGATTGCGCCGGCCACGGCGGCGGCGGCGGCGGCGGCGTGCGCCTTCGCCCTCCTCGTCGTGCGATTCGGCTTCGGTCTCTTCCTCCTCGGGCGTTTCCTCGGGCAGGTCGTCGTCGTTATATTCGACTATCTGGTCGAGCTTGGGCGCATGTGCGGGCGGCGGGCCGGAAGCCTCGACCGACATGCGGGCGCCCTCGATCTCCCCATCCGACACGATCTCGACGGAAACGCCGTAGCGTTCTTCGATCTCGGCGATGTCGGCGCGCTTCTTGTTGAGCACGTAGAAAGCGGCCTCCTGGCTGGCGCGCAGCGTCAGCACCGAGCCGCGGCCGCGCGCCGCCTCGTCCTCGATCAGGCGCAGCGCCGACAGGCCCGCCGACGACGCCGTGCGGACGAGGCCGGTGCCCTCGCAATGCGGGCACTGGCGGGTGGAGGCCTCCAGCACGCCCGTGCGCAGGCGCTGGCGGCTCATCTCCATCAGGCCGAAGGCGGAGATGCGGCCCACCTGGATGCGCGCGCGATCGGCCTTCAGCGCCTCCTTCATCGCCTTTTCGACCTTCCGGACATTGGACGAATGATCCATGTCGATGAAATCGATGACGACCAGACCCGCCATATCGCGCAGGCGGAGCTGACGGGCGATTTCCTGCGCCGCTTCCAGGTTGGTCGCGGTCGCGGTCTGCTCGATATTGTGCTCGCGCGTGGACCTGCCGGAATTGATGTCGATCGACACCAGCGCTTCGGTCGGATTGATGACCAGATAGCCGCCCGATTTGAGCTGCACGACCGGGTGGTACATCGCGCCGAGCTGGTCTTCGACGTGATGGCGCTGGAACAGCGGAACTGCGTCCGAATACTGCTTCACGCGCCGCGCATGGCTGGGCATCAGCAGCTTCATGAAGTCCTTGGCCTGGCGGTAGCCGTCCTCGCCCTCGACGATCACCTCGCCGATGTCGCGGTTGTAGATGTCGCGGATCGCGCGCTTGATGAGGTCGCTGTCGCCATAGACCGGGCACGGCGCGGTCGATTTCAGCGTCGCCTCGCGAATGCCGTCCCACAGCCGCGCCAGATAGTCGAAGTCGCGCTTGATCTCGGTCTTGGTGCGTTGCAGCCCGGCGGTGCGTACGATGCAGCCCATGGTCGGCGGCAGCTTCATCTCCGCCATGATCGTCTTCAGCCGCTTGCGGTCGGCAGCGGACGAGATCTTGCGCGAAATGCCGCCGCCATGGGCGGTGTTCGGCATCAGCACGCAATAGCGGCCGGCAAGGCTCAGATAGGTGGTGAGCGCCGCGCCCTTGTTGCCGCGCTCTTCCTTGACGACCTGGACCAGCAGTACCTGCCGCCGGCGGATAACGTCCTGGATCTTGTAGCGCTTCCTGAGCGACATGCGGCGCTGGCGCAGTGCCTCGACCGCGCTCTTGTCGCGCTTGCCGCCGCGATTCCCGGCCTGGTCGCCGTCTTCGGCCTCCGCCTCGGCTTC
Organism: Stakelama saccharophila; assembly: GCF_032229225.1. Taxonomy (NCBI): domain Bacteria; kingdom Pseudomonadati; phylum Pseudomonadota; class Alphaproteobacteria; order Sphingomonadales; family Sphingomonadaceae; genus Stakelama; species Stakelama saccharophila. The sequence goes on from NZ_CP135076.1 coordinate 653,916, forward strand.
ATCCTCGTCGCTGGGCCGCTCGAGCACCTCGAGATCGCCCTCGCCGTCCTCGTCGACCTCCTCTTCGGCGCGCAGCGCGGCCTCCTCGGCGGCATGCTCGGCCTCTTCGGCGAGCAGGGCGTCGCGATCCTCCTTGGGGATCTGATAATAATCGGGGTGAATCTCGGAAAAGGCGAGGAAGCCGTGGCGGTTGCCGCCATAATCGACGAACGCCGCTTGCAGCGAGGGTTCGACGCGGGTTACTTTCGCCAGATAGATATTGCCCTTGAGCTGCTTTCGCTCCGCGGACTCGAAATCAAACTCCTCGATCCGGTTTCCCTTGACGACGGCCACGCGGGTTTCCTCCCGGTGGCGTGCGTCGATCAACATACGCATGGTCATTTATTGTTCTCCGGGCGCGCCGGCCGGCATGCGGCGGCGCGCAGTCAACAAGGCCCGCCGACGGGGTTGGAAACGGTCCGTCGGCGGGGGTGTCAAAAAGAAATGCTGCTGCTGTCGCGGCACGGCCGGACCGGTGATCCGACGCTTCCGTCGCGGCGCGCCCGCCCGGCTGGGCCAAGCGGTGCAGGCGAAACGGAACTTGCCTCATACAGCGTCAACCTGAAAATGCCGCGCTCGCCCGAAATTCGGCGGCGCGCGGGAAATTGAGCGGCTGTTCCGGGCAGGTGCCCGGGGCCGGTCCCATCTGCCTAGCACCGCTGGAGTTGCGCGGCAACACTGGCGGGGGCGTCGGCGGCGGCAAGGCGCTGCCGGACGCCCGGCAAATCCCCGCCGCCGTGCCGACCGCGCCGCTTGACCGCGCCTCGAAGGCAGGACTGCCGGGCGAGCCTCGTTGGCGGGCAACCGGACCGTTCATCATGCTTTTTGGCTGGACCGGCAAGGTTGCGAGGCGGCATAGCGTCGGTGTGGGTTTCCTGTTGCTGATTCTGGCGAGCTGGATGGGCGGAGCGCCGGCCTGGACGTCGGCGGTCGAGGATATCCGGATCGCGCCCGATCGCATCGTGATCCGGTTCGACGGGCGCGTCGCCGATGCCCGTTCCTTTCTCCGGTCGGGGGCGGAACGGACCGTGGCCGACGGCGGCGGTGCGTCCTCCGGCGTCGCGTCGCATACCGCCGGGGTAACCGCGCGCGTGCGCCGGGTGGTCCATGGGCCGGATTCGGCGCGAATCGTGTTCGACCTTTCGCGCCCGGCGATCGTCACCGGCGGCAGCTTCGGCGCCGATGGCCGCACCCTGACGCTGAGCCTCCGCAATGTCGGCGACGCCGATTTCCATCATGCCGTCGCGCGGGGGCGGGCACATTCTCTGCCGGATTTCGCATTCGGGCATCGCCGCTCCGCGCCCTCGATAACGATGGATGTGCCGCCGGTGCGCGATGACGGATCGCTGCCACGCATCTACGGCGCTGCCGCCGGACGCCCGCTGGTGGTGATCGACGCCGGGCATGGCGGCCACGATCCGGGCGCGATCGGTGTCGACGGGCTGCGCGAGAAGAACGTGACGTTGAAGATCGCCGAAGCGATCAAGGCGGAACTCATCCGTTCCGGCCGGGTGCGCGTCGCACTGACGCGCGAGAGCGACCGATTCCTGCCGCTGCGCCGGCGTTATGCGATCGCGCGCCGGCTGCATGCCGGCCTGTTCCTTTCCATCCATTGCGACAGCGCCGCCAATCCCGACGCGACGGGTGCGACCGCCTACACCCTGTCGGAAGTCGCCTCCGACAAGGAGGCGGCCCGGCTGGCGGCACGCGAGAACAAGGCCGACGTCATCGCCGGCGTCGACCTCGATCGGCAGAGTGCGGACATCTCTTCGATCCTGATCGACCTTACCCAGCGTCAGACCATGAACGCATCCGCCGGCTTCGCCCGGCTGCTGGGGCGCGAGGCTGAGCCGCTCATCCGCACCAAGGACGATTTTCATCGCATGGCCTCGCTGATGGTGCTCAAGGCGCCGGACATGCCTTCCATCCTGTTCGAGGCAGGCTATATCTCCAACGAGGACGATGCCGCGATGCTGGCTTCCGCCGCGGGGCGCAAGCATATCGCCAGGGCGATCCGGGAGGCGGTGGACATCCACTTCGCCAGACAGCTCGCCTCGCGCTGACGGATGGGCACGATATTGCGACACCCTGGCCGTCGCGAATGTCTGGCATGTACGGCAAATCCTGCTAGACCCGCCTCGGTATGAGCGAGAGTGAAGCGTCCGGGTTCAACATCAGTCTGAAGCGCGAAATGCAGGGGATTCGCAGCGAATTCCGCGCGGTGCGCAAGCGCTGGTGGTTCAAGGTTCTGGCTTGGCTGGCCGTGCTCGCGGGGCTGGGGGCGTTCGCCCTGTGGCTCTTCATCGCCCGCGACCTGCCGTCGGTCCAGCAGTTGAAGGCTTATGAGCCGCCGCTGCCGACCAACGTCCGCGCGATCGATGGCGAGCCGGTGCATTCCTATGCGCGCGAGCGCCGGATCGTCCTCAGCTATGACGAGTATCCGCCCTTGCTGGTGAAGGCCTATCTGGCGGCCGAGGACCGGACCTTCTTTCAGCATCACGGCGTCGACATCCCCGGCATCGCCAGCGCGATGTGGACCAATATCACCCATAGCGGCCGCCCGGTCGGCGCTTCGACCATCACCCAGCAGGTGGCGAAGAACCTGCTTCTGACCAATCGCGTCAGCTATGTCCGCAAGGCCAAGGAGGCGATCCTCGCCTGGCGGATCGAGGATGCGCTGACCAAACAGCAGATCCTCGAACTCTATCTCAACCAGATCTTTCTCGGGCGGAACGCCTATGGCGTCGAAGCCGCCAGCCAGGCCTATTTCGACAAGGATCTCGATCAGCTTTCGCTGGCGCAGATGGCCTATCTGGCGATCCTGCCCAAGGGGCCGGCCAATTACGATCCGGAACGGCATACCGAACGTGCGCTGTCGCGGCGCAACTGGGTGCTGGGGGAGATGCGGCGCAACGACTTCATCACCGAAGCGCAGTACCGCGAGGCGGTGGACCAGCCGCTGGGCGCCGTCAGCCGGCGCATGCCGCGCTACGATCGGGTCGGCGGCTATTTCATCGAGGCGGTGCGGCGCCAGCTCGTCGATGAATTCGGCGAGACGGCGGAGGACGGACCGCACAGCGTCTATGCCGGCGGTCTGTGGGTGCGGACCTCGCTCGACCCCGAACTCCAGCGATATGCGCAGAAGGCGCTGCGTGACGGCCTGATCCGGTTCGATCGCGGCCGCGGCTGGAGCGGCCCGATCCGGGAAACCGACCTGGAGGCGGACGGCGACTGGCGCGGCACCCTGCTCGGCACCAATGTCGGGACCGACTATGACGATTGGGATGTCGCCATCGTCATCGACAAGGCGGATGGATCGGCCCGGATCGGCTTTGCCGACGGCCGTATCGCCGATCTGCCGCGCGGCAATGCGACGATGCCCGTGCGCGGCAAGGGCGGCACCGCCTTCGCGGCGCTGAAGCGCGGGGACGTGATCGCGGTTTCGCCGGCGGGCGACGATTATCGCCTCCAGTCCATTCCCAGGGTTTCCGGCGGCATGGTGGTCGAGGATCCCAGTTCGGGCCGGGTGATGGCGATGCAGGGCGGGTTCGATTCGCGCATTCAGGCGTTCAACCGCGCCATCCAGGCCGAACGCCAGCCTGGTTCCACGATCAAGCCGATCGTCTATTCCGCCGCGCTCGAACAGGGCATGACGCCGGCGACGATCATCATGGACGCGCCATTCTGCGTGGAGCAGGGCGCGGGGCTGGGGCGGAAATGCTTTCGCAACTTCGGCAATGAAGGCGCCGCCGGCCCGCGCACCATGCGGTGGGGCATCGAACAGTCGCGCAACCTGATGACGGTGCGCGCCGCCCAGCGCACGGGCATCGAACACGTCGTCGACATGATTCACCGGCTCGGCGTCAGCGAAAAGAAGCTGCCGCCTTATCTTTCCTACGCGCTGGGTGCGGGCACCACGACCGTCATGCGCATGGTGAACGCCTATTCCATCATCGCCAATCACGGCCAGGCGCTCACCCCGACGCTGGTCGATTATGTCCAGGATCGCCAAGGCAAGGTCATCTGGCCGAAAAACTGGCGGCCGTGCGAACGCTGCAACGCGCCCGACTGGGACGGCAAGGCGATGCCGCGTCCGGTCACCCGCTCGCGCCAGCTCATGGACCCCATCACCGCCTATCAGATGGTGCATATCACCGAAGGCGTGATCCAGCGCGGCACCGGGCGGCGGCTGCGCAGCCTCGATCGGCCGATGATCGGCAAGACAGGCACCACGACCGGGCCGACCGACACATGGTTCATCGGCGGCACGCCGCAGATGATCGGCGGCCTTTATGTCGGATACGACAATCCGCGGCCGATGGGCCATTATGCGCAGGGCGCGACGGTCGCCGCACCGATCTTCCAGGCATTCGCGGAAAAAGCGCTCGAAGATCTGCCCAAACTCGCCTTCCGCGCGCCGCACGGGACGCGGATGGTGAAGATCAATCGCATCACCGGCAAGCCGGTCTTCGGCGCGTGGCCCACCGATGCGATCAAGGCGCCGGTGATCTGGGAGGCGTTCAAGCCCGAAAGCGAGCCGCGCCGCCGCGCCCGCGAACAGGAAGACGAAGCGCCGGAGCCGGCCAAACGGGCGCCGGAGCGCAGGCAGCGGGAGTCCGACGACAGCGACTTCTTGCAAAGACAGGGCGGAATCTACTAGCGGCCGTGGCGATAGCGAGGGCATCGGCACTACCGCCTGTCCGAAGATTTGACGCAGTCCCGACGCCTGTCCACATTCCGGCAACGGCGGCCGGGCTGCCCATGACGTGAACGGAGTAACCGATGCGCGCCGAAGCGCAGGCTCATTTGGACAGGATCGACGCGGCCGTGGCGCTGCTCAGGCGTTTTCTCGACTGGGACAAGGCGCTGCGCCGGCTGGACGAACTCAACGCGCGGGTCGAAGACCAGGCGCTGTGGGACGATCCGAAGCAGGCGCAGGAAGTGATGCGTGAGCGCCAGCGCCTGGATGCCGCCATTTCCAGCACGCGCGAGATCGCGGTGGAGCGGGACGATACCGCGGAGCTGATCGAAATGGCAGAGGCCGAGGGCGATCAGGCGATGGCGGACGAAGGCGTCGCGGCGCTGCAGGCGCTGGCCGAGCGCGCGGAGAAGGACAAGGTGCAGGCCCTGCTCGCCGGCGAGGCGGATGCCAACGACACCTATCTGGAAATCCACGCCGGCGCCGGCGGAACGGAAAGCCAGGACTGGGCCGAGATGCTGCAGCGCATGTATCAGCGCTGGGCCGAGCGGCGCGGGATGAAGGTCGAACTGGTCGACTATCATGCCGGCGAACAGGCGGGCATCAAGTCGGCGACGCTGCTGCTGAAGGGCGAGAACGCCTATGGTTATGCCAAGACCGAAAGCGGCGTGCACCGGCTGGTGCGCATCTCGCCCTATGACAGCTCGGCCCGGCGGCATACGAGCTTTTCCAGCGTCTGGGTCTATCCCGTCATCGACGACGATATCGACGTGGAGGTCAACGACAGCGATCTTCGCATCGATACCTATCGCGCGAGCGGCGCGGGCGGGCAGCACATCAACACCACCGATTCGGCGGTCCGCATCACCCATCTGCCGACCGGCATCGTCGTCGCCTGCCAGAACCAACGTTCGCAGCACAAGAACCGGGCCGAGGCGATGAAGCAGCTCAAGGCCCGCCTCTACGAAGCCGAACTGCGCCGGCGCGAGGAAGAGGCCGACGCCGTCAACGCGTGCAAGTCGGACATCGGCTGGGGGCACCAGATCCGGTCCTATGTGCTGCAACCCTATCAACTCGTGAAGGACCTGCGCACAGGTGTCACGTCGACCAGCCCGTCCGACGTGCTCGACGGCGACCTCGATCCCTTCATGGCGGCGGCTCTGTCGCAGCGCGTGACGGGGGAGACCGTCGAGGTGGAGGACGTCGACTGATGCGCCTGCGCCCGGCGTTGCTGATCGCGTTCGCGGCGCTGCCGCCGCTGGCGGCCTGCGACGGCGGTCCTCCGCGGGTGCCGCAACACAATAGCGAGGATGTCGGCGAATTTCCCGCCGCCGACCGGCCGGTCGCCAGCATCGTTTCCAGCCGATGGTCGAACGAGGAGGCCCGCGACCGGCTGAACGAGGCCGGTGAGGTAATGGACAAGGCCGGCATCAAGCCGGGCATGACGGTCGCAGACATCGGCGCGGGCGAGGGCTATTACACCATCCGCCTGTCGAAGCGCGTCGGCCCGGACGGCCGCGTGCTGGCGGAGGACATCGTGCCGGAGGTGCGCGATGCGCTCGCCCAGCGCGTGGCGCGCGAGCGGCTCGACAATGTCAGTGTGCGACTGGGGAAGGCGCAGGACCCGAAGCTGCCGGAAAACAGCTTCGACCGGATCCTGATGGTCCACATGTATCACGAGATCGAGTCGCCCTACGAATTTCTCTGGCGGATTCGGCCTTCGCTCCGCGCCGACGGGCAGGTGATCGTGGTCGACGCCGACCGCGAGACGCGCAATCACGGCACGCCGCCGGCGCTGCTCAAATGCGAATTCGCCGCGGTGGGGTACGAACTCGTGCGATTCGAGGACATGCCCTCGGCCGGCGGCTACATGGCCGCGTTCCGGGCGCGGGGCGGGCGGCCGGCGCCCGAGGTGATCCGCCCCTGTCGCCTGGCGAGCCATGTCGGCAATAGTGGCGGAAGCGCCCGCCCGCCCGAAAGCTGAACTTGGCGCTGCCGCGATCAGCGGCTAGTCCTTGCCCCGCAATGCGGCAATATCTCGACCTGATGCAGCGTGCGCTCGACCACGGCGCAGAACAGTCCGACCGGACCGGCGTCGGCACGCGGTCCGTCTTCGGCCACCAGATGCGCTTCGATCTGGCCGAAGGATTCCCGGTGCTGACCACCAAGAAGCTTCACCTGCGCTCGATCATCGTCGAGCTTTTGTGGTTTCTGCGCGGCGACACCAATGTCCGCTGGCTGCAGGACCGGAAAGTCAGCATCTGGAACGAATGGGCCGACGAAAACGGCGATCTCGGCCCGGTCTATGGCAAGCAATGGCGCGACTGGCAGGCCGCCGACGGGCGCCATATCGACCAGATCGCCGAACTGATCGACACGATCCGGGCGACCCCTGCGTCGCGCCGGCAGATCGTCACCGCCTGGAATCCGGGCGAGCTGCACGCCATGGCGCTCAGCCCGTGCCACTGCCTGTTTCAGACGCATGTCGCGAACGGCAAGCTCAGCCTGCAGCTCTACCAGCGCTCGGCGGACATCTTCCTCGGCGTACCGTTCAATATCGCCTCCTACGCGCTTCTCACCCACATGCTCGCCCAGCAATGCGATCTGGATGTCGGCGAGTTCATCTGGACCGGCGGCGACTGCCACCTCTATTCCAACCATCTCGACCAGGCCCGCCAACAGCTCAGCCGCGCGCCCGGCCCGTTGCCGCGCCTGGAAATCCTGTGCAGGCCCGCAGCGATCGATTCCTACGAATATGAGGATTTCGTGCTCCACGGTTACGAAGCGCAGCCGCACATCAAGGCACCGGTGGCGGTTTGATGGCGGCGCCGTCTCATTCCTCCCCTGGAAGGGGAGGGGAACCAGCCGCAGGCTGGTGGAGGGGTGTTGCCGGCTGCCACGCCGTCATTGCGAGACCCCTCCACCGCGCAAGCGCGGTTCCCTTCCCCTTGCGGGGGAGGATATGATCACCTTCTTTCTGGCACGTGCCGACAATGGCGTGATCGGCAAGGACGGGGACTTGCCCTGGCATATCCCCGCCGACCTGAAGCGGTTCAAGGCCATGACCATGGGCAAGCCGCTCGTCATGGGGCGCAAGACCTTCGAGAGTTTCCCCAGCCTGCTCAAGGGGCGGCGCCATATCGTTCTGACGCGCGATCGCGACTGGCAGGCGCCGGGGGCCGAGGTCGCGCACAGGCCGGAGGACGCGTTGGCGCTGGCGGGCGAGGGCGAGGTCGCGGTGATCGGCGGCGCGGAGATCTTCGCCATCTATCGCGACCGGGCCGATCGCGTCGAACTGACGGAGGTTCACTGCGCGCCGGCCGGCGACGCGACCGTACCCGCCTTCGATGCCGCCGCGTGGCGCGAAACTGTCCGTGAGGACCATTTGGCGGAAGGCGAGCGCCCCGCGTTCAGCTTCGTTACGCTGGAACGGCGCTGAAAGCGATTTGGCAGTGACGGGCTTCGTCCCTATAGGCCGCGGCCATGAAACGGCTTGACGGCGGCTCGGCGGTTCCGCCCGAACTGCGCGGCGGCATCGTCGCACTCGGCAATTTCGACGGATTCCATCTCGGCCACCAGGCGGTGGCGGGCCGCGCGATCTCATGGGCGAAGACGCAAGGCCGGCCGGCGATCGTCGCGACCTTCGATCCGCATCCGGTACGGTATTTCAGGCCCGACGCGCCGCCGTTCCGCCTCACCACGCTCGACCAGCGCCAGCGCCTGTTCGCCGAAGCGGGGGCGGACGCGATGCTGGTCTTCCACTTCGATGCAGATCTTGCCGGCCTGCCCGCGCGCGCGTTCGCGCGAACGCGGCTGGTCGACAGGATCGGCGTCGGCGGCGTGGTCACGGGCGACGACTTCACCTTCGGCAAGGGGCGCGACGGCGACGTGTCGGTGCTCCACGCGCTGGGCGAGGAGCTGGGTTTCGGCGTCGCTACCGTGTCTCCCGTCGCCGATGATGGCGACATCGTCTCCTCCAGCCGCATCCGCGAATTGCTGAAGCAGGGCCGACCGCGCGATGCAGCGGCGCTTCTTACCCGGCCCTTCGCCATCGAGGGCGTGGTCGAGCCCGGCGCGAAGCTGGGTCGCGAACTGGGCTTTCCCACCGCCAATATCCGCCTGGTCAACTATCTGCGTCCCAGATTCGGCATCTATGCCGTGCGGGGGCGCCTACCCGACGGGCGCATCGTCGATGGCGCGGCGAATCTCGGCATCCGCCCCAGCTTCGACCCGCCGGTAGAGTTGCTGGAACCCTATTTCTTCGACTTTTCCGGCGATCTCTACGGGCAGACCATCGAGGTCGAACTCATCGAATATCTGCGCGAGGAAGAAAAGTTCGACGATCTCGAGGCGCTAAAGGCCCGGATGGCCGACGATTGCGAGCGGGCGCAAAAGGTATTGGCGTCGATATAATCGTTTCGCGCGGAGACGCGGAGGCGCGGGTCGTGATGCGGCGAAGCCGCTTCGAAAGTCTTATGGTGCTGTGCAAACGGAGCGTTGCTGACGAGGCGCGGCGCTGCGGCCATCATCTCCGCGCCTCCGCGCGAACAACCTTTTCTTCCCCGGTTTCTCGAAACACCGCACCCGCACACACCTGTTTCCCTGACGCGCAACCTCGGCTAAACGCCCACATTCCATGAACGACGCATCCGACACGAAGCGCGACTGGCGCGACACCGTCTTCCTGCCGAAGACCGATTTCCCGATGAAGGCCGGCCTCGCCGCCAAGGAACCGGCGATCCTGGAACGCTGGGCGCGGATCGGCGTGTACGAGCGGCTGCGCGAACAGCGCGCGGAGGCGGAGCGCTTCCTCCTCCATGACGGCCCGCCTTATGCCAATGGCGACCTGCACATGGGCCATGCACTCAACAAGATCCTGAAGGATCTGGTGACGCGCAGCCAGTCGCTGCTCGGCAAGAACGCGCCTTATGTCCCCGGCTGGGACTGTCACGGCCTGCCGATCGAATGGAAGGTCGAGGAAGCCTATCGCAAGAAGAAGCTGAACAAGGACGAGGTCGATCCCGTCCAGTTCCGCGCCGAGTGCCGCGCCTATGCGAGCAAATGGGTCGATGTGCAGCGCGAGCAGTTTAAGCGTCTGGGCATCATGGGCGACTGGGACGATCCCTATCTGACGATGAAGTTCGAATCGGAAGCGATCATCGCCGGCGAGCTTCTGAAGTTTGCCGAATCCGGCCAGCTTTATCGCGGTGCCAAGCCGGTGATGTGGTCGCCGGTCGAAAAGACCGCGCTCGCCGAGGCGGAGGTCGAATACGAGGACATCGTCTCGACCCAGATCGACGTGGCGTTCGAGATCACCGAAGCGCCGAACGCGCCGGAACTGGTCGGCGCGCATGCCGTCATCTGGACGACGACGCCGTGGACGATCCCGGTCAACCAGGCGTTGGCCTATGGTGCGGACGTCCATTATCATCTTTTCTTCGATGAGCATGGACGCAAGTTCCTTCTGGCCTTCGACCTTAAGGAAGCGTTCGAGCGACGGACCGGACTGGCACTTCGAACCCTAGAAAATGTTTCGCCGGATTTATTAGAGAACCTACGGGACATCGTTGACCGGCAGATACCCGGCAGTCTGCTCGCCGGCGCGAGGGCGCAGCATCCGATGCACCATCTCGGCGGGTTCTTCGCGAAACCCCGGCCCTTCCTCGATGGTTCGCACTTCGTCACCACCGACGCGGGCACCGGCATCGTTCACATGGCGCCCGATCACGGCGAGGACGATTTCTGGCTGTGCCGCGCAGCGGGGATCGACCCGGTCTTCGCGGTCGAGGGTGATGGCAAGTACCGCGACGACTGGGCGTGGCTCGGCGGGCAGGGCAGCGTCATCAACAAGAAGTTCGTCGCGTCCGACGGGCCGATCTGCACCGATCTGCGCGAAGCGGGGGCGCTGCTGGCAGCGTCGGACGATTTCGAGCACAGCTATCCGCATAGCTGGCGCTCGAAGGCGAAGATCATCTACCGCTGCACCCCGCAATGGTTCATCCCGATGGATCAACCCGCGAACGGTGATCGTCCGGGGGACGATCACAGCGGGTTGATCGCCGAGCGAAGCGAGGTGTGGTCCCCCTCCCGCCTGCGGGAGGGGTCAGGGGAGGGCCTGTTGGAGCAACAGGCGCCCAAGCTCGAAGATCGCGCGTCTGACCCTCCCCCGGCCCCTCCCGCAAGCGGGAGGGGAGATAACGGCCCGACGTTGCGCGAACTCGCGCTCGACGCGATCGCGCGGACGCGCTGGGTGCCCGAGCGGGCGAAGAACCGCATCCGCGCGATGGTCGAGGGGCGGCCCGACTGGGTGATCAGTCGCCAGCGTGCCTGGGGCGTGCCGATCCCGCTTTATGTCCACCGCCGGACCGGCGACTATCTGCGCGACGAAGGCGTCAATGCGCGCATCATAGAGGCTTTCCGCAATGGCGGAGCCGATGCGTGGTTCGCCGCCGATCACCAGGTGCTGCTCGGCCCCGACTACGACCTGGCCGACTATGCGCCGGTCACCGACATTCTCGACGTGTGGTTCGATTCGGGCTCGACCCACGCCTTCGTGATCGAGCAGCGTTATGGCGAGGGCGTCCGCGCCGACCTCTATCTCGAAGGCTCTGACCAGCATCGCGGCTGGTTCCAGTCGTCGCTGCTCGAATCGGCCGGCACACGCGGCCGCGCGCCCTACACGTCAGTGCTGACGCACGGCTTCGCGCTCGACAGGAACGGGCGCAAGATGTCGAAGAGCCTCGGCAACGTCGTCGATCCGCTCAAGATCATCGATCAGTCGGGCGCGGATATTCTCCGCCTCTGGGTCGCGAGCACCGACTATTTCGAGGATGTGCGCATCGGCGACGAGGTGCTGAAGGGCACGAGCGACGCCTATCGCAAGCTCAGGAACACCTTCCGCTACATGCTCGGCGCGCTCGACGGGTTCACCGATGACGAGAAGATCGGCGTCGACCGGATGCCCGAGCTGGAACGCTATATCCTCCACAAGCTCGGCACGCTCGACGTGGAGCTGCGCAATACGATCGAGAATTACCAGTTCCACCGCTATTCGCGCGCGCTGATCGAGTTCATGAACGAGGACCTGTCGGCGTTCTTTTTCGATATCCGCAAGGACTGCCTCTATTGCGATGCCGCCGACGACCCCAAGCGGCGCGCATACCGGACGGTGCTCGATACGCTGTTCCACGCGCTGGTGCGCTACGCCGCGCCGATCCTGTGCTTCACCGCCGAGGAAGTGTGGCAGGCGCGCTTCCCGAGCGAGGACGATTCGGTCCATTTCCTGACCTGGCCCGAACTGCCGCCGCTGCCCGGCGACGATGCGATCTCGACCAATTGGGAGAGCGTCCGGTCCTTGCGCGAGCGCGTGACCGAGGCGATCGAGCCTTTGCGGCGCGAAAAGGTGATCCGCTCGAGCAACGAGGCCGAGGTGACGGTGCCCGAAATGCCGCTGCCGGCCGACCACCTGCAGGAGATCTTCATTTCCTCGACCGTTCATCGCGGCGAAGGGGAGGTGACGGTAGAGCGTACCGACAACCACAAATGCGGCCGCTGCTGGCGCTGCCTGCCGGACGTTTCGGAAGACGGCGCACTTTGCGGTCGCTGCGAAAGGGTGATCAACCGATGAAGCGCGCCCGTATCCTGGGGCTTGTCGTGGCGCTCCTGGTCTTTCTGGTCGACCAGGGGGTAAAGGCCTATGTCACCGGTCCGCTGCAGCTCGATGCGCTGGGCGAGCATCTGTCCGTGCTGCCGATCTTCGATCTGCGCTTCGTGCCCAATATCGGCGTGTCGCTGGGGCTGTTGCCGGCCGACAGCGAGGCGACGCGCTGGGCGCTGGTGGCGCTCACCGCGCTGATCGCGCTCGGTGTGCTATGGTGGTTGTCGCGAGAGACCAACCGTCAGGATATCGGCGCGCTGGGCCTTGTACTGGGCGGCGCGCTCGGCAACATCCTCGACCGGGTCCGGCTGGGCTATGTGGTCGATTATGCCGACCTGCATTTCGGCGACTGGCGACCGTTTCTGGTCTTCAACGTGGCCGATGCAGCCATTACCATCGGCGTCCTGATCCTGCTTGCCCGCGCGCTCCTGGTGCGCGACAAGCCCAAAAGCGACCGCGCGACTGTGGAGAATGTGAATGCGTAAGGTGTTTCCGATTGCCGCCGGCCTGACGGCCGTGGTCCTGCTTGCCGGGTGCAGCAAGGGCGGTCTCGATCGCACCCGCCCCAACGAGTTCGCCGTCGCGCGCCAGGCGCCGCTGGTCGTGCCGCCCAATTTCTCGCTCGCGCCGCCGCAGCCCGGCGCGCCGCGGCCGCAGGATGTCGGCAGCTCGCAACAGGCGCTGGACGCGATGTTCGGCGGCCCCGCACCGCGCAGCGATGTCGAGCGCGAGGCGCTGGACGCAGCGGGTGAGGATGTGGCCGATCCGGGTATCCGCTCCGAAGTCGGCGATGCCGAGACCAGCAGCGTCGACAAGGGCCGCACGACGCAGGATATCATCGCCGCGCCGGAAGGCGACGGACGCGCGGCGCGCGTAACCACGCCCTGATCGCCAAGGCGCGACAGCCACGCAAATAGCCGGGGAAGCGATCCGCCTCCCCGGCTCTTTTCGTGTGCGGAACCTATGCCCGGGGGAGCGGCGGCGTGCGGCGCCGGCTCAGAAGCTCAGCCCGACATAGCCCAGCACCGTGGCGCCGCGACCATTGGCCTGGGCGAAATCGCCGGCGTTGGAAATGTCCGTATCGACATATTTCACGCCGCCCGTGATCGGCCCGCCGGCCCATTCCACGCCGAAGGACGTATCCCAATATTCGTCGTCGTTCGGGTCGAGGTTGTAGAGGCCGAGCGACCCCTTGGACCGGCCGATATGCGCGTTCAGCGACAGCGGCGTGCCGGGGATGGAGGTCGACGCCTCGGCGTGCAGATAAAGGCTGTCGTCGTTGCTCGCGGTGTAATCGAGCCCGTCCTGTCCGCCCCAGGCGTAGTTCGCACCGACGCTGGTGCTGACCGGGCCGATGGCGTAGCTGACCGTCGCATACGGTTCGAAATAATCGGTGTCGTTGCCGCCCGGCGCATCGACATACCAGTAATAGAGCATGCCGACGTCGATGCCGATCCCGTTGTCCAGCGTCGTCGAATAGCCGCCGTACAGATCGACTTCGGTATCGCCGTAGCCGGGCAGCGAAACCTCGTCGTCCAGCGTCGACGCCCAGGTGCCGACATAGAAACCCGACTCGTGATTGACGTTCACCGTGCCCTGAAGGGCGGCGTCCTCGTCCGTCTGGGTCAGGCCGCGAAAGCGATAGTCGGTGACGACGGTGACGCCGCCGGAAACCGTCACGGGCGGCGGCGGGGCGGTGTCCTGCGCCATCGCGGGCGCGGCGGCGAAGCACGACAGCGCGCAAAAGCCGTATGTGGAGAAGCGCATGATGATCCCTTTCCGATGGTGATGATCACTCGCTCCTGCGGCCGGGGTCCGGGCGCCTCTGGCGTGCGCGATCTGACATCCGACGACAGGAGGTTGCCGGATCATGCTGCCCTGCACAATGAAAATTGCCGATGATGTCCGAATTGTTGCCGTACTGTTGCGGCACGGCAACAATTCGCGCCAACGCGCGTGGTGCCGACCGTCAGCGCACCGCGACGATCGCGTCCACCTCGACCACCGCATTCAGCGGCAGCGCGGCGACGCCGACCGCGCTTCGCGCATGCCGGCCGGCGTCGCCGAACAGGTCCGCCATCAGTTCAGAGGCGCCGTTCGCGACCTTCGGCTGATCCGTGAATTCGGGCGCGCTGTTGACGAAGACGCCGAGCTTCACGATTCGCGCCACGCGGCTGAGATCACCCAGCGCTTGCTTCATCTGCGCCACGAGCATCAGGCCGCAGCGCTGCGCCGCGGTCTGGCCATAGGACAGGTCGCGACCCGCGCCCATGCGGCCCGTCATCAGTTCCCCGTCGTTGAACGGCAACTGGCCGGAAATATGCAGCAGCCCACCGAATTCGACGGCGGGTACGTAGGACGCCACCGGCGCGGCCGCTTCGGGCAGGATAAGGCCGAGTTCGGCCAGCTTCGCTTCGATCTGTTCGGTCATTTCGGGACCCTCTTCATGCAGTGGCGGTGGCGGTGGCGGAGGCGCTTGGGGCGGCCTCCTGTCGGGAAAATCGGCCGGCGATCCACGCCTTCGCCTCGCGCCAGTCGTCGATGCGGGCATGGGCGTGCGGCGCCGCGGCAACCCGCGGCGCTAGCGACGGTTCGGCCACCATCTGCAGGCGGTGGACGCCGGGGGCGTGGTGCGCGACCGAATCGTGATGGACGGCCAGATCGTCGACGAAGACGGTGACCGGGTCGCCATGTTCGGCGACGAGTCGGGCAACGGGGGCGCCCTTGCCGCCCTGATTGCATTCCACCCGGTGCTCGATGCCGAATTCGGCGAGCTGCGCGACGCGGTGTTCGCGGCAATGATCGCCGAGGTTCGTCAGGATGACGATTTCCGCAGATCGCGACAATTCCGCCAGCGCTTCGCGCGCATGGGGAACCAGGGTCTGGCGCGCCATCTGACCGGGAAAGAAGCCGCCCAGCAGCGTCCACATCTCTTCGCGTTCCAGTGATGTGCCGCAGGGGCGCCGTCGCATGGAATTGGCGAAATCTCCGCCATCCGGGGCGAAATCGATATCGTGCTCCTCGTCCAGCCAAGCGCCGAAATGCTTCACCATGTGCAGCAGCACTTCGTCGCAATCGCAGATCAGCAGTGGTTTCATGGATTCTCCAGTTTGCGCCGGGCGCCGACCAGCGCTTCCGGCGTCACGTCGAGCGCCGCCGCACAGGCCAGCAGGTCGGGTTCGTGCGCTTCAAGATAAGCGAGCGTCGCCGCCATGAAAGCGGGTTCGTCCGCCTGCGCGCGCAGCGTGTCGAGATCGATGCCTGTGACGTCCAGATACCGGTTCGCCCGTTCCGGCGTCGCGACGATCCAGGCCAGTGCGCCCAGCGCCAGGATGGCGGCATTGGCATTTGTTTCGCCAAGCGGCATGACGTAGGGCTACTCCCGCAGCATCAGGTGAGAAGTCGGCGTGTCGAAGACGGTTCTGGTTGTCGAGGACAACGAACTCAACCTCAAACTGTTCTGCGACCTCTTGCGCGCGCACGGTTTCACGGCGGAGGCGGTACGCGACGGGCGGGACGCGGTGGCGGTTGCGCGCGACCTGGTGCCCGATCTCGTGATCATGGACATCCAGTTGCCGCACGTAACAGGAATCGAACTGATCGAGCAGATGAAGCGGGACGACAGCCTGAAGACGGTGCCGATCATGGCCGTTACCGCTTATGTCGGGCGCGAGGACGAGGATCGCATCCGCACCGCCGGCGCCAACGCCTATGTGTCGAAACCGATCGCGGTAACCCGCTTCATGGAAGAGGTGCGCGGGCTGATCTGACGCGCCGCGCTTGCGACCGTACGCGTCGTTCCGGGGAAGGCCGGAATCCAGGGTCCCAAGCGGAAGCGTTGCAGCTCGCGAGCCGGTCTTCGCCGGGAGGGCGGGTAAAAGACATGGATCCCCGCCTTCGCAGGGACGACCTTCGCAGGCTACCCGCCCGCGAAGGTCACTTGATCTTCGCTTCCTTGAACTCGACGTGCTTGCGCACGACCGGGTCGTATTTGCGGAACGACAGCTTCTCGGTCTGATTGCGCGGATTCTTCTTCGTGACGTAGAAGAAACCGGTATCCGCCGAGCTGACGAGCTTGATCTTGACGGTGGTCGGCTTGGCCATGACCTGAGTGTCCTTCGAAGGTTCGATTGAAACGCGAAAAGCGGCGCGACCGCTCGCACGGGCGCCGCTGTCAGGCGCGTGCCGATGCGGCAATTGGCGCCGAATGTCAAGCGCAGCGGCGATCTTCACGGGCTCTTAACCATGGTGGCGCACTCTTGACGTATCCAACGGGGGAAAGGCACATCATGGCGCATCACTTGCCGGTACAGCCGGAAATCCGGGCGGAACTCGGCGCACGCGTCGATGCCGTCAGCGCGCGGGCGCATTGCAGCCGGCCCGGTGAGATCGCGGCCGAACTGGAAGCGATCCGCAGCCTCGCTCGGCGTAACGGAATTCGTCCGGCCGTCACGGTCATCCACGCCATCGATTCGGCCCTGGCGCGCGGGGAGCATGGCGCGCTGGTGCAGGGCTGGCTCGCCATCCTGCGCGACGCGGTCGACTCCGATCTTTCCGAACCGAATGCGGAGACGCTGTTCACGGCTGCGTGCTCGGTCCGGCTGAACGGCTGATCCGGCCTTTTGGATGAACGCGCTCGTCCCCGCCTTTATCGCCGCGCTGCTGGCGCAGGCGGGGGACCGGCCGCCCTGGCTCGCGGCCATCCTGCGCGATCGCCGCGGTCGACCGGTTGCGATCCTCGCCGCGATCCTGTTCGTCCAGCTTGCGGGGGCGGTGATCGCCATAGCCGGTGCAACCGTCGTCGCGCCCCTGCTGGTGCCGGAAGCGCGCAACCTGATGCTGGCGCTTGCGCTGAGCTTTGCGGGTATCGGTGCCCTGTGGCCGATCCGACCACCGGACCGGCTGACGGGATGGCGCATCGGCGCCTTTCCCACAGCGGCGCTCGGCCTGTTCATCCTGACCCTCGGCGACCGCACCCAGTTCCTGACCGCGACCATCGGCATCGCTTCCGGCCACCCGGCTTTCGCCGGAATCGGCGCGGTAGCGGGGGCCTTTCTCGCCAATCTTCCGGCGGTAATGCTGGGCGAGGCGGCGTGGCTGGCGCTGCCGCTGGATTGGCTGCGGCGCGTATCGGGCCTATTGTTCCTGTTGGTCGCCGTGCCGCTGGCATTGGCCGCGCTGCGGCTTATCTAGCGGACCGATCGCCGTCATCGAGACATTTCCCCAAAGGCGGCGGAGCGAAAGTGGCGGAAAGTCGTTCTCGCTGCGAACCAATTTTCGCAAAGACCCGACTGGAAAGGATACATCATGGCTGATAGCGATGCCGCCCTCAACACGCCCACCGACCTGAAGGACAATGCCGCCAAGACGGTGGCTCAGGCGCTGAACGGCATTCTCGCCGATTCCTATGCGCTCTATCTGAAGACCAAGAACTTCCACTGGCACGTCTCCGGCCCGCATTTCCGCGATTACCATCTGATGCTGGACGATCAGGCGGCGCAGATCCTGGGAACGACGGATGCGATCGCCGAACGCGTGCGCAAGACCGGCAACACGACGCTGCGCTCGATCGGCGACATCGCCCGGCGGCAGACGATCGAGGACAATGACAAGGATTTCGTGAAGCCGGAGGATATGCTTGCCGAACTGCGGCAGGACAATCTCAAGCTCGTCGAACGCCTGCGCGAGGCGAAGGACATCGTCGACGAGGCCAAGGACAACGCCACCAGCGGCGTCCTGGACGACTGGACCGACGAGGCGGAGGAGCGGGCCTGGTTCCTGTTCGAGGCCAGTCGCAAGAGCTGACGGAACGCTTGTTCGCTCCCGTCGGTTAAAGCAGGCACACAAGCGAAAGGAAATGCCATGATCAAATGGGCACTGATTTTCCTGGTGCTGGGCCTGGTCCTGGCTGCCATCGGCTTCGGCGGCGCGGCGGGCGTCGCCTTCACCATTGCGAAGGTCCTGGCCTTCATCGCGATCGCGCTGTTCGTGATCTTCCTCGTGATGGGTATCATGGCCGGCAAGGCGGTGAAGGACGCGGTCGACTGATCGCAACGCACCGGAACCGGATCGGGGCGGGCGACGGGATCGCCCGCCCTTTTTCCGTCCAGCGCCATGCATGCCTTCGCTGACCTCCTGAACCGCCTGATCTACACGCGCTCGCGCAATGCGAAGCTGCGGCTGATCGCCGATTATCTCCGCGCGACATCCGACCCGGATCGTGGCTGGGCCGTCGCCGCGCTTACCGGCGACCTCGATCTGCCGGCGGTGAAGTCGTCGACCGTGCGTGGACTGATCGAAGCGCGGACCGATCCGCTTTTATTCTCGCTCAGTCGTGATTTCGTCGGCGATACGGCGGAAACCGTCGCACTGCTCTGGCCGGAGCCCACGCGGCCGCCGGATGATCGTGCCGAGGCGCAGGGGCGGTCGCTGGCCGAGGTCGTGGACCGACTGGCCGGTCTGACGCGTCCGAGCGCGCCGGCGGCGCTCGCCGAGATGCTCGACCGGTTCGACGCGGACGAACGCTACGCCCTGCTCAAGCTTGCTACGGGCGGCCTGCGGGTCGGGGTGTCGGCGCGCCTGGCGAAGACCGCGCTCGCCCAGGCCTTCGGGCTCGATGTCGATGCGGTGGAGGAAGTATGGCACGGCCTTTCGCCGCCCTACCGGGAAATCTTCGCCTGGGGAGAGGGGCGGGCGGCGCAGCCGACGCCGGCCGACGTGCCCGTCTTTCGCCCCTTCATGCTCGCCCACCCGCTCGACGATGCCGAACTCGATCTCGCCGACTTTGCGGCCGAGTGGAAATGGGACGGCATCCGCGTGCAGCTCGTCCATGTCGGCGGCGAGACGCGGCTCTACAGCCGGGCGGGCGACGACATCACCCGCGCCTTTCCCGATATCGCCGATAGCTTTTCGACACCCGGCACCCTCGACGGCGAATTGCTCGTGCGCGGCGAGGCGCAGGGGCACGCGCTGGGTGAGGGCGGCGGTGCGGCCAGTTTCAATGCGCTGCAGCAGCGTCTGAACCGCAAGACCGTGTCGAGGAAGATGCTGGCGGAAGCGCCGGCCTTCGTCAGGCTGTACGATATTCTGTTCGACGGCGATGAGGATTTGCGCTCGTTTTCCTGGCAAGACCGTCGACGTCGGCTGGAGGCGTTCGTCGCAACCCTCGATCCCGACCGGTTCGACGTCTCAAGCCTGATCGATGCCGAAGACTTCGCGGCGCTCGCCGCCTTGCGCGAGAACGCGCGCCAAGGGGCGATCGAGGGAGTCATGCTGAAACGCCGCGACTCAGCCTATGTACCCGGCCGGCGCGTCGGATTGTGGTACAAGTGGAAGCGCGATCCGCTCGTGGTCGATTGCGTGATGATGTACGCGCAGCGCGGAAGCGGCAAACGGTCGAGCTTCTATTCCGACTATACCTTCGGATGCTGGGCGGAGGACGGAACGCTGTTGCCGGTGGGCAAGGCCTATTTCGGCTTCACCGACGAGGAACTCCGCTGGCTCGATCGCTTCGTCCGCAACAATACCGTCGACCGTTTCGGGCCGGTACGGGAAGTGGAAAAGACGCTGGTGCTGGAAGTGGCGTTCGATTCGGTGCATTCGTCGAAGCGGCACAAGTCCGGCCTCGCCATGCGCTTCCCCCGGATCAGCCGGATCCGGCGCGACAAGCCTGCCGCGGAGGCCGACCGGATCGCGGCGCTGGAACGGATGATCACCTGAGTCGGTGCGGGGGTGCGTCGGCCCTCCGCGCGCCGCTACGCATACGTTCGACAGGCGACCGACCACCGCACGCCGGGACGGGAGCCCGGCTTGACCGCCTCCAAACCACCTGAATTTCAGCTCAAGCGTGCGGTCAGGCCGGTGCTGGACGTCGTCGGCCGCGAGCGGGAGCCCGTGTCCGACCGCGCGGAGCGGATGGCGGAATATGAGGATGTGTGCGAGCGCGAGCTATAGGCCACCGATCCGCCGCCGGGCTATGTCCGCGACGGCGGAGTCCGGTTCGAGCGCACGGGTGAATCGCTGCGAATTGTGCGCCGATCCGCGGCTAGGCCGCCTCACCGCCAACATCTTTCTCACCTACCCGCAAGGGGCGACGCAAGGCCCGGCGCAATCCTCGGCGGGACGCGCGGCAGCATCGCCCGCCGGCTGGGTCCGGCCATAAACCTTGGGCGCGGCGGGCTTCCAACCGCCACGCTCCATCCGAACGAACGGGTTGACCGGCGCCCACGAAGGCGCGCCGGTCCGAACCGTTACGGAAAGGCCGCTGCTTACTGGACCGGCTGCAGGTTCACCGCGGCATATTTGCCGCGACGATCGACCTCCAGCTCGAATTCCAGGCGGTCGCCTTCGTTCAGCGTCGGCATGCCGGCACGCTCCACCGCGGAGATGTGCACGAAGGCATCGGGCCGGCCGTCATCGCGCTGGATGAAACCGAAACCCTTCATGGCATTGAAGAATTTCACCGTGCCGCTCGCCTTCTCGCCGGTCAGTTGCCGCTGCGGCCCGCCGCGCGGGGCACCCGCACCGGGGCCTGCGCTTTCCTCAACCGGCATCGGCTCACCGTCGATCTTCAGATCGGTCGCCGAGATGCGGCCACCGCGATCGACCAGGGTGAAGCCCAGCGGCTGCCCCTCGGCCAGGCCGGTCAGGCCGGCCTGCTCGACGGCGGAGATGTGGACGAACACATCTTCACCACCATCGTCGCGCACGATGAAGCCGAAGCCCTTCTGCCCGTTGAAGAATTTTACGACACCCGTCGCTTCTCCGACGACCTGGGGCGGCATGCCGCGCCCACCGCCGCCGCCGGCACCGCCGCGGAAACCGCCGCCGCTGCGCGAATCACCGAAACGGTTACCGCCGCCAAAGCCGCCGCGATCAGCGCCACCGAAGCCGCCGCGATCGTTGCCGGCATTGCCGCCGCCCCGATCCTGGCCGAACCCGTTGCCGCGATCGAAACTCTGATATGCCTCGTCGCCGAAGAAATCCCGCTTGTCTCTGCCGCGCCCGCCGCGATCGCCGCGGCGTCCCTTGTCGAAACTCATTGCCCTGTTCGTCTTCCCGGTTCGCCCGCATTCCAATTCAAAACCGGCGCTTCGGACGAAAAACGCGGGCTTCCTGACGCTCGAACTACGCGCCACGATTCTCAACATACCGAAAAACGGTCGCCTTCGCGAACAAATTCGTCGTGAAATAGTCCAGCAATACAACGATACTTGCGGAGCCGGTGCATAAACGGCACAGATTTTCGCATGGCCGATATCATCGCACTGTTTGCCGATCCCGCGACCTGGGCGGCGCTCGTCACCCTGATCGTGCTCGAAGTGGTGCTCGGCATCGACAACCTGATCTTCATCTCCATCCTGTCGAACAAGCTGCCGGCGCACCAGCAGCAGCGCGCGCGGCGCGTCGGCATCGGGCTGGCGCTGATCCTGCGGCTGGTCCTGTTGTCGATGATCGCCTGGATCGTCGGGCTGAAGGCCGTGATATTCGATCTGGGGCTGACCGGGGCGCCGGGTGCGCACGGCGAACCGACGTTCGAGACGGCCTTTTCGATCCGCGACCTGATCCTCATCGCCGGCGGCCTGTTCCTGCTCTACAAGGCGACGACCGAAATCCACGGTCACGTCGAGGGCGAGGAGCACGAGGCGCCGGGGGCGGGCGGAGGCGCGGGCAAGCGCGGCCTGACCTTTGCCTCCGCCATCGCCCAGATACTCGCGCTCGACATGGTCTTTTCCATCGACTCGATCCTGACCGCGGTGGGCATGACGGACGATCTTCCGGTGATGATCGTCGCCGTGATCGTCGCCGTCGGCGTGATGCTGTTCGCCGCCGACCCGCTGGCGAACTTCATCGCGCGCAATCCGACAGTCGTCATGCTGGCATTGTCCTTCCTGCTGATGATCGGCCTGGTGCTGATCGCCGACGGTTTCGGCGTGCATATTCCGAAGGGATATATCTACACCGCCATGGCCTTCGCCGCCGGGGTGGAGATGCTCAACATCTTCGCCCGGCGACGCCGTGGTGCTCGCGGAGAAGATGCGGCGGGCCATTGAGCGTCCGGCCAATCGGGGCTAGGCGGACGCAATGACCGTGCATTTCCATGAAGAAGACCTGCCCGACGGCGTGCTCGCCCCCGGCGCCGTCGCCGTCGATACCGAAACGATGGGCCTCGTCACGCCGCGCGACCGGCTGTGCGTCGTTCAGATTTCCGACGGGCGGGGCGACGAGCATCTCGTCCGCTTCAATCCCGGCAGCGACTATGCCGCGCCCAATCTGAAGCGCGTGCTCGCCGATCCGGCGCGGCTGAAGCTCTACCATTTCGCGCGCTTCGATCTTGCCGCGATTCAGCATTATCTAGGCGTCGTCGCGGCGCCGGTTTATTGCACCAAGACGGCCTCGCGACTGGTGCGCACCTATACCGACCGGCACGGCCTGAAGGAGCTGGTGCGCGAACTGCTGGGCGGCGAGATTTCCAAGGCGCAGCAATCCTCGGACTGGGGCGGGCCGGAGCTGTCGGAGGCGCAGCGGGATTATGCCGCGTCCGATGTGAGGTTCCTGCACCAGTTGAAGGAAGAACTCGATCGTCGGCTCGATCGGGAGAACCGCACCGAACTGGCTCAGGCCTGTTTCGACTTCCTGCCCCACCGTGCCGCGCTCGATCTCGCCGGCTGGCCCGAAATCGATATCTTCGCCCATGTCTGACCGGCGCGCCCCGCTCGGCCGATCCGATGTCTGACATCGCCCGCCGCGTCCGCTCGGAACGCCAGAACTGGGCGGCGCCCGGCAGCACGCATGACCGGGTGGTGGCGATCATGCAGGTGGTGTTGCCGATGGGGATCGGTGCGCTCGCCGCGTTCCTGGTGCTCGCCCCGCTGGTGCAGGGGGGCGACGTCAGCTTCCTGCTGGCCAAGGACAAGGTCGATGTCGCCGGGGAACGTATGCGGCTTCAGGCCGCGCGCTACCGTGGAGAGGATTCCGAAGGACGTCCCTTTCTGCTCTCCGCGAAGTCCGCGGTGCAGGAAAGCTCGACCCGCCCGGTGGTGCAGATGCGGGGCCTTGCGGCGCAGCTCCGCCTCTCCGACGGGCCGGCGCGCATCGTCGCGGAGCAGGGACGATACGACATGGATGCCGAAGAGGTACGCATCGACGGCCCGATCCGGGTGCGTGCGCCGGACGACTATCGCATCGATACCAGCGACGCGGTGGTGGATCTGAAGGCGCGCAAGCTCGAAAGCACGGGGCCGGCAAGCGGCAGCAGCTCGCTCGGCACCTTCAGCGGCGATCGTATGAGCGCCGATCTGGAAAGCCGGACGATCCACCTGGACGGCGATGCCCACTTGCGGATCGTGCCCGGGCGCGCAAATAGGCGCTGATGATGTCGTTGCGCCGTTCCCTGATCGCCGGCCTGGCCGCGCTGACTGCCCTCTCCGGCGTCGCAGCGGCGCAATCGCGCCACAATACAAGCGCACCGATCGATTTCGCGGCCGAACATATCGAACTGCAGGACAAGGCCAGTCGCGCCATCCTGTCGGGCGACGTGAACATCACCCAGGCGGAAATGTCGCTTAATGCCGCGCGGGTGACGGTCCATTATACCGGCAGGATCATCGGCGGATCGCCCCAGGTGTCGCGCATGGAGGCGGCGGGCGGCGTTCTGGTGCGACGTCCGCAGCAGACCGCACGGTCGCAATATGCCGTCTACGACCTGAACTCCCGCGTCATTACCATGCTCGGCAACGTCCAGCTCGTCCAGGACGGCAACACAATCGGCGGTGGTCGGTTGCGGATCGACCTCGATACCGGGCGCGCCGTGATCGACGGTTCCGCAGTGGGCACGGGCAGTACGGCGCCGGGAGCCGTGGAGCGACAGAACGGCAGGGTCACAGGAACGTTTTCGGTGCCGGAACGCGACTGAGCATCCGCGATCGCCACCATTTTACCGCACCGCCCCTTTCATCCAGGCGGATAATCATGCACGATTCCTGCCAATCGGCTGCTCCCTCTGGCCAGTGGGGGCGGTGACGGCATATTGAGGACCATCATGGACGACATTGCCACCCTGGCGGACGCCGATCCGATTCACGAAGCCCCGGTGGAGCAGGGGCTTTCGGTCGTGTCGATTGCCAAGGCCTATGACAAGCGCTCGGTCCTGTCGGACGTTTCGCTGTCCGTCGCGCGCGGTGAGGTGATCGGCCTGCTCGGTCCGAACGGCGCGGGCAAGACGACCTGTTTCTATTCGGTCATGGGGCTGACGAAGCCGGATTCCGGCCGGATCATGCTCGACGGCGACGATATCACCGGCCTGCCCATGTATCGCCGCGCGATCCTGGGGCTCGGCTATCTGCCGCAGGAAACCTCCATCTTTCGCGGTCTTTCGGTGGAAAAGAACATCCTGGCCGTGCTCGAACTGGCAGAGCCGGACAAGGCCGCACGCGAACGCCGCCTCGATCGGTTGCTGGACGAATTCGGCCTCGCGCGCCTGCGGGATGCGCCGGCCATGGCATTGTCCGGCGGCGAGCGGCGACGTGCCGAAATCGCCCGCGCGCTTGCGGCCGACCCGAAGATCATGCTGCTCGACGAGCCGTTCGCGGGCATCGATCCTATCTCGATCGCCGACATCCGCGATCTCGTCTGCGACCTGAAGGATCGCGGTATCGGCGTGCTCATCACCGATCACAATGTTCGCGAGACGCTGGAAATCGTCGACCGCGCCTACATCATCTACGATGGCCGGGTACTGTTCACCGGCTCGCCCGACGAATTGGTCGCCGACGAGAATGTGCGCCGCCTCTATCTCGGCGAGGGCTTCTCGCTGTAGCCGCGCATGAGCCTCGCTCCCCGCCTCGACCTGCGGCAGACGCAATCGCTGGTGATGACGCCTCAGCTCCAGCAGGCGATCCGGCTGCTGGCGCTGTCCAATCTCGAAATCGAGGCCTATCTTGCCGAGGAGATCGAGAAGAATCCCCTGCTGGAAGCCGGGGGCGACGATTCCGCCGGCAATGCCGAAGATCTGCCGGAGCGGGCAGACGAGCGCAGCGATCCCGCGAGCGCCGACGAACTGTTGATCTCGGGCAGCGGCACCGGCGAGGCGGCGCTCGATGTCGATCTCGATACCGAATCCTTCCATCATGACAGCGCGGCCGATTCGATCGGTGGGCTGGACGGCGGCCTCGGCCTCGCCGGAACGGCGAGCGGCGGCGTGCCGGAGGACGGACCCGATCTCGCCGCCTTGTCCAGCAGCGATACCAGCCTCGCCGATCATCTGCTCGCGCAGGCGGGCACCGCGGTCGACGGTACCGACATGTTCATCGCCGCGCATCTGATCGATCAGATCGACGAGACCGGATACCTTACCGTCCCGCTGCTCGATACGGCCAACCGGCTGGGCGTCCCGCTGGCCCGGATCGAGGCGGTGCTGGCGATTATCCAGACGTTCGACCCGACGGGCGTCGGCGCGCGATCCCTTGCCGAATGCCTGGCGCTGCAGGCGAGGGAGGCGGATCGCTACGATCCGTGCATGGCGGCGCTTATCGACAATCTCGATCTCGTCGCACGCGGGGATCTTGCGCGGCTCAAGCGCATCTGCGGCGTCGATGACGAGGATATGGCCGACATGATCCGCGAGTTGCGCGATTACGATCCCAAACCCGGCTGCCGCTATGGCGGGGAGCCGGCGGCCGCGGTCGTCCCCGACGTTTTCGTCGGGCGCCGCAAGGGCGGCTGGGCGGTGGAGATCAACAGCGCGACGCTGCCACGCCTGCTTGTCGACCGCACCTATTACGCCGAGCTGTCGTCCGGCCGGCAGGACAAGGCAGCGAAAAGCTGGCTGTCCGACTGTCTCGCCAGCGCCAACTGGCTGGTCAAGGCGCTCGACCAGCGTCAGCGCACCATCGTCAAGGTGGCGAGCGAGATCGTGAAGCAGCAGGAAGGCTTTTTCCTGAGGGGGGTCGCGCATCTCAGGCCGATGACGCTGAAACAGGTCGCCGACGCGATCGACATGCACGAATCGACCGTCAGCCGCGTGACCAGCAACAAATATCTGAGCTGCGCGCGCGGCCTGTTCGAGCTGAAATATTTCTTCACCTCGGCGATCCAGTCGGCCGATGGCGGCGAGGCGGTATCGGCCAACGCGGTAAAGAGCGCGCTGAAGGCGCTGATCGCGGCGGAGGATCCGAAGAAGATACTTTCGGACGACACGCTCGTGGATATGCTACGCGCGCAAGGTTTCGACATTGCGCGGCGCACGGTCGCCAAATATCGCGAGGCGATGGGTATCGGCAGCTCGGTGCAGCGGCGCCGACAAAAGGCATTGGAGGGTGTAGCTTGAGGATATTGATGCGCGTCGTCGCGGCAGTTGGTCTGGCGCTGTGTTCCGTGATTCCGGCAGCGGCGCAGGCCGGCAGGTCCGACGGCGACCTGCGCGTCATGAGCTTCAACGTGCGCTATGCGAACGAGAATGACGGCGCCAATTCGTGGAGCAAGCGGCGCGACGTCTTCGTCGACACCATCCGCAAGGCGCATCCCGACATTTTCGGCACGCAGGAATTGTTGCAGAAGCAGGGCGACTATATCGTCGATCACCTGCCGCAATATGGCTGGTTCGGCGTAGATCGCCGCGGCGCCCATGAAGACGAGCATATGGGGCTGTTCTACGATCGCGAGCGGCTGACGCTGGTCGATCTCGGAAATTTCTGGCTGTCCGACACGCCGGACGTGGTGGGCAGCAACAGTTGGGGCACGCCCCTTCCGCGCATGGTCACCTGGGGCCTGTTCGAGGACAAGGAGACGGGCAAGCGCTTCTATCTCTACAACACGCACTTTCCGTACAAGGCGGAGGACGAACCCGCGCGCGAAAAGGCGGCGGCCGTGATCGTGAAGCGTATCGCCGCGCTGCCCGCCGAGGTGCCGGTGATCGTCACCGGCGATTTCAACACGACGCCCGATTCGAGGGCGCACGCGACGCTGACCGGCGGTCTTGCGGACGTTCGCGAGGAGGTTTCCGATCCGGCCGGTTCGGCCGAAACCTTCCACAACTTCACCGGGAAGGCGGATCGCCGTATCGACTGGATACTGGAACGCGGCTTCACCCCTCTTCATTTCGCGACCGACACCTATCACCGCGACGGCCATTACCCGTCCGACCATTTCCCGGTGATCGCGGATCTGCGCTTCGACTGAAATCCGGGGACGCGGCGAGAAAAACCGCATCTTAACCATCACGGTGCAGGGTTCGGTCCGTCAAAGGGGACCGCACTTTCATGCCACGACGTATTCGCTCTCTCATCGCGACGCTCGACGACGAGGTCCGGGCCTATGCCGACAAGAGCGAGGCGATCGCGGGGCGGACGAACCTGCTCGCGTTGAATGCGTCGATCGAGGCGGCGCGGTCCGGCGAAGCGGGCAGGGGCTTTTCGGTCGTGGCGCAGGAGGTGAAGGCGCTTGCGGCCAGTGCGCTCGACCTGGCGGCGAAATTCCGCGGTCAGGTTCTCGGCAGCCTCGAGGCCGGCCGCGCGATCGCGGATGAACTGGTCGGCGACGTCGAAGGGGCGCGGTTGGAAGAACTGGCCCAGTCGATCATGAACTCGATATCGCGCTCGCTCTACGATCGCTCGATCGACGTGCGGATGCTTGGTTGCGACCAGGCGGTGGTCGACGGCGCCCTGCATGGTGCGAGCGATCGCAATGCCGAAGCGAAGGCATTGGACCGGCTGCGCGCATTGCTGAAATTCTCACCATATTTCCTCAACGCCTTCATCGTCGACGATACCGGAAATATTCCCGTCTGCGCGCATGCCAATGCGTCCGTGCGTACCGAAAATCTGCGCGGCGCGGACCAGTATGAACGCGCGATGGCAGCTCCGGCGGGCGAGGACTGGTTCACCGATGCGGTGTGGGAAAATCCCTGGTCGAACGGCCGCAAGGTCCTGATCTTCGTGGCGCCCATCCGGCACGAGGGGCGGGCCATCGGCGTCGCCTATCTGGAATATGATTTCGAAGGTCAGGTCGCCCAGATCATGAATGTCATGAGACAGGCGGCGGGGAATTCCGTGATCTCTATCGTCGATGACGATGCCCGGGTGATGGCGACGACGGGTTCCTACGCCTTCGGTCATCATCTGGCGGCGGCCCGGGCCGGCAGCGGCGCGGGTGCGAGTGGTGACGGCACGATCACGGCCATTTCGTCGGCCAGCCGTTATTATGATTTCGACGGTCTCAATCTGCGCTGCGTGATCGAGCACCAGGTGCCGAGCGACGAGGAGATCGCACAGGCCCTGCGAAAGGCGCTGCCCGAACGCGGCTAGACGCATCGTCCTACAGCCATTTCAGCTTGCCGAAGGTCAAGGGCTGCAGGCCGCGTGAAGCTATCGGCGGCACCGCGCCCGATCAATCGTCCTCGTCCTCGAAGCCGACGAGATCGAGCGCGCGCGCCTTGATCTGGTGCGTCGCGCACCAATGGACCAACGCGTCCTCGCGTCCGTGCGTCACCCATATTTCGCGCGGCGCCAGTTCGCGGATCGTCCCGGTCAGTTCGTCCCAGTCAGCATGGTCGGACAGGATGATCGGCAGCTCGACATTGCGCTGGCGCGCCCGCTGTCGCACCCGCATCCAGCCCGATGCCATCGCCGTGACGGGATCAGGCAGGCGGCGCGACCACCGATCGTTGAGCGCGCCCGGCGGACAGAGCACGATATGGCCCTTCATTGCGGACCGGTCGCTTTCGGTCGCCGGCCGCAATTCGCCGAGATCGACGCCGTGTTCGACGTAAAGGTCGCACAGGCGCTGCAACGCGCCGTGAATATAGATCGGATCGGCATGGCCGAGATCGCGCAGTTCGCGGATGACCCGCTGCGCCTTGCCCAACGCATAGGCGCCGACCAGCACGCAGCGATCCGGATTGGCGTGCAGCGCGGACAACAGCTTGTCTATTTCGTCATGCGTATCGGGATGTCGGAACACGGGCAGGCCGAAGGTCGCCTCGGTGATGAAGACGTCGCATTTCACGGGTTCGAAGCGCGCGCAGGTGGGATCGGGGCGGCGCTTATAATCGCCCGAGGCGACCACGCGCTCGCCGTCGTGGTCGAGCACGACCTGCGCCGAACCCAGCACATGGCCGGCCGGCACGAACGTGGCATCGACGCTGCCGAAGGCGACGGTTTCGCCATATGCAACCGGCCTGCCGTTCTGCGGGCCGTAGCGGGCCTCCATGATCGCGATCGTCTCCGGCGTCGCCCACACCTCGCTATGGCCGCCGCGGGCATGGTCGGCATGGCCGTGGGTCACGAGCGCGCGGGCCTTCGGCGCGGAAGGGTCGATCCACAGGTCGGCGGCCGGCACGTAAATGCCTTCGGGGCGGGGTTCGATCCAGGTTCCAAGCGTCATGGCCGCATCATATGGGCGGCGCGGCGGCGCCGTGCCACTCGGATCGGATCGAAAGCCGCGCCACTGTGTTGATTCGACCATGAACGGCATCTGAGCCGCATGGGAGAATATGATGATCGATCTCGGAAGCCTGTGGGGCGTACTGACGGTGATCGGGCCGATCCTGTTGGCCGCGGTCATCATCTGGGTGCTGCTTCACAACCGCACGTCGCACCGCGAGGATATAGAGACCGAGGCGGCGACGCACCGGATGTATGACGAGCAGGATCGCGAGGACAAGGTGAACGAAAAGCTCTAAGCCCGTCGGGTGGAGGCATCCGACGATCTTTCCGACCGCCTGCCGCCGGAACTGCGCACCTGGTTCGCCGGGCGGGGCTGGGCCCCGCGGCGCCACCAGCGCGAAATGTTGGCGGCGGCGAAGGCCGGCCGGCACGCGCTGCTGGTCGCGCCGACCGGCGCCGGCAAGACGCTGGCGGGCTTTCTTCCCGCGCTCGCGGATCTGATCCGGCGTCCGGCCGACGGATTGCACACGCTCTACGTATCGCCGCTCAAGGCGCTCGCGGTCGACGTTCAGCGCAATCTGATGGCGCCGATCGCGGAGATGGGCCTCGATCTGCGGGTGGAGACGCGCAGCGGCGACACGCCGTCGGACCGCAAGGCACGGCAGCGCAGGCGCCCGCCGCATATCCTTTTGACCACGCCCGAATCGCTCAGCCTCCTCCTCAGCTATCCGGACAGTTTCGCGCTTTTTGCCGGTCTGCGCACGGTGGTGGTGGACGAGGTCCATGCCTTCGCCACGCAGAAACGCGGCGACCTGCTTGCGCTTGCGCTCGCCCGGTTGCAGCGCATCGCGCCGGGGATGCGCCGGGTCGCCTTGTCGGCGACGGTTGCCGATCCCGACGCCTATCGCGCCTGGCTGGCGCCCGCCGGCGACATCGACACCGTCGAGATGGTGCAGGGCGAACCCGGCGCCGATCCGGAGGTCGCGATATTGCTGCCGGAGGGACGCGTGCCGTGGTCCGGCCATTCGGGCCGCTACGCCGCGCCGCAGGTCATGGCGGAGATCGAGGCCCATCGCACCACGATCGTGTTCTGCAACACGCGCAGCCTGGCCGAACTGATCTTCCAGGATCTCTGGAAGGTGAACGCGTCGGGCCTGCCCATCGGCGTTCATCACGGCAGCTTGTCGCGCGAGGCGCGGCGCAAGGTGGAGGCGGCGATGGCGTCCGGACGGCTGCGCGCGCTGGTGGCGACGGCAAGCCTGGACCTCGGCGTCGACTGGGGCGATGTCGACTGCGTCATTCAGATGGGTGCGCCCAAGGGATCGTCCCGGCTGCTGCAGCGGATCGGGCGGGCGAACCACCGGCTCGACGAGCCGTCGGAGGCGGTGCTTGTGCCCGGCAACCGCTTCGAATATCTCGAAGCGCGCGCGGCGCTCGACGCGGTGCGCGAGGGCGAGCTGGACGCCGACCCGTTTCGCGCCGGCGCGCTGGACGTGTTGGCGCAACATCTGATGGCCTGCGCCTGCGCGGCGCCGTTCGGTGCGGCGGCCATGCTCGACGAGGTTCGCGGCGCCATGCCTTATTCGGCGCTGACCGAGCAGACCTTCGATCGCGTCCTGCACTTCATCGCCGACGGCGGCTATGCGCTGAAGGCCTATGACCGTTTCAAGCGCCTGACCAACGAACGGGGGCGGTGGCGCGTCAGCCATCCGCGCTTCGTCACGCAGCACCGCATGAATGCGGGCATCATCGTCGACGCGCCGGTTCTGGAGGTGCGCTTCCGCAACGGCCGCAAGCTCGGCACGGTGGAGGAGAATTTCGCCGCCGCGCTGACGCCGGGCGACACCTTCTTCTTCGCCGGCATGAGCCTGGAGGTGGAGCGGATCGACGTCGCCGACCTGGTCGTGCGCGCCACCAGCCGGTCCGCGCGCATCCCGAGCTATATGGGCGCGCGCATGCCGCTTTCCACCAATCTGGCGCGGCGGGTGCGCGGCTTCCTGCACGACCGGGAGCAATGGCCGCGATTTCCCGATGACGTGCGCGAATGGCTGGAGATACAGCAGCAGCGCTCGACCCTGCCGCGCCCCGGCGACCTTCTGGTCGAAACGTTCCCGCGCGAGGGCCGGCACTATATGGTGGCGTACAGTTTCGAGGGCTGGAACGCGCACCAGTCGCTGGGCATGCTGATCACGCGCCGGATGGAGGCGCAGGGCCTGAACCCCATCGGCTTCGTCGCCAATGACTACGCGCTGGCCTGCTACGGCATGGATCCGGTTCTCGATCCTGCCTCGCTGTTTTCGGCGGACATCCTGGAGCATGAATTCGTCGAATGGGTACAGGGCTCCGCGCTCCTGAAACGCGCCTTCCGGGAGGTCGCGGTCATCGGCGGGCTGGTGGAGCGACAGCATCCGGGCAAGCGGAAGTCGGGCAAGCAGGTCACCTTTTCGACCGACCTGATCTACGACGTGCTGCGCCGGTACGAACCGGATCACCTGCTGCTGCAGGCCGCCTGGAACGACGCGCGGGCGCGCATGACCGATGTGGGCCGCCTCGCGGACCTGCTCGATCGCGCCGCAGCGACGATGGTGCATCGCCCGCTCGACCGTGTCAGCCCGCTGGCGGTGCCGGTTCTGGTCCTGATCGGCCGCGAACAGGTCGCGCAGGGATCGGCCGAGGATGCCCTGCTGGCGGAGGCGGAATTGCTGGCGGCGGAGGCGATGGCCGACGCGTAACGGCGCAATGCCGTTTTGCCGTAGTGGCGCTGCGCGCAATATCGTGATAGAGATCGCGGGTGTTTCGAGGTCTGTTCGCTCTCGTCGGCGCAGGCCTGTCGACGATGGCTGTTCCGGCCGTCGCTCAGGAAAAGCCTGACGCCTCCGCTCTGGCCGGCAGCGCTGTGCATGATGCGAACGTGGTGCAGCAGCCCCCGTCCGATGTCGTCGCCGCCATTCTCGCTTTCGCATCGCGCGAGAAGCGCATGACCGTTCCGGTCCGGATCGATGGCGAGGGACCCTATCCCTTCGTCATCGACACCGGCGCGGAGCGCACCGTCATCGCCAGCGAACTGGCGGATAGTCTCGGCCTGAGCGCCGGGCCGGTCGTGACCGTGGCGGCGCTGAGCGGGCGCGAGTCGGTGGGCACCTTCCTGCTGCCCAGCATATCGGTCGACAGCTTTCCCAGGACGCACGGCGTTGCCGCGCCCGGCTTCGGGTTCGCGGACCTGGGCGCGCACGGGCTTCTCGGGCTCGATTTTCTGGCCGGGCACGCCGTACGGATCGACTTTGACCGTAGCGAAATGTCCGTGCGGCCGTCGCGCGGCAAGCGGCATCACTTCAGCCGGCGCAACGACGAGATCGTCGTGCGGGCGAAGCGGGAACACGGCGCGCTGGTGTTGACCGACGCGCATTACGGGCATCGGCGTATCCGGGTGCTGATCGATACCGGCACCGCCGTGACCATCGGCAATGCGGCGATGCGCGACCTCGTAACCCGGCGTTCGGACCTGTCCGATCCGATTACGATCACCAGTGTCACCGGTCGATCCGTAACCTCCCGCTATGCCAGGGTGGACGGGATCAGTATCGGATCGGTCGGATTTTCGGAAATGCCGATCGCCTTCGTCGAAGCGGCGCCGTTCGACCTGCTCGTCTATCACGACGAGCCGGCCCTGATCCTCGGCATGGAGGTGCTCCGCGCCTTTCGCTATGTCGAGATCGACTTCGCCGCGAGCGAGATCCGCTTCGGCATTCCGCGCGCCAATCGTTACCGGTTCGGCTGAACCGCGGCGCGGACCCGATTGACGGCGCATTCCGGGACGACGATAGAAACGCCATGGTTCCCTTTTCGTTCGCCGGTATATCCCTTGCCGCCAGCAGCGACGGCCTGCTCTTCTGGCCGGCGCGGCGGGCATTGCTGGTGGCCGACCTGCATTTCGAGAAGGCGAGCTGGTATGCCGTTGCCGGACAGATGCTGCCGCCCTATGATTCGCTGGCGACGGTCACGGCGCTCGCCGATGCGGTGTCGCGTCTGGACCCTGCGGAAATCTGGTGCCTGGGTGACAGCTTTCACGACAATGCGGGCGTTGCCCGGCTGTCGCCGACGGTTCGCGATATGCTTGCCGGCATGATGGCGGGCCGACGCTGGACCTGGATCGTCGGCAATCACGATGCCCTGCTTGCCGACGCCATGGGCGGCGAGGTTCGCGATGAAGTCGGGATCGAGGGCCTGATCCTGCGGCATGAGGCGAATCCGGCCGAGTCGCGGCCGGAGATTTCGGGGCATTTCCATCCCAAGTTGCGCATGACGATTCGCGGCCGATCGGTGGCGCGCCGCTGTTTTCTCGCAAGCGAACGAAAGCTTATCCTGCCCGCCTTCGGAGCGTTGACCGGCGGACTGGACGTGCGCCACCCGGAGATCGGCCGCGCGCTCGGCGGCAGCGCGGAAGCATTGGTCGCGGTGCGGAATCGAATGCTGCGTTTCCCGGTCGCCGCCTGAGAACGCTTCGGCACCGATTCTACCTTCCGCAATGGACCGGCCCGGAGCCCCGGACGGTGCAACTCGCATCGCCGTCGACGGATACCGGTCCGACCCCGGTGGTGGTGATTTCGGCCGAACGCTCGGCACGAAAGGCGCTGCTTCCCGGTCCGTCGGCGTAAACGGTGAGGTCATCCACGATCAGCTTGTCGGCGTCGATACGGCCGGTCCCGCTGTTGGTGAAGCGGGCGCGGTTGGCACTGCCTGCAAGCTGCAGCGTGCCCGATCCTGCGACGATGCCGACCAGGTCGTCGGCCGACAGCGCATCGACCTGCAACTTTCCGGCGCCGGTGACGGCCAACTCCACATGATGTCCCTCGGCGCGGTCGACCGACACCATGCCGCCGCCGATCACGCTGGCGCCGCGCAGGATGCGGGTGCGCACCGAGATCACAGGAAGGGCTTCGCGTTCACCGGGCCAGCCGCCCCAGTCATTCGCGTTGGCGCCGATGATCAGCGTCTGTCCCTGCGCCCGGACGGACACCGCGTCCACCGCACGCGGATCGCCGGAAACGGTGGCGCCGGGGCTTTCGTTCGTCGATACCGTGACGCGGAACGGCCCTTCTACGCGAACGCGATCGAAGCCCGACAACATCACCGTGCGGTCGCGCGCCGAGGCCGCAGCCGGCAGCAGCAATGCAAGGATCAGCAGCAATCTTGCCATCACCGCCCGCAATCGCACCCTTTGCACATGCTGGCAAGCAAAGGGGGCGATCAGCCGCCGCAGTGAACGTCGCCGGAACCGCTGGAGTTGATGGTGCACCGCGCCTGACCGCCAAGGTCCACGTCGCCCGATCCGAGCACCGAAACGTTCGCGTTACCGTTGACCGCGGCGGTGGCGTCGCCCGAGCCGGCGATCTCAACCGAGGCTTGCCGCGCGGTGAGGCCGCCGGCCTTGATGTCGCCCGAACCATCGATCGCCATCGAAAGCCGATCGACCCGTCCGGCTGCCGACAGCGTTCCCGATCCGGCGATGTCGAATTCCGCGCTGGGGCCGTCGACGGCGCCTACCGTCAGATCGCCGGAGCCGGCGATGCTGCCCTCGAATGGCCCTTCCGCCCGGTCGATCGTCATATTACCCGACCCGGAAATCCGCGCCGTGCGGATGGCCGGCATGGTGACGTGTATCACCGCCCCCTCGTGCGATCCCCACGACCATCCCGTGTCCTTGTGCCCGATCCGCAGGACATGGTCGCGCACCTCGATCTTCAGGCGGTCGAGCGCTTCGTCGCCACCCTCCGCCCGCACGGAGAAATCCTGTCCGGTGGATATGTCCACATCGTCGGAACCGAGGAGCGCGACACCGGCGAAGTCGCGCGCGGGAAACTGGCGGATGGAACTGCCTTCCGCCACGTCATAGCCGCCCTTGTTGGCGGTCGCCTCCGACGTGCCGCTGCATGCCGCCAGCGAAAGCAAGGTTAAAGCCGTCAGTACGCGCATCGAATCCTCCACCGGATAGTGTATTGCTTGACTAACACGCAAAGGGAGCCGGTACAATAGCGCAAAAAAAGAGGGGCGCCGCATGGCTGCCCCCCTTGTTGTTCGGATGATCGCCCGCTCAGGCTGCGTCGGCTTCCTTGGCCTTCGCATGCTGCGGCGCAGCGACACGGAGAACGTCGAGAATCTTTTCCAGCGCGGTGGGCTCGTCGACTTCTTCCATCGCCGCCAGTTCGCGGGCGAGCCGCGATGCCGCAGCCTCGAAGATCTGACGCTCGGAATAGCTCTGTTCGGGCTGGTCGTCGGCGCGGAACAGATCGCGCACCACCTCGGCGATCGACACCAGGTCGCCCGAATTGATCTTCGCCTCATATTCCTGGGCGCGGCGCGACCACATGGTCCGCTTCACCTTGGGCTTGCCCTTCAGCGTCTCGATCGCTTCCTTCAGCGTCTTGTCGCTGGAAAGCTTGCGCATACCGACGCTTTCGGCCTTGTTGGTGGGGACGCGCAGCGTCATCCGCTCCTTTTCAAAGCGCAAGACATAGAGTTCGAGCTGCATCCCTGCGATCTCCTGACTTTGCAGTTCGATCACACGGCCCACGCCGTGCTTGGGATAAACGACATAATCACCGACGTCGAAGGACAGCGCCTTTGCAGCCATATGGATGAAGCCTTTCCGATTGCTTCTCCCGGCGGGATTGCATGCTCGTCAATGCTGGGCTAACCAAAACCTTGCTGGATGCGACCGCGGGAGTTCCAGATTCTTCGTGCGGAGAACAATTCTGTCTCTGCTGCGAAAGCTTTTAACACAGCTGTAATATAATTTCCAGCCGTTTGTGGCGCAACCTGCCGCTTTCCGCCTGCTCGTGGCAAATTGGTACGCTCCCCGTTTTGACCGGGGAGAATTGCCTCGGCCCTGTCGCGCCGCTTTGCTGCCTGTCGCGGTGGCGGCTCAGTCGCCCTTTCCGGGTTCCGCCGAGAAATATTTATCGAACTTGCCGTCTTCGCCCTTGTGCGCGTCGGCATCGTCCGGCGTCTGGCCCGCATTGGTCGTCACGTTGGGCCATTCGGCGGAATATTTGGTGTTGATCTCGAGCATCTTTTCGAGGCCGGGCTCGGTGTCGGGCAGGATCGCCTCGGCGGGGCATTCCGGTTCGCACACGCCGCAATCGATGCACTCGCTGGGATTGATGACCAGCATGTTCTCGCCCTCATAGAAGCAATCGACCGGGCAGACCTCGACGCAATCCATGTATTTGCAACGGATGCAGGCCTCGGTGACGACGTAGGTCATTGGTGGCGGAACTCCATGCCAGTGTTTGCCATCCTGCTATGCGCGGGCGCCGAGCGCGTCAACGCTATTGGCGTTTGCCGTCTGCAAGTCCTGGTATAAGCAAGCGGCTTCGGCCGGCGGTCCGCGCCGGCGCGGCAACGCCTCGACCCGCAGCACGCGCACCCTGCCGTGGCGGGCGAAGGCGATGATGGCGCCCCGTCGCACGGCGGCGTGGGCGCGGTCGATTCGCCGCCCGTCGATGCGCAACGTCCCCGCCTCCGCCATCGCCTGTGCCACCTTGCGGCTCGGCGCCAGGCGCGCCCACCACAGGAATCGGTCGAGGCGCATCGCCGCCTCAGCCATTGCCGAATTCCAGATCCGCGAGCGCGGCGAATGCGTTGGCCGGGCCGACCGGGCGCACGGCGCCGCGGCGCGGCGCGGGGCGTCCGCGCCATGCCCAGCGGGGACGGCCTTCCTGCGGCGCCGCGCCTTTGAATCCCAACCGGGCCATCAGCTTGGCGATGGTCGGTTCGGTCAGGCCGATCGAGGTCGCCAGGGCCGGGTCGGGCGCGAAGGGCTGGCGCCCCTTGCGCCGGTCATGGGCGTCGCGCGCGATGCGTTCCACCAGATCGACCCGCACCGCCTGTCCGCCGATCATGCGAAACCCCATGCGCGTGCCCGCGCCGCGACTGCCGCGGTCCAGAACGGTGGCTCCGTCGCGCGGCAGGGCGGAGCCGGGCCGGTCGCCGCGTGCTGCGAACAGCGCCGTCCGCCACAGCGCCGCCTTCGGCTTCAGCAGGCGCGGATCGAACAGATCGAGTGTGCCGATGGTGATCCCCGCAGCGCGGAGCCGCTTGCGCTCCTCCTGGCCGAGCGCGCCGAGTGGCTCCGCGACCGGATCGCGCGGGCTGATGCCGCCATGTTCGGCGAGCGTCGCCGCCACGGCGCGCAACGCGGGCGGCGCGTCGGGGTCGCGCAGGATCGCCTCCAGTTTCGGAAGCGCGCGGCAATGGCGCGCAATTTCGTCCGTCACCCAGCGGGACAGGCGGGCGCGAATCGCCTCGCGCTGCCTCGCGCCCAGACAATCCAGGCTGCGGTCGAGCGTGATTGCGGGGCGCGACAGTTCCGGGCCGCGATCCAGCCGGGCGACCGGTGATCCGTGCCAGATCAGCCCCGGTCCACCGTCGGCGCCGATGTGCAGCGTAATGGTGGAATTGTCGGCCGTGGCCAACGCCGCGCCGCGCCGCGCCAATTCTCCGCCCAGCCGCTTTTCCGCCGCAGCGAGCAACATGCGCTTGTCGGTCGCCCGCGCATCGGGCGCGACCGAAAAGCGGAAGCCGTCCAGCGTGCCGAGGACATGGCTGTCGACGCTCACCTCGCCGTCGGCGTCGATCTCGACCGGTATCTCGCCCGCACCGGCGCCGATCTGACGCAGCAGCATCGACGTGCGGCGATCGACGAAGCGCTGCGTCAGTCGTGCGTGCAGCGCGTCTGACAGCCGTTCCTCGACCGCGCGCGTGCGTTCGGCCCAATGCGCCGGGTCGGCGAGCCAATCGGGCCGGTGGGCGATATAGGCCCAGCTTCGCGCCGCCGCGATCCGCCCGGCGATGGTTTCCACATCGCCCTGCACGTTGTCGAGCCGGTCGATTTCCTGCGCGAACCAGGTGTGCGGGACGTGACCGTCACCTTCGGTGAGCGCGGTGAAGATGCGGCCGACGAAGCGGGCATGCGGATCGACGCCCAGCTTGCGAAAGTCCGGCAGGCTGCAGGCGGCCCAAAGCCGGCGGACCGCCTGCGGGCTGCGTGCCCGGTCGCGTATCCGCTCGTCGGTCGCCAATCGCTTCAACACCGCGAGGTCGACCGATTGAGGTGCGGCCCGCAGGCCGTCTTCCGCGGGGCGGCGCTCGAGATCCGCGATCAGTCCGTCGATGCTCGCCAGATCGGGCATCCCCTCTCGCCAGAAGAGGAAGTCGAGCCGCGGCACCTGGTGGGCCTCGATCTTGTCGATCTCCTCCGGCGTAAAGGCTTCCGGCCCTTCCGCGTGCAGCGCGCCGAACGTGCCGTCGCGCTGATGCCGGCCCGCGCGGCCGGCGATCTGCGCCATTTCGGCGATCGTCAGGCGGCGGCGCTTGCGTCCGTCGAACTTGTGCAGCCCGGCAAAGGCGACATGGGCGACATCCAGGTTCAGCCCCATGCCGATGGCGTCGGTCGCGACCAGATAGTCGACCTCGCCGGCCTGGAACATGGCCACCTGCGCATTGCGGGTGCGCGGGCTGAGCGCGCCCATGACGACGGCCGTACCGCCGCGCAGCCGGCGCAGGGTCTCCGCAACCGCATAGACCTCCTCCGCGGAGAAGGCGACGATGGCGGATCGCCGCGGCAGACGCGACAACTTCTTCGCGCCGGCATAGCTCAGTGTCGAAAAGCGCGGCCTGCCGATGATCTCGGCATCGGGCACGAGCCGGCGCAGCATGGGACGGAGCGAATCCGACCCCAGGATCATCGTCTCTTCCCGGCCGCGGGCGCGCAGCAGGCGGTCGGTGAAGACATGGCCGCGTTCGGGATCGGCGCCGAGCTGCGCCTCGTCCAGCCCGACGAACGCAACGTCCCGGTCGAGCGGCATGGATTCCGCCGTGCACAGCAGCCAGCGTGCCTTTGGCGGCAGGATCTTTTCCTCCCCCGTGATCAGGCCGACCTGATCCGCCCCCTTGATCGCGACGACCCGGTCATAGACCTCGCGCGCGAGCAAGCGCAGCGGGAAGCCCAGGATGCCGCTCGAATGTCCGCACATCCGTTCGACGGCAAGATGCGTCTTGCCCGTGTTCGTCGGCCCCAATACGGCAGTGACCGAGCTGCGCGAGAATACACTCATGACCCCGCCAAGATCGGGCGTCGGCACGCGGCATGCAACAGGCGAATGTGCAAGCGGCATTTCGCGGCGGCCATTGCCGCCCTTCGCGCATGGTTGCGAACCAATGTGAATTTCGTCGGCTTGTCTGCACGGTTTGCCGCAGGACGAGTCATGCGTGCGACGGGTTAATTTGACTTAAACACCTTCGTTGCACACAGGATTCTTCTTGAGGGCCGGGGGTGCGCGGCCCGTAATTCCGGGGGATTGCGCTCCTTGTTTCTGCGCAACGATCATGGACTGGATCTGGGCGGCAGCACCAATGCGCCGTCGCTGGACCGCGTGCGGGCGCCGGACAGACCGCTCGGCATGGCCGACCGGCTGCGCCAGCGCTTCCCGGATTTCGACCTCGTTCCCGATCTCGGATCGCGGATCGGCAGCGGCGAATGGTTTCGCGGCGTCGCCACCTGCGCCGCGTTGTGCGCCGTCACCCTGGCATTCGCGCCCGATATCGGCCAGCCCATTTATGCCGCGTCCGCGGCGCCGCTCTCCGGCACGGACTGGAAGGCCGCGCGCAGCCAGTCGATCGCGCCGCTGGCGCTCGGCGCGACAACCGGCAGCCATATGGGGGCGACCGATGCGGTTCGGCCGCTGGCCGACACGCCGGAACGTCCCATCATCGAATTGACCGCCCTGCTCGGCTCGGGCGATCGCTTCGCCAAGGTCCTTCGCCGCACGGGCGTGGCCGAGGCCGAGGCGGACCGCGCCGCGCAACTGGTAAGCGATGCCGTCGGCCTGAAGGACCTGAAATCGGGAACGCGGCTCGACGTCACGCTCGGCCGGCGCCCGGCCAGGGCGCAACCCCGCCCGCTGGAAAAGCTGAGCTTCCGCGCCCGCTTCGATCTCGCGCTGGAGGTTTTGCGGTCCGATGGCGGATTGCGCCTCAAGCGCATTCCGATCGCGATCGACCACACACCGCTGCGCATTCGCGGGCGCGTCGGCGCGAGTCTCTATCGTTCCGCCCGGGCCGCCGGGGCGCCGGCGAAGGCGGTCGAGGCCTTCATCAAATCGATCGCTGCCAAGGTTTCGATGAGCCGGATCGGTGCCGATGACGAATTCGACCTGGTGATCGAGCAGGCCCGCGCCGAAACCGGCGAGGTCCAGCTCGGCAAGTTGCTTTACGCCGGCTTGGCGCACGGCAAGGACGACATCGAACTCGCCCGCTGGGACGATCACGGCCGCACCCGCTGGTTCGACGCCGACGGCAGCAGCCGTATCGAGGGCGAGATGCTGATGCCCGTGCATGGCCGCATCACCTCTCCCTTCGGCGTTCGCACGCATCCGATCCTGCATTATAAGCGGATGCATACCGGGCTGGACATCGCGGCCGCCTATGGCACGCCGATTCGCGCGGCCGATGCTGGCAAGATCGTGTTCGCCGGCCGCAACGGCGGCTATGGCAATTTCGTCAAGATCCGGCACGGCCACGGCATCGCCACCGAATATGGCCATATGAGCAAGATCGCGGTTCGTTCCGGCCGTCATGTCGATCGCGGCGACGTCATCGGCTATGTCGGTTCGACCGGTCTTTCGACCGGACCGCACCTGCATTACGAGATTCGCCGGAACGACCGGCCGGTCAATCCGAAATCGTTCAGCTATGCCTCCGTCGACCGGCTGCACGGCAGCGATCTGCGGACGTTCAAGGCGCGCCTTGCCGATTACAAGGCATTGCCGGTGGGCGGCGCGACCGAAGAGCCGGAACAACTCGCTTCCAGGTAATCGGAACATTCACGGGCGGCGCCAGGCGGTCAGGCAGGCTGGATGCGCAGCCTCGATCAATGCCCCTGGGCGCGCCAGCGCTTGATGGTGCGATCGAGGATCGCATCCTCGCCGCCGACATCGCGCCACAATTGGGAGAAGACAGGATCGCCGGAGTCCGGCCGCTGCGATTCCTCCAGCGTGTCGAACAGAACGCGGATCGGCGTGGCGACGCCTTCGCCGCAGATCACGCATTCGCGGTTCCGCAGCGCCGGGATCGAATCGAGAAATCCGCGCGCGCCTTCCGGCATCGCGGCGCGGACGAAGGCCTGATCCCGGTCGTTGTTCAGGCGCATCGCAATGATCGTGCCGCACTGCGACAGCACGCCTTCGGCCAGGTCGGACGGGCGCTGGGTGACGAGGCCCAGCGAAACGCCGTACTTGCGGCCCTCCTTGGCGATCCGGCTGAGGGTCCGGCCGACCGACGAATCGTCCGCCCGCCGTTCGTTCGGAACGTAGCGGTGCGCTTCCTCGCATACGAGCAGCACCGGCCGCCGCGGTTCGTTGCGCGCCCAGATCGCGAAGTCGAACACCATGCGCGACAAGAGTGCGACGACCACCGAGGTCACCTCCGACGGAACGCCGGACACGTCGATGATCGAGATCGGCTTGCCGTCGCTGGGCAGGCGGAAGATGCGCGACAGGAAGCTCGCCATGGTGTCGGCGACCAGCATGCCGGAGAACATGAAGGAATAGCGCGGATCGTTCTTGATCTCTTCGATCTTGGTCTTGATCCGCAGATAGGGTGCGGTGTCGCCCGCGCGGTCCATCTTGCCCATTTCGAGCTGGATGATGTTGGTCAGGTCCGACAGCAGATAGGGAATGGGCGAATCCACGGTCAGCTTGCCGATTTCCTGCGCCATCCGGTTCTTCGCGCGCGCCTGGAGCAGGCACTTGGCGAGAATGTCGGCATCGATCTGCCGCTGCCAGCCCGCGCTGGTGAGGAACACTTCGCAATGTTCCTCGAAATTCATCAGCCAGTACGGCATGGCGAGGTTGTCGACGTCGTAGATCGCGCCGTTCGCCTTGAACGCGGACGCATATTCGCCGTGGGGGTCGATCACCACGATATGACCCTGCGGTGAATATTCGCAGATCCTGTGCAGGATCAGCGCCGTCGCGGTCGATTTGCCGGTGCCGGTCGACCCAAGCAATGCGAAATGCTTGCCGAGCAGCGAGTCGACATAGACCGCGGCGCGGATGTCGCGGG
Organism: Stakelama saccharophila; assembly: GCF_032229225.1. NCBI lineage: Bacteria > Pseudomonadati > Pseudomonadota > Alphaproteobacteria > Sphingomonadales > Sphingomonadaceae > Stakelama > Stakelama saccharophila. Next base: position 696,814 of record NZ_CP135076.1, read on the forward strand.
TCGGAAACACGGTGCCGACCTCGATCGAGGCGCGCTCGTCCGCAGCGTAGATCTGATTGAGGTCGGCCGTCGAGACCGGAAAGATGGAAGCGCCGGGCGCGGGATAGCGCGTGACGCCGCGGCGGAACCGATAGAGCTTGCCGGTGAGCTGCTCCTGGTCGCCTTCGCCCAGAAAATCGATCTGCGCCACGATCCGGTCGGGATCGTCCTGGGCGATCCGCAGCGAGCGGATATTGGCGATGAGCCAGTAATTGCCGACCCGCATCTTCACCTGCGAGCCGACGCGCCCGGTATTGGCGACGGTAGCGTCTGAGTGCTCCGACAAGGCGTCGAGCACCAGCGCGTCGAGCACGATCCGGCTCGACGAGCCGGCAATCTCCGTCACCATTCCGATCGCCGTGTCCGCGGGTGCGGTCGACGTCGCTCCGCTGCCTGCCGACGCGGCCTGGTCGAACGCCTGCGCGCCCATGATCTCCGCCATCTACAAATCCCCGGTGGTCCAGCGGGCATCTTGGCCCGGCAGCGGTAAAGAATGGGTTAGAAGCGCCGCCAGAGCGCTCCCGCACCCCAGCCGAGGCCGATCGACAGGGCGACGGCGGCAAGGCCGTACCACAGCGAATCCTGTTCGGCGGCTATGGCGACGAACCGTTCGAAACCCGATTTGCGGATTTCCAGCGTGCGCGTCGCGGCGGCCAGGACCCGGCCGTCCTGGATCAGGAAGGTCTCGGCGGTAAAGCGGCCGACCGGCACCCGGGCCGGAATCGTGATCCGCGCGCGGTAGAGGACGTGGTCGGTGATCTCGACGGCGCCGGGCGCCTCGTAATAGAGGCCGGCGCGGCGGCGCAGATCGACGAGCCCGTCGGCGAAACGCTGCTGCACCGCCGGCGACGCCGTCGAAGCGGGTGAGAGTTGCAGCCGGTCGAGACCGAGTTCGTAGATCGCGCGCGTCCGATCGTCGACCAGATCCTCGATCGGACGGGAAGATGCGATGGCATAGAAGGACGGCGCCGACCGATAACGCATCCGGTCCGCATTGACCCAGATGCCGGCAACCTTCTGTTTTTCGCGGAGCTGGATCGACTGCGTCGGCCCCTTGACCACGACCACGATCTGGGGTGGCTTCTCGCCTTCGTCCGGCAGGTCGCCATTGGGATAGAGGATCGCGCCGAACAGCAGTAGTTCGGCGCCGGTGAAGCTGTAGATAATGTCGATGTCGCGTTGCGATACATCGGGCACGAGCACCGGCTTCGCAGCACCCAGCAGCAACGGCGCCAGCAGCGCGAGCGAAACCAGCCGGGCCGCGCGCCTCACCATGTCTCGACCGAATAGATCTCGTCGGGCCGCCAGCCCAGGCCAAGGGCGATGCGGCCGGCGACCAGAAGCACCATCAGGGCCAGTGCGAGGCGCAGAAATTCCGGCTTCACATTCTGGGCGAACCGCACGCCGACCTGCGCACCCGTCACCGATCCGATGAGGAGCAGGGCGGCGAGAACGATGTCGACCGCCTTGGTCGTCAGGGCGTGCATCATCGTCGCGCTCGCCGTCGTGAACAGCGTCTGGAACAGCGATGTGCCCACGACGACGCGGGTCTGCATGCCCAGCAGATACAGCATCGCCGGGATCAGTACGAAGCCACCGCCGACCCCGAGCAGGGTGGTCAATATGCCGATAAAGAAGCCCAGCAGCATGGGCGCCAGCGGGGAAATGTACAGTCCAGAACTGTAGAAGCGCGTGCGGAACGGCAAGGACGCGATCAGCGGATGATGCCGCCGCTTGCGCGCGCGCGACGTGCTGCCCGAGCGTGCCGAGCGGATGGAGCGGACCGATTCGGTGAGCATCAGCGTGCCGATCGATCCCAGCAGCAGGACATACAGGACCGCGATGACGGTATCGATCTGGCCCGTCTGTTGCAGAACGCGAAAGATGCCGGCACCGACGAGCGATCCGACGACGCCGCCCGACACCATCACCAGCCCCATCTTCACATCCACGCCATTGCGGCGAAAATGGGCGAAAACCCCCGATACGCTGGCGCCCGTGACCTGCGAAGCGGCCGATGCGGCCGCGACCGTCGGCGGAATGCCATAGACGATAAGCAGTGGCGTCGTCAGGAAACCGCCGCCGACGCCGAACATGCCCGACAGCAACCCGACGCCGCCACCCAGCAGGATGATGACGAGCGCGTTGACCGAGAGGTTCGCGATGGGAAGGTACAGATCCATTTGCCGAAGCGTTACCGCCTTCCTCGCGGCGACAAAAGCGGCTCGCGTCAGAAATCGGCGCCCAGGGTGAGGGCGGGACCCGATCCCGGACGCGCATCGCCCGCCATCCGTTGGCGCCAGTCCAGCGACAACCGCACACCGGCGCCCTCCACCGGCAGCCGGATAATTGCCGTCGGTCCTATGTCGATTCGGGTCGCGCCGCGCTGCGTGCTGATCCAACTGCCGATGCCGACGCGGACAGCGCGATTCTCGATTTCGGCTACCGGGTGGCTCAATCGGACCGCGCCGGCTGCGTAATAGTCGGTTCGGTCGCGGAATACGGCGCCGGCCTGGCCATAGGTTTCGAGGTCCAAATCGGGGGCGACCGGTGTCGGTCCGTTACCCCCGATTACCGAGAGTTCCGGGCCGCCTTCCTGTCCGTCGAGCCCCAGCCGTTGCTGCGCCACCAGCGCGACAGGAAGGGAATCGGGCCGCCACTGGATGCCGAACGCGGTTTCGGCGCCGGTCCCGTGCAGCGGCGCAGCGGCGCGACCGACGGCGCTGAGGCCGGCCCCGCTGTCGAGCGCATAGGTGGCGCGGGCGCCGGTCTGGCTGCCGCCGAGTTGTGGTGCGGTGGTATCAAGCGCCCCCGCCGGCCGGTCGCCACGGACGTACAACCAGGCCGAGGCCTGCCACCGGCCGTCGTCGCGTTCCCGTGGAAAGGTCGCCTCGGATAGCGGCTCTCGCAGGGGTACCGCCTGATCGGCCGGGATCATTCCCACCAGCGCGAGCGCCAGGCGATTCGCGCCGCGCGGCTGCTGCTGCGGTGGCGCGAGGGCATAGCGGAGCCACGGAAGGGCCGCGGGCTCGGCGGGGGAAGCGGGCGCGGAATGCACGGGGGCGGCGGCATGATGGGCCGGCGCCAACGACGGCTGCAGATGCACCGACGCGGCGATTTCGTGCCGCGGCGCGGAGACCGGCACGGCCCTGCGTATCGCCTCGGGGAGAGAACCTGTCTGCGGCCAGAGCCAGGCGACGCGGATGGTGATCCAGCATGTCGACATCAACAACAGGAACCGCAGCGGCCTGCCGCGGCCGGTCATGTGGCATCGCCTTTGGCAAGGTCGGCGGGAAAATGGTGGCTGGTCTTGTCCCAGCGGACCTCGCCGCCGCGAAGCATGGCGACATACTGCACCAGCGCCCGTCGTGCGGCGAGCATCGCGATGATGTTCGACACGACTGCCCGCGGGACCGCGCGCAGCGCTTCGCGGCGGCCATAATGGCGGGCGACGAACGCCGACCGCATCCCCAGTCGCCAGACCAGCAACACGAAGGTAGCGATCATCGCCGCCCGCAAGCTCGCGGACATGGCCGGTGCCCTGTCGCCGCCGATCAGGTGCGCACCCCAGGCGAGGGTGGACACCACCAGCGCGGAATAGGCGGCCATCAGCACGAGCACCGCCAGTAGGGCGCGCCGGTCGCGCAGCCGCATCCAATGATCGCTGATGTGATGCAGCGGCGCCCAGCCGGTACGATCCCAGCCGGCGAGCGCGATCCCGACCATCCAGCGCGTCTTCTGACGGACGGCGGTCTTTATCGTTGCCGGGAAATAGGCGCGCACCGCCACCGGCGGCCCGCCCGGAGATTCGGCGACGCGCGCGAACATCCCGCGTCCGCCGAGCTTGCGGATCGTGAGGCCGAGTTCGTAATCCTCCGTCAGGCTTTCGGGGTCGAACGGGCCGGCGTTACGCATGTGGGCGATGGTCGCCAGCATCGATCGCCGGATGGCGCAGCCGACGCCCGCCAATGGCAGTCCCGCGCCGATCGCGCCGCGAACCGGCATCTGTTTTCCATGGGCCTCGGCGAATTCGTCAAGATAGTGGCCGGCGATGTAGGGCGAACGGGGATCGGCGAGCGGCAGCACCGGAATCTGCACGACATCGTGGCGCGCGGCATAGGCGGCATAGACGCGCAGTTCGCTCGGATGGACGACATCCTCGGCATCGTGCAGAACGACGGCCAGCGCTTCCGGTGCGCCCGCGGCCTCGTCGCGCAGCATCGCCTGCCACAGCCAGTTGAGGCATTCCGCCTTGGTCGAGGGGCCCGGGCGATCCCCCACGACCAGGCGGACGCGCGGATCGCGCGCCGCGACGTCCGCGACCACCTCGATGGTCGCCTGATCGTTCGGATAGGTTCCGACGTAAATCGCGTAATCGGGATAATCGAAGCGCTTCAGCGCCGCGGCGAGCATGTGCCCGATCACGCGCGATTCGTCCCATGCCGGCACGAACAGCACGAGCCGGCGCGAAGGCGGCGGCAGCAGGGCAAGCGATCGGGGCACGGTCGCACTGCGACGAATCCGCCGGACGGCGAGGCCCGCGAAGAAGAGCAGGTCGACGATGAGGTCGTCGATCCCGCCCATCAGAAAGCCGATGCACGCGAACAGCGTGGTTTCGTGTGCGACGAAATCGATCGCGGTGACGATATCCCCCCAGCCCGACATGGTCCCCCTAACCCGATTCGGACGGGGGCATCATTGGAAACTGAGACGAAAAACGCAAATTGCGCAAAATCGCGCGGCGAACGCCGCACGACTTGCACCGGGCGGGAGCTTCGCCGGCGGTCGCGCGTCCCTTCGTCCGGTCCTTATCCCCGTCCGGACCGGCGCTGCCGCGCCGGCCGCGTCGACGCGTGCCTGTGGGCGCGGGGGAACGGCGTCCGCCGCCGGATCTTACCAGAAGAAGTCGCGGTAAACCCGGAGCACCCGTCCGGTCCGCACATCGACCAGCAGGACGTCGTCATAATGGCGGACCCAGCGCCGCCAGCGACCGGGATAATCGAGGCGATAGCGGCCCGGATCGGCGATCACGTAGCGGTCGCCGTAATAGACCCGCTGGATGCGGACGCCACGCGCGAAGCGGTGGTAGCGAAATGGGGCATGCCACCTGCCGCGCCGATAAAGGGCGCGATGTTCCCGGCGATAGCGCCGCCAGTCACGGTGGGCACGGCGCGCGCGGCGATCGTCGCGGCGATAATGGCGTCGCTCATGGCGGCCGGCATGACGGCGGGCACGGCGCAGCCGCCGGCGCTCGACGCGCCGTTCATGGCGGCGTTCTACGCGATGCTCGCGACGGTCGTGCCGGACGTGACGTCGGACATGGTGCCGGTCGTGCCGGCTGGCGTGACGCTCTTGCGCGCCCGCGCTGGCCGGCATCGCCAGGGCGGGGGTCGCGGCGGCGACCATCAGGGTGGTGATCCAGGCTATTCGCATCCTTTCCTCCGTTCGCCGTGACAGGAAGAGAAGGATGCCAGGCCCGCACTGAACCTTGCGGGAACGCAACGGTCAGGCGATCGAAAGGGACGGCTTACTGATTTTGATTGTTCGGATTGGCGCCCCCGCCGAGCCCGCCCGGCGTCACCTGTCCGATGTTGCCGAACAACTGATCGAAGAAGCCGCGCTTGCGGCCGAGCGTCGGGGTCTTCTTGTTGCTCGGGTCGATCGACACGACCTGTTCCATACCCAGGCGGTCGATCGACTTGACGACGCCCTTGTCGTCGAAACGGATGCGGAGCGTGGTCTGGCCCACCGGTTTCGGGTTGCGATAGGAAAGCGATCGCGTGTCGCGTCCGACATAATACCATTCGGACGCCGTATACTGGCTCGGCAATGTGGGCGTACCCAGGACGCGGCGCACCGAATCGCGATTGTCCACGCCCGGCTGAATCGAATTGGCGAGATCGGCATCGGTGACATAGCCGTGATGCGCGCGCATCTTCGTGCAGCCGCCCGTTGCGGCCATCGCCGCCAGGCCTGCCGCGAACAGGACACGCTTGAAAAGCACCGACATCGTAATCTCCCAATCGGGCGGAACCGCCGGGGTCCGCCGGAACTCGCGCATTGCATCATGCGCCGAGCGCCTCAATATGCGTCCGCGCGCGGCCAAACAAGGCCGTGGACTGGAAGAACGGGTGACAATGGGTTTGCTGGGGCGACTTTTCGGCCGCGTGGAGACGGAATCGTGCGAAACGCTGTATCAGGCGACGGTCGCGCGGGCGCGCCGGCCGCACTGGTATATCCATGGCAAGGTCCCCGACACCATCGACGGCCGGTTCGACATGATCGCCGCCTTGCTGTCCATGGTCCTGCTGCGGCTCGAATCGGATCCGCAGGGTGCGGCGCCGGGTGCGCTGCTGTCGGAACGCTTCGTCGACGACATGGACGGCCAGCTTCGCGAGATCGGCTTCGGCGACCTGGTCGTCGGCAAGCATATCGGCAAGATGATGGGAATGCTGGGCGGGCGCCTGGGCGCCTATCGCCAGGGGCTTGTCGACGGGGGGCTGCAGGCGGCGCTGATCCGCAACCTCTATCGCGGCGAAGATCCGGGTGACGAAGCGGTGGCGTATGTCGAGCATCATCTGCGCGATTTCCGCGCCGCGCTGGACGCCGTGTCGCTCGACCGCTTGACCGCGGGCGATCTGCCGTGAACGCATCGCCCGAATTCAGCCGCCGCTACCGTCTCGACCGGCTGGGCGCCGGCACGGTGAGCGAGGACATCGTCGCCGATGCCGACGAATGCGCCGCGCTCGCGCGCCGTTTCGGCCTCATCTCCGTCGATCGGCTTCAGGCGCGCTGCACGCTGCGGCGAGAGGGCGGGACCGTGTTTCTGGATGGGCATCTGACCGCCCGGGCGCAGCAACGCTGCGTGGCGACCGATGCGCCGGTGCCGGCGGAGATTGACGAGGATTTCGCCATTCGATTCGTTCCCGCCGCGACGCCGGAGGAAGAGGAGATCGAACTGGATGCCGATTCGTGCGACACGATCTTCTATCAGGGCGGCGCCGTTGATCTGGGCGAAGCGGCGGCGGAAACGCTGGCGCTTTCGCTCGATCCCTTTCCGCGCAGCGCGCAGGCCGACGAGGTGCTGCACGACGCAGGCGTCCTGAGCGAGGAGGAGGCGGGGCCGTTCGGTGCGCTCGCCGGGTTGCGCGACAAGCTGGCGAAAAAATCGTCGGATTGAGGTCGTCGGTGCCGGTTCAGCGGCGCGCCAGGCCGTCCTTCAGCATCTCCGCGACGGTGTCCGCAATGGCCTCCGGCGTCTTGTCCTCCTGCCAGACCCCGTAGCGCAGCCCGAGGAACACGTTCATTCCCATGATCGCCCAGGCATGGACCTCCGACAGCCCCTCGCGCAGCTCGCCGCGCTGTGATGCGGCGGCGAGGCGTGTCCGGATCCGCTCGGCCGTCGTCGCATAATGCTGGCGAAAGCTTTCCGGGTCGACGAACTCGGCCTCGTCGATGATGCGATAGATTTCCTTGTGCTGGCGGACGAAGGCGATGAACTGTTCGAGGCCGGCCCGTTCGGCCGCGATCTGGTGGTCGGCGGCGCGCAGTGCGGGCGCGACATGGTCGCGGACCTGGCCCGACATGTCGCGCACCAGGGCGCGGAACACGGCGTCCTTGGAATCGAAATAGGTGTAGAAGCTGCCCAGGGCCACGCCCGCCCGCCGGGTGATCCCGCTGATTGATCCTTCGTGAAAGCCTTTCTCGCCGAACTCGATCGCCGCTGCGTCCAAAATCGCGCGAAGCGTGCGCCGGCCGCGGTCGGTGCGCGGCGCTTTCCCGCTGCTGGCGGCGCTTCCGTCCTCGGCCGATGCACCCGTTGCCGCCCCGCCACGCCTCTTCGGCATTCGCGATCCTCCCCATCTCCTAAGTTGAAACTCGGTTCAGGTTTCAGTATAGCGTCTGTCGATATCACACAACCCGGTCCGAAACCGGCGTCGATCATAGGGGAGGAAGAAGCACATGCTTCGCACGATTTCGTCTGCGCGTCCGATTTTGCTGGCTGGCGCCGCGCTGGCCGGTCTCACCGCACCTCTCGCTCATGCGCAGGATAGGCCCGACCAGACGCTCCCGGCGGCGGGCAACGACACGCCGGACACCGCCACCGACCAGGAACGCGTCAGCCCGCGTGCCGCCATCGGCGACATCGTCGTCACCGCACGCCGGCGCGAGGAATCGCTGGTCGACGTGCCGATCGCCGTCACCGCCTATACCGGCGCCGACCTGGAGCAGGCGGGTTCGATCGATATCACCGACATCTCCAACACCACGCCCAATGTGACGCTGGAAGTCTCGCGCGGCACCAACTCCACGCTGACCGCCTTCATCCGCGGCGTCGGGCAGCAGGATCCGGTCGCGGGCTTCGAGGCGGGCGTCGGCGTCTATGTCGACGATGTCTATCTCAATCGCCCGCAAGCGGCCGTCCTCGAAATCTACGACGTGGAACGGATCGAGGTGCTGCGCGGCCCGCAGGGCACGCTTTACGGCCGCAATACCATCGGCGGCGCGGTGAAATATGTCACCAAGCGGCTCGACCCCTATAAGGCGACGCTGCGCGCGCGCGCCACGTACGGCAATTACGACAAGGCCGACGGCGTGATCGTTGCCAGCACGCCGGTGACCGACAGTCTGCGCGTCGGCGTGGCCGGCGCCCGGCTCAGCCGCGGCGGGTTCGGCACCAATCTCACCACCGGCGAGGAGAACTACAACAAGGACATCTGGGCGGCGCGCGGTACGATCGAATTCGAACCTTCGGACACGTTCTTCCTGCGCCTGTCGGGCGATTACAGCCACGACAGGTCCAACAGTCGTGGTGGCCACCGCCTGATCACCAGCCTGGCCACCGACACGCCGCCGCTCGACGACGTCTATGACAGCCGCGGCGGACTCGACGATCCGAAGCAGGATGTGGAGGCCTATGGCGGTGCGCTGCTGGCCGAGATGCGGCCCGCCGACTGGCTGACGATCCGGTCGATCACCGGCTATCGCAAGGACGACAGTTCGACGCCGATCGACTTCGATGCGCTTCCCGCGGTCGATCTCGACGTGCCGGCAGTCTATCGCAACAAGCAGTTCTCGCAGGAGGTGCAGGCGCTGGTGGACACCGGCGATCTGCACGGGCTGCTCGGCGTCTATTATCTCGATGCCGAGGCGAAGACGATCTTCGACGTGCGCCTGCCCGCCACGGTGACGGCGCTGACCTTTGGCGACGTCGATACCAATACGGCCGCGATCTTCGGCGATTTCACCTATGATTTCACGCCGCAATGGAGCCTGTCGCTGGGCGGGCGCTATACCTGGGACACGCGCCGTTCCGTCATCAACCGGGCGGTCTATATCGGCGGGGGATCACCCTATTTCGACGGCGCGGGCACCTTTTTCGCGCCGCAATCGGATTTTCGCGGCACCCGCGACTTTGCCGAATTCACCCCGCGCGCGTCGATCAGTTTCAAGCCGGTGGCGGGCCAGCAACTCTATGCCAGCTATTCGAAAGGCTTCAAGGGCGGCGGATTCGATCCGCGCGGCGTGACGACGGCGGCGCCGGACTTCAACGGCGACGGCACCGTCAGCTATGACGAGGTCTATCGGTTCATGACCTTCGACCCGGAAAAAGTCGACAGCTACGAACTGGGGTACAAGGCGGCATTGCTCGACGGGCGTCTGAACCTGGCGCTGGCGGGCTTCATCGCCGATTATACCGACGTGCAGGTGCCGGGATCGGTGGGCACCACCATCAATGGCCAGCAGACCTTCATCGGCGTGACCACCAATGCCGGCAAGGCGCGGATCAAGGGCGTGGAATTGGAAGGACGTGCCGTGCCGCTGCAGGATTTCGGCACGCCCGGCGACGAGCTGTCCCTTGCCTGGACGCTCGGCTATATCGACGCGGAATATACGCAGTTCGTCGACAGTCGCGGTATCGATGTCGCCGATGAGCGGGCCTTCCAGAATACGCCGAAATGGACCGTCAGCGGCACGCTCGGCTATTCCACGCCGCTGGGCGGTGGCGATCTCGATTTCACCGGCACGGTTTCCTATCGCAGCAGGACGCAGCAGTTCGAGCTGCGGACGCCGATGCTGGACCAGCCGGGCTATGCGCTGTTCGACGCCAATCTCGTCTGGCATTCCCCGGACGACAGATATTCGATCGGCATTCATGGCCGGAACCTGACGGACGAGCGTTATATCGTCTCCGGCTACAATTTCCTGTCGCAGAACCCGGATACGGGCGATTTCCTGCGCGATGCCAATGGCGACTACATCCCGACGCTGGGTGCGGAGGGCGTTCTGACGGCCTATTACGGCAATCCGCGTCAGGTGTTCGTCACCTTTGGCGTGAAGTTCTGATCATCGGCCAGTATAGCTTTTCCCGTCCGGGACCCGGCGCGGTGTGCGGACGGGAGGGGAGGCGCGTTTCATGAATACGCAAGCGGCAACCGTCGGCAAAGGGCATCGCGGCCTCGTCCTGGCGATGCTGCTGCTGGTTTATACCTTCAATTTTCTCGACCGGCAGATCCTCGGCATCCTCGCCGAGCCGATCAAGGCGGATCTGGGGCTGAGCGACGGCGAGTTCGGCGCCGTCGGCGGCCTCGCCTTCGCCATCCTCTATTCGATTCTGGGCGTGCCATTGGCGCTGCTTGCCGATCGTACCAGCCGGAGCTGGGTGATAACGGGCGCGCTGACGGTGTGGAGCGGCTTCACCGCCCTGTGCGGCTTCGCCACCGGCTTCTGGCACCTCTTTGCATTCCGCCTGGGCGTCGGTATCGGAGAGGCGGGCGGCGTGGCGCCGTCCTACGCGCTGATCGCCGACTATTTCCCGCTCGAAAAGCGGGCACGCGCGCTTGCCATCTATTCGCTGGGCATTCCCGTGGGGCTGGCGCTCGGAACCTTGCTGGGTGCCTATATCGCGTCCAGCGTCGATTGGCGGATCGCCTTCCTGGCCGTTGGTGCGGCCGGGATCGTGGTGGCCCCCATATTCCGCTTCCTGGTGCGGGACGTACCGAAAAGAGGCCGTGCCGGCGGTCCGCCGCTCGCGCCCGTCTCGATGGTCTTCCCGATGCTGGCAAAAAAGCGCAGTTTCTGGCTGATGTCCTTCGCCGCCGGGTTCAGCTCGCTGTGCGGGTACGGCCTGGCGCTGTGGACGCCATCGGTGCTGATCCGCAGCTTCGGTCTCGATCTCGTCACCACCGGTCAGTTCCTGGGATCGCTGCTGCTCATCGGCGGAACGGCGGGCGTGTTCGCCGGGGGCTGGTTGGCGGACAGGCTGGGGCACGCCGACCGGCGCTGGTACGCCTGGCTGCCGGCCATCGCCTGGCTGATCACCGCGCCGACCTTCGCCGCCGGCCTGTCGACCGGCGTGCTGCCGATCGCCTGGGCACTGCTGCTCATCCCGAATGGGCTCAATATCCTGTGGCTCGGGCCGGTGACGACCGCGGTGCAGAATCTCGTCCCGCCCCACATGCGCGCCACCGCGAGCGGCAGTTTCCTGATGGTCAACAACCTGATCGGCCTGGGCGTCGGTCCCTGGCTGATGGGGGCGGTGTCCGACGGGTTGAAGACCGGCCACGGCGTCGAATCGCTGCGCTATGCCGTGATCGGGTGTCTCGCCTTCTACCTGTTGGCGGCGGCGCTGATGTTCGTCGCCTCCCGGTCGCTTCGCAGCGAATGGTGGGACGAGGAACAGGGCACGGCCGCTCGCAGCGGGACCTAGCGCTCCCGTGTCGCGGCGAAGGTGATGTCGGGATAGCGCTCCGCCACATAGCCTACTTCCCAGGCGCTCTTCGCCATGAAGACGGGATTGCCGTCGCGGTCCTTGGCCATTGCCGAGCGGTTGATCTCGACGAATTCCTTCAACCTGGCGGGGTCGCCTGAAATCCAGCGCGCGGTTTCGAACGGCGCCATCTCCAGCCCGGCCGCGACCTTGTATTCCGCCTCCAGCCTGCTGATCAGCACTTCCAGTTGAAGCTGCCCGACCACGCCGATGACGAGATTGGCGCCGATCTCCGGATAGAAGACCTGCGTCACGCCTTCTTCGGCCATGTCGTCGAGCGCCTTGCGCAACTGCTTGGTCTTGGTCGGATCCTTCAGCGCCACGCGGCGCAGGATTTCCGGCGCGAAGTTCGGCAGGCCGGTAAAGCGCACCTGCGCCTTCTCGCTCATCGTGTCGCCGACGCGCAGCGTGCCGTGATTGGGAATGCCGATGATGTCGCCGGGATAGGCCTCCTCCGCCAGTTCGCGGTCCTGCGCGAAGAACAGGATCGGCGAATGTACGGAAATCGGCTTGCCGTGACCCGTCGGCGTCAGCTTCATGCCGCGCTTGAAGGTCCCAGAGCACAGCCGCATGAAGGCGATGCGGTCGCGGTGGTTCGGGTCCATGTTGGCCTGCACCTTGAAGACGAAGCCGGTGACTTCGTCGCGGCTCGGCTCGACGGGTTCCGGCTCGGCCGGCTGCGGGCGCGGCGGCGGCGCGAAGGCGGCGAGCGACCGGATCAGCGAATCGACGCCGAACTGCTTGAGCGCCGATCCGAAATAGACCGGCGTGAGGTCGCCGTTGCGGTATGCTTCTTCGTCGAACGGCGCATAGCCGATTTCGGCCAGTTCGGTCTCCTCCTGCAGGCGCGCCAGTGCATCGGCGCTCAGCAGTTCGGCGAGTTTCGGATCGTCGAGCCCGGAAAGCTGGGCGACCTTGCCCCCATATTCGCGGCTGCCGCCGGTCGGCTGCAGCAGGCGGTGGTCGCGCAGGTCGTAGATGCCCTCGAACTGCCCGCCCATTCCGGCCGGCCAGGTCATCGGCGCGACATCGAGCGCCAGGACGTCGGCGATCTCGTCGAGCAGCTCGAACGGCTGGCGGCCTTCACGATCGACCTTGTTGATGAAGGTGATGATGGGCACGGAACGCAAGCGGCAGACCTCGAAGAGCTTGCGCGTCTGCGCCTCGATGCCGCGCGCCGCGTCGATCACCATGACGGCGGAATCGACGGCGGTGAGTGTGCGGTAGGTGTCTTCGGAGAAATCCTCGTGGCCTGGCGTGTCGAGCAGGTTGAAGGTCACGCCCTCGCGCTCGAACGTCATCACCGAGCTGGTGACGGAAATGCCGCGCTGTTGCTCGATCTTCATCCAGTCCGACCTTGCACGCCGCGCCTGGCCGCGCGCCTTCACCTGGCCTGCCAGGTGGATGGCGCCGCCGAACAGCAGCAGCTTTTCGGTCAGCGTGGTCTTGCCGGCGTCGGGATGGGAGATGATCGCGAAGGTGCGACGCTCTTGGAATTGGGTCATCGCGGCCCTGTAGCGGGGAAGCGAGGGCGGCGTCGAGATCGGATTGCGCCGCCCCGGCGCGCCGCTATTCGCCCGCCGAGGCTCAGTTGCGCTCCACGATCGTGGTTTGCTCCTGCGACAGGCCGTCGGCCCTGCGTTCATATTGCTTGGCCATCTGCCGATGGGCCGTGGCGACCGCATCGTCCCGACACAACTCCGCCAATTCCCGCTCGCGGCTCGCGCGTTTCAGGAAATAGATTCGATCGTTCGATTGCATCGTGATCCTCCGTCTGGCCGCCCCGCTCGACGCTGGATATCCTCCTTGTACGGGGGCGCACCGTCGCACGCCATAACGCAGATCAAGCGCGTTCGAGGCGTTCCCCGCCGCCGCAAAGCGCGCCAGCGAAGGCCGGCTCAAGATGATGCTGGAAGCGCGTACACGGCCCGGCGCGGGCCACCGACCGGAGGGCGACCGAAAGGGATTTTCTACGAAAAGGCTGGAGCGGGTAACGGGAATCGAACCCGTATATTCAGCTTGGAAGGCTGCTGCACTACCATTGTGCTATACCCGCTCACGCGCTTGCGGACGGATGCAGTTAGCGACGTGCGCGCCGGCGTGCAAGACGGACCTCGCGCGAAACACTGGCGTTTCGCGAATCTACGCCCTAGATATCGCCGCTCCATGGCCCGTACCGACACCCCCAACCGGATCCGCGGAACGCAGGATATCGTCGGCGAGGACGAGCGCCGCTTCGCGCGCGTCGTCGACGCTTTCGATCATGTCCGCCGGCTTTATTGTTTCGACCGGCTCGAACTGCCGGTGTTCGAGGCGACCGCCGTTTTCGCCCGCTCGCTGGGCGAGACGACCGACGTGGTGTCGAAGGAGATGTACACCTTCGACGATCGCGGCGGCGATTCGGTCACGCTCAGGCCCGAATTCACCGCCGGCATCGCGCGTGCGTTCATCACGAACGGCTGGCAGCAACATGCGCCGATGAAGCTCGCGACGCACGGACCGGTATTTCGCTATGAACGCCCGCAAAAGGGACGCTATCGCCAGTTCCACCAGATCGACGCCGAGATCATCGGCGCCGCCGAGCCTGCGGCGGATGTCGAACTGCTGACGCTCGCCGACCAGTTGCTGAACGAACTCGGCATCGCCGAAGGGGTGACGTTGCAGCTCAATACGCTGGGCGACCCTCATTCGCGGGAAGGCTGGCGTTTGGCCTTGATCGAGCATTTCGCGAATCATCAACTTGATTTGTCAGAAGAGAGCCGAGTTCGCCTCGAGACTAATCCACTTCGCATTCTCGACAGCAAGAGCCCGCAGGACCAGCAGATCGTGGCGGAGGCTCCTGGGATCGATGAGTTTCTGACTCGATTCTCACGAGATTATTTTGAGGCGGTTACGGGCGGGCTTGATGCCGCCGGCGTCGCGTGGACGCGCAATGCGCGGCTCGTGCGCGGGCTCGACTATTACCGCCACACCGCATTCGAATTCGTCACCGACCGGCTGGGCGCGCAGGGCACCGTGATCGCCGGCGGGCGCTATGACGGGCTGATCGAGAGCCTCGGCGGCAATCCCACGCCGGGCGTCGGCTGGGCGGCCGGGATCGAGCGGCTGGCGATGCTGCTCGACGAACCGGCGGCGAAGTCGGTCGATGCGGTCGTGGTGCCGCTCGGCGAGGCGGCGGCGACGCGCGCTCAGGGCATCCTGGCGCAACTGCGTCGTGCCGGGCTTGCCGTCGACATGGCGTTCAAGGGCAATATGAAGAAGCGCATGGCGAAGGCCGACGCGCTGCGCGCGCGCTATGCGGTAATTCTCGGCGACGACGAGATCGCGAGCGGGGAGGCGGGCGTGAAGAACCTCGCAACCGGCGAGCAGCAGCCGGTTGCGCTCGACGCGCTGGCAGAAACGTTGAGCGCGGCATGATCAATTGCGGCCTTCTCCGATCTCCTGCGAAAGCAGGAGCCCAGGGCGGCAAACGAAGCCGTTCGTGGCTCTGGGCGCCGGCCTGTGCAGGAGCGCGGGAATCCTGCCGAGGTCACCGATGACCCATATTCCGGCCGACCGTATCGCCGCGATCGAGGCGCGGCGCGACGAATTGCAGGCGATGATGTCGTCGGGCGACCTGTCGTCGGACAAGTTCGTCGCCGTATCGAAAGAATATGCCGAGCTGGAGCCGGTGGCGAAGGCCGCGGGCGAGGTGCGCAGGCTGCGGGCCGAAGGCAAGTCGCTTGCCCACATGATACATGATGCCGACGCCGAATTGCGGGCGATGGCGGAGGACGAGCTGGAGCAGAACCGCGGCAATCTGGAGGTTGCGGAACGCGCCCTGGCGCTTGCGCTTCTCCCGCGCGATTCGGCCGACGAGAAGCCGGCCATGCTGGAAATCCGCGCCGGCACCGGCGGCGACGAGGCGGCGCTGTTCGCCGGCGACCTGCTGCGCATGTATCAGCGCTATGCCGACGAGCGCGGCTGGCGCGTCGAACTGATCTCTGCAAGCCCGTCGGAGGCCGGCGGCTACAAGGAAGTGATCGCGAGCGTGAAGGGGCAGAGCGTTTTCGCGCGGTTGAAGTTCGAAAGCGGGGTCCACCGCGTCCAACGCGTTCCGGTCACCGAATCGGGCGGGCGCATCCACACCTCGGCGGCGACGGTGGCGGTGCTGCCCGAGGCGGAGGAAGTGGACGTCCAGATCGACGAAAAGGATCTGCGCATCGACATCTACCGCTCGTCGGGGCCGGGCGGCCAGTCGGTCAACACCACCGATTCGGCGGTGCGTATCACGCATATCCCGACCGGCCTCGTCGTCATCCAGCAGGACGAAAAGTCGCAGCACAAGAACAAGGCGAAGGCGCTCAAGGTGCTGCGCACCCGCCTCTACGAGCGTGAGCGCGAGCGGCTCCATTCGGAACGCGCCGGTGCGCGCAGGTCGATGGTCGGATCGGGCGACCGGTCGGAGCGGATCCGCACCTATAATTTCCCGCAGGGCCGCGTGACCGATCACCGGATAGGCCTGACGCTCCACCGTCTGCCCGAAATCCTGGAAGGCCAGATGGACGAACTGATCGATGCTCTCATTTCCGAGGACGAGGCCGAACGACTCGCCAGCCTGGAAGATGCTGCGTAAGTGCCCTTCCCGTCCGCGGGAGGGGCCGGGGGGAGGGCTTTCGACCCGGCGATCATCCATGATGACATCCCCCCCCTTTCCCCCGCCCGCAAGCGGGAGGGGAGATGTGCGCGGCGCGCTCGCCGATGCCGCCCGACACCTGGACGCCATATCCGACACCCCGCGCCTGGACGCCGAGTTGCTGATGGCGCACGCGCTCGACATGAGCCGCGATGCCATGCTTCTCGGCGGGCTCGATCGGCCCGCGCCGGCGAAATTCGCGGCGCTGCTTGATCGCCGGCTGGCGCACGAGCCGGTCGCCTATATCGTCGGAGATCGGGATTTCTGGACGGTCACGCTGGAAATCGGCCCCGGCGTGCTGATTCCCCGGCCCGACAGCGAGACGCTGATCGAGGCGGCGGTCGAGCATTTCGGCGACCGCGCGCCTGCCCGCATCCTGGATCTGGGCACCGGGCCGGGCACCCTGCTCCTCGCGGCGCTCGATCAGTGGCCGGGGGCGCAGGGATTGGGGATCGAGGCCTCGGCGGAAGCGCTGGCCTATGCCGTGCGCAACGCCGCGCGCATTGCGCCGGGCCGGGCCACGATGCTGCGGGGCGACTGGGCGGCCGGAATCGAGGGGCCGTTCGACCTGATCCTCGCCAACCCGCCTTATGTCGAAGCGGATGCCGCCCTGCCGCGCGACGTCATCGGCCACGAACCCGCATCGGCATTGTTCGCGGGATTTGACGGCCTGGACGATTATCGGCGCATCGTCCCGGATCTGCCGCGCCTGCTCGCCCCCGGCGGCGCTGCGATCCTGGAGATCGGCCATCGCCAGCGCGAAGCGGTGACCGCGTTGCTTTCGGCCCGTCGGCTCCAGGTAGCCTGCCGAAGCGATCTGGGCGGCCGGGCGCGTGCGTTGATCGCGACATCTTGATCCTGGCGGCGCGCGACCCATATTTCCCCTTGGAAGTTCGTCGCGCAGCCGCTAAGGATTGCTGCGGGGCAGGCATTTTCGACCAAGGTGTTGAAAACGGGGCCCTGGCCCACTCCAACGTCATGTGTGCCGCTGACGTCCGGCGGCCGTGGCACGCGGCGTCGTCGGTAATGCCGATGCCCTCGCTGATGTGGCTCGTATCCGGGATCGCAATGGATCGACGGACAGTTTTGAACAACAGGACATTGAAACCTTGATGACCAATCGTCAGGCCGGCCGCCGTCGCGGCCGCGGCGGGCAGCGCTCGCAGGGTGGGGGCAGTCGCCCCGACAGCAACAATCGTATCGACAGCCGCCATCGCGGCAATGCGGCGCAACTGCTGGAGAAATACAAGAATCTCGCGCGGGATGCGCAGATGCAGGACGACCGGGTCAGTACCGAGATGTACCTGCAATATGCGGATCATTATTTCCGCGTGCTCAACGATACCCGTTTGCGCGCCGAGGAAAGCAACCGCCGGCAGCGCGACGACAACGACGCTGAGCAGGATGATGGGGACCGTCAGGACCAGGCTCGGGGCAGCGCCCGGGGCGAGGACGGGGATCGCGAACGGCGCAGCGGACGTTCCGGCCGCAAAGGCGCGAACGGCGCCGAGCGGGCGGACGAAAGTGGCCAGGACGCATCGGACACGGAAAAGGCCGACGCTACGTCGGAATCTGTCGAGGAGAAGCCCCGTCGGCGCGGCCGCCCGCGCAAGAACGAGGTGAATGCCGAGCCGGCTGCCGCGAACGACGGCGAAGGCCTGGGGGCCGATCGCCTGCCGCCTTCGCTGAGCGATGCCGAGGAAAAGCCCAAGCCGCGTCGCCGGCGTCGCAGTTCGGGCGAGGAAGAGGCACAGTCTTCGCTCGGCTGAAGCAGCGGTCGGAACGAAAGCAAGAAAGGCCGGTGGGCAGCGATGCCGCCGGCCTTTTGCTTAATGCCGTTCCCGCCGCTTCGAAGGTCGATCAGGACGCGTCGTCTTCGCGGTCGCGATTGAACCGGTCGACGGTTTCATCGTGCCCGGAGCCTGAACTGAGGAACATCAGTCCCATCAGCGCCGCCGCCATCAGGACCGACAGTCCCACGCCTAGACCGGTGGCGATCGCGAGGTGGAGCCGCATGGTATCCAGCCACCACCAAAGGACCGCCACCGCCGCGACGGCGACCGCAAGGGACAAAAGCGCCATCCATTTCAGGACGCGGCGATAGCGCGCCCAGGCAAAGGCCGCATATTCCGGGTCGTCGAGATCGCGCCTGGGGTTCGCCATGACTTCCAATTGGGGCGTGTTCGTGGAATCCTCAAGCCGGGGCGATGAAGGAGAATGGCCATGACGATCGCGGCAATCCTTGGCGGCAAAGGCCATGACGTCCAGTCGATCGGCGGTGCAACCCGCGTGGTCGATGCCGTGGCAATGCTTGCCGAGCGACGAATCGGAGCGCTTCCGGTGGTCGATGATGATCAGGTGGTCGGGATCTTTTCCGAACGCGACGTCATCTATTGCGTTGCAAAAGAAGGGGCGGACGCCCTTGCGCGGCAGGTCGGCGAACTGATGACGGCGCCGGCCGTGACGGTTACGCCCGATTATTCGGCCCTGGCCGCGCTGTCGCAGATGACCGAGCGGCGTATCCGACATCTGCCGGTCCTGGAGCAGGGGCGGATGATCGGGCTCGTCTCGATCGGCGATATCGTCAAATACCGGATCGACCGGATCGAGGCCGAAGCGCGCGCGATGCGCGACTATATCCAGCAGGCCTGATCCGGGGCGTCAGCGGCGGCGGAGCAGGTCGACGAGCTCCGTGACCGTATCCCGCGCGAACAGGAGCAGCCAGGCTCCATAGGTCGCGGCGCCGGCGGCGACCAGGGTGGCGAGTCGAAGAACCGGGCCGACCGCCGGAAGCATCGAATCCACGCCTGCGACGATCAGCGCCATCGTGAGCGCGGCGACGATGGGCGGCGTCACGGCGCCTGCGAGCGCGCGGGCGCGAAGCCCGATCACCGGCAGGGTGCGCCGCGCTGCGATCAGGAGGTAGAGCGGATAGGCCGCGATCCACGCGACGGCGAGACCGGTCGCGCCCCAATGCACGCCCGCAAGGAAGGCGACCGGTAGCACGACCGCCCCGGTCGCGCCGTTCCGTGCGCTGATTCCCGGTCGGCCCATCGCATCGCTGGCGGGCGCGAACAGGATGAGCATCGTCATGAACGGCATGGCGCAGGCGAGCAGGCGGACGATCGGCACCGCTTCCGCCCATTTTTCGCCGAGCACGACGAGCACGAGCGGTTCCGCCGTCACTGCCATGCCGAGATAGAAGGGCATGGCCGCGACCATGATGATTCGCGCCGACCTGGCGAAGGCGGTCGCGACCGCGTCGGCATCGCGCTGGATCCGGGAATAGGCGGAAAAGGCGACCTCGTTCAGCGCCGGCACGAATTTCGAGACGAAGATCTGCGTCAGGAACAGCGAGGTCGTATAGATCCCCAGGTGATGCGGATCGAAGCTTCGGCCGGCGATGAAGACATCGGCCTGACTCTGCACGAACCAGAAGAACTGGCCCGCCGCCATCAGACCGCCATAGCGCGCCATGCTTCCCGCCCCGCGAAAATCGAAACTTGGCCACATCAGCGATTTCGCGGCGACCGTCATGCCGACGGCGCGGGTGGTGAACAGGATGATCGGCGCCACTATCAGCGTCCACACTCCGAATCCCGCATAGGCTCCGCCCAGCGCGGCCACCGCGCCCGTCACGGCCGAGGCGAGGTTCACCTGCGCCTGGCTGCGAAAATCCATGCGGCGCGAAAGCAGGGCGAAGGGAAAGGCGATGAACGGCGTCGTTACATAGAGAAGTGCCTGTACCCGCAACAGGTCGGCAATCATGGGCTGGCGGTAATAGGCGGCGGCCAGCGGCGCGGCGATCACCTGCACCAGGGCGAGCGCCAGGTTCAGCAGAATCAGCATGCCGAATAGCTGGCGCATCTGCCGGTGGCCGATTTCGTCCTGCTGGATCAGGCTGCTGGCGAGGCCGTAGCCGTTCAGCATGTTGAACAGCACGAGCACGACCTGCGTCATGGCGAACAGGCCGTAATCGGCAGGGTCGAGCAGGCGAATCACCACGAAGGTGGAGCACCACGCGATCATCTGACCGAGAATCTGGGTGCCGGAGCGCCAGATGACGGCTTTGCGCACCTGATCGCGCAGCGATTCCGACTCGTGATTCGCCGTAGCGGCACCATTTCCCATGGCGAGCGTGATGCACCGGCACGAATTACGAACGCGTAAACCGCAGAAAAGCTGAGGTTCGGAAAAAAGCGA